>JBFGZS010000020.1:0-62187 GCA_041586615.1 Motiliproteus sp. | reverse complement strand
GCTAAAACGATAAACGAATCAAAAAGACAAGCCTTATCTGAATTATCGACAGCTTTAAGTGTCGATGTTGAATCGGAGATATTTAGTTGTATAAAAAAAGGCGAGAAAAACAATGATTGTGGCTCAAGAAGTAGCGTTCGCACTTATTCCAACTTGCCGATTGTAGGTGCTGACTTCGAAATCCATAAAGAAAAAGATGGAGATTTTAAAGCTATAGCAACCTTATCGACTAAAAAGTCATTGCCATTTTATATAAGAGAAACAAATGATATCAGAAAAAGAATAAATAGTAGAAAAAATCATATACAGCAAGCCGAAGAGGATACCTCTCTTTTTAAAATGGTAAAGTCTCAAAAAGACGATCTAATTAGATTCAATAAATTACGGCTTGTGGCTATATCATTAGGTGCTAAAAACATTGGAGAAGAATTATATGGAGCTTCTAAACTCGATGATATTCTTCTGAATATCAAAGAAGGTGCGGACACTCTGACTGCAGCAGCTGAGGTTATCTCCTCTGGAATAAATCAAAATGATATATTTATTATGCCAGCTAGACTCAGAAATACTTCTGAGGTCACACCTTTTGCAAGAGTGTTGAGCGATCATCTTGATGAAAAGCTAAACTCAGTAAAAAACCCGCTTAAAGCCTCTTACTATTTGACCGGAGAATATAACATCCTAGATAACGATGACGTACACATTATCATCACTTTAAGTGATGATTTTAATAATGCTGTTCTTAACAGAACTGTTAAAATAAAAAAAGAAGCCTATATAGGACTTAGAGCGAAACCGGTTTCTTCAGAAGTTGAATTATTAGTCGAAGAAAACGCCATTAATGATCAAGACTTTTATGTAGATATTACATCACATGCAGGAAGGGAAAATTTATTTTTCAAAAAAGGAGAAGTTGTTAGTATTTATGTCAAGCTGAGTGAGCCTGGCTGGTTTTATGTGATAGGCCATATTGTGAGAAAAGAAGAGCAATATTCTTATCTGTTAGAATTATCAGAAAGCTCTGGTGCCGATAGATTTTTAATTTATATTTCTGATGAATTAGTAGGCCGCTATGTTGAAATTGGAGAGTTCCAGATAACGGAGCCATTTGGGGTTGAGTATTTACAGTTAGTAGCGTCAAACAAAAGTTTACGCAAATCGATACCTGATTATATATACGACAATGGAACAGGTTTTTTTATTATAAACGGCAGCAAGGGGAGCGTGAGCACTACACTATTAAAAACCAGAGGTTTAAAAAAGATTCATAAATCCAGGGCTAAGAGAACAAAGATAGCAGAGAACACACTTGTTTTTTCAACCCTAAAAAACTGAAATTTAATTTATTTGCAAGAGAGGGGCATTCGCCGAACAAATCAATGATACATCCGACGAATTATTTTATATCTAAACCCGGTTTTTTCTTGCCAGACAAATTAGCATCAGCCGTCTACAGAGCTGTTTTGTATCTCAAGTTTTAGCGCCTCCTGAGCCTTGTATGATTTAAACTCTTCATACAAGACAGAATCATCCATGGCGCTTAATTTTTTCTCGCTGCTTTTAACTATATGTTCGAATATATCCCTTGTCGTGTTTCTGAGCTCAACTAGAGCGCAAAGGTGTTTTTTTCCGTCGATATGTACAATGTCAACTTTAACAGCCTGTGCACCTCTTAATTCTTCATTTGAAATTTGCTTCGAAACACTTTCAAAACTTTGGCCAATATTTTGTACTTCTTGGCTATCAACTCTACGAGCATACGTTTTATCCATTGCCGTAACTCTGGAACTTATTTGTTGTGCTATATTTGCTCTTGCATTTGCAATGGCTAGTTTTCTATCTATGGAAATATTGCCTCCATAAGTAACACAGTCTGAAGCGGCGATGCCATTCTCTTTTATTGGGTTTAAAACCCAATCAGGTATATTTTCAGTTTGAGATAGACTGGCTTGTTGGATGTCAGGCTGAGAGGTACAACCAAGTAATACTGAGCCTGATAGAATGGTGAGAACTAGGCGCCCCAGTGTTTTGTTTTTCATAGCTTTTATCTCTAAATAATAATTCGGTATTTTTGTATAACGCTTTAAAATGGTTTAATACGACTACTGTTTAAGCAAGCAATAAAATTAGGATTGCTCTTTTCCTGTATAACACATCCCTTTTGGTATTCGATGTAAGCGTCAACAGTTTTTCCTAAGCGCTCGAGAGCAAACCCCTTATTATTGTAAGCAAATGCCGAATCTGGATTTAAATTAATTGCTGTATCGGCATCTCTAAGTCCATCGAGAGGTTGTTCAAGGGTTGTTAGTGAGGCTGATCTTGTTATATATGCATTAGAATTTCTAGGATTTGAAGTAAGTGCGCGGCTAGCAAGTGATGCGGTTAAAAAATAGTTTTGATTATCGAAAAACTCATTTGCGCGGTCTAAGAACCAATCAGATTCATTTGTCGGATGGTATCCTGTAATAGCTTCTATTCTTGAGCATGATAATTTGAAATTATCGACACAAGATCTCGTTAGATATTCGAGGGCTGTTCTTAGCTTTCCTTCTTTTTCGTAGATTATTGACCAGTTAAATAGCACAGGAGGTGAATTGGGATTTATTATTATGGATTTCTCGAGGTCTTCTTTGGCTTTTGCGATAAGACCAAGATTTATATATGCTCCACTTCTATTTAGGTATGCTTCTAGGTAAGCAGGATTGTTACGCAACGCAACATCTGCGGTACGTATAACTTCGAACCAATTTCCGTCCTCGAAAGCGTCATTAGATTTATCAAGCCAGTCTTCGGCTTCTTCACTAGCATCTCTGGTAATAGGTGTATTTATTATACGACCGAAAATATTCCTATCAAAACTCGCGGCTTCTTTTTCATTGGTAACATAGCGAGGTATCATTTTAATAAGAGTATCAATGGGGATCAAGTACGCCCCCCCTTCATTATCTTTTTCTATAGGGAAAGAATATAAGCCCGCAATTTTGTTCTCTGAATCTTTTACTAAGCCACCAGTTTGAATGTTATTATTTATTGATGAAACCCTCAGTATCGTTCCTATATCACTTTTCTGTTCATCAATTACATGTGAGTCCGAAATCTCAATCGTTTCACCATTTTCTGTGTGAAGTACTTTCAAACCAGAGCCTATGCTTGGTATGAATTCAACTTTTCGGGATAATTTTGCAGGCAATGAAGTACCGAGTATGGCTATATCGTACTTAGGATCATTTTTTATCACAACTGCTGGTGAGAATTCTTTCGTTTTTGGATCGTATGCATATAATTGATTTCCTCTGCGAACATTTTCCCAGCTAGTTGCAACGACACTTGTAGACGAAATAAAGAATCCAGTCCCTATCTTATGTGCCACTTTCTTATCTTTAGATAGATCAATGATAGAAACGAATGATTCGTCAGAGGACATTGGCATGTATTTTTCTTTGACTCTCTGCGTCGATGTATTACTGGTGTTAAAATAGAAGTCACGTTCTAATGATGCTGTAACCCATGGTATTTGCACTCCTCTGGTCTCATTTTTAACTCCCTTTAGTACTTCTTTAAAAAGAAGCTCTACCGGCAGGTGTGAATTATATTTCAAAGAGTCAAGAAAGTGTTTTGTGTATATTCCATTTCTTCCTTCTCCATCTAAAGCAAGTTCTCCAGGTGCTGTTGCATATGCTAATAAAAAACCATTTGGTGTCTTTGATACGCGAGCAAGGCCTCTTGAATTAGATCTAAACTTTCGTTGTAAAGGATTGTTACGACATGCGTCAAGAACAACCATATTAATAGGATTTGCAGCGACCTTCATTTGATCTAGTATCATGCTTAGATTGACCGCTTTGTATCTTAGGTCTGTTTCAGTACTTACATCTGCAGCCAGTGGTATCAGGTAGTTTTGACCATCAGACTGAACACCGTGTCCTGCAAAGTAGAACAAGCCCGTACTACCTTGATTTAATTTACGACCAAACTGCCTGATAGCGTCTTCCATTGTTTTTTGGTCAGCATCAGTTAAGAGTGTTACTTTAAAATTATGGCGCCTAAGCTCAGATGCAACATCCACTGCATCATTTACAGGATTGGAGAGTGATGCATTTGAGTAAGCACTATTTCCAATGACAAGCGCTAACCTGTCTTGGTTTCCGAATGCATTTCCGGTTAAAAAAATGGATAGAAGTACGAAATGTAAAAAACGGGACATAAAAGCCTCTTTGTCTATATCTAATAGGATTCTATCTGAATCCGTGGCTTAAAAGCCACCTCAAATGCCTCTAACCCTGCAACTACAAGGCTTTTAACGGTAAAAAACGCACTGACTTAAATTCACTCTGTCAGTGGTTTTGATGATGTAAACCTTCAGATAGAGCAGTTTAAAATTGAGATTATTTCACCGCATGGTGGACTGGACCTGGTGGGGAACGGCCTCAATCAACTAACAACTCTGAGCAAGAAGTCGCGCATAATAACCAAACGGTAGGCATCAGATATATCGATTTTATCCATTCTTTTCATGAGCTTATTGCCTAATATAAAATAACTGTAAGCCGCTTAACTATTAACCCGGCGGGTTAATAGACCAGATCAGGGATGAGTTAACAGTGGCCGCCAATGCAAGGCCCCGCAAATTCAGCAACTTCGTGCAGTTGCACCCGCTTAGAGGGGACGACGGATAGCCGCCACGTCCTGCATCTCCTTCTCGATCAAAACAGCATCAGAATTGCGCGCTTTTACATCACTTGCTTGACTCATAGCATCCCCAGTTATCCAACGGTTTCAACTTTCGCAGACCCAACGGGCCGGTGCTCAGACCTACAATATCAATATAGGCAGCCTGGTTATTTAGCATAACAAAGCCACCACCGTACACAATGGCAGAATTAAACAAGGTTTCGCCGCAGTGACAACCCCAAGGAGGCTGGCCGAGAACAGATAAGAAGCACGCTGTGACACTCGCCCCGCTTTACCCGCCCGCCAAGGGTTTGCATAATCAGCCTTCATACCGTTGCCGCGCCACTTCAGGTCAGTGCCATGAACCATGTTGTTGAAACCATCACGCTAACCGACCTTGCGCTGGCCCTGGGGCTGGTCGTCCCGGTGCTGGTGCTGCATCTGCGCTGGCAATTGGACGGCCGCCACCTCTTGTACGCCGTTGCGCGGATGCTGGTGCAACTGCTGCTGATCGGTTACGTATTAGCCTTTATTTTTGCCGCCGAAAGCGCCTGGATCGTACTGCTGGTCCTGGCGGTGATGCTCTGCGCATCGGGCTGGATCGCGCTGGATAACACCGGGCCGCAGCGTAGGGTCTTGCTGCGTCACGCCCTGCTGGCCATCTTGCTGGGGGGCGGGGCCACACTGGCCGTGATCACCCAATGGGTTCTTGACCTCGATCCCTGGTACCGTACCCAATATATGGTGCCTTTGGCCGGTATGATTTTCGCGAACGCAATGAATACCGTCAGCCTGTGTGCCGAGCGTATGGGCGCAGAAATGGGGCGTAACGAACCCTTCCCTGCGGCCCGCAACACCGCGTACCGGGCCGGGATGATTCCCGTGGTGAATATGATGATGGCCGTCGGCATTGTGTCGCTGCCCGGCATGATGACCGGACAAATATTGTCCGGTGTCTCGCCGTTAATCGCTGCTCGCTACCAGATCATCGTGATGTGCATGGTATTGAGTTCTGCGGGGGTATCGGCGGCCCTGTTTCTGACCCTGTCCCGCCGACATTATCAGCCCAGCAAGCCCTATTAACCTGGCATCAACATACCGATCCGTTCGGTCTTTTGATGGCGACAAGGCCGGCACCTGTCCATCCTTGTCTCTCGTGGCGGTTTATCCATGAACCGTCTATTAAGGCAACATTTTTTGCTTGGTATTACGCTGCGACCTTAATAACAGCCCGCCCACAGCTCCTGGTCCACCCTGCGTAGAGTACAGCTGTCCCTCAGGAGTCAAAAACATCCAGCGTGCCCCGATACATCTGCATCTGGCAGCTAAAGCGGTACTCGCCTGCCTTAGACGGCGCAACGACAACCTCTGTCACTTCACCCACCGGCAGCGCTGCACTGAGACCCAGCCCGTCAAAAACCACCATGGCCGCACAGGATGAAGGATCCTTGCGCAAAAAGCGCAATGTCGTGGGCTTATTGACAGGAATACGAACACGGTCCGGTACATAGACGCCATGTTCCACCGTGATCTGTATCGCGCCGCCCTCGGCAAGCGCTGCGGGCGCACGGTGATAGAGCCAGAACCACCAGACAATGCCCGCCATCAACAGTAAACCAACGAGATTAACCATCAGCGTGATCATGATTTCAGCTCCTGAAGCGCCGCATCATGGCGACTGGCTTGAAAGAAACGCAGCCGATTGGCATTACTGACGACCGTCACCGAAGACAGCGACATGGCCACGCCAGCAATGACCGGGTTTAACAGCAAGCCGGTGAAGGGGAATAAAATCCCGGCAGCAATGGGTATACCGAGGGTGTTGTACGCAAAGGCACCCCAGAGGTTTTGTTTGATGTTTTTCAATGTCGCCCGGCTGAGCTCGATGGCATCGGCAATACCGTGCAGCGAACCGCGCATCAAGGTGATATCGGCGCTTTCAATCGCCACATCGGTACCGGAGCCGATAGCAAACCCCACATCGGCCTGGGAAAGCGCCGGCGCGTCGTTAATCCCGTCACCGGCCATGCCAACCACGTCGCCACCGGCTTGCAAGCGGCGGATTTCGGCCAGCTTATCTTCGGGCATCAGCTGTGCGCGGAAAGCGTCAATGCCCGTCGCCTTGGCGACCGCCGCCGCCGTGGCTGGGTTATCACCGGTCAGCATCATGACTTTCACGCCATCGCGCTGCAGGCGCTGAATCGCGGCCCGCGCATCGGGCTTAATCGGATCGGCGATACCAAACAGGGCCGCCAATTCGCCATCGACCGCCATATACACCACCGTGCGTGCTTGCGCTTCCCACGCCTGCGCCGAGGACTGCGTTGGCGTGATATCGACCCCCTGCTGAGCCATCAGGCGCGGGTTGCCGATCACGACCTGCTGCCCGGCCACTCGCGCCTGCAGACCCAGCCCGGATAACGCCTCAAACTGTTCTATGTCCTGTTCGATCGCATAGCGACGGGCGTAATTCGCCAGCGCTTCGCCCAGCGGGTGCTCCGAGCGTCGCTCCAGACTGTGGGCCAGCGCCAGCACCTGTTGTTCGGTAAAGGTGCCGACGCAGGTGACATCGGTGACCTCGGGCTGACCGGCGGTTAAGGTCCCGGTTTTATCCACCACCACCGTGGTCAGACGGCTGGCCTTCTGTAGTGCCTCGCCATTGCGGATCAGAATACCGTGCTCGGCGGCCTTGCCGACGCCGATCATGGTCGATATCGGCGTCGCCAGACCCAGTGCGCAAGGGCAGGCAATAATCAACACCGTGGTTGCGGTGACCAGCATATGCACCACCTGGGGTTCTGGTCCGAGGTTATACCAGATCAGGGCAGTCGCCACCGCGATCAATAGGACAACCGGCACAAAGATCGCCGAAACCTGGTCGGCTAAATGGCTGATCGGCGGCTTGCTGTTCTGTGCCTTGCGCACCATCTCGATGATCTGGGCTAACACGGTGTCTTTGCCCACGCGGGTGGCGCGGAAGGTCAGTGCACCGCTGCGGTTCAAGGTACCGGCAGAAAGCTCATCCCCCACACGTTTTTTGACCGGCATCGGTTCGCCGGTAAGCATCGATTCATCCAGGGTGCTATGCCCCTCAACAACCCGACCATCGACCGGAATTTTCTCGCCGGGGCGCACCTGAATCTGATCGTCTTGCCGGACCTGTTCGATAGGCAGATCAACAAAGCGACCATCCCTGAGGACCCGGGCCGTCTTGGTACGCAGATCCAGTAAGCGTTTGATCGCCTGGCTGGTGCGCCCGCGCGCCTTGAGCTCCAGTGCCTGCCCCAGATTGATCAGACCGATGATCATGGCCGCCGCTTCAAAATAGAGACCGCGCGCCGTTTCCGGCAAGATATCCGGTATCAGCACCACCACCATGGAATACAGCCAGGCCGCCCCTGTGCCGGTAGCAATCAGGGTATCCATATTGGCGTTATGGTGCTTAAACGCCTTCCAGGCCCCGACATAGAAATGACGGCCGGCAGTCAGCAGCACGGCCAACGTCAGCAGGCCAACCAAGCCCCACAACGCACGTTCGCCCGTCGATGACACGCTCATCTCGTGCACGAAGCTCGTCACCATAAGCGGCACACCAAGCCCCAGGCCTATGACCGTATTGATCATTTTACGCCGATACTCAGCCGCTTCACCGGCTTCGCGCTGACTTTCGGCCTGATCCGGATCCCGCACCTCGCTGGCGCCATAACCGGCGTCTTCGACGGCTTGAATCAGCCGCGCCGCAGGCAGATCGCCAATCACCAGGGCGCTACGACTGCCAAAATTGACGTCGACACGGTTAACCCCCGCTATCGCAGACAGCGCATCATCGATACTCTTGACGCAGCCCGCACAGGTCATACCCGCCAGTGCCAGATGGATTGCGGGCTGCGCGGAGGGCATCGGGGTCGCAGAAGGCACTTGCGTTTCAACAGCAGGGGGGGTGAGCGGCTCGACTTCGGCAACCGCACGGTTATGCCGGGCAGGCTCTTGGCGTCCGATGACCCGCGCGGCATCGCCCGCCGCATCGGCGGGTGGGATCGGTTGAATACCATAACCGAGTGCCGAGACCGTTGCGATCAGCTGAGCCTCATCCAGCACACTGCGGATACGGAGTATCTTGGCACTAAAATCCGCGTCGACCTCGGCACGTTCATCGCGAGCGGCCAACGCCTTGCGCACCTTGCCCAGGCAACCGTTACATGTGATCCCCTCGGTGTGAAACCGGTGCGGCGTCGCCTCGACAGGGTGCGCCGGGTAACCCAGCGCCTGAATCAGATCGATCACTTGCGATGCCGATTGCGTTGAGAGCACCCGCGCCGTTTTACTGGGCAGATCAACGTGGATCTCCGCGCCCGGATCTTGCCCCTGCAACCCCTTACGGATCTTGTTGACACAACCGTTACAGCTGACGCCCTCAAGCGCCAAGACCGTTGAATGGGTGGTAACGTCCTGGTCAGCCATGGATTTTCTCCTCCGTGTTGCTCCAGCATTCAATTAAAGGACAGATGGTCTCGCCGTCCGGCGAACTGTCGGGCATCTGCTCCCAGGTCGCCATCGCTCGCTCCATGCGTTCCAGCTGAGTCTGCAACTCGCTGATTTGTTGACGGACCTTTGGCATATGCGTGTTCATCAACGTCCGCACCATCGGGCAGGGTGACGCGCCACTGTGGGCGTGATTCACGATGGTCTCGATCTCATGCAGCCCAAAACCCAGTAACCGGGCCTTTTGAATAAAGCGCAGATTCTTCAAGGCGTTAGCGTCATAAATCTGATAGCCATTGTCAGGGTTACGGCAGGGCTTGAGCAGCCCGATACGCGTGTAGTGACGCACCGTATCGGCGCTGATGCCAGCCTCTCGAGCAAGTTCGCTAACTTTCATCGCCGCTCTTTCACCCTCTTCGTCACGGTTATATTTTGTCTGTCGCTTAAATCTCGTACGTCACGTTTATATCCCGTACGTCACTTCTGCCTCTTGTTGTACCTGAGTGTACAACCTAGGTGCAGCACATAGGTCAAGCACTGGTTTTTTCATGTTCGATTGCGCGCGTCATTTCTGCCATGGCCCAGCCATAGCACCATTGCATACGGCCGCTGACAGAGTAGACTGGGCACTTTTTTATGGAGCCAGGTCCCCATGGAAGCCTCTGTTCTGTTAATTTTTCTGCCCACATTTCTAGCCGTTTCGGCGACACCGGGACTGTGCATGACGCTGTCGATGACACTGGGTATGACCATTGGCCTGCGGCGAACATTGTGGATGATGGCGGGAGAACTGGTCGGCGTAGGTCTGGTCGCGGTGCTCTCGGTGATGGGTGTCGCCACACTGATGCTGCAGTATCCCCAGGCCTTCGTGTTGTTTAAAGGGCTAGGCGGCGGCTACCTCGTGTTTCTCGGCGTTCAGTTGTGGCGCTCACGGGGTAAAATGGCCATCAGCCACGCGCGTACCGGCAGCCTGCGAGCAACCGGATCAGAACTGATGACCCAGGGGTTCGTTACCGCCGTCGCCAACCCCAAAGGCTGGGCGTTCTTCGTGTCATTACTCCCCCCCTTCATCAATGACCAACAGCCCCTGCTACCTCAGATCTCAATCCTGGTGACGATGATTCTGATGATAGAGCTACTCTGCCTACTGCTATACGCCGGCGGGGGGCAGACATTAAGCCGATTTTTAACCCACAGCGGCAATGTCCGCCTGATGAACCGCGTGGCCGGCACCCTGATGATTGCCGTCGGGGGATGGCTGGCCGTTGGCTGATTAGCAGTTGGCTGATTAATACACTGACGATTCTACCCTCAGTCGCCTGATTCACCCTGAAAACAGGTCAGACAGCATCATCTTGCACACTATTTTATGGCCGTTAGAAACCCGGAATACCCAAGGGACCCGGCAGATCAGGGATCGGGGAACAGCCGGCTAAAAACAGCAGGCCGGCGATCAACAGGGTTTGATAGCAATAACGCATAAGACGCTCCACAGACAGAAGTAAACAGATTGACTCGTCAGCTTATAACAATGCAGGACAACAGAAAACGGCAGGCCTGGGGGTCATGCAACATGCCACGCGCGGTCAGGCGGTCAGGCGGCCAACCAGGCAATAGGCAGCGCACTCAGCAATAGCATGCGCCCCAGGTAGCCGAGATTCCAGCGCATCATGGCGTAGCCGTCGATCCCGTAGCGGCCCTGGATGGATAAATTCATCCCCGATAACGGCCCCACCGACGACCCCAAGGCCCAGATTAACAGATACAACAGCGCAACCAGGGTTTGATCGGGCAGCAGGGGCGACAGCAACGAATGTAACAACACGATACTGATCAGCGGGTGAATCCCCAGCACCGCCAAGCCAACGCCAACCAACAGACACAGGTAAGCCTGTAGGGCACCGAACTGATCAAACAGCTGCCAGCCCTCCAGGCCATCGATGACGGCGCTAACACCCAGGCTAAGTATGGCGGCCGACTGAAACAGCAGCAGTTCGTTGCCCATCTGCGGCAGTCGCTCGAAAAGATGCCCCTGCAGACGTCGTCCGCCGCGTCGTGGGTGGCGCGCCATCGACAACAGCGCCAGCAGTGGCGACAGCAAGGTGATAATGGCCGGTACGACCAGAGCTGGCCATTGATCATGAATAACCAGCACCAGCACCGCCAGCAACGCCGGAAGCCAGAGGCTGCTATAACGAATGGGATAGCCGGCAAAAGGCGGTTCTGCAGGCATCAACGCCAGCTCCCGATAGGTCATTGCCAGTGCCAGCACCGCCAGCGGCATACCGGCACCCCAAAGCGTCAGTAACTGCATGTCGGGCGCATAGGTCAGCGCCACCGCCATGGCGGCAAAAAAAGGCGACCAGATCGCCGCGACCGAGAAACCACGGCTGAGCGCGATCGCCTGACGCCGTTCTAACTGCAGCGGACTGCCTGACGTGGCAACTCCGGTCGCGCTCTTCTGGGCAATTCTGTCGCCTATGATAAATAACGCCGACAGGTTGATCACGGCACCAAACAGGTGAACACCCAGCAGCGTCGAGACGATACCCCGCCGCCCCGGCAGGGTCGCCTGCGTTGTGGCAGGTAGCCCGATCAAAGAGAGGAAGGTTACCGCCACCAGCATGGACAACAGCACACTGCTACCGGTTAGCATCGACAGCCAGGGGATCTCACCGCCGTGCCACCCGCGCCAACCGAGTCCGGCACAACCGACACCGATTAACAGTAACGATTGCCAACGATTACGCACGACCAGGCGCGGCCATGCCAGTAGCGCCGCCGCCCAGTAACACAAGCCCGCCACGCTGGGCGGCAGCGGGACGCCCAGCAACGACAACAGCATAAACAGCAGGCCGGCAGCAGTCAGCGCACCACACAGGGGTATTACTCTAGCCGCCATCGTTACGTCCTGCTCAGGGTGTCTGTACGTCGTTATTCTGTACGTCGTTATACGTTACGCCGTTATGCATTACGCCACTATTGTAAGACGTCGGCCGTGATGGCGCATCCTGGATAACGCCGCGATTGCCTGGCTAGCCAGCGGGTTAGCCAATCGGTGATTGGCACTGATCCACGGGCGCACTACAATGAGCGGATCCCAGGGACCGGAGCCACCATGTCCAGCCGACGTCGCCATCCCCATGCTGCCAGCGAAAACGCCCTAAGCCGCCAGGAAACCTGGCAGGTCATGAAGATGCTATGGCCCTATCTCTGGCAGTTCCGTAACCGGCTGCTAGGCGCCTTGGTCCTGCTGATACTGGCGAAAGTCGCCACGGTCACCATGCCCTGGGCCCTGAAGATGATTGTCGACAGCCTGGACCGGCTGCAACATCAGGTGATCGTCATCCCGCTGCTGTTTGTCGTTCTCTATGGCCTGCTGCGTTTTAGTTCGGTGTTTCTCAGCGAAGCCCGGGACTACGTATTCAGCCGGATAACCGAACGCGCGATGCGCTCGATCGTACTGAACGTATTCCGCCACCTGCATCAGCTGGAGCTGGAGTTTCATCTGTCCCGCCAGACCGGGGGGATCTCCCGGGACATCGAACGCGGTGGCAGCGGTTTCGGGTTCCTGATGCGGATGCTGGTGTTTAATATCGTGCCCACGCTGATCGAGTTATCACTGGTTGCCGGCATCCTGCTCTACGCATTCGGCCCCTGGTACGCCCTCATCACGGTCGCCTGCGTCGGCACCTATGTGTACTTCACCGTACTGACCACCGAATGGCGCAACCGCTTTGTCCGGGAGATGAACCAGATCGATTCGCAAACCAATACCCGCGCCATCGACAGCCTGCTCAACTACGAAACCGTCAAATACTTTAACAACGAAGAGCGGGAGGCCCAGCAGTACGACAACAACCTGGCCGCCTGGGAAAAAGCCCGTCTCAAGAACCGGCTGACACTGCTGCTGCTCAGTAGCGGACAGGCACTGATCGTCGCCATCGGCATGGTCGCAATGATGCTCCTCGCCACCCGCGAAGTCGCCGCAGGCAGCATGACCCTCGGATCTCTGGTTATGATCAATGCCTATGTGCTGCAACTGTTTATGCCGCTGAATTTTCTCGGCATGGTCTATCGGGAAGTCCGCCGTGCCCTGACCGATATCGAAAACATGTTCGCCTTGCTGCGCAAGCCCGTAGCCATTGTCGATGCCGCCGACGCCAAGCCCCTGGTGGTCAGTGCCGGGCGCATCCGCTTCCAGCATGTTGATTTCGGTTACGCTCCCGATCGCCAGATCCTGCACGATATCTCGTTCAGCGCCGAACCCGGGCAGAAAATAGCCCTGGTCGGCGCCAGCGGCTCCGGAAAATCGACCCTGGCACGGCTGCTGTTTCGTTTTTACACGATCAATGCCGGCAAGATTGAAATCGACGGACAGGCCATCGACCAAGTCACGCAGGACAGCCTGCGTCGAGCCATTGGCGTCGTGCCTCAGGATACGGTCCTCTTCAACGACACCATTACCCACAACATCGCCTACGGACGACCCGATGCCAGCGATGCTGACATTCAACGTGTTATACGCCTGGCACAGCTTGACACGTTTATCGCCAACCTCCCCCAAGGCGGCGAGACGCGGGTAGGCGAGCGCGGATTAAAACTATCCGGTGGCGAGAAACAACGCATCGCCATTGCCCGGGTGTTACTCAAAAATCCGCCCATTTTGCTGTTCGACGAAGCCACGTCGGCACTGGACAGCGCATCCGAGCGGGCCATTGTCGATGCGATCAACGACGCCGCCGAGAACCGTACCAGCCTGGTCATCGCCCACCGTCTGTCAACCATCGTTGATGCTGATAATATCGTCGTGCTGCATAACGGCCGTATCGTCGAAACCGGCCAGCATCAAGCGCTTCTGGCACGCGAGGGGCATTATGCGCACATGTGGAATCTGCAACAAAGCGAGCATCCCGTGCCGGCAAGCCCGTCACAGCCATGATGCACACGTCGCACCGACGCTAGACCGCCTAGTAAGGCGGCAACGTAGTACCGAGCAAAAAATGCCGCCTTAATAGTGTCATGTGTCCCGTCACAACGCGCGGGTTGATGCCCATAATTAAGGCAACAGCGTAATTCCAAGTAAATAATGCTGCCTTAATAAGCGGCTCATGGATGAACCGCCGTGGCGTAACGCCGCGCGAGGTTAATCGTTCTGCGCGTTCAGCTCCGCATCAATCATTCGCCGCAACGCCACTTCCAGATCGTCATGCGTGTGAGGCAACGCTAAGCCGTTAACGAAAAACGACGGCGTGCTGGTCAATCCGAGCTCGCGTGCTTCACTCGCCGAAGCGGCAACCTTCGCTTTAGGCGCATCCTGGCCCAGACAGGCACTGAATTTATCCGCATCCAGCGCCAGTTCATCGGCCAGCATCTGCGGCGTCACGGTGCTCAGATAACGCTGGCGCTCGAAGGCCAGCTGATTGAACGCCCAAAACTGCCCCTGTTCGTCTGCACAGACCGCGGCTTCAGCCACTCGGCGCGAAATACCCGAGGCGTTAATGGGAAAGTCGCGATACACCACCCGCAGGCGCCCCTTGTATTGCTCCTCAAGACGCTGAATCACGGGCTGAGCATCCCGGCAATGCGGACACTGATAGTCGGCAAACTCGACCAGCGTGACCGGCGCATCCTCAGCGCCTTTGCTGGGGTAGCCTTGGGTAACGACATCCACACGCAGGGGCGCCGGCAGCGGTAAGTCAACGCGGTAACCTTTTTCGCGAGCGATTCGCGCCATCAGCTCCCGCTGGCGGGCGATCATGGCCTGGTTTTCCAGGTACGTGGCAATTTCAGGGCGCATCTGCTCTAAGGTTCCCGGTATTCGTTGCCGGTTCGCATCGAAGAACGCCTTTATCTGAGTTTCATCGGGCGCCGCCACACCCAGCAACTCGTGCTGAAGCTGTTGCGGATCTTTTTTCTGCCGCGCAGCCTCCTCCTCCAGGTACCGATTGGCCACATAATTGTCCAACACCTGCTGGCGTTGATTATTAACCTGTTGTTCCAGCTCATATAACGCCCGCCCAACGGCCGCCGGCAGATTATCGCCCTCATAACGCACGCCATCGTAGGTCAGCGCCGGTCCAGCAGCCTGGACCCACGACCCCATCCAAGCCAGCATCAGCAATGCCGCAACTTGTCTCACTCGCCCTTTACCCATTCGCATCAATACGCTCCCTTATCTGGTTAAAAGTACAAAAATGCAAGGGCAGATTGTAACAGTCTCTTCTTTACCGTGCGCCGCGCTATTCGCAATTTACTCAGCGCCGTTTACCGGCACGCGACGGCGTTGCTCAGCGATTACCCACACAACGCCACACCTGTAACCACGGGGGCTACAGCGGATTATCCAATATTTATCCACACCATTATCCCCGGTATTTGTGGGCAATAGGTGGTGACATTTAGCCGCCGATAGCGGTTTACCCACACGCACCGCTCTTTTATGCTGTGCCGCAGATCTTCTGTTATCAGCGCGGTATTCAGTTAGGCCATCCTCTTCAATTAGGCCATCCAATCAACCTGCCACACCAATCCCTGCGGAGCGCGACTATGAGCCACACTCGGAACCCCTGGACGACACTGGCGAGCCGCCTGATTTATGAAAACCCCTGGCTGCGCATCCGTGAAGATCAGGTGCTCACCCCGGCGGGAACCGAGGGGATCTATGGGCTGGTAAAATTCCGTAACCGGGCCATCGGCATCATCCCGGTGGACAACGACGGTTATACCTGGCTGGTCGGCCAGTACCGCTACGCCTTGAGCGCCTACAGCTGGGAGATTCCGATGGGGGGGCAACCGCTTCAGGAAGAACCACAAGACGGCGCGCTGCGTGAACTACGTGAAGAAACGGGGCTGCGCGCCCAATCCCTGACCGAACTGATGCGCCTGCACACCTCCAACTCGGTCACCGATGAAGAAGGGATCGTGTACCTCGCCCAGCAATTGACCGAGGGAGAAACAGAATTTGAAGATACCGAAGAGTTGGTGATTCGTCGCCTGCCGCTGAGTGACGCCATCGACTGGGTCATGACCGGGAAGATCACCGACGCCATCAGCGTCGCCGGCCTGCTCAAGCTGAACATGCTGCGCAAAGGGTTTGGTATTCCAGACTAGGAGATTGAGAATACCCTGCCTAACCAGCAACGTCGTTTTAGCACCTAGCCGCCTCAAGGAGGCGTTCTAGCCGCGCAACTGCCGCTTGGCCTGCTGCCAGAGTTGGTCCAGCAGCGCCTCGTCCGCGTTGTTCATATCAACCTGCTGCTCACGAGCCAACGCTTCGACCCGGCGGAATCGGGTTTCAAATTTACGGTTCGCGGCGCGCAGCACCTGCTCCGAATCTTCGCCCAGATGGCGGGACAGGTTCACACAGGAGAACAGCAGATCACCCAGTTCATCGGCGATGTGTGTGCGATCGCCGCTGGCGACCGCCTCGCGCAACTCCACCAGCTCCCCGGCCAGATTATCCAGCACCGGGGCCAGTTCGGACCAGTCGAAGCCGACACTGGCGGCACGCTTTTGTAATTTATGCGCCCGCAACAGCCCAGGCAGTGCAGCGGGAATATCCGCCAGCGCGGAGGCATCAACCGGCGTTTGTTCCTGCGCAGATTTACCGGCCCGTTCCTGGCGTTTGATACGCTCCCAATTAGCACGGATCGTCGCCTCATCAAGGTCGCTACCCTGGCCAAAACTCTGCAACGTGCCGGCAGGGAACAGGTGCGGATGCCGTCGTAGCAGCTTTTCGGTCAGACCCGCGACCACGTCCGAAAAGTTGAAATAACCGGCCTCTTCGGCTAATCGCGCGTAGAAGACCACCTGAAACAGCAAGTCACCCAGCTCATCACCCAGATGGGGGTAATCCTGACGCTCGATGGTATCGATCACTTCATAGACCTCGTCCAACGTGTGCGGCACGATGGAGTCAAAGTCCTGCTTCAGATCCCAGGGACAGCCCTGTTGCGGGTCCCGCAGGCAGGCCATCAGACGCAGCAGATCATTTAAGCTATGCATCCTCGTCACCCCTGGCTCCCGGACGCCAGCCGGTGCACGTCCATAACATTACTCAGCTGACCAATACGGTCCATCAAGCGACCAAGATCCTCCAGCTTGTGAATTTCCAGGGTCATCAGCAAGCGTGCCGTATTACGTTTTTTATCGGTCAGGGTATTGACGGCCACGACGTTGACCCGGTCATTGGCCATCACCGTCATGATGTCTTTCAGGAGTCCGGGACGGTCGTAAGCATCGACCAAGACGTCGACAGGGTACGTGCTGCCCTCCTCTTCGCCCCAACTGACCTCGATGATCCGCTCCTGCTCTTTTTCCTGCAGCTGCAAGGCATTCGCGCAATCCTGACGGTGAATCGATACGCCGCGACCCAGGGTGATATAACCAATAATGGGGTCTCCCGGCACCGGTTTACAGCAGCTGGCCATGCTGGTCAGCAGATTACCCACCCCGGAGATATGCACATCGTCCTTGCGGGCCTTGTTCTTGCGCCCCGGGGGTAGCGCCAGATCCAGCTGTTTGGATTGACGCGGTATTTCCACCAACCGCTGCGCCGAGCCAATAATCTGTGTCAGACGCAGATCGCCGGCGCCCAAGGCAGCAAACATATCATCGCGCTCACCGAAGCCGAGATTATCCGCCAGTGCGCTGTAGTCGATACCGGTTAACGCCAGGCGCTTCATCTCCCGCTCGGCCATCTGCCGACCATCCAGCATATTCTGCTCACGATCCTGTTCTTTAAACCAGTGCCGGACTTTGGACCGGGCCCGGGACGAGGTAATAAAACCCAGGTTGCTGTTCAGCCAGTCGCGGCTCGGGCTCTCTTCACGCCCGGTCATAATTTCGACCTGGTCGCCGGTCTTGAGCTTAAAGCTGAGGGTGACGATCTTGCCGTTTACTTTCGCGCCGCGGCAACGGTGGCCAATTTTGGTGTGCACCCGGTAGGCGAAATCCAGCGGCGTCGAACCGAATTGCAAATCCACGACATGCCCTTCCGGCGTAAAGGCATAGATACGCTCGTGTTCAGCATCGGCACGAAACTGATCCACAAATTCATTCACACTGCCCACGTCCTCGTGCCATTCGAGAACCTGGCGTAACCAGGCGATCTTACTTTCGTAACTGTCGGTTTTGCTGGCGGTATCCGTGCCCTTGTACAGCCAGTGCGCACAGACCCCCAACTCGGCGTCTTCATGCATCTCTGACGTTCTGATCTGGATTTCCAGTACCTTACCCTGCGGACCGATCACCGCGGTATGTAGAGACCGGTAACCGTTTTTCTTCGGCGAGGCGATATAGTCATCAAATTCGTCGGGGACGTTTTTCCACAGACCATGCACGATCCCCAGTACCGCATAACAATCGGATACTTTGGGTACCAGGATACGTACGGCGCGCACATCGTAAATCTGCGAGAATTCGACATTCTTGCGCTGCATTTTGCGCCAGATACTGTAGATATGCTTGGCACGGCCCATCAGGTCACCGCTGATACCCACCTTCGCCAGCTCGCCGCGTAACCGGGTCAGGACATCTTCGATAAACTGCTGGCGATCGAGGCGTTTTTCATCGAGCAGTGACGCGATCTGCTTGTAAGCATTGGGCTGCAAGTAACGGAAGCTGAGGTCTTCGAGCTCCCATTTGATATGACCGATTCCCAAACGATGAGCCAGTGGCGCGTACACATCAAACACTTCGCGCGCGACGTGGTAACGTTTTTTGCGGTCGCCGGTTTTTACCGCCCGGATCGCACAGGTTCGCTCGGCCAGCTTGACCAGCGCCACCCGAACATCGTCGATCATGGTGACCAACATCTTACGGACATTGTCCAGCTGTCCCTCGGACTGGCCGAACACGCTATTCGGTGTCGGGTGCACCAGCGCGCCGATGGCGGCCATTTGCAACACGCCATCGATCAGTTTGGCGACACCCTCACCGAACTGATCTTTAACCTCCGCGAGAGACAACTTACGTTCTCGCACATTGCGGTAAAGAATGGCACTGACCAGTGCTTCCTGGTCCAGCTTCAGATCCGCCAGGATCTCAGCCATCTCGAGACCCGTCCGGTAGCTACCGGGATTATTATCGGTCCAGATATCTTCTTGTGCTTCGGACGCGTCGTGGGCTTTGCGGCTCAGTGCGCAGGCGCGTAAAATTTGTTCGACATCGACAATATTGTTGTCTTTTTGAATCCGTTTCAGCCACAAATCGAGGTTAACGGATCCATCGTCGTGAATAGGATGATCTTCACGTACCTTTACCATAGCAACAGGTTGCTCCTTCCTAAAATGATCGCCAGGGACCTTTCATTATTGTTATAGCCGTATCGGAAACGCGCGTTCCTGTCTCCGCATGCGGGTCTTGGCGTTCTTCGGGCGTGTCAAAAAAGTGGACGGGGCCACCCGAAAATTCTGGCATGATTATTCGCTTATATCGCGGGGGTTCAACCCTGTTCAGTCGGGTCAAACACACCGGTGGAAAGGTAACGATCACCACGGTCACAGACAATGCAGACAATAACCGCATTGTCTAACTCGCGGGACAGCCGCAGCGCTCCGGCAACCGCACCGCCGGAAGACACGCCACAGAAAATACCTTCCTGACGCGCCAATTCCTGCATGGTCAGCTCCGCTTCTTGCTGGCCCATATCGAGGACACGGTCGACCCGAGTGCGATCAAAAATCTTCGGCAGGTAGGCCGCTGGCCAGCGACGGATACCGGGGATACTGGCGCCGTCTTCGGGTTGCAACCCCACAATCTGTACCGCCGGGTTTTGCTCTTTTAAATATTGGGAAACGCCCATGATGGTCCCCGTGGTACCCATCGAGCTGACAAAGTGCGTGATGCGGCCCTGGGTCTGCTGCCAGATTTCGGGGCCGGTCCCCTGGTAATGAGCGACCGGGTTATCACGGTTGGAAAACTGATCCAACACCTTACCCTTACCCTCCGCTTGCATCTGCAGCGCCAGATCCCGTGCGCCTTCCATACCCGCTTCTTTGGACACGTCAATCAGCTCGGCACCGTAGGCGGTCATGGCACTCTTACGCTCGGCACTCATATGCGCAGGCATGATCAAGATCATTCGATAGCCCTTGATCGCCGCCGCCATGGCCAGAGCGATACCGGTGTTGCCGCTGGTCGCTTCAATC
Organism: Motiliproteus sp.; assembly: GCA_041586615.1. Lineage (GTDB taxonomy): Bacteria > Pseudomonadota > Gammaproteobacteria > Pseudomonadales > Balneatricaceae > Motiliproteus. Next base: position 41,881 of record JBFGZS010000020.1, on the reverse strand, counting down.
AGGGTGTCACCGGGTTGAATTTCCCCCCGTTGCTCGGCCAGGTTAATCATACTCAGCGCAGGGCGGTCTTTCACCGAACCGGCCGGGTTATTGCCTTCCAGTTTTACCAGGATGGTATTCGTGGTCTTTCCGGGCATTCGCTGCAACCTAACCAGCGGTGTATGACCGATATACGATTCGATTGTCGGAAATTCAACGTTCATATGTTCACCTTCTTCCGCGCATGTCACCCATGCCTGTCACCAAAACCGGGCGGTCATTGCCAACCCTGTCCATCACCGTTTGCTCAATTACTCAGTACGACAAATGCCACGACATACTCTTTTTCATCCGACAAGCTGATATGCATTGCCGTAACACCCTGTTGCTGTGACAGCGCCAGGGCGCGATCGGTCAGACACAGCCGGGGGGCACCCAGTGAATCGTGCTCCAGATCGATATGCTGCCAGGAGACCCCTTGCGCAATACCGGTACCCAGCGCCTTCGCTGCCGCCTCTTTCACCGCAAAACGTTTGGCCAAAAACCGCGCGGGCTGGGCATGGCGGTTGAAGCGTTCCAGCTCTCTTGCCGAGAGAATTCTGGCCGCAAAACGCTGTGGATGACGCGAAAGCGCCTGCATCATCCGGTCTATTCGAACAATATCGGTACCGATTCCCAGAATCATAGGGCCTAATTCTCGTTATTCGCTGGCGCCACAAACGGACCGGGGCGGGAAAACAGCTGCCGACTCTTTAAGGACTCACCACCGAGCAATTCAGCCAGCGCCTGGCGCATCAATCGCTTGGCATCCCGGCGTATACCCGCATCGCTATAGTGGTCTTGGCCGATGGCCAACAGGCTGGCACCCCGAAACAATGTGGCGCGCAGTGTATCGGTTGTTTCTCGGCTACGCAAAAAACCCTGCTGTGGATCAAAGCGATACAGCCGTTCCTGCTGCAGGGGGGCGCCCTGGGTATCCTGCGTTAATTCGAGGCCGCTACCGATCTCCGCCAGCAACTGGCGCTCAAACAGACGCAGGACGATCTCTTCTTCGACCTGTGAATTCGCCAGCTCCTCGAGGGAAAAACGGTACAGGGCAAACAGCCGTGCGCTCGCATCGCTGTTACGCAGTAGCCGGCAAAGGAGTTCATTGAGATAAAAGCCACACAGAAGACGGCGACCGGAACGCAAGAGCGCCGGACCATCGGTCTCGCCGCCCAGCAGCGTCTTGAGTTCCCCGCGGCCGGCCCAGCCGATCTGCAGCGCGACAAAGGGCTGTACGGCCTGACGAGTCCGTGAACGGGGCTTGCGCACGCCTCGCACGACCGCACGCACAAGACCATGTCCCGGTGTCAGGTAATCCACGAGGCAGCTGCTCTCGCGGTAGGGGCGGCTGTGCAACACAAAAGCCGGCTGCCCCTCAATGCGTTCAGACGTCGTCATACCCCAGGGTGCGCATGGCACGTTCATCGTCCGACCAACCGCTTTTCACTTTGACCCAGAGGCGCAGCATGACCTTGGAGTCAAACATGGTCTCCATATCCTTGCGCGCATCCTGGCCGATCTGCTTGATTCGCTCACCGCCATTGCCGATCACGATAATCTTCTGCCCCTTACGCTCAACCAGAATCAAGGCGCCGATATGCAACACCTGCCCTTCACGGGAGAACTCTTCGATCTCCACCGTCATCTCGTAGGGCAGCTCATCACCGAGCTGACGCATGATTTTCTCTCGCACCAGCTCCGCCGCCAAAAAACGTGAGCTACGGTCGGTGATCTGATCTTCAGGATAAAAATGAACCCCCTCAGGGAGTCGGGCGGCAACCGCCGCTTCTAGCTGCTCAACATTCTGACCGAGCTTGGCGGATGTGGGGATTATTTCAGCAAACGCCATCTTTTCAGCCAGCGTCTGCAAGTGGGGCAGCAACCACTGCTTGTCGTCCAGCCGGTCGACTTTATTCACTACCAGCAGCACCGGACATTTGGCGCTACGCACTTTTTCGCACACGGCTTCATCTTCGTCGGTCCAGCGGGTCCGATCGACCATAAAGATGACCAGATCAACGTGCTTAAGCGCCGAACTGGCCGCCCGATTCATATAGCGGTTGATCGCCTTTTCCTGATTTTTATGCAGCCCGGGCGTATCGACGTAAACAACCTGAACGTCCGCTTCGGTTTTAATGCCGAGAATCTGATGCCGGGTTGTCTGCGGTTTGCGTGAGGTAATACTCAGTTTCTGGCCAAGGATACGGTTCAAAAGCGTGGACTTACCCACATTCGGCCGTCCCACAATGGCAACATACCCACAACGGTTCGGCGTTGCCTCACCCCCCGGTTGCGGATCGTTATTCAGGGCGTCATTTGGCTGGTCGGTCATGCTTTTTCCTCGGCACCCAGTAAGATCAATGCTTGTCGTGCCGCTTTCTGCTCGGCGATGCGGCGACTACCGCCGCGCCCGGTGCTCGGCTTACTCAACAGGTCAACCTGGCACTCAATGGTAAACTCCTGATCATGGGCTTCGCCCTCAACACCCTGCAGCAGGTATTGCGGCAGTGCGACTTTGCGCGCCTGGAGAAACTCCTGCAAGCGCGTTTTTGCGTCTTTTTGCGTATCGTCCAGCGATAATGCCGCCAGTCGGCTGCCAAACCAGGCTTCGATACGTTCCCGGCACGGCTCGAGCCCACTGTCGAGATAGATCGCACCGATCACCGCTTCGACCGCATCGGCCAAGATGGATTCACGCTTAAAACCGCCGCTTTTCAGCTCACCCGTGCCTAAGCGCAGGTGTTCGCCAAACGCCATCTCGCGCGCGAGTTCGGCCAGGGTCACGCCTTTTACCAAACGGGCACGTAAGCGGCTCAGTTGCCCTTCTTTTGCACTCGGAAACTGCCGGAACAAGGCATCGGCAATCACAAAGTTAACGATGGAGTCGCCCAGAAACTCCAGCCGCTCGTTATTACGCTTACCGCAACTGCGGTGGGTCAGTGCCAGTTCGAGATGGGAAAGATCGTTAAATCGGTACCCCAGTACCCGCTGTAATCGGGCTAGAGAATCATTCAAAGAGGTTGTCCTACATAAGTATCGCTAAACGTAATTAACGCATCGACGTTATAAAACAAGGGTTCTTGGATCACATAATTAACGCTCAGCGTTACATCACCCTGGTCACGTTTGATGCTCAGAAAATCCTTTGGCAAATGCATATTATTCATATTCAGGTGTTTGCGTATCGCCGCCTCGACGTCGAACGTTTTCTTGCCAATTAACTGACGATCCGCCACCACCTCCTCCATGATCGTGTTCAGCGTGTAATGATCGGCATAATGCGGCCCCAGCTTAAAGGCGACCGACAAAAAGATACCACTGACAAGCAAGACAAACAGCAAACCCGTAAAAGTCCAGCCCGCCTGGTTGTGCTGCCACTTAGCGCTCATACCTGACTACTCCTGTGCGTTCGACGAACAAACTTGCAAGCACCATCGATCAACGCATCACCATGCGTTTAAAAGCCGGGGCTTTATATAAGCGCTATTTTATATAACCGTTACTTTATGTAACCATTATTGCTAAAGCTTGGTACGGTGAACCAGGACTCCCAGTGCATCCATACCGCGAAAGCCTTACCGACAATAAGTTTATCCGGCACAAAGCCCCAGAAACGGCTGTCGTTACTGTTGTCCCGGTTATCGCCCATCATAAAGTAGTGACCTTCAGGCACCACCCACTCCATCGCCTGTCTGGGATAGGTATGGTGGTTCCAAATTTCATGTTCGGCCTCACCCAGTTTTTCCAGTAGAAGCCGCTGCTGGGTGGTATCCGCCAGCTTACTCAACGGTACGGGCTGACCATTGATCGACAGCTGCTTATCGGCATAGCGAACGCGATCGCCGGGCATGCCCACCAGCCGTTTGATGTAATTGATACGGGGATCCTTGGGATACTTGAATACCACCACATCACCGCGCTTAGGCTCGTTGATCGCCAGCACCTTCGTGCCAGCGACCGGCAGCCGTAGCCCGTAGTGGTATTTATTCACCAGAATAAAGTCCCCCACTTCGAGGGTCGGCAGCATCGAGCCGGAGGGGATCTGAAAGGGCTCCACCAGAAAAGAACGCAAAACAAGAACCAGCGCCAGAACCGGGAAAAAGGATTTGGCGTATTCCACCATAACAGGCTCGGGAGCCACCTGCCGCTGGGTGTTTTCATCCAACGGCGCAGCCGCCTGTGCATTCGCTGTCGCCACGACCAGCTTGCGCTTTGGAGCCAGTAGGGCCATGTCGAACAGCCAGATGGCCCCCGAGACAGCAACGGCGATCACCAGAACCAGTGCAAAATCGATATCCATATGCTTAGCTATCCATTTTGAGTACGGCCAGGAAAGCGGTCTGAGGCACATCAACGCGCCCAATCTGCTTCATGCGTTTTTTACCTTCTTTCTGCTTCTGCAGCAGCTTTTTCTTACGGCTGACATCGCCACCGTAACACTTAGCGATCACGTTCTTACGCAACGCCTTCACGGTACTGCGCGCAACGATCTTGCCGCCGATGGCCGCCTGAATAGCCACATCAAACATTTGACGCGGAATCAACTCTTTCATCTTGTCGGTCAGGGAGCGTCCACGGTACTCCGCATTATCCCGGTGCATAATGACCGCAAGTGCATCGACGCGTTCGCTGTTGATAAGGACGTCGAGACGGACCAGGCTCGCCGCTTCAAAGCGATCAAAGCTGTAATCCAGCGATGCATAGCCGCGACTGGCCGACTTCAACCTATCGAAGAAATCCATCACGACCTCACTCATCGGGATCTCGTAGGTCAAGGCCACCTGGTTCGCCGTGTAGTTCAACTCTTTCTGTACGCCGCGTTTACCTACGCAGAGGGTAATAACCGCACCCAGATATTCCTGCGGGACGAGAATATTGACCCTGGCGATGGGCTCGCGCATTTCGCGGATCGACCCCATATCCGGCAGCTTTGACGGACTGTCGACGTAGATCACTTCGCCGGAGTTCATCTCCACCTGGTAGATAACCGTTGGGGCGGAGGTGATAAGATCCAGATCGTATTCCCGCTCAAGGCGCTCCTGAATGATCTCCATATGTAGCATGCCGAGGAATCCACAGCGGAAACCAAACCCCAACGCATCGGAGGATTCGGGTTCAAAGAACAGCGAGGCATCGTTCAGGGTCAGCTTATTCAGGGCGTCACGAAAATCTTCAAAATCGTCGGAGCTTACCGGGAACATACCGGCATAGACCTGGGGCTTGACCCGCTTAAAGCCGGGCAGGCTGGCAATATCAGGGGTTTTGGCCATGGTCAGGGTATCGCCGACCGGTGCCCCGTGAATGTCTTTGATGCCAGAAACGACGTAGCCGACTTCACCGGCGCGCAACACGCCGGTTTCCTTGCGCTTAGGGGTAAACACGCCGATGCCTTCCACCTGGTAGGCCTGCTTGGTGGATTTAACCAGAATCTTGTCTTTTTTACGCAGCGTTCCCTGCATAACGCGCACGAGCGAAACAACGCCCAGGTAATTATCAAACCAGGAGTCGATAATCAGTGCCTGTAGCGGTGCATTGATATCCCCCTCCGGGGGCGGTATCAACGCAACCAGCTGCTCCAGCAAGTCATCGACACCCATGCCACTCTTCGCGCTGACGGCCACGGCATCCTGCGCATCGATGCCGATCACTTCTTCGATTTCACGCTTGACCCGCTCGGGCTCTGCTTGCGGCAGGTCCATCTTGTTCAGAACCGGTACCACCTCGAGCCCCTGCTCAATAGCGGTGTAGCAGTTAGCCACCGACTGGGCTTCGACGCCCTGAGCCGCATCCACGACCAGCAACGCCCCTTCGCAGGCCGCCAGTGAGCGGGAAACTTCATAGGAAAAATCGACGTGCCCGGGGGTATCGATAAAGTTCAGCTGATAGGTTTCCCCATCGTTAGCCCGATAATCAAGGGTCACGCTCTGCGCCTTGATGGTAATACCACGCTCGCGCTCGATATCCATGGAATCCAGCACCTGGGAGGACATCTCCCGGTCGCTCAGCCCACCGCACATCTGGATAAAACGATCAGCCAGCGTCGATTTGCCATGGTCGATATGGGCGATAATAGAAAAGTTACGAATATGTTTCAGGTCACTCACAGCACACCCTTAGGAAACCTAGGTCACATTTGCGCGGCCGCAACAAGCGTCGACCAACGGAAAGAAAACGCGGGAGTCTACCGTATTTCAGCTGCCGGGGCTATGATTTTGCCGTTTTCGACAGGGCGCCAACGCCCTGTCGAATACTCAAAGGCTGTTCGATCACGGCGCTGAATCATTGCACCTTGATAGGAAGAAAGAGCGGACTGCCCCGCCGCACGATTCGCATCGGTACCGCACGGCCTTTCGGCAATTCAGACACCAGGCTATGGAAGCGCTCGATACTGTCGATCGCTTTACCGTTCAGCATTGTAATCACATCGCCCACGACCAGCCCTGCATCGGCACCGGGTCCCGCCTCAATTGAGCGTACGACGACGCCACCGGTAATATTCCATTTGGCCTTACGCTCACTTTCCAGCGCTGCAACGCTGATGGCCAAGCGGTTTTTCTCCGGCAGCGCGCTACCAGCAGCCCGCTGCAACTCGCCGTCACCGGGCAGATCACCCACTTTCAAGCGGATATCCTTCGCCTTGCCATTACGAATAACCCCCAGGTTAACCGTTTTCCCGGGCCGGACCAGACCAACCATCTGCGGCAATTCAGCAGATCGCTCCACCTGCTCACCATTAAAGGTCACAATGATGTCCCCTTCCTGTAAGCCGGAGTCGGCGGAAGGACTGTCAGGGAGTACTTTGGCGATCAGCGCCCCGCGCGGCTTATCCAGACCAAATGACTCCGCCAGGTCTTTATTGACCTCCTGAATAATGACCCCGAGCCAGCCGCGCGCGACATGCCCGCGCTCCCGCAGCTGCCCGACAACATCCATGGCCATCGTGATGGGAATGGCGAAAGACAGCCCCATAAAACCACCGGAGCGGGTATAGATCTGCGAATTAATACCGACCACTTCGCCCTTCAGGTTGAACAACGGCCCCCCGGAATTGCCCGGATTAATCGCCACGTCGGTCTGGATAAACGGCACATAGTTTTCATTGGCGAGACTACGCCCCGTTGCACTGACAATACCAGCGGTCACGGTGTGATCAAACCCGAACGGTGAACCGATCGCCAGCACCCATTCACCCGCTTCAAGCAGATCAGAATCGCCCAATTTGACGGTCGGAAAACCCTCACCCTCTATTTTCAACAACGCCAGGTCGGAACGCGCATCGGCGCCAACCAACCGCGCCTCCAGCTCCCGCCTGTCGCTCAGCCGCACAATAATTTCGTCGGCATCCTTGACCACGTGATGGTTGGTCAGCAGATAGCCATCCGAAGAGATAATAAAGCCAGAGCCTAACGACTTCCCATGCCGGCGCCGAGGATCGTTAAAGCCTCGCTCACCAAAAAAGTGCTTGAAGATGTCCGGAATATCTTCCGGCTGACCATGCCCGTAAGGCGTTTTCTCGCTACTGTCACCATTTTGCTGCGAGCTAATATTGACGATCGCCGGCGACGCCTGCTTTACCAGGCCCGTAAAATCGGGCAGCGCAGCGGCCTGTACGCGCAGCGCCAGACATGACAGGAAGAGGGACATAACCGTCCAGCGATATACAGTGGCTTTTCTCATGTAATTCACTCCAGACAAGAAAGTAAGGTGAGCCCGAATCGAGCTCAATGGACCGCCGTTACGGTGTCGTTCGAAGAATCTCCGGCTCAAACCGGCACTGGTTCTGGCGGCGAGATGCCAGCAGCCGAGCCACCAGCATGCCTGCGGCTAAACCCGCCAACGCAGAAAGAATCGTCAGGCCTTCGGAACCCGTCAGACTATCCGCCAATATGGCCGCTCCCAACATCAACAACAACGGCAACAAATAGACCAAGGCCGACGCGCTCAACAGCGCCGAGTCCTCCAGCCCCAACACCACGGACTGACCGTTATGCAAAATAAGCTGGCGGGGGTTTTTGACTTTGACCTGAAAACGCTTGCCTTGCCCGATCGAGGCAAGGGCTTTCTGTCCACAGCCCTTGCTGGCTCGGCAGCCTTCACAGGCACTTTGACGAATGGTCTCAACCCAAACACTGCCTGCCTCAACCCGGCTCACGGTACCCGTTTCTTCCAGCATAAAGCCTGCGCCTCTTTAACCATTTCGCTTAGCATAATAGCGTTTACACAAGATCGCTTAACAGCGACAGCATGTAACAAACCTACCGTTTACTAACCATTTCGCTTAGCAACCCTATCGCTCAGCGTGCCAGTCGATCGACCGACGTTGCCACGCGATCGGCGATCATCAGCGGAATATCCCCAACTACCGTAACAAACTGATTCGCCACAGGCTTACCCAGCGCCACGGTTTCACCGTTTTGCATCGCCCCGGCCTCGGCTCGCTGCCGCCCATTAGGCTCGATGGTCACCGTGATAGCCGTGCGGCCGTTACTGTACAGGATCACCTCAGAATCAGGCATCACACTGTGCCGAATCGCTTCAAAACCTTTGGGTAGCCAATGCGCCGTCCAGCGCGGCTGTGCAGAACGAATCAGGGCATGATGCTGATTAATATAATGCTCCATGCCGTAGGAAAGACGAATCACATCCGTCTCAATCCGGCCAACGCTATCAGCGGAGCGTCCATACTGCGCCCGCAGTAATTCTGGCGACATAGGCGAGGGGCCTGGCAACACAAACGCGGCCTGTGACGCAGCGGCTCCGACGTGCACCCCCTGATACGACTGCGCACCGAAAATAACCACACCGGTGACCGTCGCCGCGACCGCAGCGCTGGCCAGCGACTTCCAGACACCCCGAAACAACTCGGCACGGGGTGACGCAAATTCACAGGCTAATGCGGGCTCACGCTGTAACGCGTCACTGACCCGTACGCTGAGATCAAAACCGGCATGGCTGATGGACTCGCCATGCATGACCGATCGCGCCGCGCAATAACGCGCCCAGGTGCCCGCAGTCTCATCATCAACCTGCTGAATCAGACGTCTGGCCTCCAGCTCGGAACTCTCGCCATCCATCAATACCGACAGGGACTCCTTCACATTGTCACTCAATTTGACCACCCCCTATTACCGACATATCAATTGATGATCGGCTGTATCGCTTTGTCCACCGCTTCCCGAGCACGAAATATACGTGACCGAACCGTCCCCACCGGGCAGTTCATGACCTGGGCGATGTTTTCATAACTCATACCTTCAAATTCCCTGAGCGTCAGTGCCGTTCGAAGGTCTTCGGGCAACCGCTCAAGTGCCGTGTTCACCACCGCCTCGAGCTCGCGCATATACAGCTGGTTCTCCGGATTTTCGATCTCCTTCAACCCTCGATGACTGTCATAGAACTCGGCATCCTCTACACTCACATCGACATCGGGCGGCCTACGCCCTTTAGCAACCAAATGATTTTTGGCGGTATTAATCGCTATACGATACAACCACGTATAAAAGGCGCTATCGCCTCGAAAGCGCGGCAGCGCCCGGTAGGCTTTTATGAATGCTTCCTGGGACACATCCAGCGCTTCGTGCTGATCGTAAACATAACGTCCCACCAACCCGACAATCTTGTGCTGGTATTTCTTTACCAACAGGTCGAAAGCCCGCTTATCACCTTGTTGCACCCGCACGACCAACTGCTGGTCCGTCGGGGAATCTGTTCCCTGTAACAATCCGTCTGGCCCCTTCGATTCGGCTCGGTCTACGATAAACCGCTGGCTCTGTAAGCCAACGCTACATCTAACGCTTCCCTTATACAACAACCCCGCGCAGGAGTTCCAATCAGGCACCAGAAAACCCGATAACGCCGCGATGGTCCCCCTATCCACCGTACGCCTAGACCAATAAACAGGCACACTAACCGACCAAGAGGCCCCCTAAGCAAGCAAACAACTGCTGCCATAGAAAACAGGTACTAGGTAGGAACACATCCTTCAGGGTAAGTTCCGACCCGCCAGAGCGATCGTGATAAAAAAAACGTTGTGGTATTCTATCGGCTTTTTAACAGGCCGAGGCGGTGCTCGAACGATACAGGCAACCGTACACCTCGCAGCCATATGGGTAGGCTAATGAACAAAGAGATTCATTACGATGTGCTTGTTATCGGTAGCGGTGCCGCCGGTTTATCTCTGGCGCTGCAGCTGGCCAAACAGGCCCGCGTCGCGGTCCTGAGCAAAGGTGACCTGACGGCCGGTTCAACCTATATGGCCCAAGGCGGCATCGCCGCCGTTTGCGATCCGACCGACAGCACCCGCAGCCATATTGACGATACCCTGGTCGCGGGTGCGGATCTTGGCCGGCGACCCGCGGTGCAGCACACCGTGGAAAACGGTGCAAAAAGCATTCAATGGCTGGTAGAGCAGGGCGTTCCTTTTACCCGTGAAGCGGACGGAAAACTGCACCTGACCAAAGAAGGTGGCCACAGCCACAGGCGCATCGTGCATTGCGAAGACGCGACCGGCCGCGCCATTGCCGAAACCTTGGTTCAGCAAGCCAAAAAGCACGCCAATATAGATCTGCATACCCATAGCATCGCCATCGACCTGATCACCCGCAGTAAACTCGGCCTGGCGCAAAACCGCTGTGTCGGTGCCTACGTCCTGGATCAAAAGAGCGGTAATATCACCACCTTTATGGCGCCCTTTGTGGTGCTGGCTACAGGTGGCGCCAGTAAAGCCTACTTATATACCAGTAACAGTGATGGTGCATCCGGGGACGGCATCGCCATGGCCTGGCGCGCAGGCTGCCGGGTCGCGAACATGGAATTCAACCAGTTCCATCCAACCTGCCTTTATCACCCTAAAGCCAAATCGTTTCTAATTTCAGAAGCGGTGCGCGGCGAAGGCGGACACCTGCTACTGCCGGACGGTAGCCGCTTTATGCAGCGCTTTGATAAACGGCTTGAACTGGCTCCCCGCGACATTGTTGCCCGCGCCATTGACCATGAAATGAAGCGCTTGGGCTGCGACAGCCTCTTTTTAGATATATCCCACAAGCCTCAAGCCTTTATAAAAAGCCACTTCCCTACCATTTACACCCGCTGCCTCGAACTGGGAATTGATATCAGCAAAGAGCCCATTCCCGTCGTCCCTGCCGCTCACTACACGTGCGGCGGCGTGATGACCGACAACACCGGCAGCACCGATATCGACGGCCTGTACGCCATTGGCGAAACCGCCTTCACCGGCCTGCACGGCGCCAATCGCCTCGCCAGCAACTCCCTACTGGAGTGCATCGTCTACAGCGCCGCGGCCGCACGTCACGTTCAGGATCGCCTTGACAGCAGCGCTGCCACACCCGGCGTACCTTTCTGGGATGAGAGCCAGGTTACCGACTCCGACGAAGATGTCGTCATCTCACATAACTGGGACGAACTGCGACGCTTTATGTGGGATTACGTGGGCATCGTCAGAACCGATAAGCGCCTTAAACGCGCACTCAATCGCGCGACGCTGTTGCAACATGAAATATCCGAGTATTACAGCAACTATAAAGTCAGCAAGGACCTGCTGGAGCTGCGAAACTTGGCCATGGTTGCCGAGCTGATCATTCGCTCCGCCATGCGACGCCAGGAGAGTCGCGGACTGCACTACACCCTGGATTATCCGGAATTATTGCAAGAAGAGCGCGACACCATTCTGACGCCCGAACTCTATCAGTGGCGCGAATAAGCGCAACGCCTGTAGCGAGTAGTGCGTAGCGAGTACTTACTACTCAGCAAAACCTTTCAGCAACAGCATGACCCGCAAACGCCGCAATGCATCCGGATGAGCGCTGTCCCACATCAACGGAATACCCAGTCGACGTCCATCGTCACAGCGCTGCACATAGAGCCACAGACACGGCGTTGTGACCACGGAATCCGCCAGCGGCAATACCGACCACTCACGGCCGGTGCCATCCAGCACAAACAACCCTTCTGCATTCCAGAAAATGGTCGTCACCGAATCCGCTAGCTCCATGGCGATGTAGCGGCGATACCACTGAAGCGCATGCAAACCAACAACCAGAGAGAGCAGCACACAGATACTGAGGGAAAGCGAGGAGTGCCATACGGCCGCGCAGGCAGCGACATGACTGGCAAACAGCGCCCCGAACAGGGCGCGGGAAGTTGTTACCTTGATCCGTTCAGAGCGGAACACTGGCCAGCATAAGGTCGACTATACGCTTATGGTCCTGATTTTCAGGCTCGGCATTGCGCATAATCCAACTAAAAATATCCTGGTCTTCTTCTGCAATCAGCTGCTCAAAGCACTTTTGGTCTGTCAGCGACAAGGACCGGAAGCGATTTTCCAGAAAAGGAATCAAGACCACATCCAGCTCGAGCATCCCACGCCGACAATGCCAACGCAGACGGTTTATATCGGTTTCGCTATACATCTACTCTCCCTGAAATACCAACCTCGAAGAAGTGCGCATGATAACACAGATACGCAACAGCTCTACGTCTGACCAATGTCCCGCTGAAAACTAGGAATAAATCCTATGTAACCCCTCGCCATCGACACGTATAGTTTTTAGGTGGACGTCAAGGAGGCGACGCGGCGCTGATACGGAAACCAGCCGGCCCATAACCACAAGGAAACGTGTTTCAGCATGGAAGCTGACCGAGAGACCTCTGGCAGGACGGTCATCGTCTCTTGTTACACTTGTTACATTACGGTTCAACATGGGTGACTGAGCTCCCCCCTTCAAGCTCGGTCACCCTCTCCTTTTTTCAATTATCCTGCCTGTTCAGAACGAATCGTCAGCTCAACACGCCTGTTTTGGGCACGGCCATCCGCTGTCTCATTACTTGCAACAGGATCACGCTCACCGAGCCCCCGGCTGTGCACCCGCACAGAATCAACCCCCTGCCGCACAAGATAACGCGACACCCCGCCGGCCCGCTGTTCGGAAAGATCTTGATTCATTTCAAAACTGCCCTGACTGTCGGTATAGCCCGCCACATCCAGCACCGTCTTATCAAACTGCACCAAAATTTTGGCAACGGAATCCAGCACGGGCAAAAAAGCCGAAATCAACGCCGACTTACCGCTGGCAAAGGTGATATTTCCTGGCATGATCAAATTAAGCGTATCACCAACCCGCTGCACCTGAACCCCGCTACCTTCCAGCTCCTGCCTCAGCACAGCTTCCTGCTGATCCATGTAGTAGCCGACACCGGCACCGACGCCACCGCCGATCAGAGCACCGGTTAGAATGCCTTTCTTGCGGTCTTTTTTACTGCTCGATGCCGCGCCCAACACCGCCCCTGCCAAGGCTCCTATTCCAGCACCCTTGGCTGCCTGACTGGTTTTCTCCTCACCGGTATAGGGGTCAATCGTGGTACAACCGGCTAACAACCCCAACACAATACCCATACATGCAACACGCCTACCCATACCATAAAACTCCTATAGAAAATTCAAACCGCGACCACAAGCACTAATTCGATAACGTTTAACGCAAAATCCACTTATTCCCCCCCTCACACGGCGATCACGCCAGGTTTTCATCCGCGTATCGCTAGCCACAACGGGGAACAACTTATAGAATGTTACGCTAGGAAGATTACCGTTACGCGCATTATTCCGAGGATTACGTCGTTGTCTCATTTACCACTCATCATTGGCTTCGGGGGCGTGAACCCGGCAGGCAGATCATCGTTTCATCACGCCTATCGCCGCATTATCCTAGACAAAATCAGCCGTGCAGAACAGCAACAGACACTGTTATCACTCGCCACCATGATGGGCTTGGTTAAAGACAAGCGCGGCATACTGGTTGACGAAAACGACCAGCCTCTTGAACTCGGCGAACTGGAAAACCGATTTGGCCAGCAGATCCTCAATAACACGCTGATACGCCGCATACATTCCGATGCCTTTGATGTAGACCGGGTTATGTTCAACTGCCCCGCCAGCATCACCCCCATCTGCGAAGAATATCGTTTTTCCCTGCGTAAGCGAAACTTGCCAACGCATATCCCCAGCAACTGGCACGTCGAAGATGTTGGTCTTGGCATGGCCGAAGTTTGCGCGCATGGCAGTCTCGATCTAATTTTCCACGACTATAAAACCGCGCAGGTCCAGACTGCAGGCCAACTGCCTACCGGATTCCGTCCCGGCGAGCTCTACCAATCACGCAACCACCCCCGCAACCTGCAAATGACCGTGTTCGGTGCATCCGATGCGATTGCATCCACCGGCATCCCTTGGGAATTGATCCGTGCGCGACTGCCCGCGGACCAAGTGGCGGTGTACGCGGGTAATTCTATCGGCCAGCTGGATGACAACGGTTTCGGCGGCCTCCTCAAAAGCGCCGCCCTCGGAAAGCGTACCACGTCCAAGCAGATGCCCCTGGGCTACGGACAGATGCCGGCCGACTTCATCAACGCTTACTTACTCGGCAACCTGGGCTCCACCGGCACCTCCCTGGGCGCCTGCGCGACCTTTCTGTACAACCTGAACAGCGGCGTCAACGACATCCGTAGCGGCAGGCGCAAGCTGGTTATCGTCGGCGGCAGCGATTCACCGGTCACCCCGGAGATCATCGAAGGCTTCCGCGTCATGGGCGCCCTCGCCGAAAACAAAGACCTTATGGCCCTCGACGGACTGAGCGAGCTGACCGATGACGACTTTCGCAAGGCCTGCCGTCCGTTTGCCAACAACTGCGGCTTTACCATGGGTGAGTCGTCCCAGTTCATTGTCCTCTGTGCCGACGATCTGGCCATCGAGTTGGGGGCGCAGATATTTGGCGCAGTCCCCGAAGTCTTCATTAACGCTGACGGCCACAAAAAGTCGATCTCAGCACCGGGTGTTGGCAACTACATCACGCTTGCACGGTCTGCCGCCTTGGTACGCAGCATGCTTGGCGAACAATCGCTGCGCCAGCGCAGCTTTGTCCAGGCGCACGGCACCAGCACCCCGCAGAACCGCGTCACCGAGTCACATGTTATTAACGAAACGGCCAAGGCCTTTGGCATCACCGATTGGCATGTCTGCGCGATAAAATGCTACCTCGGTCACTCGCAAGGCACGGCTGGCGGCGACCAACTCAGCATGTCGCTGGGTGTCTGGAAATACGGTTATCTTCCGGGTATCGCCACGCTCGATAAGGTCGCCGATGACGTGCACCGTAGCAATCTCCGACTGGAGCAGTCCCACAGGGAGGTCGGCAGCGAAGGCATGGACTCTGTCATCCTGAACGCCAAAGGATTTGGCGGCAACAACGCTAGCGCACCGGTCATTGCGCCCCATATCGTCAACCGACTACTCAGTAACAAGTACGACCATAAAACCTTAAACGGCTACCGCGATCGTCTTGCAGAAGTACAGGCCTGCGCCGAAGAATACGACCAGGAAGCCACACAGGGTACCAGCCGCCCGACTTACTTGTTCGGACACAACGTTCTCGAAGGTGACATGCTGGAAATCACCGACAAAGAGATTCGCATCCCCGGTTACGAACAGACTATCTCTGTCGAGATTGAGAATCCGTTCGATGACCTTTTCAAATCTTAAGCCCAAATCTTAAGCCCCACCGCCGCCGAGCTGAAGGGAATCAGTCCGGCACATGAAACCACGACGACAGCAGCACTCGGCACCGTTCCGTTAGAGGCTCGATGGACAGGCAGGTCAATAGCCGTCTTGCAACTTATGAAAAATGGCTCTGCGCAGCCGAGGCTAACCCCCCTTCCGATCCAGTAACGGCAATATGGACTGCGTATTACGCAAAATCTGTTCTGCAACGACGTCCACCGACTCAGCGCGTAACGCCGCCATCACGGCCGCGATGTCAGGAAGGTAATCCGGCCGGTTGACCCGCCCCTGCCGGCCCGATAACGGCATATCCGGTGCGTCCGTCTCGAGCACCCAGCTATCCAATGGCAATTCAACCACCTGGCGACGCAGGCGAGCCGCACGCGCATAGGTTAAAGCACCACCCACCCCCAGCTTAAACCCCAAGGCAAGATACTGAGATGCCTGCTGATCGCTACCCGAAAATGCATGCACGATACCTGCCTGTCGCAGTCGAGCGCGGCGCAACAGACTCAAAACCTGATCATGCGCCTTTCGCACATGCAACAATACCGGCAGATCAAATTCGCCAGCCAACTCGAGCTGCGACGCTAACAATTCACTCTGGCGCGACCTATCTGCATCAGGAAGCCAAAAGTCCAACCCTATCTCCCCCAAAGCAACCACCGGATGCTGCGTCAATCTACGCCGCAATACCGTGAGATCATCCAATAGGTGCTGGCCTGCAAAGCAAGGATGAAGCCCCAGCGCAGGAAATAATGTGCCCGGATGCGCCTGGCAAAGCGCAACAACACGCGCCCAGTTTTTTTCTATAACACCCGGAATCACGATCTTGCCGACCTGCCTAGACCGGCAGCCATCCAGAATTTCCTCGAGATCCAGGGTTAACTCGGGGAAATCGAGATGGCAATGACTATCTACATACATAGGCAACCGGCCGGTTTATCAAAAAAGAAAGAGGGGGGAGGAGTAAACGCACGCCAGAGCGACAGCTTGCTAGCGGCTAGGGGTAAACACAGCATTCCAGGCCCGAAAAAAGAGAATGATGGGTCAACGACTCAGAGAGACATCCGAATGCCGGGTAATCATGCGCATCGCCCACACGACCATACCGGTACAAAAAAACAGAAAACCAGGCACCAAGCGCAACGGACTGTCGAGACCTTCGACCAGAACCACGCCGAACGCCATGTAGATAAACGGGAGATACTCATAAACCATCGTTGGAAAATGCCAGAGTTCGGCCCGGTTTTTAATCTCCGGGGCTTTCTCTTTACGACGCCAGGCCGAGCGCATAACCCACACCGCCGCACCGGCGGTATAAAAAAGCGCGGCAGACACGTAGGTCAGCGCATAATCAAGCTGCAGCGCAATCATCACCCCAAGAAAGATATACAGGTAAGGCAGGGCTTCATAGATAGGTTTTTTTATACGCAATCTGACTCTCCTAATCTACCCTCTGCTACTTGATAGCCACCCACTGATAAAACGATATTCCGCGAGCCTGCACGCTCTACCTCCGGACAAGGCCCTGGCGACACCCCGTTACCCTTTACCCTTATACCCTTTACTAACCCTTTCCCCCCCCTTTTACCCCACTCCTACGTATACTCCTGCTTATAACGCGCTGCCTGCCGCCCCGCTCAGGTCATGATTAAAGCAACAAATAACCAAACGACGCGACAACAACGACCCACCAGTTACAATGCACAAAAGAAGCCAATCATAAAAAAACTTTACTATCAGATGCTTAAAACAAAAAAAACGCAGCCTTTGCTGCGCTTGTAAAGAAAACTGACAGAATTTCGCCTCAGTGCTCACGTGTTGCGCGGAACTGAAAGTCGGGCCATCGCTCTTCCGTTAAAACCAGATTAACCCGCGTTGGTGCCAAATAGGTGAGCAATCCGCCGCCATCAACAGCCAGGTTATCGTAGGCTTTGCGCTTGAATTCTTCGAGTTTACCGGGATCGGTATATTCAACCCAACGCGCCGTCTGAACCCCGATCGGCTCGTACAGACACTCGACCTTATATTCATCTTTCAAGCGGTACACAACCACATCAAACTGCAACTGGCCGACTGCTCCGAGGATCAGGTCATTATTCTTAAACGGCAGAAATAACTGTACCGCACCTTCCTCCGATAGCTGTTGCAAGCCTTTTTGCAACTGCTTCATTTTCAACGGATCCTTCGGTCGGACCCGCTTAAACATCTCGGGTGCGAAATGCGGTATCCCGGTGAACTTTAATTGCTCACCCTCGGTAAAGGTATCGCCGATCTGGATGGTACCGTGATTGTGCAAACCGATAATATCACCCGACCAGGCCTCCTCAACATTCTCCCGGTCACCGGCGAGAAAGGTTACCGCATCGGCTATTTTAACATCCTTACCGATTCGGCTATGGCGCATCTTCATGCCCCGCCGATAGGAACCGGAACAGATGCGCATAAAGGCGATACGATCACGATGCTTAGGGTCCATATTGGCTTGAATTTTAAAGACAAAACCCGAGAAAGCAGGCTCTGCGGCGATAACACTACGGCTTTCAGTCGGTCGCGGTGGCGGTGATGGAGCCCACTCAACGAAATCATCCAACATCTCTCTCACACCGAAGTTGCCGAGCGCCGTGCCAAAAAATACCGGCGTCAGCGTACCCGCCTCAAAGGCTTCCTGGTCGAAAACATGCGTCGCCCCCCGGACCAGCTCGACCTCTTCAATGAAGTCGTCGTACAGATCGCCTAACAATTCACGGGCCTCGTCACACGCCAGCCCCTGAATCCGCACATCATCAGACAGTGTATGCCCTTGCCCGGCCTGATAAACATGAATCGTATCGGTGTAGAGGTTATACACGCCTTTAAAAAACGTACTCATGCCAATAGGCCAGTTAATCGGCGCCGCGCGGATATTCAGCACCGCTTCGATTTCATCCAGCAGCTCGATAGGGTCGCGGATATCCCGGTCCATTTTGTTGACAAAGGCAAAAATGGGGGTGTCACGCAAACGGCACACATCCATTAATTTTATGGTGCGCGCCTCGACACCCTTGGCACCGTCCACCACCATCAGCGCACTGTCCACCGCCGTCAGTGTGCGATACGTATCCTCGGAAAAGTCCTCGTGACCGGGGGTATCCAACAGATTGACCATGCGGTCGCGGTAGGGAAACTGCATCACGGAAGACGTGATGGAAATACCGCGCTCCTTCTCCATCGTCATCCAGTCAGACGTCGCATGACGGTCACTCTTCTTCCCTTTGACGGTACCCGCGGTCTGGATCAACTGGCCGATCAGCAACAGCTTTTCGGTAATCGTCGTCTTACCGGCGTCCGGGTGGGAGATGATAGCAAAGGTCCTTCGCTTATTGATTTCATTAAGAAAATCTTGGTTTGCCATGTATAAATTCTTTTAGTTTGTACACGGATTTGTACACACTTTTGGAAGTACTCTCTTTTCAGTTCTTCGCTTGTCAAATCCGTCGTGTTAATCGTAATTGGCCGCTATTTTCGCTGATCTTGACTTTATAAACAATCAATGGTTATCTAATCGGTTACCATTTACTCTCAGCGTGCGCCAATGCTCAGTTGTAGCTGTTTGCAATCGTTGCTTCTTCAGCTAATGAACAACTGTGGCTAAACCACAAATTCCTTCGCTACCAGAAATCGATGATAGCTTGTCGTACTACACCGATGATGGTGCAGTTGCCGTTGATCGGTATTGCTGGGTATTGCGGGTTCAAAGGTTTTAGATACTTCTGTTCACCATCAATAACCAACTGCTTAAAGGTTGCTTCTTTCGAATCATCCAAACGCGCAACAACCAATGAACCTGAAGAGTAAGATAACTCAGGATCAACAACGATCACTGCCCCCTCAGGTATGGATTTTTTTCCGCTTGGATTTTCCATACTGTCGCCTTTTACGCGAAGTGCGAAACAACCCTCATGTGCTTTCCCAGTGACTTCACGCCACTCCTCAGCATCTTCATGGGCAAATCCCTCCGCTATTTCAGTCCAATCACCGGCCTGAACCCAGTTAATGAGAGGAATTCTTCCCTTAATATCAGGCCCGACTTCTACATTACCGACCCCCAAGCCAATCTCGCCATCACCTGTGGCGAGCCAATGAGCATTCACGCGAAGCGCCTCCGCGATCTGCATGGTGTAACGAGACCTAGCCGATTTACCAGAGCAAATCTGGCTGATCGACTGCTGTTTGATACCAATGCGACGAGCCAACTCAGACTGAGTCACCCCAGTAAGCTGCAAGGCATGGTTTAGTCGTTCGGATAAAGTTTTCATAAGCCCGTATTCTACAAATAAAACTGTAGCCTTTCAACAATTTTAACTGTTGACTAATCTACAGTTTAAACTGTAACATTCAATCTTGTAACAGTTATTATTGTAACAGGAGACGGTATGGAAGTGTTCAACACGACACAAAAACATCTCCGCCGTGCCATTGACTTGGTCGGCGGGCAATCAGCATTAGCACGAGCCATCAACTCAAAACAGCAAAACGTCTGGTTTTGGTTGAATAAATCAGGGCGTGTTCCCGCTGAATTCGTTTTACCCATCGAACAAGCTACGCAAGGACAGGTAACCCGATCCCAGTTAAGACCGGACATCTATCCCGAATGCCCAAGCGAGCTGAAAGCCAGTAACCAGTAGGATTAAGGGCAAATAATGGTCAGCATTTTACGTAAACACAAAAGCGAGTTCCTCCATGCGTGATTATGGCAAGGTCTATACCCGCTTTTGGCTAAAGCAAAACGTTTTGTCCTGGAGTGACTCAGCGAAGTTGCTAGGACTGTATTTGCTTACATGCCCACATTGTAATTTGCTTGGCTGCTTTCGATTGCCGATTGGTTACGTTGCTTCTGACTTGAACTGGGATGAGCAACAGGTTGCCAAGGCTCTAAATGAGTTAGAACAAGATCAGTTCCTCATTCGTTGCGAGGAATCCGGTTGGACTTTGATTCGGAGCTTTCTGAAGCACAACCCAATCGAAAACCCAAACCAAGGTAAAGCAGCCTTTCGGTTGCTTAAAGATGTACCTGCCGACTTCATTGGTATGGCATCACTTTTGAAATCTCTTGCCGCTTTTCAAGCTCGGCTACCAGAAGAATTTTCATCATTGTTTATGCCTGATGGCAACCCGGTAAGGGACTCTCAACGGTCGGATGACTCTGAGGGAAGCAATAAACCAACAGTTAAAACTGTTGACCAGATACAGTTTGAAGACTTCTGGGATGTACAAATACGCAAAGAAAAAAAAGCGAAAGCCAAAGAAGAATGGCTACGCATGGGCCTCCATGAAGACCATGAACTCGCCTTGGAAGTGCTAACACGCTGGAAAGAGCAACGAGACAACCGATTGCAGTATCAAGACCGGACTAAGACCCCTATGCCACATAACTGGCTTTTAAACCGGCAATGGGAAGACGAGTACGTTCGCATTGATGAAGTACAGCAATCATCGACGAGCCTAAAGGGCAGCAATCACCAATTGAATATTGAAGAAAGCAATCGCCGCATTGCTGAAAGCTGGGCCGGACCAGGTATTCGGGAGGTTCGTTCAAGTGCAGGAGGTTGATAAACGCGAGTTTGCTGAAGTTTGGGGAGCAGCTTGGGCCATGTATGGCAAAAGCGTATCACCACAATTGCTATCCATCGCATTTGAAGCCCTTCGTGCTTATAGCATTGAAGAAGTGCGAATCGGTCTGACTCGGCATATTCAATCACCGGATACTGGGCAATTTTTTCCAAAGCCCGCTGACGTCATCAAGCATATCGATGGCAACTCGGGTTCAAGAGCCATGATTGCTTGGAACAAAGTTGACAAGGCTGTTCGTCAGGTTGGCGCTTGGACATCCGTGATGTTTGACGATGCGCTTATTCACCGCGTTATTTCAGACATGGGGGGTTGGGTTGAACTCTGCAAGGTTGACGACAGGGAATACCCCTTTAAGCAAAAAGAGTTTTTAACACGCTACCAGGCTTACTTGCTGCGGGACGAAGTGGGTGAATACCCAAGGCTATTACAGGGTATTGCAGACCATCAGAACCAGCAAAAAGGATTTGATATGCAAGCGCCGGTTGCCGTGGGCGACTGGTCAAAAGCAGCACAAGTTTATACAAGAGGCATCGCTGACTTTAGCGCAGTGCCTTTGAAAAGAATAAGCCCGAAAGCCATTCAGGCGCTTCTCGGAAATCAATTAGAGGACAAAAATGAAAACGATTAAAGCAAAAACCATTGCCCTAGTGATAGCCATGTCCGCAAGCACTTCAGTCTATGCGTTTCCGGGCTATCAGTGGGAAAAAGCAGCACAAAGCGTTGGTATTGATCCAGTCATGCTCTACGCCGTTGCCTTGGCTGAGTCGGCCTCACATCGTGGTCTCAACATGACCAGTCCATGGCCATACGCAATTCGCAATGGTTCAAACGCAACCTACGCCAAATCTAAGACAGAAGCAGAGCAACTGTTAAACCAGGCACTGCAAGAGACTGAAAAATATCAGCTCGATATTGGCCTTATGCAAATCAATTTGCATTGGCATGGGCATCGGGTGAGCTCAGCAGCGGAACTGCTAGACCCCATCACCAACCTTACGGTCGGCTCAAGTATTTTGGCCGAAGCAATCAAGTCTTCACCAAATGATTTAGAGCTTGGCATAGGCCGCTATCACAGTTGGAACGAAGAGCGTGCACGCTGGTATGGGCAAAGAGTGCTTTCTATCTATCGCAATATTTTACATGAACTGGAGGTCCGTCAATGACAACCAATCAACAAGACTTCTATCAATTAAATTTGGCGTACCTACACGCAGCACGAGAATTAGCGCGAATTGATCCGCAAGAGGCCGTCTTGCGCTTTGGACTTACACGCGACGTGGTTGATGCTCTGATTAATGCTGGTGTTGATGACCTGCAACGAGTGGCGACCTCATCATTCATGCTGTTTCAACCAAGGGGTAACCAAAGCCAACTGATTGAGATGGTGAAGAGCAAAGGTACAGGTATCCCAAGAATCGCTTATTTATTATCAACCCTAAACAACAAGGGGGATGCATGATTGATAACCTGTCCAAAAGTGAGCTGTTTACCCGAGCCTCGCTACTTATTAAATACGGATTTCGAACAACCATTATCGCGCTCGATACTGGTTTGCCAATCCACATTATCAGAAGGCTTCACAAAGAAGTGACTGGCAAATCACCTTGTCCTGGTCAATTGCCAGAATCTGATGCCATTGTTAAAAGCAGAAGAGCCTTAGTTGAAGGCTCCCTGCTGATGGCGCTTTATGTCAATATTGGTGGTGATAATGTCTACAAGCAATTAAATATCGATGCTTTGATGAAGGCTTACGATGCGTATTTGGTTGCAAGAGAAGAAGCAGATCTTCCAGCTGAGATCCCCTGGAAAAAACTGACCATCAATGAAGGTTGGGTCCTAGCTCGTGATTTAAGATCACAGCTTGCATCCTTACACCGGTGTCGCTGCGGTAGTCTGTATTTGACGGTATCTCAACAGCGCATTCAGCTTAAATGTCCTGTGTGTGAGATTATGGCCGAGCAAACCACTAGAGCACTTTTTGAGAACTAACATGCTGATGCATGATTTGATTGTGCACCTCCCGTGCACTTTGAGAGTACTAAGATGACAAACTTACTTAAATCTTTACCAGCACGCTGCTGGGTTATATCACTGGGGCTTTTTCTAGCGACTCTGGCAGCGGCTCATTTTTTTCCATCAGAAATATTTACGGCATCTGCCAAGTTAGCGGCTTTGCCATTTCTGATTTGCACCATCGTTTTTTTCAGCTACTTGGGATTCAAAGCAACTGCTAGTCCTATCGGCCTTATAACCATCACCACTATGTTTTTAGCAATCGCATATTGGCAAGCGAGTTGGGCAATTTTATGTGTCGGTTTAGCTTTCTTAGGCTTAAGCGGACTAATCCATTTATTTCAAAGACAACTGAAAGATACCGGTCGAGAACTAAGCCTGAGCGAAAAAAAATATTGGTACTGGGTAAACGAATTTGCAGACGGTCGCTCATCTATCCTCCCCAAAAGGCCAAAAAAATAGCCAGCCCATCACAAGCTGGCTACCTTCTGTTTTTAGTTCCTTCCTGAAGCCTGGTTATAGGCCCTAATATCGATCAAGTTGTTCTGAGCATAATCTCCAGCAAGGGATGCATTTGAGATCACCGCAATCTGCTTATCCACAAATGCTTTATCTTCTTCGGACACACTGTCGGGGATGTAAGCACCGCTCTCATCTTTTTGACGATACTCATTTAGCATTTGCTCCCTTAGACCAAGCATTTCAGGCGACCAACTCGATGAATCTTCAGAGTTGAAAACGCGCCCCGCCAAACCTTCATTGAAAGCTTGAGCGAACACTTGACTTTGAATCGGGGTCAATCCCATTCTCTGCCCTTCGCTGTATGCTTCCTGTTTAAAATCATCGGCATACTGTTCTAAGAACTCACCATATCGATTGTTAACTGCCGCACCGAATGCTCCAGCCAACATGGCTTCAGACTTAGTACCCCAGTTTACTTCGGAGGCATACTGCGAACTCGATCCACTGTATGCATCATTAAACGCCGTCAAAGGATTTTCCAAAGAGGTTCCGGCGTCAACGGCTGCTTTTAAGCCATCCCAGGTTGATTTACTGGCCACCGTTGCATTGTGCAAGAAACCTCGTGAGCCAGGATCTTCAAGCGCTTGTTCTTTGTAACTCTCATAGTCTTCGCCAAAGTGATTCAAGGTATGCAGTGCTGCATCAGTATGCTTGCCACTGAAATCACCAATAGCACTGGCGCTGTTGAAGAACATTTCAGCACCAGAAACTCCGCTATCATCAGCCATAATGCGTGCTCGCCACTGAGACCCAGCTTCACTGTTTAGTCCAGATTGATAGGTACTTGTGTCAGAAACTACGGCCTGTTGGGCTTGTTGTTGATGCGCATTTAGTTGTCCATCAACACCAGACAAATTAGTTTGGTAAGCTGATTGAGCTGCGTTGAACTGAGTTTGAACAGTTGCAGCATCCTCGTAGCCGCCCAATACACCCGATTCCACTTGGCTTTGAGTGCCACCAAAAGTAGGTGCAGCTGATGACAAGCCTTCATTAGAGCGCGGTTGAATTGATCGTAAATCGGCTCCGGTAGCCATGGCCATAACAGTCATTGCTGCTTGATAATCATTGTCGCGTTCAGCGGGCGTCGATGAGTTGCTATAGGTTAAAGACTCCATAGCTGCGGCCACATACGCCTGATTATCATCAGGTAGCAAGCGCTGATACATTGGAAGGTTTTCACGTAATCGGTTACCTGCTTCAACATGCTGGTTCATATAGCGACCTAAATAATCCATGACTTCAGGATTATCCGCTGCTAATCGAGTTAACGTCGCACCATCCGTGTTCCTTTGTCCTGATAGACTGTAGCTGGCCTGATCAAGCTCACTAAAGCGGTTTGATGCCGTGATAACGTCTTGTGCTGAACTCTGAAGTGACTGATAGTCTTGGTTAGACAACGACATTTCAACGCCAGAACGTCTTGAATCTGAAAGGTCCTTAACCATGGCATCGCGAAACTCAGCACGTCGTGAATCACTCGATGCCAAGCTTTGCATCTCCCCAGTGAGCGTATTTGCGGTCGTAGATCGAGAACTGCCTTCTGACGACTCAACTTGGCCACTAAAGTTTCCACCTAAATCCAAGCCTGCTCGTAACCGTGATATCTTTGGCACTCTTGAGGATTCGGGCTTATCGACTCCAGGCAAGTTACCTTGTCGGGAGTCATTCCCCCCTGTACCAAGTAATCTTCCCAAGAACCCTTTATCTGCTACTTCTTTATCATCGGTATTTGTAATGGTTCCATCTCCACCGACCCTTAGGCCTCCCGATAACACGCCCGATACCAAGCCACGTACAGCGTCTTTTTTATCGTCTCCGAAACCATACCGAGTTTGAAGGTCATCAGTGACCTGATTAACAACGGCGCTAGATGAGGAATTAGAAGAACCGATCTGACGTCCAACCGAAGACAGGTTGTCGTAACTTATCTTTTCACCAAAGGTTCGACTCATGGTATTGCCAACCTGACGGCTAAAGGCTTGAGTTGCCTGAGTCATGGATTCTTTTGCAGAGCCGACCATTGAACCCACTGCGTTTCCAACAGAGAAACTGCTTAGTAGGTTTGACGCGCCGGTCATAGCAGAACCAGTGAGGGCTGAATTTTGGAACATTGACTGTGATTGCATTACCGGGGCATTTTTCGCGACATCTGGACTTGCCATCTTTTCATCAATGGCATCACCGTTTTGAAGACGTCCAGCCAAGTGGGTAGCGGTTATTGCTGAGCCATACACGAGCATGAGCGAAATCGCCGGAACACTCGACGCTAACATGCCGCCAGTAGCTATCCAGGTTTGCAGCACTGAATCCATCTGCATCATCCCAGCAAAAGATGGCACTTCTGTACCTGCAAAGGCATCAAGCGACGACATTTTCCCTGCAACGGTTAAATGAATATACAGGTTAATGATGGCCATGACAGGCATCCAAAGTTGAATCCAAAGCAGGATTAACAAGTACTTCCCGGCCATTCGCATCCCGATTTGGCCAAGGGCAATCACAAAGGCCATCAATGGGGTGATGGCGTAAATGAAACCCTCAAAAAACGTCATCATCGGACGAACGATACTTTGGAACAGGGTCTGCTCCGCCGCCCATTGCGTATTGCGCTGCTCAATCGCTTGGTTAACCATCACGGCTGCGGTGAAAGCTTGATCATCCATATACTTGCCCGTCACGCTTTGCTCATAAATAGGCAAAAGCACCGACGCGGTCATGTACTCTTGAGTGTTAACCGAGGCCAAACCAAGATTATTCAGTGCATTTCGGATCACGTCATCAGTATCCGTTGCTGACGAAGTCCCCAATGAGGCAGACAAAACCTGTTTAAGCCTTGGAATGAAGGTTGATTCTGTCATGAGTTTCAGTTGGCTATAGGCATCGGTGCAGTCCAGATCGCTACTGCTACCACTGAGCATGATGCGTGTGCCATATATGCGCGAATCAAACCTAATCGCAGTCATCGGGTTAGGATCACTCAGCACCTGATCGAGGTTCTTTTGGCCGATGTCGATGCCAATCAAGGTGCATTCTTTGATGTAGTTAAACCACGATTGCTCGATATCTGAGCCACCGACACGATTTGCATCACCCAACCCAGAGCGATCCATCACCTGTTTTCTCACTTTAATCAGTGACTGTAAACTGGATGCAAAGCCGTATTCCGTCATGGCGGGAGTTGAGAACGCCGTTTCAAACAATCGCGTGATTTGAAAGCCAACAGTCGAAATCGTACTGCCTGCGGCAGCAACACCGATGGGCACATTATCAACCACTCGAACTTGTCCCGTGTACGCATCCTCAATGCTCACTCGGGTACTGGGTCCAAACATGGTTGCAAAGACTAGCCATGAGACTAAAACGTGTTGAAAGTTAATCCCACGACCGCCTTGCATTAAGGCCTGGACAGAGACCATCAATACCCCAATGAGCAAGCCAATGCGAACCATTGAAGTAAAATCGCCTGTACCAGTGATCATCGCGACAGCGTTCAGGACCTGCTCTAAAAAAGCCGAATCCCCGATGGAATAGATTTCCCACATTATCTATTCCCCCAGTGCCGTAGATTTAACGGTGTAATAACGCTGCTTGCGAATGGTCTGAATCACCTGATTAAAATGCGCCAGCAATTCTTGCTCTGAACCGTATCTTCGCTGCAACGCGGCGTACTCCTCATTGATTTGGCGACGTGCACGTTCAAGGTCTTCCATTAATAACTTCGCATAGGCATGATCTTCCACACCGGAGGTACTTCTAGCTGCATTGAGCATGTCTTCAACCAATGCTCGGGCCATCTCAACAGCAATAAATGGTGCCGCTCGTGAAGCAAACGACCTAGCGGCCCCTTCATTTAATGCAGAAAGAGTTCGAATCATGCCCCCAATGCTGGCAGGAGCCGAGGTCATAAAAGCCTTTTCGGTGGCGCTAGCAGCCCCTGTATTTCGAGCAAACTTAAAAATAATGCCGTTACTAGAACCTGTACCAAGAAGTAAATTTTCTACCTGAGTTGATAACCCGGTAAGAGTCACGTTAGTGATTATTGGGTTCAGACAACCGTCTTGCGTCACTGTGTCACATCGGTACATAGCGACGTTACCGCCATGAATTAGATGTTCAATAGTCACTTTATTGCCATTCAGCCTGGTCAGTTTTGGGGCTTTACCTTGACCATCAGCCGCATTCGCTAAATCACCAACGATGATCGAGCCCGTCACGGACATAACCGCTTCAAGAAAACGGTCATCCCCAGATGCAAACCAGCTTGATGCCGAGTGACGTTTCAATGCTCGCCAAACCAAATTACCTTTAATCGTTTTGTTCACATCAGATGCCGCGACACTCGAAGCGTTCTCATATGGGTTCTTACCATTGGATTCACTCCAACTGGTAAAAATGTCTCCAGCCCCTTTAAGTGAGCTCAACATGCTGGCCTCTGTTTGCCCCTTCTTACCAAAAGCAGCTAGGGTATCGTTCACGACTCCCTGAGCCATTTGACAGGAATTGCCAAAATATTCGTTCAACTGCTGGATTTTCTTTTGCAGTGTCTCCATGTGCTGGGAGCATTTCTCACACATAGCACTGAGCGCCAATTGGAATGCGTATCCCTTGGCATTTGCCGCTACAGAGCGAAGTAATTGAACAAACTGATCTGCATTAACAAAAGACAAACTTCCAGCGAACATATCAATGCCGCCACAACCAGCTTGGAATGACGGAGGCACCATAGAGACGAGGTTCTCGTTCATGATCCTGTTACGAACAACAACACTTCCGCCAGATATAACGCCACGCCGCTGACTCTCGAATACACCAGGCGCAGTGGTGTTGGTCATTGAACCAAATAACTGGTTCATCTCCTGTTGCAAGCTTGCTTGGCTCATAGACGAAAAACCAATCGAACAGGCGATTAGCGATACTCGGAATACTTTTTTCATCGTTATAACCCTCCTTGTACACGCAGATAGTGAACAAGGAACTCAGGGTCCTGTAATATCTTTTCGTTAAGCTCTTGGGCTGACATAGCGAGTGACACGCCGGGCTGTACAGGTCTGGTGGCATAGTAAGTTTGATCGTCAATCCAACCGGCTTGATGGGCTGCAAGAATGATTCGATTATTAAGCTCATCAAGGCTCATTGCGCCCTGGCCAATCGGAGTGATGACATTAGGCGGGTCTACTAAGAAGACCGCAGGAACAGTCGTAACGGACAACGATTGTGCTTGTCCTGAATCGACTTTGTAATTTGGAAATTCTCCACTTGGTAAAGGCAAGCCATCGACAGCAATAGCAAACACCTCGAAACCGTAGTTCAAAGCCATGGATTCGATGATAGGCGCTTGAGCATGGCAATAAGGGCAATCCGAACGATAGAAGAAGAACAAGCCAGCCCGTTTTGCTACTTCACCTAAAGCTTCATCGCGTTGAGCGCCAGCTTCTCGATCCATCCGATTGGCAGCATAGGTCGCCAAGGGTCTACGGCTGATTTCATCCAAAACAGGATCGCCCATGACCACCTGCTGACTAACATCAGCAAACTGTGAGCCCTTATCCATCATGACGCGCTGGAGATACAAATAGGCTCTGACATTCTCATTCGTCGGCTCATCAATTGCCTTGTCCATGAACGACTGCATGTGCTCTCGGAACCAGGCAGCACTGAAGGGTTTTAGCTCGTCCTTTGTGGGCTCCATGACTCCAGATTCCGGCTTTATTTGCTCTTCAGACTCCGCTGGCTCAGGAATGACCTGATACCAAAACCAGCCTTCCTGACCACGCTGATAGAATTGCCCATCACTAGCATAGGCGGGCATGATGAATAGAAAGAAAATAATGATTGGGATGGTCACCCATAGGATGAACCAAGGTAACAAAGGCGTTCTCATTGTCAGCTCCAGAAATTTCACAGAGCTAACATGCTAAAGATCCCCGTAAGAGCGATTGGCCAGATAGATGAAGGAATTGTGTGTTTTTCTGACTAGCTCTATTGTGTATAAATGGCCGAAAACTTTTAGGTTTAGTTTGGTATCAAGATTAATTTCATTTCGATGGCTGTATGCGTCCGGCCATCACATTTTTAATTAACTGACTGATCAAGCATCTTAAGCGTCACTGTTCCCAACCGTTATAGTTATGAATGTCTGTATTAAAACCATCCGATGTGCGCTGGGCTTTTTCTCCGGGGTTTAAATGGCAGTCTTTCCAAGAATCTAAAAACAGAACAATTACCTTGGTTGTGACACACCAATCACAACCAAGGTCGATAGAAATCCACCGAATATCGAGAATGCGACTAGGATTTTCGAAGTCTATCGAGAGTGTTCATCAATCTTCTGTTTGCCTCAAAAGTATCGATACAATATACCTTATCAAACTGCATTCTTAGCTCGACAAGAGACTCATTTATCACTTCAGAAGGCGACCCTAATACATCCCAAAATGGGTGGACGACCATATAAGCTTCTTTTTCATCTGTAACCACTGGCAAGTTAAGCACTCCCATCTGAATCACTTTCCTTGTGCTAGGATTCAACTTTTGAATCGATAGGGCTGCTTCCATTGCTAATTTTGGCCAATCATTTAGTTCTCGATAAGTTTCAAAATCACCATCTAACCCAACGCGATGTTCAGGATCTAACAGGCAACGTATAAAGCTTAGTCCGAGACGCCAATCAAGAAGACCATGATAATTTTTGTTGCCAAAACGTTGGATACAGCGATAGCACGAAAGCGCACATTGATCACGATGTTGCTGCTCAAAAAAAGCTCTCGACATTTGGTCTTTTGGATCATTCAACATTGATCGCATTGACTCTACAGCTAACGGCTCTTTGAGATAGTTGGCAGCGAGTCGCTTACTGAAACCTGCTCCGTTAACCAAAGTATCAGCAATTTGCAGGTATGGGTGACCTTCCCGTAATCTAGGCTCAAGCACTTCAAACTCTTCTGGCGCAATATCCATCGCCAATGCAGCTCGCTGAACAAGCATGTGTGTT
This sequence comes from Motiliproteus sp., assembly GCA_041586615.1. Lineage (GTDB taxonomy): Bacteria > Pseudomonadota > Gammaproteobacteria > Pseudomonadales > Balneatricaceae > Motiliproteus. The sequence continues at coordinate 11,144 of JBFGZS010000020.1, read as the reverse complement.
GCACTGAGAGCTGCGGAACGTATTTTTGTGTGCTCTCGCTCTCGCGTACCTACTTTATGAAGATCTAATCCAGGAGCTATGCTGATCAGTCCCAAACTGATTGCATCTGTTTTCTTTTTTGAATAGAAGCGTACTTGCTCTGGTTCAGAGCCTTCTGGAGGGGATTGCCAATTATTACCATAGACTAGTTCTGTATCTATAGTTTGATTAGATAATTGACTTAGTTTGACATCAGCAGAATAAACATTAGTTTGTATTTTTCGAACTAATGTAAAAGGCTGATGGTCGAATGCAGTATCAATAGGACCTCTATTTCTTCTGATAACGAGGGCATCACTACCACTTGCAATCATAACATTGGTTCGTTCAATCTGATGATTGACCATCGGAGATATGATTGAGCTGGTTTCTCTTCTTAATGCAGGCTTTTGTGGCTCTGTTCCATCGGAAACTTGTGGATAAAAATCTGTTCTAAATGCCGCTGGTGAGTGGTACTGCTCGAACATAGATACAGGTATAGATTCGCCACAGTCAGAACAAACTTGGTCAGCAACCACGTTGTCCATAAATTTACTTTGTAAATCTCCGCAATGAGGGCAGTCAGCCAACATCTCTGTATCAGTCCACCACTGGGATACTGGCTCAGGTATCAGCTTGTTACCCTCTCTTGAAGGCTGGATAAAACCTAACGAACTGGTTACTCCAATACTCTTATGCAAACGCTTATCTCGAACTAATATCTGCCCTGGTGAAAACTCATAGATTGCTATGTCTAAATCACGATCAACTGCATCCCATTCAGGATCTTTACCATTTTTAGATTTCATCCCCAGATATAGTGGGCGAACTCGTGTCGGCATACCAAACATGGGTAGCAAGGCGCATTCCGCTAAGAATTGTCCGAGACCCAAATCCCTGTTTTTTCCCTCTAACTTGAAAGATTTTATTTCCTCAATAAGTTCTGTGGCTGATTTAGTATACTCAATCAGCCTATCCAATATTTCAGGCTTCCCTTGACCCAAACTTTTCGCCACGTCTATGGCAAAGCTAGTAGTTTGGTTTGCTGCTTCCAAAAGTCGAGCGGACCAATTCTGTGTATCATCATAAAAAAGTGCTGCCGGTATAAACTCACCGTGAATATCCGGTGCAGCCATATCGCCAGGATACTTAGCACCATCTTCATCTCGTAAAGTCTGAAAGGCGCGCGTTAACCAAGCTTTGCGCAGCAATCGAAGACTAATGTCGATATGATCCTGTGTTAAAAAAGGAGGAGGTGGCGCATCACCAGTAATCTCATCAGGGTGCTGAAAATAGTGCTGATCATGACTTCTTCCACGACACAAAGTCATGGCTAATGAGAAGGCTTGCCCCCGTCGACCGGCTCGGCCGACACGCTGCTGGTAGTTAAATCGCTGTGGAGGCATGTTCGCCTGATAAACTGCTTGCAGAGAGCCGATATCAATCCCTACTTCCATAGTGGTTGTCACCGACAACAAATCAATTTCTTCCGACAGTTTCTCAAGTTCATTGGTGTTATCAATGAAGATTCCATTAAAACGGCGTAAACGATCTGCTGGATCATCGGTTTGCCCCGTCAACTCCTCACATCTCATTCGGAAGCTATTATCCTCATTCGATGCTCGCGTTAAGCGTCGTGAAATATAATTTCGCTCACGAAGATCCTTCGTTACGCCATTACTTTCAACCGGAAGAGGAGCATGACAACGAGTACAAATACCAGCACCTAAATGTAAATGCACACGCCCACAAGTCGTGCATTCGTATACAGGATCGCTTTCTTTGGCAAGGCAAATATGCAACTTTTCTATTCGAATCACGCCATTAGTATGACCATATTCTGAAAACAGTTTTAGTAGTTCATTTACTTTGCCTTCACTGAGCCCAGCTTTATTAATAAATGCTTTTACTCTTTTGCTGCCAATATCTGAGTAAACAACCCACTCTTTGCTGTCTTTTGTAAACCACTTATTCGCTTCAACTCGATAGTTATCTGACAGCACACGTAGGAATGCATCTGCAAGATCCGAGCTTTGATCTCGTTTATTGGTTAAGCATGGGTAGCCCAAACCTGTTTCTTCCAGTGAGAAGTAGTTTCTTGCAAAAAGTACATCATCCAGTAGGGCAAACTGCTCAGTTGAAATATGCCCCCGAGCGACAAGAAGATCGGTTGCTGGTTTACTTTCATCCCAATAGACTTTGTCATTTTCGATTTTAAATAGATCAGTCCAGCTATAATTGACTTTACGATCTGCACCATAAATTTTGCATACCCCAGACTCATCTGCGGGATGCATTCCTAAACGAATCATACTTCCAAGCAGAGGTTTTGTTTCTCGAGCTTCTTTATTGTCTACTTCGAGAACATGAGTAAGTGCAACTCTGTTTGCGTCCCTTGAATTTTTAATATCCTTGATTTTCTTTGACAATTCATTAAAAAGATCATCATCACCTTCATCTTCAGCCTTGTCACGCATTTTTCTTAGCTCTTCTACCGATTCCTTTGGCAACTCGATTCGCTGCAGAGCTTCAATTAGGAGTTTTCTACGTGTATCAATATGGTGATTACGCTCGATATTCAGAGCAGTTTTAGCTGCATCTTGCCGACTATCGGAAAAGGAAATGAGTTTTGTCGCTGTTCCTGAGCGTTTTAGTATTTCCATAACCTCAGTTGCTAATAACTGAGAAGTCTTGTCAAAACCGGTTTTAAAGCTACGAATGGGAGATCTGCGATACTCTTCACTTCGTCTAGAATAATCAGAACCGCAGGCAGGACAAACATGTGGAGCAGCCGTTTTTGGGCTTTTCAGTGCAGAATGTGAACCTTGCTTTATAAATAGTCGACCAGACAATATAAAGGGACTATCGGATATGTTTGAAGCACCTTGCTTTACCTGACCATTACGAGTGTCCAGAAACGCTAGTGGCCAAATTTCCTTCTCATCATCCCCTTTTTGTGCATCATTCAGTGCTGGCCAAAATAGCAAAAAGTCATCATGACTCAATTGCTCAATTGCTACTTCAGCACCAGCTTCAGGTAAGCGCTCTAGTTCTGGTGAATTCGGTAGAATCTCATAGTCGTCGCGTGGACCACCTTGGCTTAATTTACCTCTACGGCCACCTATAAATTCTTCATGACAGCTTTCACAGTGGAAAAGCTCAAAAAGTCTTAGGGATTCTTCGCCAACCTTAATATGACTACTACCTTTTTCCACATTGAGGCCATGATATGTCAATTGACCATCAATTAACTGAGCACTTGCGTAAAGCCCTTCTAGACTGCGTAAGAAAAGATGTTGCCTAAAACTAGTCGCATCAATATTTTTTAGTTTATCACCCAACGCTCTCAGTAGCGTCAACCCTCGCAAGGCTTCTTGCTGATGACTCGACCCGAAAATAGCTTGAGCAATTACAGATAGTGGTCGCGCTTTGATTCCATCCTCACCTTTACAAGCGAGCATTAACCGTGTTGCGGCCTCTTTTATCACTTCTTCAGATGATATTATTTCAGCCCCTAATGACTGCCCACATTCAGCAATTAGCTGTAAAAGTTTTGGTTCGTCATCCAACTCTGCACGAAGTTGCCCGATAAACTCATTATTTGACGATGAAAGGTAACTGAGCAGCTTTACAAAAGGCTCTGGACTCAAGATATCTTGATGCTTTGGCTGAGGTAATAAAGGATGTCCCGTTAGCACCGCCTCTTCCCAGTCATCAGGACTCTCAGCACCTGATTCAAGAGGGCCAGAATGCGTACCCGCATCACCAAAGAAATCGTAGAGATACTCGAGGCTTTGCTCCCGCATATCTCCCTCAAGCGGTAAAGAAGCACTCGAAGCCAAAATACGTAATTTGTGTCTAAATGCTGATCGATCCAACCCCAAGCGATTGATAAGCAGGCGCAGCAAGCCAGCCATTTCCGTTCCAGCAGAACCTCGAATTAAATGCAGCTCATCCAGCACCAAGAAGAAATACGCATCAGGATCTGTTTCCAGCCATGTCCTTGTCTGATCAAAGATGGGCGCCTCTACTTCCCTCGACAACATTGCATTCAGCATAGAAACGTTAGTGACTAACAGATCCGGTGGTGTTTCCTGCATATCCCAGCGAGAAATAAGCTCTGCACCATCTGGCGAAGGAAATAGAAATCTCGTCGAATCATTTTTTTTCTGATCTGGCACTTTAAGTGTTCTATTAAACTCTTTTGCACTTTGATCTGCACTGAATGCTGCTTTGTAGTGATGAGCAGCATCCTGCATAGCCTTCTTCACTCGCGCCTGTCGCTGCTTTTCTTTCTTGGAATCCTTTGATCTTGGATGCTCACGATAACCTGCAACAGGACTAGCGCCTGTATAACGGCCAAAAAATATCCTGTTGCCATTAGCTCTTGTATCCAACACTTCGCAAGCTTCACTAGAGTCCAGCATTTTCCTGAGACGAACCATCTGGTCTTCAACCAGAGCATTCATAGGATATAGCAAAAGTGCCCTTACAGCTTTTGGTCTATCAGGACTTTCTCCTTCTCGATGCAAAGAGAACTGACTCCCCTCATTCCACCACTGATTTCTAAGATAATCAGATTTCGGCACTGGCCAACGAGTCGCTTCAGCAACCAGTTCTGAAAGCACGGGTAATAGAAAAGACTCTGTTTTACCCGATCCAGTACCGGAGGTAACGATACCAGGTCGTCCAGGCTTCAATCCACGCCAAAGCATGTCTACTTGATGCTTATACGGTTTAAAAGCATTGACTCGTTTTAACTCACCAGTCCCAGCCTTACCTGGAAAAAGCCCTGAATAGATCATTTCTAGAATAGCTATTCGTTGTTCTCGACTGAACCTTTTAAACGGATTCGATTCAGTTTCTTCATCTAAAAATGACTCTAGAGCTCTGTCCGATGGCTGATACCGTAATATTGGCTCTAAAAATGGCTCGGGCATTAAAGTACCAGGTTCGCTCAACAATCTTCTGCGGTCATTCGATAGCTCTTCTCGCCGAATACGATAAGCAGTATCCAAGTAAGACAGATACAATTTGTGAATTTCTTGATATGCACCAATAGGATCTAGCATGAGAGCTTCCTTGAAAGTTTATTCGATAATGCCCTTTAACCACTTCAGCCCTTGTTCTCTAAGGTTTACAGTTTTATCTAACTGTTCGCTGACTGGAGTATCAGAACTATTGACAATAGCTAGTGCGCGATATAAAGCGGTCTTAGTTCTGAGTGCGAAATAGTCATTTTGATCACAAAGTTCAATCACCTCGTCTAAATCATCTTTATCCACCATGATATCAGCTCCCGAACTCCAGCAAATTGAGGTGATTTGCTTCTGATCAGGATTTGAGAATTGCTTCAAACCACATGACTGGGTTTTAGGCACAATAGGGAAAGATGCTTTTGGTAACTCCCTCCATACGCGATCGGCATCCAATTGGTTATGTTCGATACTGGCTACCACTAGAAGATTTGAAGGCCTTTTCTCGCTATGCAACACTCCAATCAAACTTGGCAACCATAAGTCCATTGGACTTCGGTGTAGGCCATCCAACCAGACCAACTGAACTTGATCAGGATTACTTTCTGCTTCTAGCCAAGCATATGCAAACCCAGTTGGTTGATCTTTAGCAGGGTGCGCCCAAAGATCATCTAGATGCAACACACTAGGGCCAAGGGCAACACGAACAAAATCTCCGCGACTAACCGCACGAGCATACGCAGGAACCATTACTTCTGCTTGTGCTTGAGGCACAATTACAAGGGCCCCCGAACGAGCACCCACATCAAACAGACTCATGGACTCAGATAAAATTCCAGCCTCACGGGCGACTTTATTGAGGCGATCAGGCAATTGAGAAAAGGTTATCGGCTCACTGGAACTAGCGACTTGCGCCAGTGACCAGGGAGGAATCTGTGCATAACGAGGCGACAGATGTTTGGCATGATCTCCCAATATTGAACGAAGGCTGTTCAATAGTTGCTCGAAGTCTTTATCAGCCAAACCATTTTCTACACCAAGTACCGGATTTAGGCGCTGAATTTGACTTATTAGCTCGTCTCTCAAGCCAGCAAAAGTAGCTTCAACACCATTTTTTTCATTTTGTTTTACTGCCAGCTCTTCAGATAATGCTTGTAATTCATTACGAGCCGCTTCTATCTCTTGCTTAAGTTCTTGATAACAGTCTTCAAGCTGTGAGCGAACGTGTGGCTCAAGCTCTTCGCGTAAGCTGTTTTCGACTTTGCAACGAGCCTCTTCAAGCTTTTGTTTTACCGGCTCAATTTGTATTAGAGTGTCAGCAATTCGAGTGGGAGCATCTACATAGGTATCTAAGCGATTAGAAAACGAAGGAAGCCAAGCATCTAGATGCGCCATATCTGTATGCTCATCGGCTAAGTTCTTAGCTCGGGTAAAAACACTTACTAGCTCATCTCGTTTATTCTTACTAAGCCCGTTGCTATCGCTCTTACGAAGAGCATCTAGCAAGTCGCTTAATAAATCTTGATCAAATTTCCAGGGCAAATCATAGAGCGGTTCGCCGACTGTCTTACCAGGCACCTCATAAAGTCGGTCATTGATTCGGTCTCCCTCGAAAATACCATGGTTGAGCGAGCTAACCGTAACTGTGCCGCTTGCTGAAACATAACGATTAGTTGTTGGGTCTAAAGTAAAATCGACGACTAAACATTCTTCATCCGATATAGCAATTATGACTTCTTCAGAATCAATCGCATCAACTGATAATCCAACTTCAAGGCACTGATAACGGGCAAACTCCACACCGCCTTTGCGATAATCGAGAATACAGCGAGCAGGTTTGGCGCCAATATCTACGACGAACTGGTCATAACCGTCACGTACTTCCTGTGAATTTGGCTGTACTTTGAAAGCAACCAGTTGGCCTCTCTTAATCCAACTTAGTGCTGCAGCAATTGCAAATGCCTTACCCTTTGGCGGTAGATCATCTTCGAAGTTATCTGCCAGCCCCCAATAGCCATTTTTCTCTTTTGCTATAGCTTTAATGCGTGTTCCACGCCCAGATGAATAGTCAAAGTCGCTAAAACCCAAATACATTTCGTCAGACACTTACGCTAACTCCTTGTTAATAGCCCAATGACTCCGCAGACCTCTTTGTCGATCTTGTGCCATTTTCTGAATAATATTTTGTTTTCTTGCCGAGTCATTATCACTAATACCTTGACCAAAAATTCGTTTCAACTCGGTCAACTGTGCGCTTGTTAAGCCATAGCCATAGTAAAAATCTGAGCCTTGCTGCCTCGGGCCTGATTGCTGAGCCGTTACTCGTCGGAGCCATTTCGCGATACAAAGCGGCAAGTAACCAGATTTAGCGTGACGAATAAGTGAGTCTTCTCGACTCACAAACAATGGAGTACCGGTTTGGCGGGAATACTCTAAGAGAGAAACTAATCGCTCAGAAGATCCGAACATCAACTTGTCATCCATAGTGATGCAGAAGAAATCCTGGCTATCATCTCGTACATATCGATGTAGCTGGATTTGCTCTGTATCAGAACGAGACTCAGAATTTTTAAAACTTTTAGTATCGGGGCACCAAACACTTTCTAAATTTCGACCTTGATATGTTCGACTATCGTTAAACCAGCAATTAGGAGCTTGCTCTAATAAGGGTTCTAGTGCATGAATCAAAGGCCAGTTTAGATCATCGGCTAAGCTTTCAAGGTTTTCTCCACTAACCCCCACTACAGGTACAGACCAAGGGTGTTCTGCATTAAAGAAATAATTGACGCCATGTCTTTTGGCTTCGACTTTAAGAAGCTCTCGTTCAAGAAAGCTAGTTGCCCCCTCAATAATTGCTGTACTATGACTCGTTTTAACTATGCGAGGTGGTAAAACTCGCCAACGTCTTCCGCGCCATTTTTTGTTGACATCTTGCTCCAACCATCCCGCTTCTTCTAATGAGCGCAATAGATCCCATTGATTAAGTTTTTCAGGCAAAACGGGCTTTAAAAAGCTTAAAATGTCACGTTCAGAACGGATGGCACCTGCTCTGGCATAGATGGCCTCTAATGCATCAAACAACCGTGAAGGGCAAAACTCTGTATGTACAGGTACTACGCCATCAAATATTAACTCACCGTCTTCGAACAGCACTTCTTGTGCGTCAACAAAACCATGTTCTGGACGGCTGGGCCATTTCTCATTTCGAGCAGCCTTACTCGTGAACGACAAATTCAGTGACCTATAGAATTGGTCTCCATTTATCTGAATATTCCACTGACCATCCAGTACGTTGTTAGCACCAATCAATGCGGCATGATTGTGTATTTGAAGATTCAACTCTGGTGATGATTCAATATCCGTAGATTCAGGCAAGTTGATATACGGGAAATAACCTGGAATGCCCAACCACCGTCCCATGCGATCTTTGATTCCCCCCTCAATTGAAAGCTCCCGAGTTACTACCTTTGGATCACCCGCAATTCCCTCCTTAAACGTAAGTTGCTTAGCTTGCTCAATATCCATTTTCTCAGATACAAACCAGCCACATCCTAACTCGAGTGGCTTTCTAAATGAGTCAATATAGGATTTTACATTAGTCAATATAATGGTGGCGACATTATCAACAGGCCGATCATCCTGAGTCCATAAGCCATCATGCCCTTCAAATAGCAGAACAGTGCCCATAGCCATTATTTGCTGAAGTTGAACAGGTATCATAGGATCATTTAATGAGCTTAATAGCTGCCTGAAACTCCCTTTCCAACAAGGCTGACTTAGTTCTTCCCTCTTGTTTCCTTGTGCAACCAGAACATCTATACCACTTTCACCCGCCCCATAAAAATCCACCGAAATCCGCCAAAGTAACTTGGATTGGTTGAAAGCTTCTTCGTTTGCAATGTCATCTAGCACACGTTCAACTATTCGCCAGAACGCATGATTTTCTATGGGCCTTCCGATACGGAATCGATCTTCTAGTTCATTAATATGTTGGCCTATTCTCTGGCGCGCCAATACAGGCAGTTCGTATTGAAAGCTACGAATATGCTGCAAAAGGGCATAACGACTGTTCTTGTCTTTAACCTGCGCTTTCTTAAGTATTTTCTTAAGCGCAGCTAAGTCTTCCCAGGATGGATAGGCCAACTTGAGGGCAATACCAATATTTTTATAACTACCAGGGTCTGGCAGGACAATAGGTCTCCGATCTGAAGAATTGTTAGCCCACTCAGCAAGAGCTTCCCATAAAGAATTGACACCTGAAACTCCCTGTTCCCTGCCGTCACCGTCATGGAATAACTCACCAAGCCGATCTCGAAAGTCCTTATTATCACCAGCGCCAATCGGAGTGGAAGTGACAAAGCAACTTAAAACTAAATAATGGAAGTTATTATAAGCAGACATTCCCTGATGCTTAGAAACCTTATTCCCAAGTACTCCTCGAACGCCCTTTCTGCTGAAAAGTTTCATAAATGCATCGAGTACTTGGTCCTGGGGAGTATCAGGATAGCCAACTGCTTCAGCTAAATCTTCAGCTGTTGCATTTAGCCATTCCAAAGGCTGTTGTCCATAGGGGCCATCAACGGAAAGATAATGCTTTTGCAGTCGCTGCTTCCACTCAGCAGGCCTTAACTCCTCTAGAGGAATGCTGGATTTTTGATCAATAAAACCGGTCACAGTTTTCCTTTTATTATAATCTATTTGACTCATTTCTATAAAACTAGAACCAATTGACGTTTTGAAAAATCTAAAAATTCGTACCCTATAGCTTTTTTACTCGCCTGAACCAATTAACTTGCACAATTTCTTAAACTTACTTTTTGATTTTCACTCGTACCACCTAAGAACTAGTTAAAGGTGACGTCGATTATCCAGCCGTCCCATTATAGCCAGGCATGTGTTTGGTCTTGTTTATTTACTGTTAGTTCGCATTTACATCCAATAGAGCTTATATATCTTTGACTAGAGAACATACGAATAAGTCTGCGACATGAGACAATCTTACCTATTTAATCACATGCTCACTAAACTCACTTAATATCGTGCACTGTAACCAAAGTCTTCATTGCTCCTGACGGAACGACCACAAAATGCAAATCACTGTTACTGTGCCGCCAAATATCAGCTTTGTTACTATATTTTTGGTTCTTATGAAGAGCTACCTTTTCAGGCAAAATTGCTTTTGTCAATGATGATCTAAATAACCTTGAAGTCAAAGCCTTCCAAGGATGCTTAGGTACACCGTCTGAAAGCCGTTCTACGAATCTTTCAAGCGCATGACGAGTCACCACGACAGGTCCAATGTTCGGAACGTTGATGACCTCATCGATTTCTCTCACTGTAGCATTATCGACGCTGTATTCTTCGAAGGAATGTGAGAGCCAATCGTCGCGCTTCTCTACCGAGATCTGTGCTTCCTGGTATCGAGTGAGCAAAAACCTAGTCAGGCTATAAAGTGAATGCTTAGTTGAGCGTTGTTTCTGTAACTTTTTGATAGCTCCTTTACTGACTCGGATTTGAAGCCCATTACCGCTTCGGTTACTCCCCATCACCTCTTTCACTGACAGTAGGTGATGAATAGCATAAAGCTCAGCTGCAATTGGCTTTTGCTGCTCGGGTAGCTTGTCGTATTGCTCACCTAAATCGACCTTTAGCTCACCACCTCTTCGAAGGCCGGTCTTCCAGTAAACCGTAAACTCACCATCAATCTGCTTTGTTAACAGGGTTAATACCATCATGTTTGTTTCTCCAATTGGTTATCTATTTTTAATTCTCCATGTTTTTTCAAATATGCAAGGCGCAAAAAAAAGGGGCCGAAGCCCCTTGGATCAGATATGAACTTTCGGAAAGCCCATGGCACCGTAAACATTCAGCACATCATTCCAATCCCAACTTTTCACGCCAAGTGACGTTGGTATCGGAGGGATCAACACTTGTGTCAGAATGCCTTTCTGCCAAGCTTTTTTCTTGAGCTCATTCGCTGCATTCAGGCCGGTCTCGAAGAGATCGTGATCTGCCCAGATGTACAGCATTTTCACATTACTTGGTGGTTCAAACCTAGCCAGTAGCGTTGCATTCACAACCGACCAACATGTTTGCCCCGTTGCTCTGGTTACCGCTAGGGCCGTTTCTATACCTTCAGAAACACCTAGT
>JBFGZS010000019.1:0-62989 GCA_041586615.1 Motiliproteus sp. | reverse complement strand
TTCGCTATGGCAATTCGCTATGGCAATTCGCTATGGCAATTCGCTATGGCAATCGAGGCTACGACAACCAAAGCCCCCACCGTATTGACGACTAATAGAGGTTACGTAATGAGCAAGTTAATGGAAGGTAAGAAGATTCTGGTGGTCGGTATCGCCAACGACAAGAGCATCGCCTACGGCTGCGCAAAAGCGCTGCGTGCGCAAGGTGCCGAGCTGGCGATCACCTACCTGAATGACAAAGCAGAACGCTTTGTCCGCCCGCTGGCCGAAGAGCTGGGTGCGACCATCTTTATGCCTTTGGATGTTGCTATTGAAGGGCAGATGGAGTCTGTCTTCAATACCTGTGAAAAAACGTGGGGCAAGCTCGATGGCGTCATCCACTCACTGGCATTCTGTCCTCTGGAAGATCTGCACGCGCCGCTTTCTGAGTGCTCTCGCCAAGGCTTCCTGCAGGCAATGGACGTCTCGTGTTACAGCTTTATCGAAATGGCTAACCGTGCGAAAAAAATGATGAAGGATGGTGGAAGCCTGATCAGCTTCTCCTATCTGGGTAGCGCGATTGCCACCGGTGACTACAACGTGATGGGCTGCGCGAAAAACGCACTGGAAAGCGCCACACGCTACCTTGCTCGCGACCTGGGCAAGCAGGGTATCCGCGTTAATTGCGTTTCGCCAGGAACGATTGCGACCCGAGCGGCGGGAGGCATCAAGGACTTTGACGCGATGCTTAAGCACAACATGGAATACAGCTGCGACGGCCAGCTTCCAACCATCGAAGAAGTCGGCAATGCCGCGCTTTATTTTATGAGCGACCTGTCACGCGGTGTTACGGGTCAAATCCACTATGTCGATCACGGCGTCTGTATTGCTGGCTAACAAGGCCGTGGCTGGACACATGAACCTGGCGTGGCTTTATGCCACGGCGGTTCATCCATAAACGGCCTATCAAGACGACATTTTTGCTCGGTATTCCATTGCCACCTGAATAAAAAGGGAGCGCATTGCGCTCCCTTTTTATGCCCCCCCAAACAACCTTATTAAAAGAACGGCGGTGAGGTTAACGGTTTTTTAAACCCAGTGTTTTACGGCTAAGCACCGGCCGATCGGCCATCTTCGCAGCGGCGGCCCCCTTCGCGGATGCCGAACCAGAAGGACTACTCGCGGCTACCGAAAAACCTGAGCCCGCAGCAGGCGGTCGTGTTCGATCAGCCCTGCGCTGTAAAGGCGCAGGGCTGCGAGAGCGACGACGAACGATGGTCGCAACAGGTGTCGACTTCTCCAGTAAACGTGGCCCCTGCCCCCCACCCTTTGCCGGTGCAACCCAAGCACGCGCTTGCAGGTCTGGCAACGGTTCTCGGGGCGCGTCACACACAGCCTGAGGATCTTCTTTGGCGCCTTGTCGAGCTGCGCCAATGTCGCTAGTAACCAACACCGTCTTTTCGCTGCTCGCTGAAGCCACTACCGGCTCAACCGCATCTTGATTTACGTCGGTCCTATCATCGGTACGTTTCTGAGCGGAGATCAGCGTACCGAGCTGCTGCAGACGGTTTACCATGGTCTTTTCCTGCGCGGCTATCACGCTTTCCCGATCTTGCAGCAAGGGCTGTTTTGCCAGCTCAGGCATTGAATCACGAGGTCTTTCGGCAACAGGATCGCTCTTAGCAAGCGCCGATGGCGGCGTGACCGCCTCCTTCAGCGCCAACACCTTCGTGGTAGGTCGCTGTTTAGCCACAGGTCCACCGCCTTCGACTTCCGCCGCTGGCGACTGACTCTTGGCACAGGGCGTAGCGCGCTTCAATTTAGCCAACAACGCCCCCAACTCGTCTTGCAACTGAGTAACCAGCGTCGCTGTTTCATCTGCAGGCTGTAATGACTGCATCAAACTGTTAGCCGATAACTGCGCCTGTTGCTGCGCCTGGGCCAGTGCATCATTGGCTGCCAGGGACGCCGCCACTGCCTCAAAGGCTTTCTGTGATTGAAGGGCTGCTTGCTGCTGTAATTGCTGCAACTGCGCCATCGATTCGACCGACATAGCCAGCGCCTGCGACATCTGCTGCGATTGCTGATGCACCTCCTGCTGCACCCGGCTCATCTGCTCAGCACTCCCCAGTGTGCGCACCAGCAAAGCAATCCCCTCAGCCAGTACTGCTTTTTCATCAGCCTGGTCATCGTCACGCATCGCAGCAGAGGACCGCAATGGCACAGAGCGCGTAGCGGGCGCGGTCTCTTCTGGCAGCGCCCACACTGAAGCAGCGAGTTTAACGGCGTCGGAACCGGCCGGTTCGCTGGCAGAGACGCTAGGCAGAGACTCGCCTGCCATGGGGGCCACACCTTTCTCCGCCACCAAGCCTGGCTGGATGAGTTGGCCGCTGGGGCGTGCACGAATGTCAGAGCACGCCGCCGCCGGGACAACATCACCGACCTGGCGCTTAATCACCGAAGGTTCAGCAGGCGTGGTCGTAGTGGTGGTAGTTGGTGTTGGTGTTGGTGTCGTCGTAGGGACAACCGATGCCGGTGCAACACAAGGAGCCGTACGGGTCACCGTTAACGCGGCCGCCAATTCGTTAGGATCAACGGCCAATGTCGCGCTATGTGAAGCCGTTGATACCTTTGATACCTTTGATACCTTTGATGTCTTTGATGCCTGCTGTTTTTTTACGACAGACGCCCAATCAGAATCGGCTTTCACTGCCCGGGAAAGCGCCGCCAGCCGGGAAGGAAATGCGGCCTTCTTGGCCGCTTGTTCTGCTTCCAGCGCTTGCTTTTCAGCGGCCACCTGAGCCAATAGCGCGGCGGCAGGATCTTTTTTTGCAACACTGCGCGCCGATGGAACCGGCTTTTTTTTGTTTGAGGTTAACGGCTTTTTCGCGCTGGAAAGCGTTGAACGACTCGGCAATAACGGGCGCTTGGCCGCAGCAATCCCAACAGAAGGCTTGCCTGCAACGGGGGTACGCGGCACTGGAATTTCATCATCGCCGTGCGCTTGGCTGATCTCTTCCTGCAGATCCTTCATCCAGGCGCGATCCAGATCCAGCTTGCTGCAGCGTTTGACCACCGCATCTTTAACACCAAATTTATAGGCGCGTAACGAACGCGCGAGCAATTCGATGGTATGCAATAGTTCCATCTCTTTGAGTTCTTCAATCGAATCCGCATAGTCAAGTTCCGTGATTGAAAAACTGGATTCACCCTGCTCCCGTATTTCGTGGTAAAGCGGATAATCGAGGCCTGCTTCAGCAGCGCGCACATAGAGAGCCCAGCGCTCGTAGATATCTCCACGACAGGAACCAACATAGTGCTGGCCTGTAATTTTATTCAAGACCTTAAAAACGACCACAAACAACCTTTATATCGGGAAAGTTAACAAAAAATTCACAAAAGCCGTCCTACGGATCTAGCGTGCGATCAACGCACAACCCTCTTCCGGGACGTCGATGTGTGATGGAATCAAAAAGTGAGAAGCCTACCTGAACAAACACAGCGAATAGGTGGTCAATTATACGCGGCTCGTCGCACATTAATAGAATTGACATTCGCGTTAGTTACAATTTAACCAGACAATTTAATCGGACCATAATGTAATCAAACAACCGTCGCCAAAAACACGATGGGCTACACACCATAACACCCGCAACAAAACGGCCGCTGTACGGGTGCATCCTCAATACGCCGAATGCCTTTCGCATCAATGATGAGTTTTTTTCATCATTATACTGAAAAAGCGTCGTTTGATACTTTATCGCTCGGTGACTACCATACGTTTAATCCTGTTGCATTATGTGTACAGCAGCCACCCTGGCTAGAGCGTTTGCGCGCCGTTTTTGATTATTTCCAACCGCTCCAAGCGCGCTACGCTTTATTAACCAGGTCCCGTTCATCGGGTCTGCAGGACGTATGAACGTAACAGTTTTATCCTCATCATCTTTTTGCCCACCACTTGGTGGGCTTTTTTTTGTGCGAAACTTATCGATAGTGTTAGGCTGCTGCCTGTCCCCACCACAATGCGCATCCTGACCATGCCCGCCGACGATCTTACTCTTAGTTCAAGCCATAGCTATCCGGTCCCCGCAGCGCAGTCGGTAGCCGAAATCACCATCAAAAAAAGTCGGTTTATCGCCCGTGCGGCTTTCGCCAACGACCGAGAACAGGCGCTGGCATTACTCGCTCAGGCCCGGGAAGAGTTTCCCGATGCACGGCACCACTGCTGGGCTTACTTGCTAGGCCCGCCAGGCAGCCCGCGTAGCCAGGCATTTTCCGATGATGGTGAGCCGGGTGGAACAGCGGGAAAACCGATTCTGAACGTTCTCCAACATAAAGACGTTGGCGATGTGATGCTGATCGTGATCCGCTATTTTGGCGGTATCAAACTCGGCGCTGGCGGATTAGTACGCGCATACGGACAAGCGGCCCAGGCAAGTATGGCAACGTTAAACTGCCGCCAACAGCAAGCACGAGTGACGGTGACCGCCCAGTGCGATTTTGCCCAGGAGCAACCAATAAGACACTGGCTTGCCTGCAACGACGGTCAAGTACTTAGCGTTGATTACACCGAGCGGGTTAACATACTGATCTCTATTGCTGTCGATGCTGTTGCGCACTGGGAAGCGGAGGCCGCGAGGCAGGGGGTTGTCTATGCGACCAACCCCTCTCCCCTCTCCCCTCTCCCCTCTCCCGATCGACATTAACCGAATAATGCCCCACACCGTCGAGACTCGGCGTAAAGCAAGCAAGGTGAGAGACCATCGTGAATGACACCGATTTCAAAAAGCTCCTCGATCGACAAACCGCTCTTCTCGACGCCGTCAAACATCAAGGTCTATTGGCGGTTCTACGGCACAAGACGGAAATGGAACAGGGCGCCCGCGCGGTGATCGCTGAGTCTTACCGTCGACTTAACAACACCCATAACAACACCCATAA
This sequence comes from Motiliproteus sp., assembly GCA_041586615.1. GTDB lineage: Bacteria > Pseudomonadota > Gammaproteobacteria > Pseudomonadales > Balneatricaceae > Motiliproteus. The sequence goes on along the minus strand of JBFGZS010000019.1, from coordinate 58,069 downwards.
TAGCAACGACACCCACAGTCCTGTCCGCCCGGGCCACCGATGCGAAGAATAACCGCGACGTACCGATAGAACATCCCACGGGTTAGCACTCGTTCACAGCCAGGATTTGGCCTCATCAACGTCCGTATACCGTTGCGTCTCGACGCCATTGATAACGCATACATTTCTCAGGTGCCGATATTAAGGCAACAGCTTAATACCGAGAAAAACCTGTCGCCTTTCGACAAGGAGCCCACCTGCACCACCTCGACGTAGCGCCGTCCTTCTACCGTGGTCACCTGCGCACCCTACCTGTCTCCATATTGCGACAGCTAGCGATACCGCGTTTGCTGTGCTATTTCGATGTACAGCTCTTCGACACGTGCCGTGAAGCGATGATAAAGGCACGGTTGCTCCGAAAACGTTTATACATCATCATGCCGCAGAGACGGCCGCATCACTCGCCGCGAGCCCCTGGCCGAGATACGCGACCGAAAGCAGATGCGGCAAGCCACTAAAGCCTTTCGCTTCCGGCACCGGGATATCATCCAGAATCCGGTAGTCGTAACCCAGCGTACTGTGCAGCCGCTTGTACAACCGGGCTCGTGTCATCCCGGAAACATTAAAAGCATATTCGTACCCTTGCTGAATGGCCACATCAATCATCGCCTGGCACATATGCCTTAGCACAGAAGGCTCGCGGTGCCCAGGCAGCAAAGCCATGCGGGTCCATTGACAATACCCCGCCTCATCCCCTCCTACCGAGGACAAGACGCTACTCAAATTCAGCCCCTGCTGTTCCAATGGCAAGAGGGCGCCCTGCGCCCCGGCTCGCCCGGAGATACGCGCACCGCCGATGCACTGGCCATTCGACAGAGCAACCATCACCTGGCCGCTACGATCAAACTCATCTTCAGAACCATCAAATCCGAACAACCCCAAATCGTTACGAAAGCAAAATTCACGGATCTGGTAATACTCTTTCAACAGCGCCTGGTTACGGGTAACTTCAAAATGGATAGGCACTTGTGTCTCCTTTTGTTTGTCTATGACTCGTTAACAGAGCCTGTTACAATGCAGAAAACATGCCAACAAAAATAAACCAATATAAATCAACCAATTAAATAGAATGTCGAAAAAAAGCAGGGTAGAAATAGCAACACGGGGACCAAAACTGTCGGCAATAAGAGACAGATATGCATGATTTAAAAAAAAGACAACCAAATCAATTGGTTGAAATGTCTCCATCGAGCGACAAGAAACAAGGCGGCGTCATGCGTTAAGTCCCTTGATCATCACCAAGAGCGCGCTGTGCCATATGACAGAAAGGTTCCGAGCAGCCGTGACGTAATAGAGGCCTGTCAATGCCTAGTCTTGCGCCTCTTTAAACTGCTCCGGTTTTATCGCATGCCGTTGCAGCAATTTGTAAAAATCGGTCCTGTTACGTTGCGCCAGGCGCGCCGCCTGCGATACGTTCCCATTTGTCAAGCGCAGCATTCTCGTCAGATATTCATACTCAAACTGCCGACGAGCTTCGCTAAAGGAAAGGATATAGGGGCCATCCTCTGACAGCGCCTGCCTGACATGTGCGGCACCAATAACGGTTCCCGGCGTCAGCGCAACCAGTTGCTGGACAAAATTTTCCAACTGCCGAACATTACCCGGCCAGTTAGCGCTGACCAACTGCTCCATGGCATCCGGAGAGAAGCGCTTGGCACCCCCCCCCGACTCCTGTGCTATATGCAGAAGAAAGTGCTTAATCAACAGGGGAATATCCTCTGCACGCTCCGTGAGAGCCGGGATATGCAGGTTAACGACATTTAATCGATAATAGAGATCCTGTCGGAAATGTCCTTCCTCCATCGCCAGATCAAGATCCCTGTGCGTCGCGGAGAGAATCCGAACATCCACGCGAAAATGCTGGGTACTACCAACGGGCCGCACCTGTCCGTCCTGCAACACCCGTAGCAGCTTTGCCTGCAGTGGCAACGGCATGTCGCCAATTTCATCCAAAAACAAGGTGCCGCCGTCGGCGGCCCGCAACAAGCCCTGGTGATCACTAACCGCACCGGAAAAAGCACCTCGAACATGGCCAAAAAGCTCTGATTCCAGTAACGGTTCAGGCAGGGCGCTGCAATTGATCGCGACGAAGGGACTGTTATTCCGGGCGCTCGCCTGGTGAATCGCTTGCGCGAGCAACTCTTTTCCCGTGCCGCTCTGTCCCGAAATCAAGACACTGACTCCGGTTCCCGCGACTTGCTCGGCGGTCGCCAACAGATTCTCCATCACTTCGCTACGCGACTTGATCGCTTCCCGCCAGCGCTGATCCAAACCTTGGGACAATTTATTCGGACTGGTATCGAGCGCACGCAGGATCTGGTGGCGCATCTCACTATTACCCACGGGTTTGATCAAAAAACCAAACACACCTTTCTGGGTGGCAGCAACCGCATCGGCGATAGAGCCCTGCGCGGTAATGATAATGACCGGCAGTCCGGGATAATGATGCTGAATGTGCTCAAACAGCTCGATACCATCCATGCCTTCCATTCGCAGATCGCTGATCACCAGGTCGATCGTTTCCCGTGCCAGCAGCGCCAAACCCGCAGCACCGCTATCGGCGGTCGATACGCGATACCCTTCAGCCTTCAAACGTATATTCATTAGACGCAATAGGTTCGGATCGTCATCGACCAGCAGTAGGTGGGCACTCGTTGCATTCATACTCGTGTCACTGTATGCATTCTATTCGTTGTATTCATTGCAGTTTCACGGCATTCAAGTCATTCTCTTTACGGGTGTTCAAGCGTTTTTCCAGGTTAGTCAACGCCACGATCTTCGCTTCCAGAACCTGTTCACGCTCCCTGCTCGCCTGTAAGCGCTGCAGCGTTAATTGTTCCCGCGCGGCAAGCGCCGCTTCGCGTTCATAAAGCGCCTGCTCACGCTGATGGGCATTAATCATTGCCTGATTATATGCCAGCAACATCTTTAACAATCCCCGCTGATCGCGGTTCTCTGCCTGCGCCAACAACCGGCGAAAACCATCGCGCGCCAAGATCCAGCCATCGCGATCATTGCGTTGCTGGTGCAAAAGCGCCTTTTGAAAGTGATCGCGTGGTGTCAGTACCGGCGGAAGCACCGACAGGATATTTGCTGCCTGTTCAGGGTCAAGACGCAGAAGATCATTGACCATATTCAACCAGGGCGATATCAATTCCGCCCCCGATGAAAGCCCCGTATCCACAAGAGGCATTGGTGAGGCACCTACCGGCTCTGACAAAGGCGCTGGCGTCACATCCAACGGAACCAGCACCTCTCTGATACGGTTATGACAGCCGCTTAACAGGACGCATAACAGCGCAAGCCAGACTATTTTCACGCAATATTCTCCACTAATGGCAGCTCAATTCGAAAACAGGTACTCCAGTCAGGCTTGGCGATCAACCGAAGGCACCCACCCTGGGCTTCGATGCACTCCCTGGCCACGCTCAGGCCAATCCCGGACCCTTTGATGGCACCACGCCGGCCGGTACTGCCTTGAAAAAAAGGCTGGAAAATGCACTCGGCTTCCTGCGCCGGCACCGGGCTACCGTTGTTGGCGACGTCGATAATTAACTGCCGGCCATCGATCGACCAGCCGATCTGTATCCGCCCCCCGGCTTCGCTGTAGTTAACCGCATTAGAAAACAGATTATCCAGCGCCGTTTTCAGCTTCCCGCCATCGGCCAGACAATCCAGCGGCTCACCCTCCAGCTGTACCTGTAATTCTCGCCGGCCGATCTGCATACGATAGGGCTCCAGGATCCCCTGACACAACGAGGCTATCGCTACCTGATGCAGATCCAACAGGGACTGGTCCTGAGCCTGGTTATAGTCCAGAAGGTTCTCGATCAAACGCTGCAACTCCCAGCTATTTTGCTGAAGAATCGTAACAATTTCCCGCTGACTTGCGTTCATTTTTCCAACGACCTCTTCAGCCATCAGGTCGGCCCCTTCTCGCAAACTCGCCAGCGGCGTCTTCAGTTCATGGGACATATGGCACAAAAATTGTCTTTTCTGCTCTTCGAGCACATTCAGCTGCGCTTTAAGCCAGCCAAGCTGCTCCCCTAGCGCCCGCATCTCCAAAGGTCCGGAAATGTGAACAGGCCGTTCTCGCTCACCTTGGCCCAACGCGCGAATCTCGGTTTCAATCTGACGAATAGGCTCATTAATCAGGTAGGAAAACAGCACGACGGCGACGAGGGTGATCAAGGCCATGCTCAGCACCAGATTGCGCCACCAGACGCGCAGCTCGTCTAACCGCTGGGTTTGTTCGTTCAGTTTCCGGTCAACGAAGGCTTCCACCGATAACATAAGCGTGCGGTTGTGGCTGCTGACCCGGTCAAACTCGGCCAATACGCCGAAGGTTTCCGGAAAATCACTGTCGATGGCGGGTACCCCTCGGGCAATAACACCCAGCAATTCTGACAATTTATGCACCAGCTGCTGCTGGGGCTGATCCAGCAACCCCTCCAATAGCTCAACACTGTCACGCCCGGCCTGTAACGTCTCGTTAAATAACGGTAATAGGCTGGGGTCACCCAAGGTCGCGAATTGTCGAGCCCGGCGTTCAAGGTCCAGAAGATCCCCTTGCAACTGCTGGCTCTTGCGCTTCAAGGCAACCAGTTCTCGGGTCATCTGCTCACCCTGCACCGCTTGCTGATTTAATGTTTGCAGGGTCAGGTAGGTGGCGACGCAAAATGGCGTCACGACAATAAGAAAGCCGAGCAAGACCAGCTGAAAGATGGAGCGGGGGCGCCAAAGCATAAGGGAAAGAAACCCGGTACTGTACAAAAAAAGATCAGCTATTCTACGTCGTCGTCGCCTACGACTCAATGCACCCGGCAAATCCGCCGCCAAAAGGGCCGGGGGCCAGACCCGTCCGACCCCACTCTCGACCTAACCCGTATTGCGCAACCCGGCGGCAATACCCGCCATCGTGACCATCAATGCCTGCTCGACCCGATCATCGGAATGGGCTCGATCGCGCCCCAACAGTTCTGCCTGCAGGTGATGCAGCGGGTCGATATAAGGGTTGCGCACCTCGATAGAGTGCAGAATGACGGGGTTATCCTCCATCACGCAATCACTTTGTTTCAGCTGCTTAACCAGCGCCACTACCTGTTCTTGGCGCTCACGCAGTTGCCTTCCCAAAGGGTGCAGCGACGCGGGCACCAGGCGCTGTTCGTAGAGTTCAGCAATGCCCAGGTCTGTCTTAGCCAACACCATCTCCAGCAGGTCGAGATAGGCACGAAAAAAGGGCCACTCGCGATACATCTCGCGCAGCTGCTCGATCCAGCCCTGCTGCTGGGCATGGGCCAACGCGGCTTCGCTACCCAGCCAGGCGGGCAACATCAGGCGGATCTGGGTCCAGGCAAAGATCCAGGGTATCGCGCGCAAACTTTCGATGCCGCCATCGACCCGCCGCTTGGCAGGCCGACTGCCCAAGGGTAATTTGGAGAGTTCCTGCTCGGGGGTACCGGCGCGAAAATAGGCGACGAAATCCGGGTCGTCGCGCACGACCTGCCGGTACGCCTGACAAGCGATAGCCGCCAACGCGTCCATCCGGGCAACCCAGGCCTGCGGAGCCGGTTCAGGGGGAGCCAAGGTCGCTTCCAACACAGCGGCACTGTACAGTTCCAGGTTGCGTACGGCGATATCGGGCATACCAAATTTAAACCGGATCATTTCGCCCTGCTCGGTAACCCGAAGTCGTCCTTGCACAGAACCCGGCGGTTGAGCCAGGATGGCGCTGTGGCTCGGACCACCACCGCGCCCTACCGAGCCTCCACGCCCATGGAACAAGGTGAGGTGTACCCCGTGTTCGCGGCACAGCGTTGCCAATTGATCTTGCGCCCGATACTGTCCCCAGGCCGCTGCCAACTGCCCCGCATCCTTCGCCGAGTCAGAGTAGCCAATCATGACCTCCAGGTCGCCATTGATGTACTCACGGTACCAGTCGATCGCCAGTAACTGCGCCATACAGGACTGAGCCTGATCCAGGTCGGCCAGCGTTTCAAACAATGGCACCACCCGCATCGGATGGTGCACACCGGCTTCCTGCAATAGCAGCATCACGCTGAGAACATCCGACGGCGCGCTGGCCATGGAGATCACATAGGCGCCAAGTACATCGTCTTTTTGCTGCGCGACGACACGACAGGTATCCAGCACCTCCTGCACGTCGGCGGAAGGTTGCCAGTGACGGGGAAACAGCGGGCGCCGGTTCTGCAACTCCCGCAGCAAAAACGCCTGCTTGTCCGCTTCACTCCAGGCCGCGTAGTCACCGAGCGCGTAATGGTTGCACAGTTCGGCGAACACGGCGCGATGCCGTTCGGCGTTTTGGCGTATATCCACCCGCACTAACCCCAGACCAAAACAGCACACCCGGCGCAGGGTGTCACGCAACTGACCATCGGCAATCAACGCCATACCCGCCTCGCGCAGTGACCGATCGCAGAGCCGCAACGGCTCGAGTAGATCCTGAGGACAAAGCAGCACGTCTTCGGTAGGTGCCTGTTCACTTTTCAGGCTTGCCTGGGCCCAACGCCGGGTAGCGATCAAGCGGTCGCGCACCGCGCGCATCACATGCCGATAAGGCTCCGCGGCATCACCGGTCTGCTGGCGCAGTTCATCGGAAGCCTGGTGCATGGAAAGTTCAAGGTTGAGCTGTTCGATATCACGCAGATAGAGATCAGCGGCCATCCAGCGCCCCAGCAATATCGCTTGCCGGGTGACTTCCGCCGTCACATAAGGGTTGCCGTCACGATCGCCCCCCATCCAGGACGCAAAGCGTACCGGCGCCACCTCAACCGGCAGCCGCTGGCCCAGCACCGCCTCCAGCGCCTCATCAAACTGGCGCAGAAACTCCGGTAGCGCCTGCCAGATAGAGTTCTCGATCACCGCAAAGCCCCACTTGGCTTCATCCAGAGGTGTCGGTCGGACCTTGCGAATTTCATCGGTATGCCAGGCCTGACTGATCAGTTCGCGCAAGCGTGCCAATGAGCGGCGGTATCCCTGGCTGCCTTCGGGCTCTCGTTCCAGGTCCGCCAGGCTTGCCGCCATACTGTCATATTTCATAATCAGGGTACGTCGATTGGCTTCGGTGGGATGGGCCGTCAGAACCAGTTCGACCTGCTGTTGGCGAATCGCGGCCATAATGGCCTGTGGACTAACGCCTTTATCCACCAAACCCTGGAGAAGGGCCTGCAGCGCCTCACCGCCCTGCGCTTCGTTACGGCGACGGATACGATGGTGCTCTTCCGCGAGGTTAGCCAGATTAAGAAATTGATTAAATGCCCGGGCAACCGGGAGCAGCTCATCATCGCCCAGACTTTTAAGGGTCTGCGCCAATTGCAGCTGCGCTGCCGTATCCCCCTGCCGGCCAGCCTTGGCCAGCGCCCGAATCTGCTCAATGCGCGCCACACCCGGTTCGCCGATCTGATTACGGATCGCGTCGCCCAGACAATCCCCCAACAGACGCACATCGTCACGCAATGGAGCCATTCGATCCTGCATAGCATTTACCATCCTTACGCTTATCTATTTTACGTTAACGCACAGGCGCCAAACGGCCTGCCATCCTGCTGAACTCAGCGTCGCCGGAGAAAAAAGCGACCTCGTCCAGATCAATCTAGCATCAATACCCGCATTCCTTGCACTATTTACTGCGCAGGACCGCGTCAAGGTCGCTTTTTAACGCATTTTTCCAACGATCGGATCACAGAGGTTTGCCAATATTGGTAGGGGCATGAAAAAATGCGCTTCCGACAGCAGCCACGGGTAAGCGTCGGATTGGAAGGTAAACGCCAGTCCGTACGACCCATTGCCACGTCAAAAAAATTACCACGGCCAAGGCGGCAACGCCTGACCACTACTGAAATAGGACACCGCATGACGGATCACGCACTGTTACTGGTCAATTTGGGTTCCCCGGCATCGACCCAGGTGGCCGACGTTCGCCGCTACCTCAACCAATTTCTGATGGATCCTTACGTTATTGACCTGCCCTGGCCGGTACGTCGCCTGCTGGTTTCACTGATTCTCGTCAAGCGCCCGGAGCAGTCCGCCAAGGCCTACGCCTCGATCTGGTGGGAAGAAGGTTCGCCGCTGGTCGTGTTGAGTCAGCGTCTGCATCAACGCATGCGGGAACACTGGCAACAAGGCCCGGTTGAGCTGGCCATGCGCTACGGCGAACCGTCGCTGGAAACGACCCTGACCCGCCTCGCCAAACAGGGTATTCAAAACGTCACCCTGGCACCGCTCTACCCGCAGTTTGCCGATAGCACCGTGACCACGGTGGTCGAAGAAGCCAAGCGCGTCGTTAGCGAACATAATCTGCCGATAACATTCTCGCTCTTAGCCCCCTTTTACGATCAGCCGGAATACCTCGATGCCCTGGTCGCCAGCACACTCGAACCGCTGGCGCAGGATTACGACCACCTGCTGATGAGCTTCCATGGTTTACCCGAGCGCCACCTGCACAAGCTTGATACGACGAACCACTGCCTGAACAATGAAAACTGTTGCCAGAGCGCGTCACCGCAAGTCCTCTCAACCTGCTACCGGGCGCAATGCCTGCGCAGTGCCGAAGCGTTTGCCCAGCGCGCAGGCCTCGCCGAGGGCACGTGGTCTGTTTCGTTTCAATCGCGATTGGGCCGGGCAAAATGGATCGAGCCCTATACGGAAGCGACGCTGGAGGCTCTCGCCCAACAGGGTGTGAAAAAACTGCTGGTCATGTGTCCGGCCTTTGTGGCCGATTGTATCGAAACGCTGGAAGAGATTGGCGACCGAGGCCTTGAGCAGTTCCGTGCCGCCGGCGGCGAAGAACTGGTCTTGGTACCCTGCCTGAACGACCACCCGGATTGGGCCCGCGCCTTAAACACGCTGTGTGAGCGAGCGCCCTTGATGCCTTGAGCGACCGCTCAGGCTAGCCGTACCCAATGCGCGGTGCTGCATTGGGTACGGCTCAAGCCACAGATCGAATAAAATAAGCGCGTGCTATTCACGACTCATCGCATTCTCTGTCAGCAGATCAATAGGTCTATTGGAGTAATGACGGCCAGCTATCAGGCCCTGAAGCCGCCATGACAGCACAACATTGTGCTCAGGATTCGCCCACCAGATAGATTCCGTCCTTTTCGATCCGAATCAGCTTCTGCTTATACAGCCCACCTATCGCCATTTTGAACCGTTTTTTACTGGCGCTGAACATCTGGGTAATCTTTTCCGGATCGCTCTTATCGCTGACCGCCAGGAAGCCGCCTTCCTGCGTCAGACGATCCAGAATTTTTTGTCCTAATTCATCAATTTGCCCGTAGCCCGGTTTCTGCAGAAAGAGATCGATCTTGCCGTCCGGGCGGATCTGCTTGATATAGCCCGTCACCTTCTGGCCAAACCGCACCGCCTGAAAAATATCCGCATTATGCACAACACCCCAGTGGCTGTTATTGATGATCGCCTTAACCCCCAGGTCGGTTCGCTCCGCGATAATCATTTCGACTTCCTGATTCTCACGGTAGCTGGGCGCGACCTTGCTCAGGTGACGGTCCAGCTTGGTCGATCCGGCGATTCGGTTACTGTTATCCAGGTACACATACACCAGATAAGAGCGGTCTTCCTCCATTGGCCGCTTCTGCTCGCCAAAAGGAACCAGCAGATCTTTCGGCAACCCCCAGTTCATAAACGCGCCCACCGGGCCTACCGACGCCACGCGCAGATAAGCAACCCCCCCTACTTCTGCCAGGGGGTGCTCCGTGGTTGCGATCAGACAATCTTCGGAATCGAGGTAGATAAACACATCCAGCTCGGCCCCGATGCGGCAATGCTCGGGCACATAGCGCTTGGGCAGCAAAATTTCGCCCAGATTCTCGCCGTCGAGATAAAGGCCAAAATCCTTCTGTTTGACGACTCGGAGTCGATTGTACTTGCCGATAGCTGCCATGGGGGCGTCTCCGCTGTAAGTGCTAGGGTAACGTAGGGGCTTTACGTGTTCGCGGCTTCGTCAAGCCGAACCGTGCCTGAGGGTGGGCAGTCTAGCTCGCATCGGCGAGCAACGATAGTCCGTGACCGTTGCTATTCACCGCGAAACGCGCCGTCTTCGTTATTCCTTGTCGCACACGCCGCGTCTCACCGAGATCAATTGATGCCAAGACGACATTTTGTGCTCGCTATTACGTTGCCGCCTTCATATCAGCGCTCAACAAAGGCCCGCTCAATCACGTAATGGCCCTGATCACCGTGGCGGGCCTCATTAAAGCCCTGTGCATCCAATATCGCACAGGTATCCTTCAACATCGACGGGCTGCCACAGATCATAAACCGATCGTTTTCCAGGCTAAGGGGCTCTAGTCCCAGATCCCGGCTTAATTGGCCCGACTGCAGCAGGTCGGTCAGCCGTCCCTGGTTGCGAAATGGCTCCCGGGTTACGGTCGGATAATAAAGTAGCTTATCGCGCACCAGGTCACCGAAATACTCATTGTCAGGCAATTCACGCGAGATCAGGTCCCCATAGGCCAGCTCCGAGATATAACGGGTGCCGTGGGTCAGGATCACCTTATCGTACTGTTCGTAGATCTCCGGATCCTTGATGATACTGATAAATGGTGCCAGACCTGTTCCGGTGCTGATCAGATACAGGTTACGCCCCGGTAACAGGTGATCCTGGATCAGGGTTCCGGTTGGCTTGCGGCTGATCAGGATCTGATCGCCGACCTGCACATTCTGTAATTTGGACGTCAGCGGACCATCGGCCACTTTGATGCTGAAAAACTCCAGTTCCTCTTCATAATTAGCACTGGCGATGCTGTATGCACGCAGCAAAGGCCGTCCCTCGTGCTCAAGCCCCATCATCGTAAAATGGCCATTCTTGAAGCGAAATCCCGGCGAGCGGCTGGTCTTAAAACTGAACAGCGTATCGTTCCAGTGGTGAACACTGGTGACTTCTTCTTGCAGCAGAGCGGTCATGGTAAATCCTCTATAGATATAACCTGTTGCTATATAACCAAACGTAATAGAAATGAAGATTCTTATCGCTTGAAGTAACAGTAACCCGGCGTTAACCTATCGACAAAACACGTTATTCTTATTTATATAATCGGAAAAACTAATAATGCGCTACAGCCTGCGTCAGCTGGAGGTCTTTCTCGAAACGGCACACCAGCAAAACATCACCCGCGCCGCCCACGTACTCGCCATGTCGCAGAGCGCCGCCAGCAGTGCACTAAAAGATCTGGAACAGCAATTCGATATTCAGCTCTTCGATCGGATCGGCAAACGGCTGCAACTGAATGAACTGGGGCGACAGCTACAGCCCCGCGCCGAAGCACTGATGGAGCAGGCACGTGCCCTGCAGCGCGACCTTGATCGGCATGCCGACGCCGGACCGCTGAAGGTCGGCGCGACCCTCACCATCGGTAATTACCTGATGGTACCGCTCATCTCGCAGTACATGGCCGAAGCCAAGGATGCCCCCGTCAGCCTACAGGTCGCCAATACCCGCGAGATCGCCCGTCAGGTGGCGTCGTTCGAGCTGGATGTGGGGCTGATCGAAGGTGAGATGCAGCACCCTGAATTGCAGATCACGCCCTGGCGCGCCGACGAGCTGGTGGTGTTCTGTGCCCCGGATCACCCGCTGGCCACTAAGGCGCAACTTAACGATGCCGATTTAATCAGTGCAGGCTGGGTGCTACGTGAACAGGGCTCCGGCACCCGGCAGACCTTTGAGCGCGCCTTACACGGCCTGTTGCCGGCGCTGAATATTGTGCTCGAGCTCCAGCACACCGAGGCCATAAAGCGTGCCGTAGAAGCCGGACTTGGCGTCGGCTGCCTGTCACGTATCGCCTTGCAGGAAGCCTTCCGGCATAACACACTGGTCCCCTTGAGCGTGCCGCAGCGCGACTTTAAACGCTGGTTTTATTTTATTCTGCACCGCCATAAATACCGCAGCGCGGGCATTCAACGTTGGCTGTCGCTGTGTAACGAACTGCCCGCCGACGGGACGGCGGCAGGCTAAACCTTAAACCGCCAGATCGATCTGCTGTACCGATCTATCAGGGGGCAGGCAGGACAATCGATAGCGACAAAAACATTGCGCGGCTCAGCATGATTACAGCCCTCTCCAATAGGCGCGATAAAGAAAGCAATCCCGAGTATCCGCTGCCGACATAGACGAGTATGATGCAGCCATTATCCGTTACTACCGAGAGAGCACAGCCTATGAGCCAGTTAACTGACGACCTTCAACAGAACTACCGCACCTTCGTCGAGGGGATCAAAGCGACTGGCAAGATCTGGGGGCTGAGCTCACCCGAGGGCTGGGTGGTGTGTGATTCAGAAGAGTACGAAGAGACCGATGTCATCCCTTTCTGGTCTGACGAAGCGGAAGCCAAAGCCCATTGCAGTGACGAATGGGCCGACAAAGAAACCGTGTCTATCGAATTGGAAGCGTTTGTTGCCGAATGGCTGAAAGATATGGATGCAGATAGCATCCTAATCGGCACCAACTGGAATTCTGAGCTGGCGGGGCTGGAAATTGAACCCCTGGAGCTGGCCAAAGCGCTGCTCGACGAAAACGCTTAACGAGCACAGCGTAAAGACTCGCTATTCGTGTGTTGTAGGTCGAATTAGCGCCGCGTAATCCGATAATACCTGCATCATGTCGGGTTACGGCCTGTGGCCTAACCCGACGGAACATGGTATCCGAATAGTTAAAGGATACGCTGCGCTAGCCGCAGTCGCCCTCCAAGCCCGCGGCCGTGGAAAGGCAGCGATGCCCGCAACCGCGATCTGCTGACACTCAGCTGCGGCGAACCCGAAACTTGCGCCCCTTGATTTTGCCGTTCTGCAACTGCCCGAACGCCTTATTGGCTACCGTACGCGTTACCGCCACATAAGCATGGAAGTCGGTAATATCAATTTTACCCACCTCACTGGCGGCAATTCCGGCTTCACCGGTCAACGCCCCCAGAATATCTCCGGGGCGAACCTTATTTTTACGCCCCCCGTCGATACAGAACGTCACCATCGATGGACGCGCTACATAACCCTCATTTTCGGGCAGCGTTTCCAACGCGCAAATTTTGACCGGCTGGCCCTGATATTCAGCGATGGCATCCAGGCGGTGCCGCTCTGATTCTGTAAACAGACTTAACGCCAACCCCTCACGACCGGCACGCCCGGTGCGACCAATACGGTGCACGTAAATATCAGCCTGCGGGGACAGATCATAATTGATCACCGCCTGTAGCTCGCTGATATCCAGCCCCCGGGCCGCCACATCGGTGGCCACCAGTACATTACTGCTGCCGTTGGCGAAGCGCACCAGCACCAGGTCACGATCACGCTGTTCCAGGTCACCATGCAGCGCCTGGGCGCTGAAGCCGCGGCTTTCGAGGTCTTCGGTCACCGTGCGGCACTGTTGCTTGGTATTACAGAACACCACGCAGGACTCGGGGTGATAATGACTGAGCAGACGCGCGAGGCTCGTGCCTTTTTCGTCACGGGCGCTCGGGTAGAACAGTTGCTCGATCTGGCTGCTCTTGTGCACCGCTTCAACACTCACCTCGATCGGGTCGCGTTGAAAGCGCGCGCTCAATTGCTGAATCCCTTCGGGGTAGGTGGCAGAAAACAGCAGTGTCTGCCGATCAGCAGGCGTCAGGCTGGCAATCGCTTCCATCGGCTCGATAAAGCCCATATCCAGCATGCGATCCGCCTCATCCATCACCAGGGTATTGACCCCGTCCAGCACCAGGGTGCCTTTACGCAGGTGATCCTGAATACGTCCCGGAGTGCCGACCACCACATGTGCACCGTGCTCCAGTGAGCCGATCTGCGGCCCAATGGGCTGCCCACCGCACAGGGTCAGCACCTTGATATTATCGCGGTAGCGGGCCAACCGACGGATCTCCTTGGCCACCTGGGAACTGAGTTCCCGGGTCGGACAGAGGATCAGCCCCTGAACACCAAAAAAGCGCGGGTTCAGCTTCTCCAGCAAGCCGATCGCAAACGCGGCTGTTTTACCGCTGCCGGTCTTGGCTTTGGCGATCACGTCGCGCCCCGCCAGTACGTGCGGCAGGCTCTGGGCCTGGATCGGGGTCATGGTTTGATAACCCAGTTGTTCCAGGTTGGCTAACTGCCGAACAGGCAGTCCGAGGGAGGAAAAATGACTAGTCAAGGGAAGGCTCTTACAGGATCAATTTAAGAATGGGCGTCCCGTAAGACCCGATGCGCGATGCACACGACGTTTCATACTGGGGTCACGGACGACAAGCCGGGAGTTTAGCACGAAACACGACCAGATTAGATTCCCTTCTTGATCACCGCAGGCGAATATCGCCTCGATATGCGGCATTCTTAGGCCCGGTCAATAATTGTTAGTCCCAATCAGGCCGAAAAACCCGTATACTAATCGGCTGCGTACGCCAAACTGGCCGCTGAACACCTTTTTTACTGACATCTGCGGCTCCGCCGCTTCTTGAGTTACCCAACCCTATGACCTTTACTTCCCTCGGCCTGTCCGAACCGCTGCTGCGTGCTATTGCCGATAAAGGCTACACAACACCGTCACCCATTCAGCAGCAGGCGATTCCTGCGGTACTGACCGGCCGCGACCTGATGGCCGCCGCACAGACCGGTACCGGTAAAACCGCCGGTTTTACTCTGCCTATTCTGCAACTGCTATCCCAGGGCACCCCCGTGCGTGCCAATCAGGTCCGCACCCTGATCCTGACACCCACCCGTGAACTGGCGGCTCAGGTCGGCGAAAGCGTCAGCGACTACGGTCGTTACCTGCCCCTGCGCTCCACCGTGGTATTCGGTGGCGTTAAGATCAACCCGCAAATGATGGCGTTACGCCGTGGCGTCGATGTGCTGGTCGCCACCCCCGGACGGCTGCTCGACCTTTACAGCCAACGCGCCCTGCGTTTTGATCAGCTGGAATGCCTGGTTCTCGACGAAGCAGATCGCATGCTGGATATGGGCTTTATCCATGATATCCGGCGCATCATGAAGCTACTCCCTGTGAAGCGGCAAACCCTGCTGTTTTCCGCGACCTTCTCCGACGACATCAAAAAACTCAGCATGGGTCTGCTCACCGACCCGCAAAGCGTCTCCGCCACCCCCGCCAACGCCACCGCCCCCACGGTCGAGCAGTGGATGCACCCTGTGGATAAAAAGACCAAACCGGCGCTACTCAGCCATCTGATCAGCAATCAGCGCTGGGGGCAGGTACTGGTCTTCACCCGCACCAAACACGGTGCGAACCGGTTAGCCGAAAAGCTCGAGAAAGACGGCATTAAATCCGCCGCCATCCACGGTAACAAAAGCCAGGGCGCGCGTACCAAGGCGCTGGCCGGCTTCAAGGCGGGTTCCGTTCAGGTGCTGGTCGCCACCGATATCGCCGCTCGCGGTCTGGATATCGAGCAGCTACCTCACGTCGTCAACTTCGACCTGCCCAACGTGGCGGAAGATTACGTACACCGTATTGGTCGTACCGGCCGTGCCGGTGCCAGCGGCATGGCGGTTTCACTGGTCTGCTCCGACGAGATCAAAGAGCTGATCGCCATCGAACGCCTCATCCGCAACAAACTGCGCCGGGAAATCGTCGATAACTTCGCGCCCAGCGCCGACCTGCCCGACCAACCGCTGAAAGCCGCGCCCAAACCCAGTCGTCCTAAAAAGCCCCGTCAGCCAAGACAGGCCGGCAACGAAGGGGATAGCAACACGCCACGCAGCGCGACCAATCGGCCCCGGTCCGGAAACAACGCAGGGCGATCGCAACAGCCACGTAGCGGCCAAGGCGAGAAAGCGCCGGCAACGGCTCGGCGCGAAGGCGCACCACGCCGTCGTCGCCCCGCCCAACCGGCCGTGTCGGGAAACCGCTGATCAGCCGCCGCAGCCGATATTGACAGCGCGCGGCCCGATCCCGTCACGATCGGGCCGCGCGCGCTTTCCGGAACGCCGCCTCAACCACGCCGTGTTTCGCTCTTCAACGCCCCGGTAAACGTCTCGCCTCCCGCGCAAACACCCCCTCATAGTGCTTCCCTCTTCGAACCATTGACCCAATCGGCCCTGTACCTTTTACGTGCAAGGGGTAAAATGCCCTGACAATCGACAGGTGCTCGTTTACGAGAGAATCGGGAAGACGGTGTGAATCCGTCGCGTGCCCAACGCTGTAAGGTGGACTGGCCGGCGAAATACCACTGATACCCACGCGCTGTTTAACGCCAGCACGGGGTATTGGGAAGGTGCCGGGCAGGTTGAAGCCAAGCCAGAAGACCGGCCTGTGGATGAATCGGACAGCAGCTGGACCCTGCGCGTCCTTTCCACCTAAGGGGACTATCCGTGGAAGACACCGCGACTAACGCTCAAACCCGCAGTAACGTACAGAACAGCCACCGCTTTGCTACCGAGCAATTGCACGGCGTGTATCAGGCGATTTTTCAACGCCGCGACGTGCGGGGGCAATTCCTGCCTGACGCGATTCCCGATGACGTGCTCAGCCGGGTATTAATGGCCGCGCATTACGCCCCCTCTGTCGGCTTTATGCAGCCCTGGAGCTTCCTGCTGATCGACGACCCGGCCAAGAAGCAGCAGGTCCGCAACCTGTTCGATCAGGCCAACGGCGAAGCCGCCAATATGTTTGACGGCGATAAGCGTGATTTTTACAAAACGGTAAAACTGGAAGGGATCGTCGAAAGCCCGCTCAACATCTGCATCACCTGCGACAAAGACCGCGCGGGGCCGGTGGTGGTTGGCCGCACCCACATTCCGACCATGGACCTCTATTCCAGCGTCTGTGCCGTGCAAAACCTGTGGCTGGCCGCGCGTGCCGAAGGCCTGGGCGTCGGCTGGGTGAGCATATTCCACGAACAGGCACTAAAAGACGCGCTGGGACTGCCAGACAACGTCACCCCGGTCGCCTACCTCTGTATCGGCTATGTCAGCCATTTCCATGACCGTCCCGAGCTGGAAAAAGCCCAGTGGCGACCACGCCTGCCCATCGAGGAACTGGTCAGCATGAACGGCTGGAACCAACCCGTGACCGAACAGCAAAGCACCCTGATTCGACAACTGAAAAGCGACCAGGCCCGGGTTCAGCAGAGCGAAAATCTAACCGCCCTGCAGGATGATGTCATCCGCTAAACAGTCCTTGTCCTCTGTCAGATCAGATCAGGTCAGGTCAGGTCAGGCCCGATACGATCGGGCCTGACTCAAACAAAACGGCATGCATGCGCGTTTATCCTCCCCCATGATCCCATGGGGCTAACCCAGCTTGTCCTCACAAGAATCAAGCAAGCCAATGTGGCAGCGCGATCAGATTTTGGACGATCAGGTTAAAGGCCCGTAGCACCCCGGCTACAGGCCCTTGCCTCACTACTGCAAACAGACTTATCCACAGCAATCGTGGATAAGTCGGCGCGTCTTACCCATACAGAAAAAGCGGGTCTAGCAGCCAGGGACTAGTCAGCATCACCCACCGGCAAGGTTACCACCCCCTTGGCGACCAGCTCTTCAATCTCTTGTGAACTAAGCCCCAACGCCGACAAAATCTGTCGACCTTCGCCACCCAAATCACCGCCGACCCTATCGGCCGACCTGCTGTTACCTGAAAACTTGATCGGCGATCCCAGCTGCTGTTGGTAACGGCCCTTACCGTCGGGCACATCAACCACCATATGCCGTGCCTGTATCTGTGGATGATCACGGGCCTCCGCCAGTGTCAGGACCGGCTCGACACACAGATCACGCTGTGCAAAAAGATCACACCAATAGGCAAAATCATGGGCGAGAAACGCCTCCGTGAAAGCGGCCTTAAGCAGCGCCTGAGCATCGGCATCCATCTGCCCCTGATAAGCACATAGGTCAGGCCGACCCAGCTGCTCGCATAGCCCCAGGAAAAACGTCGGTTCCAGGCTGCCGACAGCCATATAGCGCCCATCGCGGGTCGCGTAGTAATCGTAGAAAGAGCCGCCATTGAGTAACTCTTGCTCCGCCTGCGGTTCAACACCCCCGCCGAGTAAGCCGGCACCGCTCATGGCGTTCAGTGCAAACGCGGTATCCGTCATGCTGATGTCGATCGCCTGTCCGACACCCGTCTGTTCGCGCTGGAACAACGCCGCTAAAATACCGATCACGCCATGCAACGAACCGCCGGCGACATCGGCGATCTGGATACCTTGCGGCACGGGCGGTTGCCCGGCGCGGGCGGAGTAGCCTGCGACCCCGGACAGTCCCAGATAATTGATATCGTGCCCGGCGCGATCTTTATACGGCCCGGTCTGACCATAGCCCGTAATGGAACAGTAGATTAAACGGGGATTGATCTGTTGCAAGGTTGCGTAATCAAGCCCGAGACGCGCCATAACGCCGGGGCGAAACTGCTCAAGCAGAATGTCAGCATCGGCAACCATGCGCTTCACCAGCGCGATGGCATCCGGTTGCTTCAGATCAAGCGCAATGGCGCGCTTACCCCGATTGAGAAATTGATGCGCGGCGGAAGAGTCCCCCAGCATCGGCGGTAATTGCCGCACCAAATCAGGCCGGCTGGCCGATTCAATGCGCAGAACCTCGGCCCCCATATCGGCCAGCATCATCGACGCGTAAGGCCCGGGAAGCAGGGTTGAAAAATCCAAAACCTTGAGCGAATCCAGCTGCCCCATCATCACCACCATTATGATTAATTTTAAAGGTTAGATTTGCATCAGGATTGCGCGCGCAAGCAACGAGACTTAACCATATTAGCGGCCGCTATTGCGAGAGAGGCGCAACCCTGACAGTTGCGCCTCTTCGTTGTCCTCTTTTTGTCAGGGGCTTGTGTTACCGCTGCTTAAGCGCTGGGCGCTTCGGCGGCGGCCTGTTGACGTAACAGGAAGCGCTGAATTTTGCCGCTGGGGGTCTTGGGCAGCTCGGCCACAAATTCGATCTCGCGTGGGAAGCTGTGGGTCGACAGACGCTTGCGGACAAACTGCTGCAACTCATCGATCAGTGCGTCGCTCGGATCCAGATCGGTACGAATCACCACGAAGGCTTTGACGATGGTGCCGCGCTTCTCGTCGGGTTTACCCACCACCGCACTCTCCGTCACGGCAGGGTGCTCCAGCAGGGTATTTTCGACATCGGCCGGTCCGATGCGGTAGCCTGCCGATGCGATAATATCGTCATCGCGTCCGGTGTACGAGTGGGACCCATCACCGTTGCTGATCACCATATCGCCGGTCAGGTAGTAGTCGCCGTAGTAGGGGTTCTTCTCGCCCCAGGTGTAACCCTGGAAGAAAAACAGCGGCGAGTTGGCCACATCGACCGCCAACTGTCCGGTCTCGCCGGGTGCCACTTCGTTGAACTTCTCATCCAACGCCACCAGCCGGTAGCCCGGTAGCGGAAAGCCCATGCAGGCCGTGCGCTCCTTATGCTCAAGCGCATGAAAATTACCGGCAGTCATACCGGTTTCGGTCTGACCATAATGGTCGCGAACCGGGCACGCGAAGACACGCTTAACCCAGGTGATCACTTCGGGATTCAACGGCTCGCCGGCACTGCTGGCGACCCGCAGATCAATCTTATAGGCTGCGCGCTCTTTTTCGTGCGTCATCAACAATCGGTACGCCGTCGGGGCGGCTGCCAGGTTAGTGATCGCATACTTTTCCATAAAGGCATAGCTGTTATCGGCGCTAAACCCCTGCTCGTTAAAGTGGGTCGTACACCCCAGCAGTAACGGGCCAACCACGGCATAATACAGGCCGTAGGCCCAGCCAGGATCGGCAACGTTCCAGTAATTGTCTTCGGCGCGCAGTTCGATGGTATAGGCCATATAGATCCAAAACGAAACCAGCGCCTTGGCCGGCACGGCGACCCCCTTGGATTTACCGGTCGTACCGGAAGTAAACATCTGCAGGAAAGGGTCCTCGCGTCCGATCATCACCGGTTCAAACTGATCCGACTGAGCATCCAGGGCATCGGCAAACAGGAAATCCGCCGCTTCGGCGTGGGTACCATTGGCATCGGCAACCAGCAAGGTCGTCGGGACAGCCTTAACGTCGGCCAGCTTGGGCCATTGATCGCTGTTAGTCACCAGTAGCTTGGACTGGGCCTGAGTGACGCGGTATTCGATAGCGCCGGAGCCAAAGGCCGTAAAGAGCGGCTGATAGACCGCGCCAGCACGTAATGTCCCTAAGACGACTATCATCAATTCCGGGGTGCGCGGCAGCAGGCAGGAAACACGGTCACCCTTGCCGATCCCCTGCTGGGTGAGAAAGTTGGCAAACTGGGCCGCGCGCTTCATCAGCTGGGAAAAGGTCATTTCACCGCTGCTGCCATCGATAGCGTCATAGCGCAGAGCGACGCGCCCCGTATCGGCGTAACGGTCGCAGATCTCCTGGCACACATTGATCCCTGTATCGAGATCACCCACAAACTGGCTCTCGATCTGAGCCGGCGTAAAATCCTGAATAAAGTCGCTGTAATTATTTTTTTTCATGGTGTCCTTCTGCATATCCCGATGTTGAATAGGTTGATGCCCGGCCGACTACCCGCCTGATCACAGACGTTGATCCTTCATGTCGACAATAGCGCAAAAACCTTGCCCGCGGGCTCGATTCTTTATCGTTTAAATCATTGCAAAGCCTGTTTGTAATGAAAGGCTTACTTGGGCTCCATACGAATGGCGCCGTCCAGTCGAATTACGTCGCCGTTCAGGTAAGCGTTGTTAATAATATGCGCCGCCAGCGCCGCGTATTCGGCCGGATCGCCAAAGCGCTTGGGGCTCTGCACCATGGCAATCAAAGGGTCACGCACGGTGTCGGGCATGCCTTTCATCATCGGGGTGTCGAAGATACCCGGGGCGATGGTCATAACGCGGATCCCCAGCCCGGCCAAATCGCGGGCGATCGGCAGGGTCATACCGGCAACCGCCGCCTTGCTGGCACTGTAACCCGCCTGACCAACCTGGCCATCAAAGGCCGCCACCGAGGCGGTGTTGATAATCACGCCGCGTTCGCCATCCACGGCGTCGTTAGTGGCCATCTGTTCTGCGGCCAGGCGTAGCACGTTAAAGGTGCCGATCAGGTTGATATTGATCACCTGGCTGAACTTTTCCAGCGCCAGCGCACCATGACGCCCGACGGTGCGACCTGCCGGGGCGATACCCGCGCAGTTGATGCAGATATGCAGGGTACCAAAGGTGCTGACAGCCTGAGCGATGGCCGCTTTAACAGAACCCTCACGGGTGACATCGACGTTGACGAACAGCACCTGCTTGCCCAGACGGCCGGCCAGCGCCTGCCCCGCCTCTTCGTTCAGGTCACAGACCACCACATTGGCGCCCTGAGCCACCAAATGTTCGGTGGTGGCCAGACCCAGACCCGAGGCACCCCCGGTAATCAAGGCAACGCGATTATTCAGTTCCATGCTAACTCCTTATTCTTTTGATCCTATTTATTCGATAGGTAGATCAGGCGCAAAATCTTCTTAGCGGCTGTCCCGACCGGTCCCATGCATCGGGTTAACGACGTCAATTCTGGTTCTGTGTTAGCCGATCGCGCGCAGCAGCTCACGGGCGATAATGACCCGTTGAATTTCACTGGTGCCCTCGTAGATCGAGGTGATACGTACATCGCGTGCATAGCGCTCCAGCGGAAACTCCTTGATATACCCATAACCGCCCAGTAACTGCAGCGCGGTGTAACAGACCTTGTTGGCTTTTTCCGAACTAAACAGCTTGGCCATGGACGCCGCCTTGGCAAAGGGCAGTCCCTTATCCTTCTGGTCTGCCGCGCTCATCACTAACAGGCGTGCCGCTTCCAGGTCGGTGTAGGCATCGGCCAGCATCCACTGCACGCCCTGGAAATCGGCGATTTTCTGCCCAAACTGGCGACGTTCATTGATATAGTCGCGGGCAAAATCCATTGCCGCCAGACCCACCCCCAACGCCAGCGAGCCGATGCCGATACGCCCCCCGGCCAGTTCAGTGACCGCAATCTTGAAGCCCTGATTACGCTTCCCCATCAACGCATCTTTGGGGATCCGGCAATGGTCAAAGATAACTTCATTGGTCACGGACGCATGTTGGCCCATCTTCTTTTCGGCTTTCGAGACGCTCAGACCCGGTGCATCGCGTTCGACCAGGAAACAGGAGATCCCTTTGCCCTTGGCCGCATCACGGTCGGTCACCGCCCACACGACAAATACGCCGGCATATTCGGCGCTGCTGATAAACTGCTTGGCGCCGTTGAGCACCCAGCAATCACCGTCCAGTTGCGCCGTGGTTTTCATGGCAGAGGGGTCAGAGCCGGCAGCGGTTTCGGTCAGGCAGAATCCGCCCGCAGGATACTCACCGCTGCAGAGCTTGGGCAGATAGGTCTGTTTCTGACGGTCGGAAGCCACGGTCTGAATCACCTCGGCCACCATATTGGTGACCGACATCGTCACGGCGGTTGATGCGCAGGCACGGGCGATCTCGGTGATGGCCAGGCTGAACACGACGGTTCCTGCCTCGGCCCCACCGTACTCGGCATCGACATTCAGGCCCATAAAACCCAGTTCTGCCAACTTTTTCAGGTTGGCGAGAAACAGCGCTCGGTCGCCTTCCTGATCCAGTTTTTCGGCCACCGGTGCCAGTTCTGCCTGGGCAAACTTGCGGGCCATCTCCTGAATCATCGCCTGATCTTCGCTTAAAGACAGATCCATCACTCACCTCGTTATTGTTGTAGTTGTGCCAGACGGGGCTGAGCCCCATGACAGGCCGATCAGATCAGCTCCAGCGCCACAGCGGTCGCTTCACCACCACCGATACACAAGGACGCCACGCCCCGTGACTTGCCCTGAGCCTGCAGGGCATATAGCAGAGTCACCAGAATACGCGCACCGGATGCGCCGATCGGGTGACCCAGGGCACAGGCGCCACCGTTGACATTGACCTTTTCTGGATCAAGCCCCAGCGCCTGGATCGCCAGCATGGAAACGACGGCAAAGGCTTCGTTAATCTCAAACAGATCCACATCATCGATAGACCAACCGACCTGCTCCAACAGCTTCTCGATCGAGCCGATCGGGGCGAGAGTAAATTCAGCGGGTTTTTGGGCATGGGTGCTGTGACCCAGAATCCGGGCCAGCGGCGTCAGGCCACGGGCGCGGGCATCGCTCTCTTTCATCAGTACCAGCGCGGCCGCGCCGTCGGAGATTGAACTGGAGTTAGCCGCCGTCACGGTGCCGTCTTTCTTAAAGGCCGGGCGCAGCTTACGGATTTTATCCATATCGGCATGGCCGGGCTGCTCGTCGCTGTCCACCTGCTGCTCGCCTTTGCGGCTCTTGACGGTTACCGCCGCGATCTCGGCGGCGAAGTGGCCGCCGTTAACCGCATGCTGCGCGCGGGTCAGGGATAGAATTGCATAATCGTCCATCGCCTCACGGCTCAGACCGTAGTCATCGGCAGTTTTCTGCGCGAAAGCGCCCATCAGCCCCCCTTCGTAGGCATCTTCCAGCCCGTCGAAGAACATAGAGTCGATCACCTGACCGTGTCCCATACGCAACCCGGTACGGGCCTTCGGCAATAAATACGGTGACAGACTCATATTTTCCATGCCGCCGGCCACCATCACCGAGGCGCTTCCTGCCACAATCTGATCACTCGCCTGCATCAGCGCTTTCATGCCGGAGCCGCACATCTTGTTGATGGTGGTGCAACCGGCGCTCAGCGGCAGATCGGCACCCAGAGATGCTTGCCGGGCGGGTGCCTGCCCCAGGCCGGCGGGGAGCACACAACCCATGATCACTTCATCGACATCGCTCGCGGCGATACCTGCGCGAGCAACCGCGGCACGGATCGCAACCGCCCCCAATTGCGGCGCCGCCACGCTGCTCAAAGAACCCTGTAGGCCACCCATAGGGGTACGGGCTGCGCCAACAATGACGATCGGATCGTTATGTTGTGTCATGGTGTTACCTCGTTGTCTTATTCTTGTCAAAAATAGGGATGCAGCAGGCGTCCGAACATTTACTCTAGTCCGCCTGTCGGATAAGACCCCGCTCAACCCCGGATAATTCACTGGTCACTGATCATGCAATAAACAACCGGCACATAAAATGTCACAAAATGACGACATAGATCACAAAAGATTACACAATAGACTAATAGCGGCAGTCGGCAGACGGCAGGTTAAACAAGATGATTGAAACGAAACAGTTGAAAAGAAGGTAAGCGATGGCGACCGTGGATATTCATTACTTGCAGGCGGCGTTGCGTTGCGCCACGCGCAAAGGCTTAAATACCGACTCGTTGCTGGCTCAGATCGGACTCAGCCGAAAGCAGGCGACCCTGGCCGGCACGCGTGTACACGCCGATCCGATGGCCCAACTGGTGCGCCTGATATGGGCAGGTCTGGACGACGAGTTTATGGGTTGCACCCAACACCGTTGCAAACCCGGGGTCTTCGCACTGATGACCCGTCACGCGCTGCACTACGACAGGCTACAGCCCTTACTAGAGCAAGGCATTCAGCTTTACAATCTGATGACCGATGACTTGCAGATGACACTAACCGTCGGCTGCGACGTTGCCGAACTCAGTGTGCGCTTCGCACGTCCCGAGCTGGATCCGGACCATTTCTATCAGGAGTTCTGGTTGGTGATCTGGCACCGTTTTGCCAGCTGGGCAATCGGGCGGCGCATCCCCCTGCATGGGGTAGGCTTCAGTTACCCACGCCCGGTGAATGCCGACGAGCTATACGACCTGTTTCCCTGCCCGCACCATTTCGACCAGCCTGCCCTGCGACTGGAATTCAGCAGCAGCCTTTTGGCGCTACCCACCGTACGTACGCAACGGGACCTGTCCCGGTTCCTGCGCCACTCCCCGGCGGATATGATGACCATCCCCGCCGACGAGCAGAGCTATAGCGCACAGATCCGCTCCTGGCTGCTGCACCCGCAGGACCCGAAATCGAATAAAGAACACCATGCGGGGCGTGATAACCCGCTGATCTGCCCCTCGTTTGAAGCGCTGGCCGAGCGCTTTAATATCAGCTCGCAAACATTGCGGCGCAAGCTCAGAGCCGAAGGCCGTTCTTATCCGAATATAAAAGATGAGATCCGCCGCGACCTGGCGATCGAAAAGTTATTCTCGCAAAAGCTGTCCATCACGGAAACCGCGCGCCAGCTGGGCTTCAGCGAGGCGCGCTCCTTCACCCGCGCGTTTAAACATTGGACGGGCTTATCCCCTTCCGCGTACCTGCGGCAGCGGCGTTGAGAGGATGTTTTTTGAGGTCAAACGGCTGATCGTCGAACACGAAAACGATGATGCTTCGTTAACGGCGGAGAAAAGCGCCTCCGCTCGCAGTCTATCGAACCTTACCGGTCGTAATTAACGCGTCGAATTGATCGATAGGCAGTGGTGGGCTGAATAAAAAGCCCTGGTAATCCCGACAGCCGTTTTCCGCCAGTAACACCCGTTGCGCCTCCGTTTCCACCCCTTCGGCGATCACCGACAGTCCCAGGCTGTCGGCCAGTGCCACCACCGTGCGGGCAATAGCCGCATCATTGGGGTCCGTCAGGATATCGCGCACAAACGAGCGATCTATTTTCAGCTCTTCCAAGGGCAGCCGTTTCAGATAAGCCAGTGACGAATAGCCGGTACCGAAATCATCGAGGGAAAAGCCGACCCCTAACGCACTTAGGCGGCGCATCTTGTCGATACTGTCTTCAATATCGTCAAGCAAGCGGCTTTCCGTCAGCTCCAGCTTTAACCGGTGCGGGTTCGCACCGGCTTGTTCGAGTAAGGCAACGACGTGCTCGACAAAGTCCGCTTGGTGCAGCTGCGCCGCACTCACATTCACCGCCAATCTCAGCGCCTTTCGCGCCGGGTCCAGCCCCCAGCGCGCCAACTGTTGACAGGCGCTTTCTAGCACCCAGGCACCCAGCGGTAATATCAAGCCCGTTTCTTCGGCCAATGGTATAAAGTGACCCGGAGGGACGACTCCCTGTTCCGGGTGTTGCCAACGCACCAGCGATTCCGCGCCCGTTATCCGCCCTGAACCATCCAGTTGTGGCTGATAATAAAGGATAAAATGCTGCTGGCGCAGGGCTTCGCGTAAATCGTTCTCCACGCGGGCCCGCTCGGAGACCTCCGACTGCATGCTGGGATCGAAAAAACGCAGCGCATTACGCCCCGCGGCCTTGGCTTTGTACATCGCCATATCCGCGCGTTTCATCAGCTCTTCACTGCTGTTGTTCTGCGCATCAAACAACGTAATCCCGATGCTCGAACTGCTGCGGTATTTCTGTCCGTTCAGATCATAGGGTTGGCAGATAGCGCGGAGTATTTTATCGGCAATAACCTGCGTCTGCTTGGCCGCTTCCTTGTTATCCTGATTCAGTCCCTCCAGCATCACCACAAATTCATCACCGCCCAGGCGCGCAACCGTATCCCCATCGCGGATAGACGCGTGAATACGCTGTGCCACACGTTGTAACAAGAGGTCACCCTTATCATGACCGAGCGTATCGTTCAGGGTTTTAAAATGGTCCAGGTCGATAAACAGCAAAGCGCCCTCCTTGCCGCTGCGGGCGCTGGAAACCAGGGCATGTTGCAAACGATCAGCAAGCAGTCGGCGATTGGGTAGCGACGTCAGCGGATCGTAGAAGGCCAGGTTGCGGATCTGTGCCTCGGCAGCTTTGCGATCGGTAATATCGTTTTGTGTGCCCACGTAATGAGTCACGTCACCATCGATCCCTTTCACCGCGGTGATGCTCAACCACTTGGGATAAATCTCGCCATTTTTACGCCGGTCCCAGATCTCTCCCTGCCAACTCCCCGTCCGGTTGATCGAATCCCACATGACCTTGAAATAATCGGCATCATGACGACCCGATGCGAACACCTTAGGCGTCTTTCCGACCAACTCCTGCGCCGCGTAACCCGTCATATCCACCAGGGATTGATTGACGCGTAGAATGATCGTTTGCGCATCCGTGATCAGCATACCCTGCTGCGACTCGAAGGCCACGGCAGCAATACGCAGCGACGCGTCGGTTGATTTTTGATCGGTAATATCGGTCGAGATACCGCACAAGCCATAGATCTGGCCATCCTGGTCACGTAAGGGTAATTTTACCGAATAGAACGCGCTGGCTATCTGATGGTCAATACCGGTACTCACCTCCTCCTCGGCCACCCGCTCACCGTTTTCGATCACCCGCCGGTCATTCATTCGCAGATTCTCGGCCGTTGGCGCATCAAAAAACACGCTGTCGTCACAACCGATCATCTCGGTCAACGGTCGACCGTATAGCTCGCACAGGCGTCGGTTAGCGTATTGGTACCGATAGTTGCAATCTTTGATATAAATACAGGCTTCGACGCTATCGAGTATGGTTCGCAGCCGGTCCTCACTCTCCTGCAGCGCCAGCTCCACGCGCTTGCGGGCAGTAATGTCTCGGGCTAGCCCGAGCACGCCCAGTACCTGTCCGCGGGCATCGAAGACCGGCGTCTTTCTGGTTTCGACCAGCACGGCTTCCGCAGCGCCGGCGAAGGTCAGCCACTCTTCATGAATGCAGACCGTGCCGCTCTCTATGGTCTTTCTGTCATCGGCCTGAAATATTTCAGCCTGCGCCGCGTCGACAAAATCATCAGCACGCTTACCCACAATCTCGGCTTCTTTCACACCAAACAGGCGCTCAACGGTCGGATTACAAAAGTGGAATACCCCTTCGGGGTCTTTCATCCATACCATATCAGGAATGGCTTCGAGTAGCGTGCGCAGCCTTAGCCGCTCCTCTTCCAGTTCGGCCGTCCGCGCCCTGACTTGACGGCGCAGTGTATAGCCCCAGAGAATCGACAGGATGGCACTCAAGGCTGCAGCCGATAAACCATAGGCCAGATAACTGACGTACGCCGGCACTCGGAGACTTTTGCCCATCCATTTATCCCGCAACGCCTGCTCGTCGGCCAGATTAATAGCCGAAAAACCGCGCTGAACCAATGCCAGCGTCTGGCTATCGCCCTTATGCACGGCCCGGCTCAGCTCACCCCGTTGGAGTTCAAAGGCCTGATAAAAGCGCGCCTGGGCTTCATGTTTATACAACAGATAATTGGCGGGGGGTTCGTCCAGGCAAAAGAGACGCACACTGCCGTCGATGGAGGCCTGCACCAGGCTTTCGTAACTGCGGTACGTTTGCAACGAATCCACACCCGCGGCCTGCAGGGTTTCGATGCAGGCATCACCGGCTTTTACCCCAACGAGAAAACCGACCAGATCGCTGAGCTTCGTGATACCGCCAATCTTCTTATCGCTGAAAATTGACACCGGAATCTGCGCATACGCCGCGGTAAAATCGTAGATAGCTTCCCGCTCGGGCGTCTGAAAAATAGTATCGATCACATCGGCCCGCCGCGCGCTCATGCGCGCCTGAGCGGCGCCCCAGTCGCTGGCCAACAGATCGACCGCCACACCGGTTTCTTGGCTCCACAGTGCCCAGAGTTCGACCAGATACCCGTTTAGGTTGCCCGACGCGTCACGGAAAATATAGGGCGGATAGTTATCGTCGGAGGCCACCGTCAGTCTGGCCCTTTCGGGCGGCGGGAGCTTGGTTGTGCCCTCGTTTTGTGCTGCAACAGGCTGCGTGGCGGCGATCAACAGCACCATTGCGCAGCGACAGAGCCCGTCGAATACGCGCCTTAACAGATGCGGAGGGGGCATGTCGTTCGCACAGGCTTGAACGTCATCACTGAGCATCGGTTTACGCAAAATCACATCCCCCCGTCGAAGTCCTCACATAATCTGAGCCATACTGCATCGAGTAGGAGCCGGTCGGACTATTAACCTCACCTGGCTTGATGCCACGGCGACATTGTTTTAAGACAACATTGTTTTAAGGCGACATTGTTTTAAGGCGACATTGTTGCTCGGTATTAAGCTGCCACTTAAATAAACGCTACGTCGCGCAGAATTATCGCAGAACCTTATTCTTAGAACCAATATTGCGTACTGCCTGCCTAATTATGCACATTGATACGCTGTTCGCTAAAATGAGTCACCAGATACCCCTGGCCTACCATGAAGGAGTGGTTGTTATGCCCCCATCGCTGACCCACATTGCCCTGCACGTTCGTGAGCTCGATGCCTGCAAAGCCTTTTACGAGCAGTTCTGTGATATGCGGGTGATCCATGAGCGTCACCCCTCTGGCAAGCATATCCTCTGGATGGCGGAAACAGGCCGTGAGCAGGATTTTATCTTGGTACTGCTCTCCGGTGGGCCGCCCCACCCCCATGCCCGTAACGACTTTACTCATCTCGGTTTTGCCGTCGAGAGTCGACAGGCGGTGGAGAGTATTGCCGCGAAAGGGCGTCGTGCGCAGTGCCTGGTATGGGAACCGGTGGATGAACCCTTTCCGGTGGGCTATTACTGCGGCCTGCAGGATCCCGACGGCAATTATGTCGAATTTAGTTATGGGCAACCGCTCGGCCCAGGCGCGCCGGCGCTGGATATAAAAACGACGTGACACGCGCGCGACACCCGAAGGTTTCGCGCGTGGCACGCCGTGTTGATCTCATACGGGCGGAGTATGCAATCAGCTGCGCTGCTCGGGGAGCGTCACGTTCAGCTCCAGGATAGAGCAGTCTTCATCCAGATTGATTTTGACGTGGTCTTCGTCGATTTTTACATATTTGGCGATAACCGCCAGGATCTCTTTCTGCATCTGAGGCAGATAGTCCGGCTGGTTACGGCGGTTACGCTCATAGGCCACCAACACCTGCAGGCGCTCTTTTGCAACGTGAGCGGTGCTGGTTTTTCGATCACGAAAATAGTTAAAAATACTCATGAAGCCCTCCGGCCAAAAACACGGCTCAGAAAGCCTTTGCGCTGAACTTCCAGAAAACGGTGCTCCACTTCTTCGCCAAGAAAGCGCGCGACGGCGTCGCTGTAGCCCTGACCGGCATCGCTTTTATCGTCGATAATCACCGGCACCCCCTGGTTCGATGCCTTGAGTACGGCAACGGACTCGGGAATCACACCCAACAGCGGTATGGCCAGAATTTCGCAGACATCGTCCACGCCAAGCATCTCGCCCTGCTCCACACGAGTGGGATTATAACGGGTTAACAGCAAGTGCTCTTTGACGCTGCCGCCGTTTTCCGCGTGACGTGATTTGCTCTGCAGCACGCCAAGAATCCGATCGGAATCGCGCACCGAGCTCACTTCGGGGTTGGTGACCACGATCGCCGTATCGGCAAAGTACAGCGCCATCTGGGCGCCTTTTTCGATACCGGCGGGTGAATCACACACGATATAATCGAAATCTTTGCCCAGCTCATCCAGTATCCGTTCGACGCCTTCTTTGCTCAGTGCATCTTTATCCCGGGTCTGAGACGCCGCCAGAATAAACAGGTTGTCGGTGCGTTTATCGCGGATCAACGCCTGGTTCAGGCTCGCTTCCTGATTAATAACATTCACGAAATCGAACACGACCCGGCGCTCGCAGCCCATGATCAAATCCAGGTTGCGCAGCCCCACATCAAAATCGATAACGACGGTTTTAAAGCCCCGCAGAGCCAGCCCGGTGCCAATGGCCGCGCTGGTTGTGGTCTTGCCCACGCCGCCTTTACCCGATGTGACAACGATAATTTCAGCCATGATCTATACCTTTTTGTCAATGCCTATGCTGGATGACGAAACTGTCGAATCCGCGCTCCATAGCTCGCCTGCTCCGATTACCACCATATTCCGGATAATGCGATGCCCTTGTGATACCTACTCTATCTGCCGCCCCTTATCTACCTGCCCCGATCTACACCGACCTACCCCTGCCTGCCCTGTGCGCCGCGTAAGTGCTCTGAGCAGGATGCAACCCAGCTGTTGTCTAAAAATTGATTACAGCGCTGCCGTTTCCAAACGGGTTCCGTTCAGAAACGCTTGAGCCGGTTGTTTCCATTGCTCGCTTTGCAGGTCATCGCAGGCTTTAAAAAAGCCCGCGATAGAAATGAGCTCGGCTTCCAGGCTCTGACAGAAAATACGCGCCTGTTCATTACCGCACACACCGGCCATCGCACGCCCCCGCAACGCGCCGTAAATATGAATATTGCCATCGGCCATCACTTCGGCCCCGGCACCGACGGCCGCCAGAATAATCAGGTCGCCACCCCGGGCGTAGATCTGCTGGCCGGAGCGTACCGGGGTGGTGATAATACGTGCGGTAGCAGCACCGTTCTCTTCGGGCTTATCGGCATCGGTCGTCGCAGCAGGCTGTGCGTTACTGTTTTCCTGCGGTTCAACCGGCGAGGTCTCCGCCTGCGGGCCGTTGGCAGAAACCGCTACGGACGAGGGCACGTCGTTGTTGCGGATACTGCTCCGGCCGGCGCTAAAGTAGGCTATTCCGGCGGCCTGACAACAGGCCGGATCCAGGCGCGCATCGCCACGGACACCGATGGGATTGATACCAAATGTCCGGCAAAGTGCCACCAGGGCGTCGAGTTCGGGGAGCGCCTGTTCTTCAGGCAATTTAACCAGATTCAGCAGAATCGGCATCTGCTGAAACAACTGCGGCATAGCGCGTGACTGCGCCTCGAGTTGCTGCTGCAGTTGCTCGGGACGGTAATCGAGCAGTTCCAGTTCAGTCAGGGCGATACTGCTGCCCTTGAAGCGGAAGCAGGCTGGAGCTGAAACGGGAGCGGGAGTCTGCGGCGACATACGAACCATTCTGGCGAGTATAAAAGCGAAGACGCATGCAGAGTCGGCTAAAACGTCTAAAACCCTGAACAGCACGCGTTGCGAAGTAGGCATTCTAACGGGTTGTCTGCATCGCTGCCAGAGCGGATAAGCCGACATACGCTGTTATAAGTGAATATAACGCGCCTTATAGCAGCATACGCAACCTGTACGAACACGTTAGCGCTTAGCTGACTTGCCGGGTAGCTACAACGCCCTGGGGCCGACAGTGTTTGGCCATAAACCTCTGCAGCCGATCAACCGGTAGCGGCCGAGACAGCCAGTAGCCCTGGATCATATCGCACCCCATCGCCTTGAGCACGTCACGCTGAACCTGCTCCTCGACCCCTTCGGCGATCGCTCGCAGACCGAGGCCGTGGGCCAATGCGATCGTGGTCTTGATCACATGGGCACCCTTCGCATTGTCGATCACATCGATCATCGATTTATCCAGCTTCAGGTAGTCCACCGGCATCCCCAGCAAATACGTCAGCGAACTGTAGCCGGTTCCAAAATCGTCGATCGCCAATTTCACACCCCGCTCCCGGAGCTGCGCCAACGTCCGGTTTCCTTCGTCCAGATTATCGATCATCATCGATTCGGTAATTTCCAGGATCAAGGTCTGCGGCGGCACGCCGGTTTCGTTCAACACCTCGTCGACGGTGCTGAGGATATCCGACAGCATAAGCTGACGCGGCGACACGTTCACACTGACACAGAGCCCCGAGTAACCCGCATCGTGCCAGGATTTCAGCTGCTGACAGGCACTGAGCATCACCCAGCGCCCCGCGTCAACGATGAGACCGCTTTGTTCCAGCAAGGGGATAAATTCGACCGGCGACACCAGACCAAACTCGGGGTGCGTCCAACGCAGCAGGACTTCAAACGACATGACATTATCATCATCGAGTTGCTGCTTGGCTTGATACTCCAGGGTGAACAGTTCGCTACGCACCGCATCCGGCAGATCACGCATCAACTGGGTCTGGCGTGCCGCGCGTTGGCGCATGTCATCGTTATACATCTGAAACTGACCGATCCCCTGCAGCGTCGCTTCGCGCAGGGCGTAATCGGCACAGGCCATCAGATCATCGGTACAAGCCGCATCATCGGGGTAGATCGCCATCCCGCCGCTCAGGGAGATCTCGGTCGGTTGCCCATCCAGCTCAATCGGCCCCTGAAACAGCTGCATCGTTCGCAGCGCCAACAACACGGCGGTTTCGGGCTTATCGATATCTTCGAAGATGAGGGCGAAATCATCGCCCCCCAAGCGGGCAATGCGCACGGAATCGATGTCCCTTTCCACCGAGACAATGTCATCGGACAAGCGCACCGAGTGGCGCAGACGCTCGGCAATCGCCGTGAGCACCTGGTCGCCGGTCTGCGGACCCAGCGTATCGTTGATCGAACCAAAATCGTCGATATCCAAGAACAGCAACCCCAACCGGCAATGGTGTCGCCGCGCGCGGGCCATTGACTGCTCAAGGTGCTGATAAAGCAAGCGCCGGTTGGGCAGCAGTGTCAAGGTGTCGTAATGCGCCATTTTAACCAACGCAGCATGATGACGGCGCTGGTCCCGGTTAGCTTTCCAGAAGATAACCAGCATCGCCAATAACAAGCCAATTCGCGCAAGGATATCCACCCACATGCTCTGGACTAGATACTTGTTCAACTCAGCAATTTGAGCGGACGACAGATAGTGACTGAGTTCCCAATGGCCATCACTGATCACATTCAGCGGCCGGGACACCAGCCGGCCAGGCAACTGACGCAGCGTCGTGACACTCTCCGTCTCTAGCAGATGGTTGCGCCGGTCATAGATACGGATATGGTGTTGGCTGTTAGTCAAGATAAAGCCCACGGGGATATCCGGGAGCGCCCAGCCCTGCGCCGTTGCCGCGGCCTTTTCCTGATCACTGAGCGGAATATACGGCCGCCCTAGCAACTTGGCTTCCAGTACGTTCGCCCGCAAGACGGTCGATATAATGCCGCGCAGCCGCTGCTCACCCAGCCCATACACCGGCAGCGAGTAAAGAATCCCGAAACTATCCCGCTCATCGCCCTTGGCAATAGACCCATACTGGGTGTTATCACAGGTCCGCATCAACGGTGAACTAAGTGCCGGTATCCGCGAGATATCGCCGCTATTCCAGTGGGTATAATGCTGCTCAAACCAGGCCAGTTGCCGGACGTAATAGGCATATTCGTCTAACTCGTACTCTTCCGGTATATCCTCGGCTTCTTGCTCGGTAAGACCGTCTTCAGCATGAACGCCAACGATCTCGTCGTCGTACATAAAAAACGGCGTCTCACCGGCATCGGGGTCAAACCCCGTCAGCACATAGTAGATTTCCGACAGATTAACGTTATGGGCGAGGTTGCGATAAACCTGCTGAATCGTTTGATGGGTATCGAGTGACAAGCGCCCTTGCTCGATGACATCTTCTGACGCGCTCTTAAGGTTTTCGCCTGCGACGCTGCGCAAACTCGGCAGGAGCGACAGGGTCCGGATATGCTCATAAACGGCACGAAACGTTTGCTCCAACTCTTCCTGTTTACGGTTGAGCAACTGATTCTGATAATTATCAACACGTTGGGCCATACGGTCTTGGTAATCCATGACCTCTTCACGCAGGTTAAGACTCCAGAATACCAAGATTATGACGATCATCGCCCACACCAGCACCGAACCCGAGAAGGTATTGGTACGACTCGACCACCAGGCTTTCAGCACATCACTATTCACTGACATCGGATCACGTTATTCCCTTAAACGAAGACGGAAACCACGCCGAGTCAGCTCCCGTAAATGCCGGCTATTATGGCGAAAGAATACGCCAACGGGCATTGAGCCATATCAGCTTGAGCGCAGATAGACCGATAACACTAAGGGGGATATACGACCGTTACTGATCAAACTGATGCCGAAGGGTCCGTTCTGGACATCCCCTTATGCAGGGACCCGTAACAGATAAACCGCAAAGCCTAGCCACGAGATCAAGAGCAAAACCCAGGGCAAGGCGCCACCGGAGCGACGCGGCGGTTCCGTTTCAGTACCGGCATCCTCTTGGACAAGATCGCCCGGAGCCTGGGCTTTTTTCAAACGCCGATCCAGCTCACGCGCCTTGGCCTTCTGCTGCTTCTTATACAGATCGATCCCTTTCTGAATTCCTTGTGCAATCAGCCGCGTCTGTTCCTTGGTCTGACTCGCTTGCCGGGTACCGTTGGCGATCGCCAAGGCTTCGTTTTTGGTCTCTTCTGAGACCCGCTCTTTCTTGGAATAGCGTGCCATGCCGCTCAGGCCCTTTATTGAAACAGTCGGCGCTATTGTGCCCACGACCCCAGCGGGTAGCAAATCCGGTACGTATATTAAGGTGCAACGTTATTGTTTCGAAGAAGCAGGCCGTGCAGCGCCAACAAGCCTGTTGCAGACGGCCGGCTGAAGCGGCAGGCGGCCCAGCGAAATAAACCACGCCGACAAGAGCGTGGGCCACAGACCTTGGCTAACTACAGACCTTGGCTAACTACAGGTATACTCAGGCAGCGAAGCTGACCAAGAGCCCCAGCGCCTTGGCTTCAGCATGGTACTCATCGACCACGTCGGCAGGTAAGATTCCCACGGAAAATTTAAACAGTATTTTCGCAGGCCGACGCTCTTGCAAATTACGGAAGTAACTCAGCGTCTCAACCGCTTCATCGAAACTGGTGGCTTCGAATTGTTGGCGTTGGATAGTCATTACAAGCGTCCCTTCTTCTTGTTATTCTCTCGGCGACGTATCTTACGGCCCCAGAAAATTGCATCAATAGGAATTTACCCTATTTATGTGGCAATCCTGCGCCATCTATTTTTTATCATGACGATGACGGCTTCCCGTCGCCGTCGCCGTTGCCCGTTGCCCAACGCGAGCAACGAATCCCGCTTACTCGCGACGACCCGAATCCTTGCGGCATGTCCATAGAGAGCAAACGTAAATAGGCTGACGCGCAGTTTTAAGTTTTGCCGAGACAAAAGAAAGGCTATCATCGGGGAACTTTTTGGCGTCGGTCCGCATGAGCCATGACTGATGCCTGTTGCCCCTGAAACGGAAAGGACCTGAGCATGCTTGAACATCTGCAACCCGTACCCGGTGACCCGCTGCTATCGCTGATGGTTGCTTACAAAAACGACACCCGCGCCAATAAAATCGACCTGGGGGTCGGCGTATACAAGGATAACCAGGGCAACACCCCGGTTCTGGAGTGCGTCAAGAAGGCCGAATCCTGGCTACTCGAAAACGAAACCACCAAGACCTATATCGGCTCTGCCGGCGCACCGGCCCTGGGGCTCGAATTGCAGCGCCTGATCCTGGGTGCGGATAACCCGCTTCTAAGCAGTGGTCGCCTGACCTCCGTGCAGTCGACCGGCGGAACTGGCGCACTTCGCATCGCGGGCGACTTCATTCACCGCAGCCTGCCCAACGCCACCCTCTGGGCCAGTGACCCGACCTGGGCCAACCACTACAATGTGTTTGAGTCCGCGGGCATCACCGTCAAGAGCTACCCCTATTACGACGCCGCCAATCAGAGCCTGAAATTTGACGAGATGATGGCCACACTGGCCACGGTCCCTGCTGGTGATGTCGTGCTGCTGCACGCCTGCTGCCACAACCCGACCGGTATCGACCTTGCACCGGCACAATGGCAGCAAGTGGGAGAATTGCTCAAAGAGCGGCAAATCATGCCGCTGATCGACCTTGCCTACCTGGGTTTTGCCACCGATGAGGACCGTGACGTAGAAGGGGTACGGATCCTGGCGCAACTGTGCGACGAGATGCTGATCGCCAGCTCCTGCTCGAAAAACTTCGGCTTGTATAACGAACGTATCGGTGGACTGACGCTGCTGGCCAAGACCGAACGCGATGCGCAGGCAGGCTATAGCCAGATCTGTTACGCGATTCGCGGCAACTACTCCATGCCCCCTAACCACGGCGCGGCGATCGTGACCTGCATTCTGCAGAGTGACGACCTGAAAGCCCTGTGGCTGCAGGAGCTGGGCGAGATGCGCGGCCGCATTAACACCATGCGTAACGCGTTCGTGCAAACCTTGAATGAGCAAGGCCTGAACAACCGCTTTGACTTTATCGCCGACCAGCGCGGCATGTTCTCCTTCTCCGGGCTAAATCCGCATCAGGTACAGCGGCTGCAGAAAGAGGACGCGATCTATATCGTCGGCTCCGGACGTATCAACGTCGCCGGTATGACCCCAGACAACCTCCCTCGCCTATGCAGCGCCATCGCGCGCGTCGTTAAGGGCTAAAGCCTGGACGAACTCCGACAACGGCCCGGACATCGCTAAGGTGCCCGGGCCGTCTTTTATAGCCGGCACTGGCTGCTATACTGCCCTCCCTGCTCCACTGCGCTACCTCACTGGCAACAGGTTCCTACTGTGAAAAAAATCGCCGTCTTCGTCGATGTACAAAACATCTATTACACCACCCGTCAGGTCTACGCCCGCCAGTTCAATTACCGCACACTCTGGGAACGCCTCAGTGCCAAGGGCGAAATCGTCGCGGCCACGGCCTACGCCATCGACCGGGGTGATGACAAGCAGCTGAAATTCCAGAATGCCCTGAAACAGATCGGCTTCACGGTCAAACTCAAACCCTATATCCAACGCCGCGACGGCTCGGCCAAAGGGGATTGGGATGTGGGAATCACCCTGGATGTCATGGAAGCCGCAGAAACGGTGGACAGCGTCATTCTGCTGTCAGGTGATGGGGATTTTGATCTGCTGCTGCACAGAGTCAACCGTCGCTACGGGGTAAAAACAGAAGTCTATGCCGTGGCAGAACTGACCGCCAACTCATTGATCGAGGCAGCCAACAGTTTTGTCCGTATCGAGCGGGATATGCTGCTGTAGCGGGAAGAAGCGCTGACCCTACCAAGGCCGGATTGCTGCGCCAACCTGCCAGCGTACAACCCGAACCCGCGGCAGTAACGGCCGGCCTTCGTGGTCGCACAATGGAGAATAACGCAGCGCGTGCGTCCTAGTCCTTTTCGGCGGCAACCACCTTGTCCACCAACTGCTGCAGCCCTTGCTCCCACTGCGCCTTTTCAGCAACCAACGTTGCCTTATCCGCAGCCAACGCGGCCTTATCGGTGTTTAACTCGGAGACTTCCAGCCTCAGTATCTCGATCTCCTCGATCAGCGACAGTACTTTGCTTTCGAGGGTTAAAAACAGTTCATTGCCCATAATGCGTACATCCACCCCGTTGTTCGATTGATCTGACTCCAGAAAGGTTCTGGAAACGCGGCATTATAAGGGATCGAGAAAACAAACACAGCCTCTTGTCGGCGTTATGTGCTACGGGGGAAACCCCAGTCATCTTCACTTATCCATACTCATGCACCGATATCGCGTGCAGGCACGCTCCTACAATGGGCAACCCACTCCCTGTAGGCGAAGCCCTTCGCCGTTTCTGCGCTATTAACCTGGCATCAAAATACCGATCCGTTCGGTATTTTGATGACGACAAGGCCGGCGCCTGTCCGTCCTTGTCTCACGTGGCCTTACGCCACGGCGATTCATCCATGAACCGCCTATTAAGGCGACATTTTTTGCGCGGTATTACGCTGCCGCCTTAATACGAAACACGAAGCTCATTTTTTCCATTTTCCAGCAATTGATGTGCATCAATTCTCCCCGCTCAATCCCGGCATAGAATCGCTCCATCAAGAACAAAATGATTTGACTTTCAAAACTGTGAGGAATCAAGAAATGGAACTTGACGTGCAATCGGTACAGGAAAAGAGCGGCGTCAGCCGTCGTGGATTTATCGGCGCGACAGTCGCTTCTGTGGGCGTCGCTGCGGCGGCGAGCTTGGTCGGCCAATCGGCCCAAGCCAGCACCCGAGCGGTAGGAGCGGCGGTCAAACCGGAACAGATCAGCGGCCTGCGCCGGGTCAAGCAGACCCTGGTCGCGCCCCCCTTCGTACCGAAGCACGAACAGGTCGCCAAAGGCGGACCCAAGGTGGTCGAAGTCCGTATGGTGGTCGAAGAAAAACTGATGGATGTCGACAGCAGCGGCGCCAAGATCTGGGCCTGCACCTTCAATGGCAGCATGCCCGGCCCGCTGATCGTGTGCCACCAGGATGACTACATCGAACTGACGCTGGTCAATCCGGCCTCCAACCAGTTGATGCACAACATCGACTTTCATGCGGCCACCGGCGCCATGGGCGGCGGCACCCTGACCGAAGTCTCTCCCGGCGAAGAGGTGGTTCTGCGCTTCCGGGCCACCAAGGCCGGCACCTTCGTCTACCACTGCGCCCCCGGCGGCCAGATGATCCCGTTCCACGTCGTCAGCGGCATGAACGGCGCCATTATGGTACTGCCGCGCGACGGCCTCAAAGATGACCAGGGTAATCCGGTTCGCTACGACCGCGCCTATTACGTGGGCGAGCAGGACCTCTACCTACCCAAGGACGCCAACGGCAAGTACAAGCAGTATGACAGCATCCTGATGGGCATGCCGGAGATGCTCGACGTGATGAAGACCCTGACCCCGACCCATGTGGTGTTCAACGGCGCGGTCGGCGCCCTGACCGGTAAAAACGCGCTCACCGCCAAGGTCGGCGAGTCGGTGCTGATCATCCACTCCCAAGCCAACCGTGACACCCGCCCGCACCTGATTGGCGGCCACGGTGATCTGGTCTGGGTTGGTGGCTCCTTTAACGACAAGCCCAGCACCAACCTGGAGACCTGGCACATCCCGGGTGGTGCCTCGGCGGCGGCGCTGTACACCTTTCACCAGCCGGGCATTTACGCCTACGTTAACCACAACCTGATTGAGGCGATCCTGCTAGGCGCAGCGGCCCACTTCCAGGTCGAAGGCAACTGGAACGACGACTTGATGAGCCAGGTTAGCGCGCCGGGGCCGATCAAGGCCTAATCGATCTCGCACCGCGTTAACGTGCGGTAAGACACGTGCTCAACGATGCCCCGGTTAACACCGGGGTTTTTCGTTGGCGCACACAAAGAACTAAACTGCCACACGTGATCGCGAAGCAACCCTTACCGATTTAAACGCTGACTTTAACCTTGTTGTTCGCATCGCGGCTCTGGCGAATCAGATCGTCACCGGCAACGGTGGCGGTCGATTTGGCTAGCCGGTCGTACAGCAACACATTCACCGTAGCGGCCAGGTTCATGCAACCAACCGTCGGCACGTACACCACCCCGTCAGCCTGATCGATCAGCTCCTGGCTGAGGGTGCCGTCTTCCGGGCCAAAAATATACAGCGCCTTGTCGGGGTGCTGATACGCCGGCAGCGGCATGGCGCCCTCGACCAGATCGACACAGACCACCTGGGTACCCGCCGGAAGATCATCCAGCAACGATGCAACGCCGGTTAAGGGGATACGACGGCTGACCGCCTTGGTGTCGGTCTGAAACTTCTTGGCCCGGTCATAACGCGCGCCGGTATAGCGCACCGCATCGACCCGGTAGCAGCCCGCCGCCCGCATAACCGCGCCGACATTGCTCGGGCTCTTGGGGTTGCTTAACCCGAGGGTTACGTGGGTCCTGTGTGTCGGGTGCGTAAGCGTCTTGTCTGTCATGGATAATAATACGTAAGCGTCTTGTTTATCGTGGGTAATAAGATGTCAAACGAGCAGCTTTATCAACAATCCCGTGCATAGCCCGCCCATAGCCCGCAGACCGGTAAGGGCTCAATCCCGGCGTTGCGTTACCCAGGGGCTGTTCTGGGTGTCGATATACAGCGCCTCGACCTTTGCACGCGCCCAGGGCGTTTTGCGCAAGAACTTCAGGCTCGATTTTACCGACGGATCGCAGGTGAAACAGCGGATATTGATCTTCTGGCCCAGCGTTTCCCAGCCGTAGTGTTCCACCAGGCTGGTGACGATGCGCTCCAGGGTCATACCGTGCAGAGGGTTATTGGCTTGTTCTTGACTCATCGGAGCACGGGTCCTTCAGGAAACATGAACGGCCATGACGACACGGATACCGAAACAGTCGGTGCCCGCTCGGCCTAGACGCCTACTATACCCTGAAGCCCTACGCAGAAAAACCAACACCAAGCCTTTAAGGCGCTATCGCCAGCAGAAAATTACCGCACCCGTCGGCCGACAACGAATGACTGAATCAGACAACGGGCTGCAACAATCAAGCCGCAGGACGCCGTGGGCGGAAGAAACGCGCACGGCGCGTCCCGCCCCCGTTAAACGTGCTATTAGCCTCACATCACGATATCGACGGCGAAAGTTAACTCATACAAGGTTGCCAGCAGCACCATCTGCTTCAGTTTAAGGTTGTAGGCTTCACCGCTATGCGCGCCGAATAACCGGTATAGATGCCAAAGCAGTCCCGGCACAAGCAGATAGCTAAAGAACCAGTCCCCCTGCGCTGTCGCAAAAAGATAGAACAGGCCCAAGCCGATGGCGCCAAGGATCAGCGCGCCCTGATAAAGGCAGGCCCGTACACGTCCCAAGCGCGCCGCCAGGGTGACTTTTCCTGCCGCGAGATCGGTTTCGATATCCCGGATATTATTGACGTTAAGCACCGCGGTACAAAGCAGTCCCGCTACCGTCGCAGGCAGCCAGATCGACGGGCCAAGGTCTCCGGTCTGCAGGAAATAACCACCACCCACCGCCACCAGACCAAAAAAGATAAACACGGCTAGATCACCGAGCCCTGCATAGCCATACGGGCGCCGCCCGATGGTATAGGTGATAGCCGCAACGATGGCGGCGAGCCCCACCGCCAGCAAAATCAACCAGGCCACCAGGCTCAGCCGCGCCTGCCAGAGCAAGAGTAAGCCGGAGAAAAAGGTCACGACGGTCAGGCCATACAAGGCGCGCTTCAACCCCTGGGCCGAAATCAATCCCGCCTGTAACACCCGCTGTGGTCCTTGCCGAGCAGCCGTGTCCACACCACTAAGACCATCGCCATAGTCGTTGGCCAGATTAGAAAGAACCTGCAGTTGCAGTGCGGTCAGTAAGGTCAGCAAGAGCACCGGCCCGTTGAGCGGCCCTTCGGCATAAGCCAGCGCTATCCCCAGTACGATACTGGCAAGGGCCAACGGCAGTGTCCGCAGCCGCATCGCCTGCATCCAGTTTTTCATCGATGCCATTTCTGTGCTTCCATTCTAGCCAAAACATAAGGTGTCAAAATATAACGGGCCAAAACCTGAAGGGGCAAAGCCTGTCGTGCCGGCCCCTGGAGAAACGCAGGCAGATTGACATCCTTAATAGATTAAAACACTATAACCCCTGCCATGGAATGGTCAAGCAGATCAATTAGTTCGCTCAGTTTGTGTCAGTCACTAACGGTTTCCAAATGCTAAACAAGGAAGGTCTACTTTTGTGCCATTTATTCAGAAACGCGGACCTCGCTTCCCCTGTATCCCCCACGGCGATTAACCACGGCATACACCGTTGTCACCAGGCTGGTCGAAGCCAAGCCCGCCCCGTATCAGGCATGCGCCATGGCCGCATCTGACACCCTGCCGTCTCCGTCAAGGCCCGACACGCTCGCACTACCGTGGCGGCACGCCGTCGATGGGCTAATCCAACAGTTACAGCATGTCGATACGACCGCCCTTGTCGCGACCCACGTTCAGTTACGCCAGGCGCTACCGAGTACGGCATCGGCACTCAACCTGGCAGATTGGCTCGCCAGCCAGCCAGGGCACAGAAAATTCTACTGGCGCTCCCGTGACGGTGAACACGAGGTCGCGACCCTGGACATAGCGCAGAGCCTGGAGGGCCCCGACGCCGAGACCTGGCTAAATTCGGGCCGCCTGGCTACCAGCGCCCTGACCTATTACTGGGTCTCCGGTTTCAGCACAGCCGACAAGGGCTGGCAAGACTACCCGCAGCAACTGTTGTTTCTGCCGCAGATTGAACTTTGCCGTCAAGACCAGCAGCTGTGGCTATGCGCCAACCTCAGCCAACAAACGCCGCCCCCGGTCTTGATCAACCGACTGCGCCAGCTGCACGTTGGTCGCATCCCGCCGCCGCAGCGTCTTTCGTTGACATCGATCGCGCGCGAGGATTGTCCGACGCGGCCGGGCTGGACGAAAATGATTACCCAGGCGCAGCGACAGATCAGCCAGAAAGGCCTGCTAAAAGTGGTTCTGAGCAGGAAAACCACGCTCAAAAGTCCTACGACGCTAGATTTCTGGGCGCTGTTTCGCCAGTGGCGACAAGAGGCGGTCAATGGTTATCAAATGGCCCTGCAACTGGGCCCCCACGCCGGCTTTATCGCCTTTACACCGGAACGGCTTTACCGGCGCGAACACGACCAACTGGTTACCGAGGCGTTAGCAGGAACCCTGCCGCTGAACCCGACCCACAAACCGCCGTATAAACCCGCAGGAATACACCGCGGGCAGCACAGCATCGCGACCGTTGATGCAAAAACCCGCCACGAACACGCGCTGGTCGTTAATGATATCCTCGATAAGCTTCAACCCTGCGTCACGCGCGTCGCGCGTTGCGGGCCGATCCAACTGCAGCCGCAGCGCAACCTGCAGCACCTGTATCAACCCATTAAGGCGCAGCTCAAAAAAACGGATTGTGACGGCGACTTAATTCGAATGCTGCACCCCACCGCAGCCGTTGGCGGGCTACCCGCAGAGCAGGCCTTAACCCTAATCCGCGCGCAGGAGAGCTTCCCCCGGGGTTGGTTTGCCGGTTGCTGCGGGCCGCTGAGCGCGCATAAATCCGAACTGGCGGTCGGTATCCGCTCCGCCCGGGTCGATGCCGATCGCCTGCACCTGTTTGCCGGCGCAGGCATTGTGCAAGGCTCCGAGGCCGAGATGGAATGGCAGGAGCTGGAGCAAAAGATCGCCCTGCCCCTGTCGCTCTTTAACGCCGAGGGGGTCAGGCACGCAACCAAGCAGGCCCCGGACAAGCAAACGCTGCAGCCGATGAAAAGCCCGCCTCAATCACCTCCCTCCCGGCCGGGTCCACAACGGGAGCAGAAGAGACCGCATGTTTCCGACTCATCACCCATCGCTTAACCAACTCTGGTCACACCTGTTGCTCGAAGAGCTCTGTCGCTGGGGGGTCGCGCATTGCTGTCTGGCGCCCGGATCGCGCTCGACCCCCCTGGTGATGGCCGCAACCCAGCTGCCTCAGTTGCAACAGCACCACCATTTTGACGAGCGAGGTCTCGGTTTTCTGGCGCTGGGACTGGCCAAGGCCTCGGCCACAACCGTCGCGGTGATCACCACCTCGGGATCGGCGGTGGCCAAC
Organism: Motiliproteus sp.; assembly: GCA_041586615.1. Taxonomy (GTDB): domain Bacteria; phylum Pseudomonadota; class Gammaproteobacteria; order Pseudomonadales; family Balneatricaceae; genus Motiliproteus. Next base: position 14,104 of record JBFGZS010000019.1, on the reverse strand, counting down.
CTGTATCCGGCTCTCATCGAGGCGCACCACAGTGGCGTGCGCCTGGTTATTATCAGCGCCGACCGACCGCCACACCTGCACGACTGCGGGGCCAACCAGAGTATTCGCCAGACCGGAATGTTCGCCAACTACCCCCGTGCCAGGCTCGAACTGCCCCCCCCGTCGCGATCGCTCACGGCCGGCGCATTACTGATGCACGTCGATCAAAGTATGGCCGCTATCCAGACGGAAACCGGCGGTGTATTGCATATCAACTGCATGTTTGACGAGCCGCTGTACCCGCAGGAGCCCGCGCTCGATTTTAGCGATTACCTGCGCGAACTCGACGCCTGGCGCAACCACCAGCAGCCGCTGACCCAAGCCATCGAACCCGCCCCGCTGCCACTGCCAGAAGCCTGCGACTGGCAGGCATTCGTTAACAAGCCCGGACTGATCGTGGCCGGCGCACTGTCCGACCCGGCTAGCGCCCAGGCCGTCTTGGCCCTGGCGACGCAACTCGGTTGGCCGGTGCTGGCGGATATCCAGTCACAGCTCAAATTCGAGCCGGCGGTCATCGGTCTGGCCGATCTGCTGCTGTGCGATGAGGCCGCCCGCGACCTGCTGGCACAGCACTGCCATCTGTTGCAATTCGGCGGCCGACTGGTCTCCAAGCGTCTGCAGGCCTTTATCGATACACAGCCCTGGGCGGCGTTCTGGGTGGTTCACCCGGGTGACTACCCGCTGGCACCCGGTCGCAACAGTAGCCGCTTTTTCCCGGCACCGATTGCCCCCTGGTGCCACGCGTTACAGCGAGGTTTATTAACACAGCAAGGTTTGTTGGCGCAGCGGGATATGTTGACACCGCGCGATCAGCCGTTAACACCGGCCGAACGGCCCGCGGCAACCGCTCCCCTCGCAGGGCCTGAAACGGCTGCCGGGGCAAACGACCCAGCACATCTAAACGGCTATCAAAAACAAAACAGCCTGCACATTCTGAACAACCTGCAACGACTGAACAACAAGCGACGCCAACGGTTAATCGAGCATTTCGAAAGCGGTGATGCGCTATCCGAACCGGCGGTTGCCTATCAGGTGCTGAAAGCCGCGCCGCTCAAGAGCCGTGTATTCGCCGGTAACAGCCTGAGCATCCGCCTGCTGGATATGGTCGGCGGCAATCTGCCCGCCTCCCTGCACCTGTTTGCCAACCGGGGCGCCAGCGGCATCGATGGCTTGGTGGCCACGGCGGCGGGCTGCGCCCGGCTGGACGCAACACCCTGCACCCTGCTACTGGGCGATACCTCGCTGTTATATGACTTGAATTCATTGGCGCTGGTGCGCGACCTGCCGGGACCGTTGGCCATCGTGGTGTTGAACAATGATGGCGGCGGTATATTTCATCTGCTCCCGGTCCCCAACGAACAGCTGCTGAGAGAGCACTACCAGCGCCCGCACGGCTACCATTTCGCGGATGCGTGCCGTATGTTCAACCTGGCCTACAGCCGGCCCGACACGTTGCCAGCCTTCGCTGCCCTCTATCAACAAACGCTAGCAGGGCAACAAACGCGCATTATCGAAGTGGTTGTCGATGCGCAGCAGACGGCCCTTGCGATCAAACAACTGACGCAACGCTCAACACCCCATCACGTACAGGGTACACCTACCCCTTAGCAGAGAAAGAGCCTGGTCAATCACCCCTCCCTAAAGGAAGGGCCTTGTAAAAGCCTCTGATTGACCAGACCACTGATAGGAGATTAAAGATTATGAAATATGGGTTATCGGAACAGGAACTAAGCGCCCCGATCGACTGGCAGGATCACTCGGCGGGTTACGCCGATATCCTCTACCACAAGGCCGAAGGGATCGCCAAGATCACCATAAACCGCCCGCAGGTTCACAACGCCTTCCGGCCAAAAACGGTCCAGGAGATGATGCAGGCGCTGGATAACGCGCGCTATGACAACGGGGTGGGCGCCATCATTCTGACCGGGGCCGGTGACAAGGCATTCTGTTCCGGAGGTGATCAATCGATCCGTGGCGAATGCGGTTACCAGGATGGTGAGGGCAGAGAACACCTAAACGTGCTGGATTTCCAGCGTCAGATCCGCACCTGTCCAAAACCGGTTGTCGCCATGGTCGCCGGTTATGCCATCGGCGGCGGTCATGTGCTGCATCTGATCTGCGACTTGACTATTGCCGCCGAAAACGCCCGCTTTGGCCAAACTGGACCCGGAGTCGGCTCCTTCGACGGCGGCTACGGTTCCGGTTACCTGGCGCGTATCGTCGGCCAGAAAAAGGCCCGCGAAATCTGGTTTCTGTGCCGCCAGTACGATGCCCAGCAGGCACTGGATATGGGGCTGATCAACACTGTTGTACCGCTAGCGCACCTGGAGGCCGAGTCCGTGCGCTGGTGTCGCGAGATGCTGCAAAACTCACCCATGGCGCTGCGCTGCCTGAAATCCGCGCTGAATGCCGATTGCGACGGCCAGGCGGGCCTGCAGGAGCTGGCCGGTAACGCCACCCTTATGTTTTATATGTCGGATGAAGCGCAGGAGGGGCGCAACGCCTTTATCGAAAAGCGTCGCCCTGACTTCACCCGCTTTACGCGTAACCCCTGATGCCGTGCCTCCCGGCGGCCGCAGCCCACCGCACGTGATCGCGCGGCCTTCAACACAGCGCAGTGCGCGTATTTATGCGTACCAAATCGCCCTGCGCTCGCCGCTGCAACTGCCGACGGCCACACTGCGCGAGCGTCGAGGTCTGGTCCTGCAGCTACAAGACGAACAGGGGCGGACCGGCCTGGGAGAGGCTTCGCCCCTACCGGGTTTCAGCCGCGAAAACCTGAGCCGCTGCCAAGAAGTGCTGATCGATCTGACTCGCCGTTGGCTGGGGGCCAGTACGCCCGATAGCCGCAGTCCCATAACGCTCGCGCCCCCTGCCCTGTGCGACAGCCCTAGCGCCCGCTTCGCCTTCGACTGCGCGCGCCGGGAGCTGGAGTCCGGGCCGTTAGCAGACGCTATCAAACCCGATTACCCGCTGCTAAGCGGTGACCCCGAGAGACTGCTGCAACGCTGGCGGCATTGGCCCGCACCCTACCCCGTCAACGCGAAGCTCAAAGTGGGTCGACGCCCCCCCGAAGCGGAAGCGGGCCTGATTCGCGCGCTCTTGCAGATCACACCGGCGCTCAAGCTGCGCCTGGATGCCAACCGCGCCTGGCACCACGAGCAGGCAGCCGCCTTTCTCGATGCCGTGCCAGCCGCGGCTATCGAGTACCTGGAAGAACCCTGCAACAGCCTCGCGGCTTCATTGGCGCTCGCCACGCACTACGCGATACCGCTGGCGCTGGATGAGAGCCTGCGCGAGCCTGGTTTTACCCTACCCGACAGCCCTCAGCTGCGCGCCTTGATATTAAAACCCGGCCTGCAGGGATCACTCGGCGAGCTAACGCGCCTAATCGACCAGGCCCGCGCACGCGGACTGCGCTCGATACTGAGCAGCGGTTATGAAACCAGTCTCGGCAGTCGCCAGATAGCCGCCCTGGCCCGGCAACTGACGCCCGGCGAAGCGCCCGGCCTCGACACCCAACAGAGGTTCAGTGCCGACCTGCTGCGCGGCAGTGACAGCGCTGCCGCCAAACCCTTGCTCGGGTTCAACGATATGACCGGTGTCTGGCCGGCTCGAGTCGGCGGCAGGCGGCAATAGACCAACAGGAGTAACGAATAGCCATGCAAGAGATGGAATGCCCGCTGTACCGCGCCGCCCGTAGCGCAGCGCAAAACACCGCCCTGGTCGATGCCGGCAACGCTTACAGTTATGCACAACTGGATCAGCACGTCACGCAACTCTGTGGCTGGCTGCATAAAGCGGGGGTTCAGGCCGGCCAGCACCTAATCGTGGTCAGTGAGGATAAGACGCCATTGATCCGCCTACTGCTGGCCTGCCTGCGTCTGGGCTGCCTGTTTATTCCGCTCAATCCCCGCTTCCCGGCGCAACGGCTGCAACAACTGATCGAGCAAAGCGATGCCCACTGGCTGATCAACGATACGCCCCTCGACCTGTCCGCACAGCAGGCGACAAGACTACCGATGCCGGGGTGGGAATGCCTGGAAAAGCAGGTCAGGCAACAGGCCGTCACGGTAAACACAGATGCGCCCCGACATGGCCCCATCGACGCCAACCGCCCTCTTACCGGCGTATACACGTCAGGGACCACCGGCCACCCCAAATTGGTATTACACAGCTTTCGCAACCACCACTTCAGCGCGCTCGGCAGTCGTACCCTGATCCCCTTAGCACCCGGAGATGCCTGGGCCGTAACGCTGCCGCTTTACCATATCGGCGGGCTGGCCATCATTTTTCGCTGTCTGCAGGCACGCGCCTGCCTGATCGTTCCCACTACCGATTCGGACCTGCAGCCATTGTTACCACCTGCCACGGCCCTGACGACAAACCATAAGACCCAGCTGCAACCGAGCCACCTGTCGGCGGTAACCACCCAAATACAGCGTCTGCGAGACCAAGGGGGCGACCTCGCACACACGAACCTGCGTTACTTGTTACTGGGCGGCAGCGCCTTCCCCCCTGAACTACTCCGCTGGCTCGAGCAACAACCCATCACGGTCATAATCAGTTACGGTCTCACCGAAATGGCGTCACAGGTGGTCTCTGGCCCCCTGAATGCCGCAGCACGTCTGCACCACCTGCTCCCACATCGCGAATTGACGCTAACGACCGACGGCGAAGTTCTGGTTCGCGGCGATACGCTGTTTCTGGGTTATTACCAGCACGGCGGCATAACCCGACCGTTGGATACCGCCGGTTGGTTCCATACCCGCGATCTCGGTCAGCAGGATGCCGATGGCAGCTTGCGCCTTGTCGGGCGACGGGATAATCAGTTTATCTGCGGCGGTGAGAACATCCAGCCCGAGGCGATAGAGGCCGTGATGCGCGAATTCCCCGGCATCGACGAATGCTACGTGGTGCCGGTTGCGGATAGCGAATTTGGCCAGCGGCCGATCGGTTTTATGCGTCACAATACCGCCGGCATTAATGAGACGCAGTTGATCGACTGGCTCCGTAATCGACTACCGGGGTATATGGTCCCGCGTCGCTTCTTTGCGCTCGATAACACGGGGTCTGCGTTGAAAGTCAGCCGTCGCCACCTGACGGAACTGGCCGCCACGCGTCTAAGCCGCTAAGACGCTAACCCGCTAACCCGCTAACGCGATATGGCTACAGCCCCGAAAAAAAACAGCGCCGAATACCCGCACGATACAGTAGAGATGCCCGCTATACTTTACAGGTAGCGTTAATTATTTCGTCATTAATCTACGAACCCGCATGTTCTCGACTGGAGACCGTCTTTATATAGATAAAAGAGTACGGGGACTGGTTTAGTGGCGCCAGCCGTCATCGTCATATCCCTCGGTCTGATAGCGCCTATGTGACCTAGAGGGTAAGGAGCACCACGTTGCGTCAACATAAATCAGCTAGGCAAAAAAGAAACCGCTGCCTGAAGCTTCTGTTTTTTCTGTTGATCATCGTGGCAATAAACATGGGTGGCGACTGGTTAGTTCAACAGATTGATTTTCAACGTTACCCACGCCATGAACCCATGCTCCACATTCTGCTGCTTAGTCTTCTCGCGCTGTATATTCTACTAATGGCGTTACCGTTTATGCCGGGGATCGAAATCGGTCTCGCACTGATGATGGTCTTGGGGGGAAAGGGGGTCGTGCTCGTTTACGCCTGCACGCTATTAGCGTTATCGATAAGTTTTTGGATTGGCCGAGTGGTCCCCTGCCGCATACTGTATTCAGCCCTTAATTGGCTCCATTTTGATCAAGCTAGCACGCTGATTAAGCAGATAGAGCCGTTAAATCCGCAGCAGCGACTCGAGATCATTCATCGGCGAGCACCATCCAGAATCGTGCCGTTTCTTCTGCATCACCGCTATCTGACCATTGCAGCGTTACTGAACCTGCCAGGTAATGCGCTTATCGGCGGCGGCGGGGGTATAGGATTAATTGTCGGCATGAGCAAAATGATCCCTTTTTACCGCTATCTTCCTCTCTTGGCTATTGCCATAGCGCCCGTGCCTTTAATTATTTTTTTGCAGAGTGCTTAATGGGGACGCGCGCCCCAAGTGCGCCACGTCCCTATTAACCTGGCATCAATATACCGAGCCATTCGGTAGCCTAAATCAGTCTGCCGCAAAGCAATAGAACTTGCCTGCCCCGCCGGTTTTAACCAGGGCTTCTTGGCTACAGCCTCGCGAAGAGTGGGCCGAATTCCAGGACAGGTTGCCACCACCGTGCCGATCGTGGTGCCCTACCTGGGCGCTACCGTCACCGCTACTGGTCCAGTTGCTGCAGGTATGGTCTTTGCCATCGGGGAAGTAGGCCGTGCCGTCCTCTTGGGTTCCGGTCAGGATATCGTGCTCGTTGGGCTTGTCGCCGCGGCCCTTGATACGCTGACCAGATTCATCCAATGCCGTTTCCAGCGCGATGGTTTTGTTATACAGATGCAGATCAGAGGGGTTGGTCCCAATCAACACACCATTGGCATTATACCAGGGGCCATGACCGATCCGGTTACGGGCAAATTCGCCCCGGGTCCCATCACCGGCAGTGCTCAGATACGCCCGCCAGGTTCGGCCTCCCGCCCCCACCTTGGCCGCGAGCTTCTGGCAGTAAGCATCAGCCCCCGCCAGGCCGCCCAGGTCGGCGCCGTTGCCCATCCCCTGACTGGTCACAAAAAAGCCCATGGGGCGTGACTCTGCCCACACGCCCAGAGAAAGCAACAATGTACTGGTACCGAGCAAAACTACTATGTTTGTTTTTTTCATGATCGTTCCTCTGCCGGCCCACATTCCGCGTGATCATGGGCGTTAAATAACCAGCAAAGTGTAGCCAACATTTTCACAATCAGACATTTTCGCGTCAGGCAGCATGATGTTGCAAAAAATAGCGGGGCGATACGTTTAAGAGCAACGTCGATTAAGAGCAACGTCGATAAGAACAACGCCGAGGCGGCAACTAAATTTGACAATGCGCTACTGTATGGGCTAGGTTTTCATCTACAAAATAAAATGACACTAAGGAAAGATGTCAGGAGGTAGTGTATGGAGATGCTCGACGTTAGTCGCCAACTGCAGTTCGACTTGGACGACCTGCTGTGGGACGCCCGCTTATGCCGTTATTCCTCTGAGCAGATTTTCAATGATTTTGCCCGACTCAGAGACCAGTATCTGGACAGCCATAACACCAACGCGCTGCCGGATATCATCCGTATGCTCGAGGATTTCCAGACCAAGCTGGACTCCGGTGCCGTCAAGTCATTTGTTGGCAACGCGGCCTGAACACCCCTTTATGCTATTTACCTCGCAGTGGCCTAGAGGCCACTGTTAACGCATGCCTGAGTAAGTCTATTAACCCAGCGCCTGTCCGCCCTTGCCTCACGTGGCTGTATGCCATGGCGGCTCATCCATGAAGCGCCTATCCAAGACATTTTTTGCGCGGAATGACGCTGCCGCCTTATTCGGCAGTGCGATTTCGTCGTCTTGTTCCCATTAAGCGTAGAATTTCAATCCCATGATGCTAGACTGACCTCGGCGCCGGAGAGGCTAGACCCAGGCGCTTTTAAAAAGGCCTTGGGGACATGCATGTTAAATCAACTATTACCTTTGTGTGATCAAGAAGCCTTACTCGTTTCGCTTTCTAGGCTGGCTGGAAGTGATGTGACTATCCATGAATCTCGGCAAGACGGGATGTTGTGTCACGCGCTGGTTCATGAAAACGATTCCATGGGATACCTGTGCGCCCATCAAGATGCCACCGGCTTAGATGAGTTAACATTTTTGCTGAATCAGCTGATTGCTAGCGAAAGACGTGGCCTTGAGGCCTCACAAAAGCACGAATCGATCCTCTCAAGCTATATTCAGACCCTAGCAACGAAGAACAAAGAATTAGCGCAGTCGAAGTCCGCGCATCTCGCGCTTAAGAGTAAGTTCGACAAATGTTTACAGGCCCAAGCCAAGACCATCCAATCGGTTGAGCGCAAACGCTATGTTGCTGACAAGCTGTCCTCCGTGGGCGCGTTAGCCGCAGGGATTGCGCATGAAATCAACAACCCCGTCGGTTTTGTTTCCAGTAATATTCATACGGCAACGTCTTACATTGATCGCTTAGATCAATTCATTACTCAGTCCAGAATCGGTGAAACGAACGACAGCCTTGACCCTGACATAGAAAGCATTCGCTATTTAATCGGTGACTTTAGAGACCTGCTGGAAGAATCGATTGAGGGATGTCATCGCGTTTCTCGAATCGTACGGAATTTAAAGGATTTTTCGAATGTCGACGGTGAAGAGGTCGACTTCATATCGCTGAATAAAATCATCCGTAATGTCTGTGAGTTATTTGCATCCAACGTCCCTGAAGAGATTGAGTTGAAACAGCTATTGCAACCCATACCTGATGCCATGCTCAATCCCGGGATGATCTCTCAGCTTTGTTCTCAGTTGTTGCTCAATGCCATCCAGGCAGTGAAAGAGAGGCCTGCAGATCGGGTCGGACATATTGTAATTAAGACATTTATTGATGGTGGCGCGGTCTGTCTGAGGTTTGCAGACAATGGTTGCGGCATGTCATTCGAGGTTCAGCAACGCGCCTTTGACCCCTTCTTTACCACGCGCGCCGTTGGATCGGGTACGGGACTGGGTCTTTCTGTGTGTCGTGACATTGCCGTTGCGCACGGCGGGGATGTGGTTATTTCTAGCCAAATTGGCCGTGGAACCGTCGTCACGGTAAAAATTCCTGTGTAAACCGGCTACCCTGCCGATTGTTCTTCGCCAATGACCGATGTTTCTGGCTCAACATGCGCCGCTCTCGCTACGATCGCCACTCTCATTCGACACCCCCTCCGGTAACCGGGCGCCACCACAGGTCATTCATATCTGTTGCTTTTTTTAGAGCGATTCGTTCGATATTACGCGATAGTGGCAACGCTGCCCGTATGATTTAATGCCAATGCGTGTTACCCCCCCGGACGTAAAAACAACAAACTCAATGGGAGTCATTTTATGAACAACCTTAGCGGCCAGCTAAAGAACTGGCGGCTCCATCTGTTAGTGGTAGTCGTCTCTGTCTTGGCAGAATTGATTGGGATCATAAAAATTCCACTGGGTATAGGTAGTATCATTCTTCTACCCCTCTTCTACGCCTTTATCATCGGCTTATTGCTTAACCCCAATGTTATCAAAAAAGCCAGCACCCTCATTTCCCGCGAACAAGCCGCCATGGCCACTCCGGTTATCCTGATCTCCGTCTTACCCTTTATCGCCAAGTTTGGCACTCTGATCGGCCCCGCCCTCGAAAAGATCCTAGAAGTTGGACCGGCCATGATTGTGCAGGAACTGGGTAACCTCGGGACCATGCTGATCGCCATGCCGGTCGCGATACTGGTGTTACGGATGGGGCGTGAGTCGATCGGTGCCTGCTTCTCGATCGCGCGGGAGCCCAATATCGCCCTGATCTCCGACCGCTACGGCCTCAAAAATCCTGAAGGCATCGGCGTCATGGGCGTCTATGTGATGGGCACCATGTTCGGGACCCTGGTCTTTGCCCTCCTGGCCTCCTTCCTGGCATCGACCGATCTGTTCGATATTCGCGCCCTAGCCATGGCCTGCGGTGTCGGTAGCGGTAGCATGACGGCGGCCTGTTCCGGCGCACTCGCCGAGAGCATGCCCGCCATGCAAGACGAAATCCTGGCCCTTGCCGGCGCCAGTAACCTGCTGACTAATGCCACCGGTCTCTACCTGGGGTTGTTTGTCGCCCTGCCGATGGCAGAGAAGCTCTATACCCTGTTAAGCAACGAAACGCCACCTGCCGATGACCAACAGAGGAGCTCTACCCATGTCTGAAGCGACCCTCAACCGCAACCCCAACCCCAACGCCAATTTGAACCTGAAGGATCATGCGCTGGTCCTGGCAATCGTCTGTGCCACCGCGCTGGTTAGCAACTTGACCGGTACCGGTACCGGAATTATCGCGGCATTGCCCGGCATGCTAATCATCTATGCCATGGTCTTCGCGGGACTGGTACTGGCCAGATTCATGCCCTTCTACCTGCCTTCTGTGGCCTGGGTCTCACTGATCAGCGTCGGTATGACCATCCCCGCATTTCCGGCATCCGAGTGGCTTCTCGAGCATCTCAAGGCGATCAGCTTTCTCGCCCTGGTCACCCCGGTTCTGGCCTATGCCGGCCTGGCAATCAGCAAGCTCGAAATTGAGACCTTCAAGAAGTCCGGTTTCAAGATTGTACTGATTTCCCTATTGGTCTTCTCCGGCACCTTTATCGGTTCCGCGTTTATCGCCAATCTGATGCTGTAACCCACAGGAAAAGACGTGCAGCCGACTGCACGTCTTTTTTGCTTTCTCACCCATCGCAATTCGTGAGCAAATAATGAACACATATATTATCCAAGGGTCACAACTTCACCTTCAGATGATGACGTGGCGGCGCGACCTTCATGCCCACCCTGAAACGGCCTATGAAGAATTTCGAACCGCAGACCGGGTGGCGGAAACACTGACCGGCTTGGGACTGGAAGTCACCCGCGGACTCGGAGGCACCGGACTGGTCGCCACCCTGAAAGGGCAGCGGGGAGAGGGCGATGCCATCGCCCTGCGGGCCGATATGGACGCCCTGCCTATGCAGGAGCTCAATGATTTCGAACACCGCTCGCAACACGATGGCAAAATGCATGCCTGCGGCCACGACGGTCACACCGCTATGCTCCTGGGCGCGGCCAGTGCGCTGGCCCAGCGTCCTGACTTTGCCGGCAAGGTACACTTCATCTTCCAGCCGGCCGAAGAGAATGAAGCGGGCGCCCTCGCCATGATTGAAGACGGCCTGTTCGAGCGCTTCCCGGTTAAAGCCGTGTATGGTCTGCACAATTGGCCGAGCCTCCCCGCCGGTGAAGTCGCCGTTCACGAGGGGCCGGTCATGGCCGCCTTCGACACCTTCGATATCTTAATCAAGGGTCAGGGCTGCCATGGCGCGATGCCGCATCTGGGCAGCGATCCGGTTCTGGCCGCCGGCCAGCTGATCACGGCCCTGCAGAGTATCGTCAGCCGCAACCTTGATCCGCAAAAGGCCGCCGTTATCAGTGTGACCCAGGTACAGGGCGGCCATGCGTATAACGTGGTGCCCGAGGAGGTCGTGCTCAAAGGCACGACCCGCTCATTCTGCCCCGAGGTTCGCGACCAGATCGAACAGCGTATGCAGCAGGTGGTCGAGAATGTGAGTAGCGGCCTGGGCTGTCGCGCCGAGCTGCGTTACTCCCGGCGCTACCCCGCCACCATCAATAGCACCGCCGAAGCCCAAGAGTGCCTGGCGACACTCCAGGCATTACCCGGGGTCGAGAAAGTGCATCTCAACCCACCCGCCAGCATGGGCGGCGAAGACTTCGCCTTCATGTTGGAGCAACGTCCTGGATGCTATATTTGGTTAGGCGGTGGCAGCGAGACGCATAGCCACGGGCTGCACAGTCCGCATTACGATTTTAATGACCAGACCTTGCCGTTGGGCGCTAACTACTGGATTAGCCTCGTACAGCGTCTACTGGGGGGCTGATTCTCACCAGAAGTGACATTTGTGGATAAACGCGCGTTAAAATATTTCGAAACGGTGGCAAAGCTGGGCAGTATTCGTGGAGCCTCAGAAGTGCTCCACGTCGCCCCTTCAGCCATTAGCCGTCAGATAAAACAGCTGGAGGGCCAATTAAACGTCCCGTTGCTGGAACGATTAGGGCGAGGCGTTGAGGTGACGGCTGCCGGGAGCCAGTTGGTGCGTCATATCAAGGATATTCAGCTCCGTGAAGACGACTTTCTGGCCCGCCTGTCTGATATGCAGGGCCTGCGCATAGGCACCTTGCGCATCGCGACCGGCGGCGGCTTTATCAACGACCTGCTAACCGGGGCCATCGCCAGCTTCTCGAAACAACACCCGGGTATCCGCTTCATCCTCAATGTCTGTGGGGGAGATGACGTCATGCGCCAAGTTCGCGACGATGATGTGGACCTTGGGCTGGTATTAAACGCCTCGAGCGATCCGCAGTTCGAGACCCTGCTGTCGTGCCGCTTCCCGCCATTAAATCTGATTGTCCACCCCAACAACCCGCTGTCAACACTAAGCACCTGTTCATTTTTACACGTACAGTCAACCCCGCTGGCCCTGCTCAACGAATCCTTCAGCATCCGCCAGTTGGTCAGCCATTTGGAAGCAGAGCACAGCATCCGCTTCCAACCCCTGCTGGAATGCAACTCCTTCGAAGCGCTTAAGGTCTTCGTGCTGGCCGAACTCGGGGGGACATTATTGCCTGCCTTTTGCGCCGCGCGCGAGATCCAGAGCGGGATCCTAACCGCGGTCCCTCTGGAACAGATACCCCACCACAACCCCTCTGTTGACCTGATTATCCGCAAAGGCCGTGAACCCACAACAGGTATCCTGACCATCAGCGAACACATCAAAAAACATATGGTGGCATTCAATCCGCCGCAATCACCAAGCGCTTTTTAAGACCTCTGTCGCGTTCACCGCCGGCGTTGCCAAGCGCCTGAACACTTTCTCGATTCTCAATGTGGGGTGTTTCCGCGGCGGACTGGCCATGGCGTCGGTACTGGCGTGCATGATGTTGGCAGCACTCGCCGCCGGCTCCTCGCCGGCCACGGTGGTCGCCATCGTGGCAGCGCAACCTGGTGGCGGTCGGACGCAGCTGTTGCCCGGCCATCCTGGGGCGAAGGCCCCCGGGCGATCGACACCCATGCCGCGGGTATGGACGCAGAGGTGGCGACGTCCAGCCAGACAGTTGCGCACCGGCCACAGACGACATGGCCTTCTCCCGAGACAACCAGGCCTGGCCTGAGGTCGTTGGCGCCGACCTCGACAATCTCGCCGACAAACTCATGCCCTACCAGCATCGGGACAGGAATGGTTTTCTGCGCCCAGGCATCTCCGTTGTAACGATGCAGGTCGGTCTCGCCGCTCGCCGTTCGCTTGACCTTGATCAGCACGTCGTTGATACCGATTTCCGGGATCGGAACTTCATCGAGTCAAAGTCCGGGTGTGGCCTGCCGTTTTACCAGTGCGTTGATGGGCTTTAGCTGTTGTCGCGTTAAATGTCGGGCGTATGCGGATTCGCAAAGGCCAGCGCCTCGTCCGTCGTTTGAAACAGCTCCCGGGATCGGATAGCGCCCTGGTCGATGTCGTAGGTGTTCACACAGTAGTAGCGCTTTCGCTCCCGGGCATTGGTCGCCAGGCTGAGATAGATATAATGATTGGCTTTTTGTTGCTGGCAGATAAGGGCTTTGGACTGCCAATTGCGGCTATCCAGTTTCTTCACCACATTGGCGGCTTTAATGCCGAGTATCGGATCCTGTGACGGTACGAAGTAATCGATGATCTTGTTCATTACAGCAATCTCTTCCAATGCCCGGATGGGCTGTCATCCTGATGCCGATCCCGAGCGATAAGAAGCGGCGGTCTGTGTCGTTGTCTATACGCTTAACGACACATTCGCTCAGGCAGGCCCTTGCCCGGAGACAAATGACTGGTCGAGGCTAACTTGGGCAGCATGATGGAAGTAGATTTTTTCACTGTAATATTTAATATGCAGGAAGTCATTCCAGCATCATAGATCAGTACCGCCCTTGATGCAAGAAAGCATTCCATTATGCTGGATTTTGTTGCAGCTTTGGAAAAAGACACCAATCTTAAAGAGACACCCATAATAAATCCCATGCCCCTGTTAAACAGACACCCATAATTAATCTTGCCCTTTCAACAACCATCAACCACGCTTAGCGTTCACCGTTCCACATCAAGGACTGATGCCATGCCCAAACCAAGGAAAGCCGGGGTATCCCTCGACGCCACGCCCTATTACCACTGCGTCTCCCGCTGCGTACGCCGCGCCTTTCTCTGTGGCGAAGATACGCAGACGGGGACCAGTTTCGAACATCGGCGAGGCTGGATTCGTGATCGCATCATCAGCCTGGCCAAACAGTTTGCCATCGATGTCTGCGCCTATGCCGTCATGCACAACCACTACCATATCGTCTTCCAC
>JBFGZS010000018.1:0-64714 GCA_041586615.1 Motiliproteus sp. | reverse complement strand
GGAACGAACGCTCCAAAGCCTCGACGTCCAGGTCGCGTACGATAAAAACCAGACGGGAACGACGGCACTCACTTGGCCAGGCTGGCAGGTGCACCGGTGCATGCAGGCAGTGCTGCACACCATGGATGACAATGGGCTGCGGAGAATTGATCACGTCGAGAATGCCTTTAACTCGGAGGATGCGTTCGCCATGGCATTTTAACAGCAACGACAACCAGACCCCAAACACCACCCAGTCCAATGGTCTGTCGAACTCCAGACTGCATACCCGAGCCGATCCGTGACGGGCACTGGTCGCCGGCCCGACCGACACAGCGCGGTCCTGGGCGTTGGCTACCGGCGCGAAAAGCCGCCAGCGTTGCACCTCTGACATCGGGTCAGCGCTGCGCAAACCGTCCTCTAATAACAGCGCATCGCCCTGGTGCACATCCGCTACCTGCGCCAGGATGGCGGTCGGGTTCAACTCGGTCAATCGCGCCTGCACCCTGGCAAGCACCTCAGGGCCTGCCAAGTCAGCCTTGCTGACCAGCAGGCGGTCGGCCGCGGCAACCTGGGGAAGCCACTCCGAGTGGAGCCGCTCCTGCAACTGCGCCTGTAGCGCGTCGACCACAGTGATCATCAGGCCGAGGTGAAAGCGCCCACGCAGCTGCGAATCTTTGCTGAGGGTGGCGATAATAGGGCCGGGGTCAGCCAGCCCGGTAGTTTCCAGCAGCACCCGGCGAAACGCAGGGATCTCTCCCCGGCTGCGCTGCTCGTGCAGCCGCAGCAAAGCATCCTTGAGTTCCCCGCGCACGGAACAGCACACGCAACCATTGGGCAACAGCACGGTGCCGGGAGCCACCTCTTCCACCAACAGATGGTCGATGCCCACATCGCCAAACTCGTTGATCAGCAGCGCGGTATCGCCCAGCGACTCGTCGGCCAGCAGCCGCTTGAGCAACGTGGTCTTTCCACTGCCGAGAAAACCGGTGATGACGTTAAGCGGCAGACTCATACGTGCTCCTCCAGATAGGTCAGTACGCGAGGGTCCAACGGATCGAGAGGACGACCCAGCAAGGCTTCGGCAGCCTGCCACACGCCGTCCAATCCGCTGGCCATCTCCTGCCGACCCGTCGCGTTATGCACAAGATAAGCCGAGCTCTGGAAGTCAGACACCCCCAGGCGAAACGGCGCCAGCACCTGGTTGATCGCCCGCACCCGCTGCTGTCGTTCCCGGCGCCGCGCCTGGGTATCACCCAGCGGGTCACTCCAGTGGATGTCTTCGTTAATCAAACCGCACAGACCACACATATTGCGCTCCAGTCAAAGTCATCCAGGTTTAAGGCATCACATCGCCCGAATTGGGGCCAAGGGTCTGTCCAACGAACAGATTGCCACCGGGGTCAGAGGCGAGCAGCACTGCCACGGGGGCGACTTCCTCGGCACGGCCGAAACGCCCCAGCGGCAATTCCCGGGCCTTGGCGCTTTTCCAGTCCTGGCTGATGCCATCCACCAGCGCGGTTTCGATGGGGCCCGGTGCGATAGCATTGACCAGCACGTTCTGAGCGCTCACCTCCAGCGCCAGGGACTTGGTAAAACCGATAACTCCGGCCTTTGCCGCCGCATAATGGCACAACTGCGCACCGCCTTTGATCCCCAATTGCGATGCCACGTTGATGATGCGGCCCCAGCCCTGCGCAATCATGTGCGGTAGCGCGCACTGGCTGGCAATGAACACGCTGGTAAGGTCAACTCGCAGCATGTCGTCCCACATTTTCTGGGTGAGTTCGACACAGGGTGCCTGAGTCAACATGCCCGCATTGTTGACGAGGATGTCGATGCGGCCAAAAGCATCGACACAGGCCAGCACTCCGGCACGCGCCCCCTCGGGGGTACCTACATCACCCACGCATTCGATCACCTGAATACCGCGGTCGCGACACTCCTTGGCGACCTGTGCGAGACCGGACTCATCGCGATCACACAGGACCAGGGACGCGCCAGCGTCGGCATAGGCACGACCTATGGCTGCACCGATACCGCTGGCTGCACCTGTTACCACCGCACACCGGTTGTTGAGTCGAAATGACATTACCTATCTCCTTTCATAAGGGCACCTGCCACGACAGGCGCCGGTTGTGGGTTCTCTCTGGCCGCCTGAGCCTGAGTCGCCTGCGGTTAGCTCAAAGATCCTCGCGTTTGACGGCCGATGCCGGGATTTCATCGGTACGCTTGCGAACGAATTCGCCATCACGGGTGTACACCCAGTTAAGCCCGACTGAGGTGGCGAGATAGTCGTCGCTGTAATCCGACTCGATTTCAGCCTGCGGGCACTTCGGCAAGATCCAGACCTTCATCAACAACAGGTACACGACAAAGGCCGCGACAAAACCAACGGGATAAGCATACGTCAGGAAGTAAAGAGCCAAACCGCCACCAACCACCCAGGCGATCATGGCAGCCGGGTTCACTCCGTTACTGAAGCGAAACTGTCCATCCGCGCGATAGAGATCAGGCACGTTCAGTCGACGCTTGCGGATCACGTAGTAGTCCGCCACGATAATCCCCCCAACCGCGGACAGCAGGGCGCCGTAGTAGCCCAGGAACGTAAAGAGGTTGTCCAGTATCAACCAGGGCATGGCGAGGGTACCGATGACCCCGGCGATCACGATACCCATCGCATAGGAGACACGGGGCGCGGCTGCGTTGACAAAGGTCAGTGCCGCCGGAATCAGGTTCGCGGAATTGTTAGTCGACCACTGCGCCAGGATCACCATCACCAGCAGCACAATCAGGCTAACACCCTGGCTCTGCTGTTGGATAACACTGATCGGGTTCCAGTCGCCCGCTGCTATGAAGGACGCGGCACCGATGAGGGCAATCCAGGCCTGCGTGACGGGCAGTGCCAGAAACTGAGCCACAAACACATTTCGATTGCGGCGCATGAAGCTGCGAGCACCGCCCTCCGTGCGCAAAAACCGGGTTAAATTCGGGATATCGACAGCCAGCGCCGACCAGAAGGACATATTGGCGATGAACAGTGCGATGATCGAAACCTGCTCAGTTCCCTGGAACGTCCAGATATTCAGGCCCTGGGTCGCGGCAAGCCCTTCCAGGGTGAAATACATCCACACCGAGATGGCAATAATGGCCGGCGCCGCAATGTTGGCCAGCACCTCGACGGCGCGGATACCCAGTGCCGTATTCACGATCTGCACAACAGCAAAGACGCCATACCAGACCATCCAGTTATTGAAGCCGGTCAGGTACTCGACAATACCATTCAAGGCCAAGGCACCCAGGTAGGTCTGAATGCCGAACCAAAGTGCTGCAACAATGCCGCGGGAAACCGCAGGAAGGTGGGTGCCTAAGACCCCAAAAGGCGCTCGAAGATAGACCGCAAAGGACAGGCCGTGCTCGGTGCCGATGTCGGCCGTGAGCGTCATCACCACGCCGAGCGCCATATTGGCCAGCAGAATAGTGAGAATGACAGTGCTGAGCGGCAGGCCTGCAACCCCTCCTGCGCCGAGCTGGAACGTGGCGATAATGACCGCCATACCCACCCACAACGCAATAAAATTAAAGAACCCTATGGGCCTTTGATTAAGCCAGACAGGCAGGATTGATTCTTCGAGCAAGTGATTTTTCTGCCCGGTTTTTGTCTGCGGACTCGCCGCGCTTGGGTTGGTTGCGTCGGTCATGTTATGTCCTCCACGCAATGATTATTATGGTGTTCTGGGCTAATCAGCCTGCGACTCGCGACCGTGCTCGCCCGAATCTATCGATCCAGACAAGCGCTTGTCCCGAGCACGGCCGGTATCGCCTGCTGGCTTAGAACACCTCTATTCGGGGAGGACACCTGCAGCAACGCTGTCGGCGCAACCTCCCCGGCTTTTTTTCAGCCCGGCCAGCGCACCGTCAAACCACCATCGACGACCAGCTCCTGGCCTGTGATGTAAGACGAATCATCACCGCTCAGAAAACGGGCGACCCGTGCCACCTCGTCAGCACGACCCACGCGCCCCATGGGGATATAGCCTGCCGCGGCCTTAAGTCCGTCAGGCCCGAGTGAATTGACCGGATCAAGAGACTGTGGTGTTTCGATCAAACCCGGAATAATGGTGTTCACCCGGATGTGACGGGGGGACAACTCAACGGCAAGGGAGCGCACAAGCCCCAGTACACCGCTTTTCGCGGCGGCATAGTGCGCATGGTGATCCCAGCCGTAAACGCCGCCCGCGATGGAGGAAATAGCGATCATCGAACCGCTCTGCTTGATATAACGTGCACCGGCACGAAAGATGCGCATGACTCCGGACAGGTCCACAGACAACATATCGTTCCAGGCGTTATCGGTCATATACTCTATAGAGGCGTGACGCAGAACGCCGGCGCCCGCGACAACGATATCGAGCCGCCCAAACTCCCTGATCGCGGTGGCAGCCAATTCGTCGCACTGTGCCTCGCTTCTAACGTCCAGCGCGAAAGCGATACCTTCACCGCCGGCAGCCAGAACCTCATCCAAGGTCTCCTGCACGTCATGGGGATCATCCGGGTAATAACCAGCGACGACCCTGACCCCTGCCTTAGCGTAGCTAATGGCGAGGGCGCGTCCGATGCCGCTGGCTGCTCCCGATATGATGGCGACTTTTCCCGCCAGACCATCATCTCTTTTGAGTGCTTCCATTGAATCGGCTCTCCGTATCAGTTCGTGGCTTTATGGTCGACGTGGCGGGTACCGAACATCAGCAGACCACTGACGAGTAGAGGTACCGATCCAGCAATGATGGCGGTCGTACCCATGGGAACACCCATCGTCAGCAGGATCGATATGGCACCTGAGCCAAGAATCGCACCAATCGGCGCCATGACATGAGCGACGTTGGCGCCCATCCCCCTGACCTGCGGCGGAAATGACTCGCCCATATAGAAAAGCATGGCTGCGAAGGGGCCCAGCAGGAAAAACAGCGTGAGTGCATACATCGAATACACAAACGTCGCTGAGCTGGGACCGATCAGCATCAGGATGCTTGAAATACCGCCGAGGACGAAGCCGATCAAAACAGTGTTACGTCGCCCGATCCGATCACCGAGCCAGCCGTGGGACAGGTAGCCGATGAAGCCAATGGCATTGGCCAGGATCAGTACCTGCAAGGAATTCTCGAAGGTGACCGACTTCGCTTCGACCAGTACCGTTGTACCGAGCACGGCAAAGACCTGAATCGCCATCCAGCTGAGCAGCCAGACCAGAGAAAGCGAGATGGTGTGCTTGCGCAATTCGGGGGTAAAGACACCCTTAAGGCCCACGTCATGACCGTGATCAACCTCAATATCATGCTGCGCGGCCAACTGTTTGGCGCCATTGATGTCGCCGGCCTTACGGCGCCGCTCCACTTCTTTCATGGCCGCGAATAGCGGAGACTCGGGCAACTTCATCGCCATGACGATGACGATGATTGAAGCGCAGGCTGCAACGAAGAAACTTCCGCGCCAGCCGATCGTCGGCAGCAGCCAAGAGACCATGAAAGCCGCCAGCAGGGCGCCCACCGGCCAGCCGCTCTGCACCAGACTAAACATCAGGCCGCGACGCCGGGCTTTTTTATAGATCTCGTTCAGGTAGACGGCATTGACCACCTCTTCTGAAACGGCAAAGCCGGAAAAGGAGCGGATAATCACCATGGAAGCAACACCGATCGCGATCCCGGATAGCCCGGAGCTGATCGCGCCACCGATCACCAACAGAATGAGCGCGTTTTTGCGCCCAAAACGGTCGAGAATCGTGCCAACAACCAGTGATATGGCGAACACGCCGATGGTGGCCCAGGTATTGACTGCGGTCGCCTGGGCCGTGGTCCATCCGAAGTCTTCAGCGATAACCGGCAGCAAGGTGCCGAACAGGGTGTAGTCGTATACCGACGCCACCCACGCGATGAAACAGGTCAGTGAAGCGTAAAGGATCTGACCCTGAGTGATTTCAACATCCCAGGGCGCTATTTTCTCGACAGGCACCCTGTTGTCCGGCGCTGCAGTTACTGTTGACGTAGTCATATATTGAGTCCCAATTGAAGATTTACGGAAACGATTGACCCATCCGTCGTTATTTTTTTCGTGGATTCCGATTAATGAAATCGTCCGCTATTTCATCCATGGTTACGAAACGCACGCCCTCGTGACTGCGCATGTGTTCGATCAGACGCTCAAGCATCAGCAGCACTTGCGGCCGACCTGAGACATCGGGGTGAATGGTGATCGGGAAGACCGCGTAATCCATTTCGCGGTAGACCCAATCGAATTGATCGCGCCACATGGTCTCGATATCGCGGGGGTTGACGAAGCCATGGCTGTTGGGCGCTTTCTTGATGAACATCATCGGCGGCAGGTCATCCAGGTACCAGTTCGCCGGAATTTCGATCAGATCCGTTTCTTCGCCGCGCACCAACGGCTTCATCCAGGTATCGGGGTGCTGGCTGTAGTCGATTTTGGTCCAGCTGTCTTTCACCCGCACGTAATAGGGAGTGAAGTCGTTGTGCATCAAACTGTGGTCGTATTTGATGCCTTTTTTGAGCAGCAGTTCGTTGGTCACCCGACTGAACTCCCACCAGGGCGCCACGTAACCAGTGGGGGGTTTGCCGGCCAGCTCGGTGATCAGCGCAATGGACTTGTCCAGCACGATCTCTTCCTGTTCCGGGGTCATGGCGATAGGGTTTTCATGGCTGTAGCCATGCACGCCAATCTCGTGCCCGGCGGCCACCACGGCCTTCATCTGTTCGGGGAAGGTTTCCACCGAATGTCCCGGGATAAACCACGTGGTCTTAAGGTTATACCGTTCGAACAGCTTCAACAGTCGCGGGCTACCGACTTCGCCGGCAAAAAGCCCGCGCGAGATATCGTCGGGTGAATCCTCACCGCCGTAGGAACCCAGCCAGCCGGCGACCGCGTCGACGTCCACACCGATGGATACGAATATTTCTTTTGCCATTGTTGTCATGCCTCGTTGCCCGGATGAATCTGCCGAAGGTAAAGGCCGGGCCCTCCCCCCTCGCTTGATAAATGAAAGGATCAGGTCGACTGCAGCACCGCCTCGACCGCCAGCGCTGCGCGCAGCAGCCACTCGTCTGCCCCACAAGGCGCGGACAGCAGCAATCCGGTTGCCAGACCTGCCCGATCACAGCCACTGGGCAGGCTCACCCCAGGCATGTCGAGGAAACTGCCGGGCATGGTCAGGCGCAGCGTGGCCAGGTTGGTGGCCGCGAACAGGGTGTCATCGGCCTGCAGTGGGGCCAGCAACGGTGCAACATGAGCGACGGTCGGCGTGACCAGCAGCGCACCGTCCAACTCTGCGCGCATGGCCTGGCGCAAGATGTCTCGCCACTGGTAAAGCTTAACCACCTGACTGGCCGACCAAGTTCGCGCGCCATTCAGGCGCTGGCGGACACGGGCGTCGAGCTGGGCGGCGGCCGGGCTGTCGAGCAACGCCTCGTGCAGAGCAAAGGCTTCCGCGGCGCCTAGCCAGCCATTTTCTTCGATACATGCAAGGGTGTCGGCCAGAGCATTCACCGGCTGATGCTCGATCTGAGCACCCGCGCGAGCCAGGCGTTCGAGGCAGGCCAGCAGATTGTCGCGAACCGCAGGCTCGGTACGAGCGTCCTCCAGGCATGCGCTGTCAACGCGCAAGCGCAGGCCTGCCAGCGGCGCAGCCGATGGCATAGGCTGGCTGTCCTGACCCAGCAGCAGCTGGTTAAGGGCGATCACATCGCGCACGCTGTGCGCCAGCGGGCCAAGAGTATCGAGTGTTCGCGCCAGGGGATACACGCCGTCCAGGGCGTAGCGATGACGGCTGCTGCGGTAACCTACCAGCCCATTGAAGGCGGCCGGCACTCGGATGGAACCCGCTGTGTCAGTGCCCATTGCGATGGGCACAATGCCAGCCCCAACCGCCATTGCCGAGCCGGACGACGATCCGCCAGGCGCTCGCGCCTGCCCGTGAATGTCCAGGCTGCAGGGGGTACCGAAATGAGGGTTCAGCCCCAGCCCGGAAAAAGCCAGTTCACTGAGATTGGTCTTGCCCAGATTCACTGCGCCAGCCCGGGTCAAGACCCGTACCAGAGCCGCATCCTCTAGCGCAGGCGCGGCAGAGCGGCGCGTCGCCGAGCCGGCCGTGGTAATGCTGCCGCTCAGATCGAATGCATCCTTCCAGGCCAGGGGCACGCCATCGAACACCGATAGCGGCTGCCCGGCACGCCAGCGGGCACTTGACGCCTGCGCTTCTCGCAGGCCACGCTCAGGCAGTAGTGCGGTAAAGATAGCTTCGCTGCTAGCCGCCCGCTTAAGCGCCGTCTCGAACACCTCCACAGGATCGGCAGCACCGGTCGCGTACGCGGCGGACAGGGCCAGGGCATCGTTGGGCATCGTTCCGCACTCCTAAAATGTATATTTAAACAAAAGATACATTTATATAAGCAGAAACCATGCCACACCTCCCCAAAAATCTCCGATATACCGGCCGGACCTTGGCCTGAGCGGCTGGAGGCCGCGCGACGCCCACAATAAGGTCAAATGTACTTTTTGCACAAACATTCATTATTGGGTGAAAAGGTAACGAAAGGTTACAGAAGGTAACGTTTCCTTGACCTGTTTTTGTGCAAAAAGGTAACGCTTCCTTGCCGAAAGTCCCGAAACGGTGCGTTTGCAGCTAGCAACCACACGTTGCACGGGCAGTCAGCTATGAGAGAATAGAGGCTAAACTCGATTTGGAACCTTGGAATGTCAGCTACCGCCCCCGCCATTCAGGACGAATACGCCACCTCGCGTTACGAAATGATCCGCAGCACGTTGCGCCATACCATTGTTACCGGCCAGGCCGCTGCCGGCCTGGTATTGGTTGAAGGGCCGCTGGCGCAACTGTTCGGTACCAGCCGGGTTCCGGTTCGCCAGGCGCTAAACCTGTTGCATGAGGAAGGGCTGATCCGTCGCTTTGATGGCCGAGGCTACCTCGTCAACCCCGAGGGGTTAGACCTCGAACCCTATCGGGTACCGCTCACCCGCCAGTTGTTAGGGCTGGAGACCACCCAAAAACTTATCGACCATCGCTCCATCGGCGAGCGGGTGTACGACGAACTGGCGGCCTCTGTGTCAACCTTCATGGTCTTCGGGCACTACCGGCTCGACGAACAAGCAGCCGCCGAACATCTGTGCGTGAGTCGCGCCGTGAGCCGCGAAGCACTGATGCGCCTGCGCGACCGTGGCCTGGTAGAAAAGGAACCCTACGCCCAGTGGCTGACCGGCCCCCTCACCGCTCAAGCCGTGGCCGAAGACTACGAACTGCGGACGCTGCTCGAACCCGAGGCGTTACGCCAGAGTGCACCAGAGCTGTTACGGCCGACTCTGGAAGCGATGCTCGAGCGCATCAGCGCTGCCCAGCATGCCAAGGGAGGCGCGCCGCGCAGCGCAATCGAGCGCATTGAGCACGACCTGCACATCGACTGCTTGGCGGGGCTGCGCAACCAGAAGATGAAAAACCTCATTCAGCAGTGCCAAAGCCCCATGAACATCGGCCGTATCCTGCACGAAGCCCTGCGGCTATCCACTGACGAGGCGATGCTGGTAGAACACAGGCTGATCATCGAATCTCTGCTGCATGGTACCGTCGAGTCCGCCGCCCTGAACCTGCGCGACCACCTGCAACGCGCCAAGGTTCGCACCCTGCAGCGCTTGAAAGTGCTTTCTGTCCTACCCGAACCCAAGCTGCCGCCATTTCTTACGCGACTGGCGTAATCTCGTCGGGAACGATTTTGCATATCGGAGCAACGCGACGATGGCCCGAAGGGTGAAAGCCAGGGAAGGCTCTCATAATCGAACGGCGTTCGATGGAGCCGTTTCCACACTTTCAGAACATGGCCGTTCCTACGCGAGAAAAGCTCCCGGTAAAAACGCCGAAGTTTTCGCTTCGGCGTTTTACTTTCGAGCAACCTGCGCGCCAAACCAGATTCCAACCGGTTCGCCCGCCAACAGGCTTAACGCAGATGCGGTCTATCCAGAAACTGATCAGCCAACAGGGCCATGCTGACGCGATTTTGGCAGCCGGTCTTGACGAACAGTTTGCGCATATGAAACTTGATGGTCGATTCAGTCAGATTCATCTGCTGAGCGATCCGCTTGTTTGCCCCCCCCCCCCCCGGCTAAGGTGCCCGAGCATCTGACGCTCCTTACGGGTAAATCCAGCGCGCCCGGTGATGGCTTGGCGTTGTGGCCGCAGCCCTATCGAAAAGGTTTACATCATGATAATTGGACGCATGCCTATTGGGCTTGAAACTTAAGGCACCGGGAGACTGCTGAAGGGGATCCAGCGCTCCCGGTGATGGCTTTGGCGTTGCCGCCGCAGCCATACCAAAAAGGGTTACATCATGATGTCGGTTGAAAAGTTGTACGCAATACCAAAGGATAAGGCATCGCCTTTACCCAGGTTGGTTTCGGCATCGGAATCAAACTCGATGTACTGAACGAAGGCGGAGACACCCTGGCCTAGGTCGTAATCAGCCAACAACTGAACATAACTGCCTTCTGCATTAGCGTCATTGTCGGTTTCGCTGTAACCCGCCTTCAGGGTCAGGTCGTTGAGCTTGTAGGAAGCGCCGACACCCCAGACATCCTTACCGCTGACATCTTCGTTCTGATAGGTGGCAAACAGCCCCAGCTGATCCAGCGCCAGTGAAGCGCCGACAGAGGTCAGCTCCTGTTCACCGGAATCAAAATCAGCATCAACATCGTAGTAGGATGCCTGCACGTCATAATTCTCGCCCACCAGGCTCAAGCCCAGTGTAGAGGCGTCTGTGTCGCTGGCAGGCGCTGTGGCATCGACATCGCTGACGATCTGTATGTAACCGTTCAGGCCGTTGTAGCTTGGGGTCACGTAGCTAATGGCGTTGCCGACACGGTCAGGTCCGATCAGGAAGGATCCGGAGTCGTTCTTGAACTGGTCGATCTTCTTCGCCTGCGCCATCAGGTTGTTCTGACGGCCGAGGATCACCTCACCGAAAGCACCCTGCAAGTTGATCTGCGCCTTACGCACACCGACATCGCCAACATCACGGTCGTCGGTACCCAGGCCAGCGTTGTTGGCCAGGTCAAATTCCAGCTGCCAGCGGGCGGTCAGATCGTCGAACTTCTCCAGCTTGACCGCCTGCTTAGTGCCCAAGCGGGCTGCATCAACAAAGGTATCCAGATCGGTATTATCGCGATCAACGCTGCGCACCTCGACAGACCCGTACAGGTTGACAGGACCCGCCAGAACAGCAGCACTCGCCA
Organism: Motiliproteus sp.; assembly: GCA_041586615.1. Taxonomy (GTDB): domain Bacteria; phylum Pseudomonadota; class Gammaproteobacteria; order Pseudomonadales; family Balneatricaceae; genus Motiliproteus. The sequence continues at coordinate 53,431 of JBFGZS010000018.1, read as the reverse complement.
GTGACGCACAGGCGGCTACGACGCCGATCACGGTAGATCTTATTTTAGCCATTGTTATCTTCTCCGATTTTTAAAGTCAGACGCCCCTTTCATAGGGGAGCATATGAACCCGACAGCATCGCCACCCTAATAGAACATTTTTTCCGTTTCAACACATAAATAGAAATTATCTTTCATTACCACTTAAAACATAACGCTCATTTCGACACCCACCTCCTCTTTAAGGCCGCAAAAATAAGCTCCATAACGGAGCAACGTGAATGAAAACAAAATTCCAACAAAAAATAATTGGAATGATGATTCTGTTTTGTGTATTATTGGAACATAAATTCCATATTTGCCAGAAATAGAACACCACAACCATCCGGGAGAGAGCCATGCCAGTCATTCGAATCGCCATCAACGGTTTTGGTCGTATCGGTCGAAATACGCTTCGTGCGCTCTATGAGGGTGGCTATCGTGATCGCCTGCAAATTGTGGCGATCAACGACCTGGGCGATACCGAGACCAACACCCACCTGACGCGCTTCGATTCGGTCCACGGTCGGTTCAACGCCGATGTGGCAACCGAGGGTGATGAGATGTTGATCAACGGTGATCGCATCCGCACTTATGCCGAGCGAGATCCCCGCCGTCTGCCTTGGCGTGACCTCCGTGTTGACGTGGTGTTCGAGTGCACCGGCCTCTTTACCAGCCGTGACAAGGCAGCCGCCCACCTGGAAGCCGGCGCTGGCAGGGTGATCATCTCCGCTCCCGCGGCGGACGCCGACGCCACCGTGGTCTACGGTATCAACCACCGCAGCCTCAGGGCGAGTCACCAGGTGATCTCCAACGCCTCCTGCACCACCAACTGTCTTGCACCTGTTGCCAAACCGCTGCATGACGCACTGGGTATCGAAAGCGGCCTGATGACCACCATTCACGCCTACACCAACGACCAGAACCTGAGCGATGTCTATCACAGCGACCTCTACCGGGCGCGCTCGGCCACCCAATCGATGATCCCCACCAAGACCGGTGCGGCGGCCGCCGTGGGGCTGGTGCTGCCGGAGTTGAACGGCAAGCTCGACGGCATGGCGGTACGGGTGCCCACCATCAACGTGTCGTTGGTGGATCTGACCTTTGTCGCCGGTCGCGACACCTCGATTGAGGAGGTCAACGGCATCGTCGAAGAGGCGGCGCAGGGCTATCTGCGTGGGGTGCTGGAGTGCAACAAGCTGCCGCTGGTGTCGGTGGACTTTAACCACCAGGCGGCCTCCTCGGTGTTTGACGCCACCCAGACCAAGGTCAACGGACGGCTGGTCAAAGTGATGGCCTGGTACGACAACGAATGGGGCTTCTCCAACCGGATGCTGGACAACTGCCTGGCGCTGTTCTCAGCGCCCTAAAGCAAGCACAAAACAACGAGGTTTTAATCATGAAGCGCAGAACCAAGATCGTCGCCACCTTGGGACCGGCCACCAGCTCCCCGGAAATGATCGAGAAGATGATCAAGGCGGGCACCAATGTGGTACGGCTCAACTTTTCTCACGGCAGTGCCGAAGATCACCGCCAGCGTGCCGAACTGGTGCGCAAGTACGCCCGCCTTCACAAGCGCTTTGTCGCCGTGCTGGCCGACCTGCAGGGCCCCAAGATTCGCATCTCCCGCTTCACCGAGGGCAAGGTCTCCCTGAAAAAGGGGCAGACCTTTATCCTCGATGCCGTCATGCCCAAGGGTGCCGGTGATAACCTCTGCGTTGGCATCGATTACGAAGCCCTGATCCACGACAGTCGCCCCGGCGATATTCTGTTGCTGGACGACGGCCGCGTCGAGCTCGAGGTGGATCGAGTCGAGGAGAGCCGCCTGTACTGCACCGTGCTGATCGGTGGCCCGCTGTCCAACAACAAGGGGATCAACCGCAAGGGCGGTGGTCTTTCCGCCGCGGCCCTGACCGACAAGGATCGCGCCGATATTCTGGTGGCCGCCGAGCTGGAGGTCGATTACCTGGCGGTCTCCTTCCCCCGCGATGCCGCCGATATCGAGCTAGCGCGTCAGCTGATGGAAGCGGCAGGCGGCCGAGCCGGCATCATCGCCAAGATCGAGCGCGCCGAGGCGGTTCAGGAGCAGGAAACGCTGGACGCTATCGTTGCCGCTTCGGACGGCGTGATGGTGGCCCGCGGTGACCTGGGCGTCGAGATCGGTGATGCCGAGCTGATCGGTGTGCAGAAGCAGATCATCGACCGCGCCCGGGCCCTCAACCGCACGGTGATCACCGCCACCCAGATGATGGAGTCGATGATCACCCAGCCGATGCCCACCCGTGCAGAGGTGTTCGACGTCGCCAACGCGGTGCTGGACGGTACCGATGCGGTGATGCTGTCAGCCGAGACCGCCTCCGGTGATTACCCCATCGAAGCGGTGGAGGCGATGAACCGGGTGATCCTGGGCGCCGAAAAACATCCCCAGGCCCACCGCTCCAACCACCGGGTCAACGAGACCTTCCGCAAGATCGACGAGTCGGTGGCGATGGCGGCGATGTACACCGCCAACCACCTGGAGGGGATCAAGGCGATCATCTGCATGACCGAGAGCGGCGACACCCCGCTGCTGATGTCGCGGATCCGCTCCCATCAGCCGATCTTCGCGTTCTCGCGTCACCCCCGCACCCAGAACCGGGTATCACTGTTCCGGGGCGTCAAGACGGTGCCGTTCGACAGCGAGCAGATCCCCAACGAGGAGGTCAACCGACGCGCCGTCGACGAGCTGGTACACCGCGGTGTCGTCGCCCATGGCGATCTGGTGATCATCACCAAAGGCGACTACGTCAACGCCCACGGCGGTACCAACACCCTCAAGGTGGTGCGTGTCGGCCAAAACATTCAATGATTTTCTGTGGAGGAGATCCCCATGAATAACCATACACAACCGCAAAACGACGATTTCGACTACAGCAACAACGGCCTGCCCCGTGATTTCGATATCCGCATCGAAGTCGCCGAGCAGCAGGAGGTGATGCGCCACAACCAGGAGGAGTATCTGCGCAGCAGCGGTCGCGGCCCCCAGTGGCACACCTCCGAATACGATTTCTGAATACCGATCCCTTGAACACGGGCCAAGCAGCCCACGTAAGTTGGAAAGAGCTATGAGCATAATCAAGCAAGTCATCGCCCGGGAGATCCTCGATTCCCGCGGCAACCCCACCGTCGAGGCTAATGTGGTGCTGGATGTCGGCGTGGTCGGCACCGCCTGTGCGCCTTCCGGTGCCTCCACCGGCTCCCGCGAAGCGTTGGAGCTGCGCGACGGCGACCCCAAGCGCTACGGCGGCAAGGGTGTGCTCAAGGCGGTCGATGCGGTCAACGGTCCGATCCGGCAGGCGCTGGTTGGCCTCAACGCCCTGGAGCAGCGCGCGGTCGACCAGGCGATGATCGACCTGGACGGTACCGACAACAAGTCCAGCTTCGGCGCCAACGCCATCCTCGCCGTCTCTCTGGCCGTGGCCAAGGCGGCTGCCCGCGCCCGCGACCTACCCCTGTATGCCCACCTGGCCGAGCTTTATGGCAGCGGCGAAGCGGTCACCCTGCCGGTGCCGATGATGAACATCCTCAACGGTGGCGAGCATGCCGACAACAACGTCGACATCCAGGAGTTCATGATCCAGCCGGTCAGCGCCACCAGCTTCCGCGAAGCCCTGCGCATGGGCGCGGAGATCTTCCACAACCTCAAGCAGGTGCTGTCCGAGCGGGGCCTCAACACCGCCGTGGGCGACGAGGGCGGCTTCGCCCCCAACCTCGCCTCCAACGAGGAAGCACTGGTGATGATCGGCGAAGCGGTCGAACGTGCGGGCTATGCCCTGGGCAGCGATATTCTGCTGGCGCTGGACTGTGCCGCGTCCGAATTCTATCGCGACAGCAACTATGATCTGGCCGGTGAAGGCCAGATCTTCGACGCCGAGGGCTTCGCCGATTACCTGGCGGATCTCAGCACCCGCTACCCCATCGCCTCCATCGAAGACGGCATGGACGAGAGCGACTGGGCAGGCTGGGCCACCCTGACCGCCAAGCTGGGCGACAGGCTGCAACTGGTGGGCGACGACCTGTTCGTCACCAACACCCGGATCTTCAAGGAGGGGATCGACCAGCGCATCGCCAATTCGATCCTGATCAAGTTCAACCAGATCGGTTCGCTGTCCGAGACCTTCGACGCCATCAAGATGGCCCAGGACGCCGGTTACACCGCGGTGATCTCCCACCGCTCCGGTGAGACCGAAGACACCACCATTGCCGACCTGGCCGTGGCCACCTCTGCCGGACAGATCAAGACCGGCTCGCTGTGTCGCTCCGACAGGGTCGCCAAGTACAACCGCCTGTTGCGCATCGAGGATGAACTGGGCGAGCGGGCACGCTATCCCGGCCGGGCGGCGATCAAGGGGCAGGAGGTTTGAGATGCCCATGCACTCCCAAGACAGCCTGTCAGAGGACACGACGATGATCCAACCTCTGGTGATCGCCAACTGGAAGATGAACGGCAGCGCTCAGATCAACGGGCGCCTGCTCGACCAGTTGCTACCGGGATTGAGTGAGCTTCACGGCGTACGTATCGCCCTCTGTCCGCCCTTCCCTTACTTGTCCCAGGTGGGCCAGAGTATGGCCGCCAACCCGGTGCGGCTCGGCGCCCAGAACGTCAACGCCGAGACGTCAGGGGCTTTCACCGGCGAAGTCAGCCCGCTGATGCTGCGCGAGCTGGGCTGCCAATATGTGCTGCTCGGCCACTCCGAGCGGCGCAACCTCTTTGGTGAGACAGACGCCGAGGTCGCCGCCAAATTCGCCGCCACCCTGGAGGCCGGGCTGACGCCGGTACTCTGCGTCGGCGAGACTCTGGCGCAACGCCGCGACCAGATCACCGAGCAGGTGGTCGAGACCCAGATCGAGGCGGTGCTGGAGCGCGTCGGCATCCAGGGTTTCAAGCGGGCGGTGATCGCCTATGAACCAGTCTGGGCGATCGGCACTGGCGAAACCGCCAGCCCGGAACAGGCGCAACAGGTTCACGGCTATATCCGCCAGCTGCTCTGCGGCTACAACGCGGCCATCGGCAGCAGCGTGCAGCTGCTGTACGGCGGCAGCGTCAAGGCCGACAACGCCGAGGCGCTATTCAAAGAGAGCGACATCAATGGCGGTCTGATCGGCGGCGCGTCGCTGGATGCAGTGGCCTTTATTCAGATCTGCCAGGCCGCCGCGCTTTAATCGGGCATGACGCCTGAGCGCCCTAGTAACAGTTTTGGGTCAGTCGGGGAGCACCAGCGGGTGAACTCTCCAACCCGACAGTATGGCAAGTGAGCCCCTGCCCCGACTGCCCCACTCACAACTATGATCCCTAACGGGAAGGAGTCAGTATGACCACCGCCACACGTCTCGCGAACCTGTTCCCAAGCGAAGAACAGATCCCGGAGTGCTACCGCATCACCGATGTTATCGAACAGCGCGAATACCTAGTCAACGGCGAGTTGTGTCAGTGGACCGGCGACCTCGCACCGGTGAGAAGCCCGATCTGCCTGGCCACCGCATCCGGCGACCAGCAGGTGATCCTCGGCAGCACGCCGTTGATGGACGCCGATACCGCCATGACCGCCCTCGATGCCGCCGTGGCTGCCTATGACCGCGGTCGCGGCGCCTGGCCACGCATGACCGTGTCCGAGCGGATCGCCCACGTGGAGCGGTTTCTGGCCGCCATGCGCGAGCAGCGTGAGGCGGTGGTCAAGCTGCTGATGTGGGAGATCGGCAAGAACCTCAAGGACTCTGAGAAGGAGTTCGACCGCACCTGCGACTATATCGTCGATACCATCCACGCCCTCAAGGAGCTGGATCGCAAGTCCAGCCGCTTCGAGATCGAGCAGGGCACCCTGGCCCAGATTCGCCGTGTACCCATGGGCGTAGCGCTGTGCATGGGCCCCTACAACTATCCGCTGAACGAGACCTTCACCACCCTGATTCCGGCGCTGATCATGGGCAACACCGTGGTCTTCAAGCCGGCCAAGTTCGGCGTGCTGCTGGTTCGCCCGCTATTGGAAGCGTTCCGCGACAGCTTCCCGCCCGGGGTGATCAACATCATCTACGGTCGCGGCCGCGACACCGTCTCGGCCTTGATGGCTAGCGGCAAGGTGGACATGTTCGCCTTTATCGGTACCCACAAGGGCGCCGCCGACCTCAAGAAACTGCACCCCAAGCCCCACCGCTTGCGTGCCGCCCTGGGCCTGGACGCCAAGAACCCCGGCATCGTGCTGCCTCAGGTAGACCTAGACAATGCAGTCAACGAGTGTCTGACCGGAGCCCTCTCCTTCAACGGCCAGCGCTGTACCGCGCTGAAGATCCTGTTCGTTCATGAAGACCGGGTCGACGCCTTCCTGGAGAAGTTCAACGCCAAGCTAGCCGAACTCAAGCCCGGCATGCCCTGGGAGCCAGGTGTCAGCCTAACGCCCCTGCCCGAGCCGGGCAAGACCGACTTTCTGAAAGCGATGGTGGCTGACGCCGAAGCCAAGGGCGCCAAGGTGGTCAACCCCGGCGGCGGTGACAGCCGTGAGACCTTCTTCTACCCGGCGGTGCTCTACCCGGTCACCCCGGAGATGCGGGTCTATCAGGAGGAGCAGTTTGGCCCGGTGGTTCCGGTGGTTCCCTACCGAGACCTGGAGACGGTGATCGATTACGTGATGGACTCCAATTACGGCCAACAGCTCGCCATCTTCGGCAACAACGCCGACAGGGTGGGTCAGCTGGTGGATGCCTTTGCCAACCAGGTGGGGCGCATCAACCTCAACGCCCAGTGCCAGCGCGGTCCGGACAGTTTCCCGTTCAACGGGCGCAAGGATTCGGCCGAAGGCACTCTGTCGGTTCACGACGCCCTGCGGGTATTTTCGATCCGGACCCTGGTGGCGACCAAGTTCGAGCCCGCCAGCAAGACCCTGATCGGCGACATCATCCGCAACCGGGCATCAAGCTTCCTGTCCACCGACTACATCTTCTAACTGGAACGGCACGATGAGCACCAAGACACTGATCATCCTCGACGGCTGGGGGCTGCGCGAAGAAACCGACAGCAATTCCATCGTCGCCGCCCACACCCCGGTGTGGGATCGGTTGACGGCCAGCTACCCCCACAGTCGCATCGCCACCTCCGGGCTGGCGGTGGGTCTGCCCGAAGGCCAAATGGGTAATTCCGAAGTGGGGCATATGAACCTCGGTGCCGGCCGCATCGTCTATCAGAACTTCACCCGCATCAACAAGGCGATCGAGGACGGCAGCTTCAAACGCAATCCGGTACTCTGCGATCTGATGGATCGCGTGGTGGACCGTGGCGGTGCTTTGCATGTGCTCGGCCTGCTCTCCCCCGGTGGTGTACACAGTCATCAGGACCAGTTGCTGGCCCTGTGCAAGATGGCCAAACAGCGGGGTGCCCATCGGGTTTACGTGCACGCCTTTCTCGACGGACGCGACACCCCACCCTATTCCGCCGGCGACTACCTGCGCCCCTTCGAACAGCAGTTGCGGTCACAGGAATGCGGACGCCTGGCATCCCTGATCGGCCGTTACTACGCGATGGACCGTGACAACCGCTGGGAGCGGGTCGAAGCCGCCTACCGACTGATTGTCGAGGGCCAGGCCCCCTTCCATGCACTCAATGCCGCCGAGGGGGTGCTGGCCGCCTACGAACGTGACGAATCGGATGAATTTATCCAGGCCACCGCACTGCTGAGTGCAGCCGATGCTCCGATCACCGTCGCCCCTGAAGACGGCCTGGTGCTGATGAACTTCCGCCCCGACCGTGCCCGCCAGCTGACTCGCGCATTGACCGAACCGGATTTTAAAGAGTTCCACCGTTCTCGAGTGATCGACCCCAAGGCATTGGTCACCCTGACCCAGTATGCCGACGACCTGCCCTGCCCGGTGGCCTTCCCACCGCAACCGCTACACAACGGCCTGGGCGAATACCTGGCAGGCCTCGGCAAGCGTCAGCTACGGATCGCCGAGACCGAGAAATACGCCCATGTCACTTTCTTTTTCAGCGGTGGACGTGAAGCGCCCTACGCAGGCGAAGAACGGATTATGATCCCCTCGCCCCACGTCGCCTCCTACGACCTCAAGCCGGAGATGAGCGCTCCCGAAGTCACCGAGCAGCTGGTCGAGGCGATCGCCAGTGGCACCTTCGATCTGGTGGTGTGCAACTACGCCAACGGCGACATGGTCGGCCACACCGGCAGCTTCGAGGCGGCAGTCAAGGCGGTGGAAGCGCTGGATAGCTGCCTGGGAAAAGTGGTCGATGCGGTATTGGCCAGCGGCGGCGAGTGCCTGATCACCGCCGACCATGGTAATGTTGAACTGATGCGGGACCCACAAACCTCAGAGCGCCATACTGCCCATACTCTGGAGCCAGTGCCCCTGCTCTATGTGGGTCATCAAGGCGCGAAACTGAACCTGACCGACGGCAGTCTAAGCGACATCGCACCGACCCTGATTGAGCTGATGGGCCTCTCTCAACCCCAGGAGATGAGTGGCCGTTCGCTGATCAAGGCTGCTGTCGACTAAACCTGGAGGCCCCATGTACGGCATCGAAACCTTACCCCACAAACGCGACCTGAAGCGCATCGCGGTACTGACCAGTGGCGGGGATGCCCCGGGCATGAACGCGGCGATTCGCGCCGTAGTCCGTACGGGCCTGTCAGAAGGCATTGATGTGTACGGCGTCCAGCGCGGTTACAGTGGCCTGGTGGAGGGTGACATTCGACCGCTCAGCTCGGCCACCGTCGCCAATATCCTTCAACGAGGCGGCACTATTTTGAAAAGTAATCGTTGCGAGGCGTTCCGTACTTCGGCGATCCGCTGGCAAGTCGCCGAGCAGCTGCGCGAAGCGGCGATCGAGGCGCTGGTGGTGATCGGCGGTGATGGCTCGCTCACCGGCGCCAGGCAGTTGCAACTGGAGACAGGCTTTCCGGTCATCGGATTACCCGGCACAATCGACAACGATATCTACGGTACCGAAGATACCATCGGCTTCGACACCGCAGTAGACACCGCGCTAGGCGCCATCGACCGAATTCGCGACACGGCCAGCTCTCATAACCGGCTTTTCCTGGTCGAAGTGATGGGCAGAAATTCCGGTTTTATCGCCGCCTATGCCGGCATAGCCGGAGGAGCCGAACATATACTCACACCGGAAAATGAGTTTGACCCCAAGATGCTCTTTGACGCGCTGCTAAAAAGCCAAAAAGCAGGCAAAAGCAGCAGCCTGGTACTGGTTGCCGAAGGCCACACCCCGGGCCGTACCCAAAATCTGGCGAACGCCTTGATCGAACTCGGGCTGGAACCCCGGGTCTGCATACTAGGCCACACCCAGCGCGGCGGGGCGCCCACAGGACACGACCGTATGCTGGCCTCATCTCTGGGCGCCATGGCAATCAGGCACCTGCTGGCCGGACACTCCAACGCCATGCTTGGGGTGAAGAATAATCAGATCGTACTGATCCCCTTAGATGATGTGGTATCCAACCGAAAATCTCTGCAACCGGGGGTGCTGGAGCTGGCATCTGTCCTGCAAGAAAGATAACCATCTGCTTTTTAAAACTCGACTGAGATAGCATCAAAAATTGCCACTGGAGTTCTTTTGGGATCAGCCCCCGTTTCCCTTTAATCTTTTAAAAAACACACGGCCAGACTACACAGCTGAAAGATGGCTTCGGCGCCAATCTATTGTTCCTACCCAGTGACACCAAGGCCACAAAGGTACCTTCTTTACCAACATCACTATCCATCAGCATGTCCGTTTTCTGGAACTAGGCTAGACACATGGCCAACCAAACTAGTCAGGTCGGAAGGTCTCCTTAGGGCGCAGGAAGGGAAGTCGCGAGAATGGTCACCGACCACCCGTTCGCAAGCATCAGATCGACCTCACAAATATTGCCATTTTGAATTTAGTTCATCCTGATAGGCCTACGCGGCCAGGCAAGCGATCCGACACGCCTCCAAGCTGATGACCGCTTATCTTCAGGAAGGGCCATGGCCAACGGTTCAGGTCAACATCTTACCTATGGCTGCATTGGGCGCAATTCCAGCCCCGTAAGAGGCCAGGCGCACCACCTCCGAACATGAACGCCGTTCATGATGGCGCGCACCGCTCACTTTACACCTCCTTTTCTTCTGACAGTTCAAGAGCATCATCCACTTCTACCCAAAGATACCGAATGGTGCCGTCCAATTTGCTGTGACCCAGCAACAGTGAACTGCTCGTAGGTTACCCGTCCTGCTGTTATCAGCTCGCTACTTTGAGCAGTGCTAAGCGCCCAATATTGACCACGCTGATCAACCTATATGCTGGGTACTGAGCAGGTTGCATTTCATGAAAACCTGGTCAAAACTCGATACTGAAAGTGGTCAATTCGAGATGCTGATCAACAATCTTTCTGGCCAACAGTTGCTGTAGCGTTAGCTAAGGCTTGAGGATCAGACTCTTTAATTTGGTCATGCAGACTTGAGCATTCTCATGCTGCGTACGGCAATCCTGGGACTCCACTACTATCCCTGTCGGCAGATGTCGAATCCTGACCCCAGCGCCTGCAGCAGGAGCACCTTCTCTTTGCCAGCAGGCCGGGAAGGTTTCGTATTCAAGATCTGTCTGCTCTATCGGCATAAACTGTTTTATACATTTTTTTACATACTCTGCAAAATTATGCAGCCAATGTATAAATGTGAATGATCGATTTTTTACCTGCTGGCAGGAATCACCATTCCGCACACCAGTGGTATTTGTTACCCACTCAGGCTGGAGTCTTGGCCGATAGGACACCTGCTAGTCGAAGAATCGTTTCCCCTACGGCTTGTGCGTAATCCGTCGGAACGCCGTCATGTAGAATATCGCCTCGGCCCTGCAATTTGTATATAGATCCGCTTGACGTGATGGCAGTCATTCGCTGCAGATCGAAGCTATGCAGCAGGTTGGTCCTCATCGCGTCACCGGGAGAAAAGCGCCGGTCGTAATCCTCAATGACCTCACCCGTAATCACGGCGGGAATGCAGTAAGGCCGCTCCAGTTCAAACCGCTCCCGTTCTTCATCATTGAGTGACTGAACGTGCAGCGTCCAGTTTCGTAACACCCCTGTTTCCATGAATTCTTGCCCCTAAAACGCCGTCTGGATAGTCAGAATATTAGACGTGCTAAACTAGTAATCAAGACACAATCTTTCTATGTACAGCAATATTTACAATAAGTTACGTCGCTTTACCCAGCCTAACTAGATCTCTATGCTGCGAATAACCGAGTATGAAATACACTACGACGGAGATGATGCTGACTGCGTCTGCGCAGCAGTTGATCAGTGGCTGCACTTGGTGCTCTGGGCGAGTATCCGAGGTCGGATTGTGGCTGATAAAGCTGAGTTGATAGTCATTGCAGATAAGCTGGAATCGGATGTACTCAGAGAGGTTTCGGCCGAATGGGGATGGGATTTTGATGTTTCGGGGCTCTCCATCGACCTTCTAACCGAACTCGTCCATTGAGGCTGTGCTTACTCATGCCACCTAAGAACAAGCAGAAGAGTTCTGATCAATGCCATCGCATCACAAGGCATCGCCATCTCCCCCCTCTGAACCGCCAGATCCGCTACCGTTTGTTGCTATCCAAACGCAGGGTATGGGGATGCAATACAAAACTATTGGCTAAGCGGCTAGGCGAAGCTGCGGTTAGTGTAGAGCTGGAGGGTTTATGAGCGACATTGATCAAAAAGAGTTTCTGCAGCTTGTCACTCGGAAACTATCAATCTCTACGACTGATGCAGAGCTGTGGTATCGGGAGGCCAAACTGCCTGAATTCGGAGGTCTCACGCCCGCCGAAATCGTCCAAAGCGGACAAATATACGCTTTGTGTCTGGCGTCAACTATCTTGGCCGGTCCGCGACAACTATGATGGCCGGTTAGGCGTCGTCACTTTTTAGTCTGTTTCGTTTGTTTTATATGATGCTGTTTCCGAGCGCCTGCAACAGCGCCCGTTCGTCCGCGACATACTGGACAAACGGCGGTGCATCGATGGGGGACCTATCCAGGGGCGCTTCGCCGACCATCAACACCCGCTGAAAGGCTTGCGTTGAGCCTTCGCCTTGAACAGAACCCTCACCTTGCGCCGCATTCGGAGGGCTGGGCGGATTCGGTGCGTAAAGACCAACCGAGAATATTTGATCCGCCTGCATGGTCGTCTCGATATCCAGCGACAGCCAGCGCAGTGTCGGCAAGTAATCACCGCGTTTCAACTGCGCACGGTCGATGCGCCGATAACCGTTGTGTTGCGTGACGACGCCGCATATTTCGACGCTGCCGCAGATAAAACGCTCCATCAGGTAGCGCTCCACGGGGCGCACATCCTCTTCGTAACAGGCCAGGCCTTTGGCGGCCAGGCGTGCACGGGCATCCAGCAGGCCACCCTGGCGCTTGAAATAGAGCCCGCTAACCGGTTCTCCCGCGGGGTTTTTTAATGCCAAGGCCTGCAAGCGCCAGCCCTTAAGACTGCTCAGGGCGGCGCGAACACAATGGCTACCCTCACTTCTGACAAAAAAAACCGCTTCCTGGTCCGGGACCACCGCCAATGTCGGTCCGTGCGGGGTCTGCAGCCAGAGATGAAAGCTCAGCCCCGCGGGTCCATCAACGCAGTGGTGGGTCAAGACAAACCCCGGCAAGGGGGCTACAGCCGGGGGCTGATCGGGGCGGTGCTTGCTCTCGGTCAAGGAACGGTCACCTTCAGGAAGGAGAAAGGAGAAAGGAGAAAGGAGAAAGGGAGTAGCGCGTGATGTGTCTGCCGATATTATGTAGACAGCGAATACCGCGTTATTAAGGCAGCAACGGAATACCGTGCACAAAATGTCGCCTTAATAGGCGGTTCATGGATGAACCGCCGTAGCATAGCGCCACGTGAGGTTAATAGCGATACGGGACAGGTCAGGAAAAAGGCGCCACGACCTTAACCTGCGGGAAAGCTGCTAACACCGCCGCTTCATCAGCCGCCTGGAATAGCAGTTTGATATTCGGGCCGGCATCCATGGTGAAGTACAGCGCCAAGCCATCGGCACGCAGCTGCCAGATCTTATGCATGGTCGCGACCGACTCCGGCTGCCAGTACAGCAACGGGGGCCAGGAGGCAATCATTGTGGCATGCATCGACAACGCATTCTGTTCCGCGGTTTCGCCCAACAAGGTAAAATCCCGACCCGCGATGGCGCCCCGCAACCGTTCCAGATCGGCCGCCGCCTGCAGCGGCCAGCTCTGATACAGGTGCGCGCTCTGGGTGGTGCGCTGCATACCGCTGCGCGAATCGACCGCTTTCTGCGCGCTGCTCAGGGTCAGCAAACCGAGGCGAAAGTCGGGCCACTGTTCGGGAAGCACAACCGCATGGCTGTCCATGCCATCGTCGCGCACGCCCATCTGCCACTCGACGAAGCCGTGGTAAATCGAGCGCGACGCGCTGCCACTGCCCATACGGGCGAAGGCCGAGAGCTGATCGTTAGGCAGTTTAAGCGCGTAAAACTGGTCAATGGCCCGCATCAGCGCGGCAAACCCCGACGCCGAGGACGCCAGGCCGGCAGCGGTGGGAATATTGTTTTCGGTTTCGACGATGATTCCTTCACCGGCATCGCTGCGGAACAGGTCGATAAATTGGCTGACTTTGACACTGAAGGCGTCCTGGCTGGCCCGCTCGGTGCCGTTCAGCAGCACCCGGTCACCGGGCTCAGCATTCAGGCTCAAGCGCGTTGTTGTGCCGAGGTCCTTGAGGCTGATCGACAAGCTGCTGTTAATGGGCAGGTTCAGCTCAGGGTCGCGCTTACCCCAGTATTTACACAACGCGATGTTGCTGGGCGCAAACACCTGTACCGGGGTGGTAGACGGTGTACGTTGCGTCGGCAGGTATTCATGCACCACGGACTGCTTAGACATTGTTTGTTCCTGCTTAAACATAATTTGTCTCTGCTTAAACATTATTTTCCTGCTTAAACATCGCTTGTTTCCTGCTTAAACATTATTTGTTCCTGCTTAAACATTATTTTTCTGCTTAAACATAGCCAACGTCGACCCCTTGCTCATGGATCGAAACCGGTATGTCGGTAAAGGGCAGCACGGGAGCATCCCCCTTGACGACGGGGAGACCAACACTGATGACGCAGTCTCCCAGCCCGGAGCCGGAGATTTTTGCCGCGCTCACCCCCGACATCTCCCGCAACTGATAGACCATGCTGGCCAGCTTGCGGTCATTAACCCCAAGCGCATCCATCAACCCCTGATAGTAGTTGATCAAGCGGGCAAAACGCGTCATCTCGCCCGCCTCCAGCGCCTTGGCTGCGGCCTCGGTCGTCTCGCCCATCAAGGCATAGAGCCGCGTGTAAAGGTCAGGAATCAAAGCCCCCTCCTCGCTCACCCGTGCCAGCACGTCGGGGGTGGGGGTTTTATAGCCTGCATAATAGAGCCCAATAGGCCCGATATTCGGTAGCTTTTCGATCTGCAGCGGGTTACGACGGTAGCCGATAACACCGCCGTAGGTACAGGCGGCGATATCGGTCCCGGACCCCCGTCCCTGTACCATCAACATCGCATTCAGGGCTTCATCAAAGACTTCGGCAGGGGCGGGCTCAGCCCCTTCAATCCAGAATAACAGGGCGGCCACCACCGCCACCGTTACCGCCGACGAAGACCCCAGCCCGACCTGATCGGAAAAATCAGAATCGATGGTCAGGCGCAGGCCGGAAGGCAGCCTGGATTTGAGCTGCTCGATAACCTGCAGAATAAAACGTAATTTCGGATGATCCGGCAGGCTGGCAAGCGGGGCACGGTAGTGAGCCAGTGCCGAATGAATCTGCAGCTCCGCTCTTGGCAGCAGGGCTAACTCGACCCGAATACGGCGATTAACCGCACAGGCAAGCGCCAACTCGCCGTGGACAACCGCATGCTCGCCCATCAGCATCAGGGTACCGGGAGCGGATGCTCTAATTATCGATTCGTGCGCCATCGTGATCGATCTCCAAAGGCAGGAGGTTATAACCGTAATCGCTGACCAGCTTATGCGGCAAGCTGGGGTGGTAAATCATCACTAAGCCGGCCGGCGCGCCCGACACCGCGCCCGCCCCGCTGACTTTTCCGCAGCCACCGCTACGCTCGATAGCGGCGATGAAATCCTGCACCCGCGCGGGAACCACGCCAATATCGCACAGCAGCCGATGATTACGCCGCACCGCGCCGGCCAGTCCCTCGGGATCTCTGTCACGGAGCCCCGCCAGCATGGCCTGCGCGACGGCGTCGAATTTTTGCCAGATCGTGCTGCCGGCAAACTGTTGACGCACCTGTTCCACACAGGTACCGGTGGACACCTGCGGCCGACCGCTATCGACCAGATACCAACCCGGCCCCAACGTTATCGACTGGCGTTCAATCCCCCCCTGACGATAACGCACCAGCCCACCGTGACAGCAGACGGCCGGATCGATGCCGCTGCTGCGACCATGCTGCAAACGTTCACACGCTTGCGTCACGCACACCAACTGATCACGGGATAGCGGCAGCTGCAGGCAATGCGCGGCGGCCATCAAGAGCGCGGCAATGGTTGCCGCCGAGGAGCCCATACCCGCGCCGAGAGGAATATCGGAACGGATGCTGCCGCGTAACGCGGCCGACCGGGAAGATGTTGTCTGCAACATCAACTCGACAAGCGCATAACGAATCAGGGAATCGGGTTCGGGTAAGACCTGCTCGATGGGCAGGATGCCGGACAAAAACTGTGCGTAACGGGCCGAGCATTGCTGATGATGGGCCAACAAGGACGCAGAATCGCCGCGACAAACGACGCCGAGATCCGCTAGATTGATCTCGACGCCGTCGCTGTCGCTAGACTCGAGATGACAGCGAGCATGGCGTTTGACGGCCAAGGCCAGCGCGGTGCATCCATACACCACACTGTGCTCGCCAGTCAGGATAACCTTGGCTGGCGCGCTTGCCATCATGTGCGCGGAGCGTAGAGCCGCTTGTGTTGACTGACCCCCGTCAACCGGAAATCGCCGGTGGACTGCACAGGAAACGCATGATCTTCGCCATCGATCGGATAGGTGAAATGGTACATTGTTAGGTATTCGGCATAGCTCAGCTCGACCCGCTCAGAAAGCAATGCATTGTGGCGGGCTTGGTGCAGGTGCTGTTCATAGCCCTCGACCACTTTGCCGGTATAGAACTCGGCCACACAGCCCGATCCGTAACTGAAGAAAGCGATCTGCTTACCGGCAAGGTTATCGTCGGCATTTTCCAATAAAGAAACCAAACCGATATACATCGATGCGGTGTAACTGTTACCGATAATGCGATTATAGATCAGACTGGGTTCGATCTGCGCAGCCTGCTGCTCAGCAGATAATCCGGCGCGGGTCACCCGTGACAATTGCGCATGGGCCTTCTCAGCCATTCGCGTAAACGGCAGGTGGTAGCAGAAATAATCCAAAGCCTCAAAGGGCGTCTCGGTCACTTCATGGTAGTGAACCCAGGCCTGTTTGAGTGCCTTAAGATAGATTTTGGTGGAATATTTACCATCGACCAACGCCGTTGAACGGTAGTTTGGCCGCCAGAAATCCATCACATCCTCGGTGTAATTACCCACCTCGGGCGCCAGTTCAACCAGGCGGGGCTGGCTGCTGATAAGAATCGCCACCGCACCACAGCCCTGGGTCGCCTCGCCGGAAGAATCCAGGTCATATCGGGCGATATCGGAGGCGATCACCAGCACGCGTTTCTGCGGCTCGCGTGCGACCAGCGCACAGGCCATCTGGATCGCCGCCGTCGCGCTGTAACACGCCTGCTTGAGTTCGACCACCCGGCAACGGTTGGACAGACCCAGTAAGCCATGCACAAAAACACCGGCGGCTTTGGACTGATCGATCCCAGTTTCCGTGGCAAACATCAGGGTGGAAATACTGTCTCGATCGATGCCATCCAAAACCGGTAATGCGGCACTGGCAGCCATGGTGACGACATCTTCATCGGCGCCGGGAATTGCCATTTTTTCCTGGCCAATCCCGTGATAAAACTTGTCCTTGTCGATGTTCTTAACGTCAGCCAGAGTCTTCAGATCGAGAAAAAAATTCGACGTATAAAAACTGATATTATCGATACCGACAGACATACTCAGTAATAATTCCTATAGCTCTGCGAGCAAATACGCATCATTTCCCTGCAGCGCAGCAATATTAGCCGCACCCAGCAGGAACATAGTCGTTACAAATTCTTTTCGAAGCTGCTCAATAACAGCAACAACCCGATCCGGTGATTCCATGGCAGGTTGCAGCAACGGTGCGGCCACGCCGCAAAGTGAGCCGCCAAGTATAACAGATTTCACCATATCGATACCGCTTCTGATGCCCCCGCTGGCAATAAAATCTGCCTGGTCCCGATAAGGACGTGCCAGCTGCAGTGCCAGCGGGGTCGGAATTCCCCAATCCTGGAAGCGTAAACCCAGCCCATCGGCCCCGCTACTGGAAGGATGGCGATGGTGCTCAATACGACTCCAGGACGTACCGCCGCTACCCGCCAGATCGAAAAACTTCACGCCGGCGCTGAGTCCAACCGCGATATCTTCCGGAGCCATCCCCGCCCCCACTTCTTTCAGGATGACCGGCACATCCAGCCCGGACACGATCGCCGCAATCTTCACATCCAAGGCGGAAAAGTCGGTATCCCCTTCTGGCTGAACCGCTTCCTGCAACGGGTTGAGATGCAGGTAGAGCGCATCGGCCTGTAAAATATCGACCGCCTGCCGGCACTGCGCCAATCCAAAGCCACAATTAAGCTGAACCGCACCAATATTGGCCAGCAAGGGCACCGTCGGGGCATAACCACGCAGGTCAAAACTTTCCCGCGCCGCGGCGGTAGAAAACATCACCCGCTGTGATCCGACCCCCATCGCAACGCCGGTCGCCTCGGCAGCAATGGCCAGATTGCGATTGATGGTCCGGACCAGTTCATGGTCACCACCGGTCATCGACGAGATCAACAGGGGGAAACTAAGCTTTTTGCCCAGGAACGATGTCGACGCATCGATGCCGTTCAGCGCCAACTGCGGTAACGCGCGATGCCGCAACTTGATTCGATCAAAGTAGGCCTGCTTCCGGTCAGTCGCCCCATCCGCTTCGATAACCCGAATATGTTCTACTTTACGGTTATTGGTCTGATCGCTCATCAGCGTTCTAGCTTCAAGTGAGATTCCATCAGCTCGCCCGGATTCGTCTGGGCCGCCAACAAAGACAACTCACCGCACAGCACCGTCGCCGCACAGATAACCGCAAGACGTCGGGCATTATCACCCGGCTCACGCGCCTCTTTACAGCCCAGCAATCTCAGGTTTTCTTCGACAAAATCGATTCCTTTGCCGTTGCCCACGCTACCGACAATAAGATTGGGCAGCGTGGCGGAAAAATACAGGTCTCCATCGCGCACTTCGGCATGCACAATACCTTGCGAGCCTTCAATGATATTGGCAGCATCCTGGCCTGTTGCCAGATAGAAGGCCAGCAACATATTGGCATAATGGGCATTGGCACTGCGCAACCCGCCCGCCAGCATGGTGCCGATCAAATTCTTTTTGATGTTCAGATCAACCACTTTCTCCGGGGTTGTCTTCAGGCGTCTTTCGCAGAGCGCGCGCGGAATGGTCACTTCCGTCACCACATATTTGCCACGGCCCAAAATGCCATTGACCGCGGTGGCTTTTTTATCCGAGCAATAGTTGGCAGAAATAGAGCTATAACGTAACTGCGGGTACTGATCCAGAATCCACGGGAACAGGTGATCGGCCGCATTGGTCACCATATTGTGACCGGATGCGTCACCGGTGGTGAACTCCAGCCGCAGGTAGATCATATTGGCCACAACCTGGCTGTTTATATCGATCAGACGGGCAAATCGGCTACTTTTACCGACAACCGCATTCATCTCTTCACGGCGCGCCTTAATGGCGTTCAGGCACTGCAGGGCAATACCGGCATCGTCGGCTTCCAGCAGGATAGACCGACTCATACGTTCATCGATCAGTGTCGCCTTGATTCCGCCGGCCAGTTTCGTCACGCGCGCACCGCGACCTACGGAAGGCCACAGAGGGCTCTCATACGTGGCCAAAGGAACCATGACATCATCATCCATGATATTGCCTGTCACTTTAATGGGACCGACATTACGCATGGGGATTGGAGCAGAGGTGATCTTATGTGCTTTCATAAGCCTTCAAAACTGATTAATGAGGAATCGCCTGGCAGCCTAGCCTTGCAAAGCACAGCCGAAAAATAAAAACCTAACGGCAGAGCTCCGCCGCGTTCGTTTCGACACGCCATCATTTCGACACGTCATTATCGAGTGGCGGAGATTTTAGCCGCCGGAGGGTATGATTGCAATCGAGGCTCAGCCCTTGCGGACTTCGAGGCGATAACCGTGCTGGTGCACCGTCTTGATCTCATAGCCACTGCCTTCGAGACTTAACGCCTTACGCAAGCGACTGATATGCATGTCAACGGTGCGCGTATTGACGTCCTGGCTCACCCCCCACACATCCGCCAGAAGGCGATGACGGGACAGTAATTCATTCTGATGCGAGAACAGGTAGGCCGCCAGGGAAAAATCTTTTTCAGTCAAGACGATGACTCTGTTGCCTTTGCTCAGGGTACGCTGACCAAAATCGAATTGAAACGGCCCCATATTTTGCTGCAACAACAGCTTCCCCCGCTGCTGATGGGTAAATCGCCGATGCAGCACACTGATTCGCGACAGCAACTCATCACGCAGCAAGGGTTTGACGACATAGTCGTCAGCACCGCGCTCAAAGGCACGAATAATGGCACTCTCATTATCCGCGTCGGTCACGAACAACAGGGGTGAGCGGGGCTGCTGCGTATCGAGGTTCAGCTCCAGCAGTTCCAGACAGCCACCCTCGCGGCCGCCACAATCGACAAGCAGCAGGTCATAGTCGTGACGGGTCAGACAGGCCACAAATTCCCGGATATCCGAACAACAGGTATAGCGGTGCC
The DNA here is from genome assembly GCA_041586615.1 of Motiliproteus sp. GTDB lineage: Bacteria > Pseudomonadota > Gammaproteobacteria > Pseudomonadales > Balneatricaceae > Motiliproteus. The sequence continues at coordinate 33,383 of JBFGZS010000018.1, read as the reverse complement.
CCGCTGACGTCAACCAGGTCATGACCTGTTCCGCCAATGCCCGTTCGGGTTCCAGTATCGCGATATGCAGCAATGCCACCCCTCCACACTATTTCATTCACACCAAGGCACGACAAGGTCGTTAACGATGCACCCACCATTTACCTGCCGCTTGCCTGCCGCTTGCCTTAACATTTACCCTAATAACCTGCCCTAATAACCTGCCCTAATAACCTGCCCTAGCTAACACCTCAAACACGCATCCTGACGACGACAGGCGAATGATACCGAGCCAACCCCATCGTTTGCCCGTAGAAAATCTATCGATCCTTTATCAGGTATAGCTCATTTACAGACAGCCTAGCCAGGTGCCGGTTACTTTTGCGTGTCAGAACCCGGCGCCGCCACCTTTCGACTATTGAGCTTGCGATAACGTTCTTGCTGTTTGTTGTTCATAGCGCCAATACTCATTCGCAACAAACGCTCATTACACAATCCAAGCACTTCAGCAGCCCGACCGGGGTCTTGCTTGATAAGCTCATAGCCCGCCTGAACCAGATTAAGTAACACACTCGGGCTGTTTTCGACATGTTCCAGTGATTTTTTAAAACACTCGTAAGCATCGGCAAATCGACCTTTGCGGTATAACCCCATTCCCTTCAGGTTATACCGGCCCCACTCCGTTTCGGTATACACGCGCCGATTAAACTCGGCCTTGTACTGTTCGACATCGGACTCCAGCCGAGTTCCCTCTACCCCTTCAATCAGATTATCCAATTCTTCGGCTTTACGACTGTCATCCAGCGACTGAAAAACATCATAAGCATCTTTGGCGGCCGCATTGGCGCGCGGCGAATCACCGGATCGCTTATAGGTTTCAGCGGTCATCAAACGGGATTTAAAGCGAATCATATCGTCATCAAAATACTCTTCGACCACCGCTTCCAACGTCCGTACGGCCTCGCGTTCCGCTTCGGAGGAAGCCCCGCCACCCTGCGGTGATATCTGGGTCTGCAAGCTACGCGCCAGCCCAAAATAGTTCTGTTGTGACTGATGACAGGAGTGCTTGGCAAAACGAACCGAATTACGAAACGCCGCAATGGCCACCGACCAATCGCAATTCTCGCTAGCGACGTTACCCAGTCCCGACTGAATAGCGGGAGCGGTCGGCAAGACCTGTACCGCACGCTCAAGGAACTTCTGTGCCGTCTCGTTCTGACCAATGGCACGGTAGGTACGCGACGCCCATTCATAGGCTTCGATGCTACCCGGATTACGCTCAAGAATCACATTACAGCACGCAAGGGCATCGACATAACGAGCCAGTTTATAATGCGCGATAGCACTGCCTAACTGCGCCCAATCCAGGTCCCGCTCATTGAGCACCTGGCTAAAATGCTGTAACGCCTCACTGTTGCGCTCCATCCGCAACAACAAGCGACCTTTCAGGCGATTAATGTAAATAGCCAGCGGCGGGATTTTATCCAACAGCAGATCGGCCACCTGCATCGCCTTGTCCAACTCGCCCGCATCGACCAGTGACTCTATGGGTGCAACGGCCCGCTTTAGTTTCATCAGCCTTTCGAGTCGAAGCTGAATTTTGGCGGTATCGAAGGGTTTGACCAGAAACGTATCGGCGCTATTTTCTAATGAATCGGTGGGGATATGATCGCCGGGGGCGGTAATAAGAATAAACGCACTGGAAATAGGCCGTAGTTTTTCTGCATTGGCTTCTTCAAGCACCTGCCCACCGGTTTTTTCATGCTCACCCAGTTGCGCCTCGATAACACAGATATCAACCGGCTGCATCCGGAGCATATTCAGCGCCATATTCGCCGACGAGGCGACGTGAACGTCACCTGCTCCCAGCTGTGAAAATAAGGCGCGTAATACGCCCAGATCCTCGAGCTTACGCGCTACCAGCAATACTGATTTGCCGGAGAGAATCTGTTTCATATTATCCTGTCATTTGCATTATAGAAAGAAGCTGTCATTGGACGCCTGTCGGACTATTAACCTGGCATCAAAATACTGATCCGTTCGGTCTTTTGATGACGACAAGGCCGGCGCCTGTCCGTCCTTGTCTCACGTGGCTTTGCGCCACGGCGGCCTTTTTGCACGGTATTAGGTTGCCGCCTTAATAAAGACTAATCTCCTGGCATCTAATAATAAAACACGGTTGCGATTACAAAAAAAGCCCTGCAAGACAGACCCTGCAAGGCTTTTTAACAGCCCGAATACTTACTTATCGAGCAAATTACGGCCTTTATTTGCGGCAATACGCATCCGCAGTGCATTCAGCTTGATAAAGCCTGCTGCATCTTTCTGGTCGTAAGCACCCGCATCGTCTTCAAAGGTCGCGATAGATTCATCGAACAGGCTGTCGTCAGAACGACGGCCAACAACGATCACATTACCCTTGTACAGTTTCAGGCGCACCTCCCCGTTCACATGCACCTGAGAGTAGTCGATCATGGTTTGTAACATCTTACGCTCTTCGGACCACCAGAACCCGTTATAGATCAGCTTGGCGTAACGCGGCATCAACTCATCTTTCAGATGCGCCACTTCGCGGTCCAGCGTGATGGACTCTATCGCACGGTGTGCGCGCAAGAGGATGGTGCCACCGGGGGTTTCGTAGCAACCGCGCGACTTCATACCGACAAAGCGATTCTCTACCAGATCCAGACGACCAATGCCGTTCGCGCCGCCAATGCGGTTCAGCGTTTCCAGGACCGTTGCAGGGCTCGCCGCCTCACCGTCAATGGCGACCACATCGCCATTGCGATAAGTCAGATCGATATAGGTGGCCTGATCAGGCGCATTTTCCGGAGAAACGCTCCAGCGCCACATATCCGCTTCGGCTTCGGTCCAGGGATTTTCCAGCACACCACCCTCATACGAGATATGCAGCAGGTTGGCATCCATGGAATAAGGCGATTTTTTGCCTTTTTTGTAGTCGACCGAAATAGAATGCTCGGCACAGTAAGCCATCAGCTTATCGCGCGAGTTCAGATCCCATTCACGCCAGGGTGCAATAACCTTAACACCGGGCTTAAGCGCGTAAGCCCCCAGTTCAAAGCGAACCTGATCGTTACCTTTGCCGGTAGCGCCGTGGGAAATCGCATCGGCTCCGGTCTCGTTAGCGATCTCGATCAGACGCTTGGCGATCAAGGGACGGGCGATGGAGGTACCCAGCAGGTACTCGCCTTCGTAGATGGTGTTGGCCCGAAACATAGGGAAGACATAGTCACGAACAAACTCTTCGCGTAGGTCTTCAATATAGATCTCCTTAACACCCAACGCTTGCGCCTTGGCTCGAGCAGGCTCGACCTCTTCGCCCTGTCCGATATCGGCCGTGAACGTCACAACTTCACAGTTATAGGTTTCCTGCAGCCATTTTACGATGACTGAAGTATCCAGGCCGCCTGAGTAAGCCAGCACAACCTTGTTAAAATCTGACATGCTTTTGCTCCAAAACACCCTAAGGAGGGCATGGTAACGCGATCATTTTATGAAACCGGCGATTATACACCCAAACGCCGGACGTGTGACAAAACACCCGCGCCTAGCGGCAGATAAAATCACGGCTCGTCGCGCGTTTTTTCTAATCGCACGGTGACACGACGGTTACGCAGCCGGCTATTGGGATTTTTATTTTTAACGACCGGGTAACGCTCACCATGATAGCGGGTGGTAATCATCTCATCGCTGATCCCCGCACGGGCGAGATACCGTGTCACTTCTTCGGCGCGCTGACGTGACAGGTCACGGTTAATCAGCCGTCGACCGACATTATCTGAATGACCATCGACAAAGATAGATTGAACCGCCGAGTCATTTTTGACGTACAACGCAATCAAATCAAGACGTTTCTTGGTCGCATCCGACAAACGCCATTCGGCGGACGGAAACAGGACGGCAGATCGGGCAATCTGATTGAAATTAACCGGCAACAACCCGGCCAGACATGCCACGTAACCCGCATAGGCACTTTGGAAGTTCACCGCCGAGATGGCGACTTTAAGCGGCTCGCTGCTTCCCATCCAGCGCGCATTACTTAGCGCCGGAAACTGGCCTCGACTCAGGGATACCAGCATATCTCTTGCGTATTGACTATTGACCCGTAACTGATTATCCGTCACACGGCTCGGTATCAGACCGATCGATCGCGGCGCCTGCCCACCGCCCCATGGAGGCGCCTCGGCGACAAGGTAGGTCCCGCGGCCAAAATGCACGGCCTGAGGCGCATTCAACAGAAACTCCAGCTCTTCTCCGGCGCGGTGCTCGAAAACGGCCGTACCAAAATCAGGGATAGCCTGACTGAGCCGACACTCAAACTGGGAGGATTCCAGCCGCCAATCCGTACCATCGATAGGCGCTCTGAAGGTTACGGCATGAGCAGACACCGCCATCAACATGCTGATAACGATCAACACGCCCGTAGCCGACGCCACGGGAACACGCGGTGCCTGATCGTAACGGCCGAATAATAGAGATAAAATCACATGCATCTGCAAAACGACCCAAACTGCTGACCAACCCGATGGTTCACCGACCTTCAGCGCGCGCCATAAATAGCCACTCCGACTCAAGGGCGTACCTAAACCTAAAACAGCCACTCCGACTAAATGGCCACCCCTGTATACCCTATATGCCCGCGGTATAGGGGGGCTGTAATGGGTACAGTATCGCCCAAACCCTCTAAATCTTTAGTATCTGAGTCAAGATTGGCCGAAAGGCGCCGGCACTGATAGAATTCGCAGAATACTCGACTGCACCAAGGACCACAATGCAACGCCTTGAAATCACCCGCCCTGACGACTGGCATGTACATCTTCGCGATGGCGACGTGCTCACCGATACGGTTGCCGATATGGCCCGCTATTTCGGCCGCGCAATCATCATGCCCAACCTGACGCCACCGGTCAGCAACACCGACCAGGCTCTGGCTTACTACGACCGGATTACGGCCGCGACACCCGCCAACAGCAGATTCAAACCGCTGATGACGCTGTATCTGACCGACCAGACCACGCCTGAAGAGATACATCGCGCCAAAGCCAGCCAGCGCGTGCAGGCCGTCAAACTGTATCCAGCCGGCGCCACCACCAACTCTGCTTCCGGCGTCACCGACCCGGCAAAGCTGGATGCGGTTTACGCCGCCCTGCAGGAAACCGGTATGCCGCTGCTGGTCCACGGCGAAGTGACCGATAACCGCATCGATATTTTTGACCGTGAAGCAGCGTTTATCGACCGTCACCTCAAAAACATCACACAGCGCTTCAGCGAACTCAAAGTCGTGATGGAACATATCACCACGGCGGATGCGGCCGCCTTTGTAACGGAAAGCAACCGCAACGTGGCGGCAACCATCACCCCGCAACACCTGCTCTATAACCGTAACGATCTGCTTGTTGGCGGCATCAAACCCCACCTCTACTGCCTGCCGATACTGAAACGCAACACCCATCAAGACGCCCTGATCCATGCTGCGACCAGCGGATCAGCCAAGTTTTTCCTGGGTACCGACTCCGCGCCCCATGCCCGCAACGCCAAAGAGAGCGCCTGTGGCTGCGCAGGATGCTACAGCGCCACATCGGCTATCGAACTGTATGCAGAGGCCTTTGAACAAGCGGGCGCCCTGGATAAGCTCGAAGGATTTTCCAGCCACCACGGCCCTGACTTTTACGGCCTGGCGCGTAACAGCGATACTATCATCCTGGAAAAACACGCCTGGACCCAACACGAATCACTGAAGTTCGGCACTCAGACCATCACCCCTTTACGCGCAGGCGAAACCATTGCCTGGCGTGTTGTTTAACTGCTCTAAGGAGAAAGCGTGACCAACCGATCCTCCGGCTGCGAAACCGTTATGGCCGATCGTTTTCGCGGCTACTTACCCGTCGTTATCGATGTTGAAACGGCGGGCTTTAATGCCAACACCGACGCCCTGCTTGAAATTGCTGCGGTCATACTCGATATCGACGAGCAAGGGATGCTCTACCCCGCGCAAACCCTCTCGGCGAACGTCAGCCCCTTTGAAGGTGCCAACCTTGAGCAGGCCGCCCTGGACTTTACCGGCATCGACCCTTACAACCCGCTGCGCCAAGCCGTCGCTGAACAGAGCGCCCTTGAAATGATCTTTAAGCCGGTGCGCAAGGCCATTAAAGCCAGCGGCTGCAAGCGCGCCATACTCGTCGGCCACAATGCGTCATTCGACCTAAGCTTTGTTAACGCGGCGGTGGAACGCTGCGATATCAAGCGCAACCCGTTCCATCCCTTTTCGACCTTCGACACCGCAACACTGGCTGCACTCGCCTTCGGTCACACCGTGCTGGCGCGCTCATGCGAGATAGCAGGCATCGAATTCAGCAACCGTGAAGCGCATTCAGCGCTCTATGACACTGAAAAAACGGCCGAACTGTTTTGCCAAGTGGTGAACCGCTGGAAAGAACTGGGCGGCTGGGATATGGTGCTGCGCGGTCAAGCCTAACTCCGCTCAGGGTGCCGGTACCAACTATTAATAATACCGGCACCAACTATCAACAATACCGGCACCAACTATCAACAATACCGGCACCAACTATCAATAATACCGGCGCCAACTATCAATAATACCGGCGCCAACTATCAACAATACCGGCACCAACTATCAACACCCGCCCAACCATTAACACCAGCACCAAGCATCAGCACCAATTATTCATACCGGCACTAGCCCCCGAAAAAAAACAGCTCACACAAAAAAGCCCGCTAACGCGGGCTTTTTTACTGCAAAGGCTATGAGCGTATTACAGCTTGTCGGCATTACCGGCCAGGTAATCAGCCACACCATCAGGCGAGGCATTCATACCCTTTTCACCCTTCTGCCAACCGGCCGGACAGACTTCACCGTGCTCTTCATGGAACTGCAGCGCGTCAACCAGACGCAACAACTCATCCATATTACGTCCCAGCGGCAGGTCGTTCACAATCTGAGAACGTACCACACCATGGGTATCGATCAGAAAGGCACCACGCAGCGCCATACCACCGGCAGACTCTACATCGTACGCTTTACAGATCTCATGATTCATATCGGCTGCCAGCGTGTACTTCACCGCGCCGATACCGCCTTGGTTGACCGGCGTGTTACGCCATGCGTTATGGGTAAAATGCGAGTCGATGGACACGCCAATCACCTCAACATTACGCTCTTTAAACGCATCGACCCGGTGATCCAGAGCAATCAGCTCCGAAGGACATACAAAGGTAAAGTCCAGTGGGTAGAAAAACACCAGGCCGTATTTTCCTTTGATCGCTGTTTTCAGATTGAAACCATCAACAATCTGCCCATCGCCCAGCACCGCAGGAACTGTAAAGTCTGGTGCTTCTTTACCAACAAGTACGCTCATAGTGAAAAAATCCTTCTGCTTTATCGTTTAGCGCAATACCCAAAGCACGGTATTGCTATTAATTATCAGTAAGCTGCGATGCAGCGGCGCTCTTGATCAATTCTTCAAGCTCGCCGTTCTTGCTCATTTCGACCACAATATCGCAACCACCGACCAGCTCTCCATTCACCCATAATTGAGGAAACGTAGGCCAGTTAGCATATTTCGGCAACTCAGCACGAATTTCCGGGTTCTCCAGAATATTGACGAACGCAAATTTCTCACCGCAATTCATTACCGCTTCAACCGTCTGAGCAGAAAATCCGCACTGAGGAAACTTGGGCGTTCCTTTCATGTAAAGAAGAATGCCGTTATTACCGATCTGATCTTTAATAGTGTCAACAACTGAAGACATGAGTATTCACCTAGCTACAATGAAAAATGCCATTATGACCCTAGCTGGCCAGTTGGTACAAATGATACACATATCCGACCATTCTTGTCAGGTTAAAAATGATTTTTTTCACATTACCGCCTGCAACCGCACATCAGGGGCTTTGCCCCACAAAAAACGGGTGCTTTTTTTTGCATACCTCACCTACCTCCGACTAGAATGGACGTTTTTTTCCGGCCTTCTTGGCCGCTCTAATCCGGTAGTATAGGGAGAACGTTCTTATGGCTTCGCAATCCTTGATGGGTACGTACGCACCGATGTCAGTCGCCTTTGAACGCGGCCAGGGTGCTTGGTTATACGATACACAGGGTAACAAGTTCCTCGATGCACTGAGCGGTATCGCCGTGTGTGGATTGGGTCATACACACCCTGCCGTCACACAGGCCATCACCAACCAAGCACAAAAACTCCTGCACACCTCAAACCTTTACACGCTCCCCCTTCAGGAAGAGCTTGCGCAAAAGCTGACACAGCTGTCCGGCATGGACAGGGTGTTTTTCTCCAACTCAGGTGCAGAGGCGAATGAAGCGGCGATTAAACTCGCCCGCCTTTACGGACATCGCAAAGGGATCGCCAACCCGACCATTATTGTGATGGAAAATGCCTTTCACGGCCGCACACTGGCCACGCTCACGGCCACCGGCAACCGCAAGGTCCAGGCCGGCTTCGAACCCCTGGTATCCGGCTTTATCCGCACGCCCTATAACGATATCGAATCGATCCGCACGATTGCCCGCACCAATCCGAATGTGGTCGCCATTCTGGCCGAGCCCATTCAAGGTGAAGCCGGCGTGATTATTCCTGCCGATGATTACCTTGCGCAATTACGCGCCCTGTGCGACGAGCAACAATGGCTACTGATGCTCGACGAAGTCCAAACCGGTAACGGGCGTACCGGTCAATATTTTGCGTACCAGCACAGCAAGATCCTGCCCGATGTCGTCACCACCGCTAAAGGACTGGGCAACGGCGTTCCCATCGGTGCCTGCCTGGCACGCGGCGCTGCGGCGAAAACCCTGACGACCGGCACACATGGCTCAACGTTCGGCGGCAACCCGCTGGCCTGCGCTGCGGCCCTGGCCGTCGTTAATACGTTAACCGCGGATAACCTGATGGAGCGCGCCGCGCAGCATGGCGCGCAGATTCTGCAAGGCTTTAAAGACGAGCTCGCCAACACCAGCTGCGTGACAGATATTCGCGGCCAAGGCCTGATGATCGGTATAGAGCTAGACCGCCCTTGCACCGAACTGACGGTGCTGGCGAAAGTTAAAGGCATTCTGATCAATGTGACGGGCGGCGGCACCGTTATCCGGCTCTTACCGCCACTCATTATCAACGATAACGAAGTTAACCTTATTGTCGGCGTTATTTCCACGCTGATAAAAATCACCGCAGCGGACGAAGACCTCCCGTCCTGACCCGATCAACTTTATGCAACTTTATGGACAGCCGTCGGCAGGCTGTCCGGAGTGACCTATTATGAGCACCAGACATTTTCTCACCCTGAAAGATCTCAGCCCGACTGAGCTAAACGGCATCATCCAACGCGCTATCGAGCTCAAGCGTATGCTGCGGGCAGGTGAAACCTATGAGCCCATGAAAAACAAGGTTCTGGGGATGATCTTCGAAAAGTCATCAACCCGGACCCGGGTCTCCTTCGAAGCCGGTACCGCCCAGTTTGGCGGGCACGCCCTGTTTCTCTCGCCCCGCGATACCCAACTCGGCCGCGGAGAGCCGGTTGAAGATAGCGCCCGGGTCATCTCGCGTATGGTCGACATCATTATGATCCGCACCTTCGATCACGCGCTGCTCAAACGCTTTGCCGAATACTCACAAGTCCCCGTCATCAATGCACTGACCGATGATTACCACCCCTGCCAGTTACTGGCGGATGTGCAGACCTACGTCGAGCACCGCGGCAGCATTCAGGGCAAGACCGTCGCCTGGGTCGGCGATGGCAACAATATGAGCAACTCCTACATCAACGCGGCTATCCAGTTTGACTTCCAGCTGCGTATCGCCAGCCCCGAAGGCTACCGCACCAAGCCCGAATTCCTCACCGAAGCCGGCGACAGGGTGACCCTGTGCGACACCCCCCAGCAGGCCGTGACCGGCGCAGACCTGGTTGTGACGGATGTCTGGGCTTCGATGGGCCAGGAAGAGGAGCAAAAGGAGCGCATGAAGGCATTCGCCACCTATCAGGTCAACCCTGCACTGATGGACCTGGCCAAGCCTGACGCCCTCTTTATGCACTGCCTGCCCGCCCACCGGGGCGAAGAGATCAGTGAGAATATGCTCGACGATCCACGCGCAGTTGTCTTTGATGAAGCCGAAAACCGGCTGCACGCACAAAAAGCACTGATGGAATTCCTGTTACTCGGCCCTCAGGGCTAACAAGTAAATGGAGGGGCGTCACACCGCCCCTCCACCCCAGAACTTTCGCTCACGGTGCGGTCACGGCTGAGTGTTTTCAGCGCGCCTAGCGCCAACCGGCGCCAACAGGGGTTTATTTCTGCCAGCGATTCGCCTTAGCGAATGCCCGCGTACTATACTTACTTGAATTTTGTTCATAACGATGCGGTTTCACCCTATCTGCTCCACGCCTGTTTCACCCTGTCTCCGTGCCGACAGCGCCGAGACCGGTGAATACATAGGGTGCAGGGCGGGTGCAAAGCGGCATCATAGTGCCCGCCAGGATACGCACCGGCTGGATGCTGTTGATATATAAGGAGGGGCCATGATCGAACTCAGACACCTGAAAACCCTGGCAGCGCTTCGTGACACGGGAAGCCTCGTCGAAGCAGCAGACCGGGTATTTCTGACGCAGTCTGCCCTCTCACACCAAATCAAGGACCTCGAAGACAAACTCGGCTGCTCCCTGTTCATTCGCAAGACCAAACCCATCTGCTTCACCAGTGCCGGTCAGCGACTGCTACAACTTGCCGAAGACGTGCTGCCAATGATGCGTAACGCCGAGCGCGACATCGTTCGCCTCGCCGGCGGTGAAGCAGGCCGCCTGAACATGTCGATCGAGTGCCACAGTTGCTTTCAGTGGCTGATGCCCACCATCGATCGCTTCCGGGAAAACTGGCCTGAAGTTGAAATGGACCTGGCCAGCGGCTTTAACTTCTCTCCCCTGCCGGTTTTGGCCCGCGGTGATCTTGACCTCGTGATCACCTCCGATCCGCAACCGATCAACGGCATCCATTATGAACCCTTGTTTTCCTACGAAATGCTGCTGGCGGTAAGCAACAAACACAAACTCGCGCGCAAAAATCACATTGAACCCCAGGACCTGCAGGATGAAACCCTGATCTGCTATCCGGTCGATCGTAACCGCCTCGACATCTTTACCCGGTTTCTCGATCCGGCCGATATCGAGCCGCAGGAAGTGCGCACCGCAGAACTGACCGTCATGATGTTACAACTGGTCGCCAGCGGCCGTGGCGTCAGCGCACTGCCCAACTGGGCGCTCACCGAGTATATCGAACGCGACTACGTCACCGCCCGGGCGCTGACCGGCAAAGGTATCTGGTCCACACTCTATGCCGCGATCCGTAGCGACCAGGTCAACAGCGAGTTTATGTGCGACTTCCTGGCTACCGCCAAAGAAACCTGCTTTAAGAACCTGGATGGTGTACGTACCGCCGCAAAAAACTGTTAACCCGGCATCAAAATACCGATCCGTTCGGTCTTTTGATGACGACAAGGCCGGCGCCTGTCCGTCCTTGTCTCACGCGGCTTTACGCCACGGCGGTTCATCCATGAACCGCCTATTAAGGCGACATTTTTTACTCGGTATTAAGCTGCCGCCTTAATAAGACCTCCCCCCGTTCAACGGGGGTGTACGCACAGCGGACTTGAATCTCTATCGCCAGTGCGTACACTACCGGACTCTCTTTTGGTCAGACAACATGAATTGAAGGTTGACACTATGGGTAACTGGCATCCGGCTAGCTGGCGCGACAAACCAATCCTGCAACAACCCAGTTATCCCGACCCGGCACGGGTTTGTGAAATCGAAGGCATCCTTGGCCAGCGTCCGCCGCTGGTCTTTGCCGGCGAAGTCCGTTCGCTAAAGCGCTGCTTCGCAGACGTTACGCAAGGTAAAGCCTTTCTACTGCAGGGCGGTGACTGCGCCGAAACCTTCTCCGAATTTCATGCCGACACGATCCGCGATACCTTCAAGGTCCTGCTGCAGATGGCCGTGGTGCTGACCTTTGCCGGCGGTTGTCCCGTGGTAAAAGTCGGGCGCATAGCCGGTCAGTTTGCCAAGCCTCGCTCCTCCGATGTTGAAACCATCAATGGGGTGGCCCTTCCGAGCTACCGTGGTGATATCATCAACGATATTGCCTTCACCGCCGAAGCCAGAGTCCCTGACCCGGAACGCTTGCTGCAAGCCTATAACCAGGCCGCGTCGACCCAAAACCTGCTGCGCGCCTTTGCCCAGGGCGGTTTTGCCGATCTGAATCAGGTACATCGCTGGAACCTCGATTTTGTGGCCAAGAGCCCACTGGGTGAGCGCTACCAAACCCTGTCCGAGCAGATTGACCAGGCATTGGCCTTTATGGAGGCCTGCGGTATCAGCGCAAGCAACACGCCGCAGCTTCATGAAACCTCGCTGTACACCTCTCACGAGGCGCTGCTGCTGAACTACGAGCAAGCCTTGACCCGCCGCGACAGCTTCAGCGGCGACTGGTACGACTGCTCTGCCCATATGCTCTGGATTGGTGATCGGACGCGCCAGATTGACGGGGCTCATATCGAATTCCTGCGTGGGGTTAAAAACCCAATCGGCGTGAAAGTCGGCCCCAGCACCAGCACAGATGACGTGCTGCGCCTGGTCGAGATCCTTAACCCGGACAACGAGCCGGGCCGCCTAAACCTGATTTCCCGCATGGGCGCCAATAAGGTGGTCGACAAGCTGGCGCCGCTGGTACGCGCGGTCAAAGCCCAGGGCCACAATATCCTCTGGAGTTGTGACCCGATGCACGGTAACACCATTACGGCCGAAAACGGTCTGAAAACCCGTGCCGTTGATAGCATCCTGAAAGAGATGAAAGGCTTCTTCGATGTCCACAACGCAGAAGGCACCTACGCCGGTGGTGTGCACTTTGAAATGACCGGGCAGAATGTCACCGAATGCATCGGCGGCGCTTACCAGATCACCGAGGCAGGGTTGGCCGATCGCTACCAGACCCAATGCGACCCACGCTTAAATGCCGACCAGGTACTGGAGCTGTCTTTCCTGATCGCCGACACACTGAAAGCGGCGCGTCGTGCTAACGCATGACAGAACGCGTGAAAGCCCGCAACACAACGCTGGCGCAACAGCTGAGTGCGATAGAATCAGAACTGCGCCGACTCGGACTCTGGCGTGAAAATGCGCCGTCCGATGCGGCGCTCAGCAGCACGGTGCCTTTTTGCATCGATACGCTGAGTTTGGCCCAGTGGCTGCAATGGATACTGATTCCGCGTATCCGCGAAGTATTACGACGCGGACAGCCGTTGCCTGGCAACAGCAATATTCATGCTATCGCCGAGGAAAGCTTCAAGGAATTCGGGCAGGAAAGTGCGCGATTACTGATGCTGATTGCCACGTTGGATCAGACACTGTCCGAGGCTCGGCCCAGAGGTCAGGACGAACCAGGGTCATGACGAAAAAGCACCGGCAAAGCCCAACACGACCACCGGGTAGCGTGAACGCCATGTCGACGGCCACTGAGGGCTAAACCGGTCCCGACCAGCGCAATAGCCGGGATCGGCTTACCGGACTGTCGACGACCTCTCAGGCAGCCGATGACCTCTGTTCATGCTTCTTACACTTCTTATGCTTCCCATACTTCCCATACTTCCCATACTTCGCGATTCGTTACCCCCGCGATGGCTCTTAATCAGACAGAACGGCAGGGGCAAGCATCTGCAGCTTCTCACGGCGCGGCAGTTGCTTGATACGATACTCTTCCTTGCTGGCGCTGCTTCGGCAAGGGTAAGGCGCCTGATAGACGATGGCTTCCGGTGGATCACTGAAAAAAAACTTGGCCCCTTGGCCACGGCAGTGTTCGCGATAGCGCCGAGCAAGGCAGGTCGTGATACCGGTATAGAGCTTGCCGGTACGGGTTTTTATCATGTAAACATACCAATGCGACGGCGTAGGCCTGAGCCCTGCCGACGCCGTTGATGCCATCGTAGCATGTGCTGCATTAGCCGTATCTTGCAAGCCTGACTCCTGTGCTGCAACGAACATCCACCCGCCAGGGCGCGCGATGGCCTACCCACCCGAAGCCTATTGGATGCTAGAATAGCCGCCATTGTAACCCGATCCAGTAACCGTCAACCAGACAACCAGCCAACTGAGCCCATGCAGACCATACAGACACTCACCGAATTCCTCCGTAACACCGATGCCTCCTTTCGCCTGTACGATATGGGCCGGCGCGTCAGTAAACTGTCCGTTGACGCGTTCCTTAGCTTCGAAAAGACCACCCAACCCTACCCGTTGCCCTTCTTGCATCACGCGTGGATAGGCGTCTTGCTGTGGAATCCTAAGCAGCGGGATCAACATCTGATCTGGTTCCTGAAACTGCCGCTAGATGAGCAGGGCTTGCTGGTTCAGGCGGCCCGGGATGACTTTCTCAATCGTCTGGCCAGCAGTGTCGGCCAATCGCTTCTCGACAAGAACAGCGAGGAAGACCCGCTCAAGGACAACCCCTTTTCCTTCACCCCCGACCAGGAGAAAATGGCCGCTTTTCACGCCAAAGCGTCCAGTACGCTTAATCAGCCCCCCTCCTCTTTTTACAGCCATGCCCAGGAGTACTTCAGCGGTGCCTTGGGTTTCGAGCAATGGAATTTTATCGGCCTGCAGGGGATTGCCGATATCTGCGCTCGTCTGGATGACGCGCAGAACAGCCAGCGGCTCGCGGCCGCCATCGACAAGCTGCCCCAGCAACCCCTGGAGGCCCTGGCTGCCCAGCTGGAACACCACCAGCCCGGTGCAATCCTGAGCAGCGCCTTGGCACAGCGCCTGCAACATGAGCTGGCCGATTCCAGCGCAGCCACCCTGATCGGCGCATTATTGCGCGGCCTGTCGCAGAGTCCCGCGACGGCGATTCGCCATACGGCGCTGACCTCGGTACTGCGCAGCCCCTGGGGCCATGACATCGAAATTTTGGCGGCCATCGCCAGCCGCTGCTGGAAAGACCTCGACGACCCGGCCCTGTGCCTGCAGTTTCTCGAGGCGCTGGCGAACAATCCGATCGGCCAGGGCTGCTTCAACCAGGTGATCGCCGACCTGGTCTTTATACCCGGCATGCGGCATCGCATCATGGCGTGTTTCCGCAACCCCGATCGCTCCAGCCAATTAAGCCAGGCTATTGGCGGTCTCTTTCAGGGTAAAGGGTGACTGCTAAGATTAACGCGTATCACCCCGCCGCCTGCCACCGAATGCCACGCTATGGAGACGCAGAACCCGTGAGCCTCGATCAAACGTATCATCAGCATGTCACCCGGCTAATGGCCAACACCCATGCCCTGCTCACCGAGCAATCCCTGGATGGCGTACTGATCTTCAGCGGCAGGCCCCGGCGGCGTTTTCTCGACGATCACGATTTTCCCTTTGTTGCCAACCCGCACTTTAACGCCTGGTTGCCCCTGCCGCGCCACGCTAACGGCGCGCTGTTAATCCGTCCCGGCCAGCGACCGGTGCTGTATTATTTTAATCCGGATGATTTCTGGCACCTGCCCGCCGGCACCCCGCGCGGAAGCTGGACCGACTGTTTCGATATTGTCGACATTAGCCACCTGGCGCAGATCGGTACCTTGCTGCCCAAACGCCAACATCTCGCCTTCATCGGTGAAGAGGCCGACCTGGCGCAACACTGGGGAATCGACGCGGTTAATCCTCCAGCATTACTGCACGCACTGAGCTGGCAGCGCGCTATCAAGAGCGACTATGAGATAGCCTGTATCCGCCAAGCCAATCAGCGGGCCGTACTTGGCCATCGAGCCGCCGAACGCGCCTTTCGCAACGGCGACTCTGAATTTGCTATCCAACAGGTCTATCTGGCCGCCACGCAACACGGCGAGAGCGAGTTACCCTACGGGAATATCATCGCCCTGAATGAGCATGGGGCCGTGCTGCACTACCAGCAACGTGATCGCCAGGCACCAGAAACCCGCCATGGTTTTCTCATCGACGCCGGCGCCGATTGTCACGGCTATGCCGCCGATATTACCCGCACCTATGCCGCTCAGCCCGGCCTGTTCGGCGACCTTATCCTGGCGCTCGACGCCGCCCAGCTGGCGCTGATTGACAGGATTCGACCCGGCAGCTCGTTTGTCGACCTTCACCAGTCGATGCACCTGACCATCGGCGAACTGCTGCACCGCTTTGATCTGGTCCGTGCATCGGCCGAATCGCTGGTGGACAACGGTATTACCCGCCTCTTTTATCCACACGGTCTCGGCCACTTACTGGGGCTTCAGGTACACGACGTCGGCGGCCTGCAATCCGATGCCGCCGGGACACCGCTGCCACCACCCGCGGCTCACCCCTTCCTGCGTCTTACACGACCGCTGGAAGCCGGCATGGTTGTCACCATTGAACCGGGGCTCTACTTTATCCCCAGCATGCTCGAAAAGCTCCGGCGCAGCCCGGTCAGGGTAAATTGGCAGGCGATCGATAACCTGCGCAAGTACGGCGGTATCCGTATCGAAGACAACATCGTCCTGCACGAAGATAAAACGGAAAACCTGACCCGGGAAGCCTTTCAGGGTTAACCCGGCAAAGCCCGACAGACCGCCCGATCAGCAGAACCCGGAGACTCAGGGGCCTCAGCCACAGCATGAACGGCGGCATGGAAGACAAAACGGCAGCACGGAAGAAGAAAACCGTCATAACGGTTTGCGTCACCGGCGCGAAATAGCGTTTGCTAGGATTAAGAAAACACAGGCGGTCCAACCTGAGCTATTGTTTTTTAGCGTAGTCACGGGTAAAAGTCTTTGCGGGCACGATCTCCCACCCGGCAATGCGAACCCATTTGCCGGCATGACCCCATTGCACCGTGGGTCGGCGTCATTCACGCGCAGAACCAAATGCTTCAACCAACGAGCAGGCGTTAATGTTATGGCTTTAGATACCTTATCCATGCTGGCCCTGATCGGTTTTATCCTGGGCTGGGCCGCCGCCCGCCCAGTTGCGCTCTGACGATGCGGTATCTGAGGCCCTATCAACAATGCCGAGGCTGGCGTATCCCTTTGCTGTGGGTACTGCTACTGATTAGCAGCACCCTCCAGGCCAATAACGAAGGTCCGCTCAAGGTTATTATCGAAGGGGCCAGTCGCGAGTTGGAAGTCAATATTCGCGCCCTGCTCAGCGTCCAGCCCCTACACGAAAAAGCCGTCACCAGCCGCACGCGCCTGCGCTATCTGCATAACAAAGCGGTGGCCGAGATCCGCAAAGCCTTGCAACCCTTCGGCTTCTATCGCCCGGTGATCAAAGCCCAGCTCATCGAGACCGCACCAGGTTGGGAGGCGCGCTACCAGATAGACCCCGGGCCCCCGCTCCCCATTGGCCAGGCTGATATTCAACTATTAGGCGAAGCCTCTGCGGACGCGTCCTTTATCGCGCTGCTCAAGAAAACACCGCTACGGGTGGCGGCTCCTTTTTTGCACCGCGATTATGAAAACTTAAAACAACAACTGAACTCGTTGGCAGCCGAACGCGGTTACTACCAGGCCACGCTGGTCCAGCGGCGTGTCGAGGTCGACCTGTCCCGCTATCAGGCCAATATCGCCCTGCATTTTAACAGTGGTCCACGCTTTCATATCGGTGATATCCGGTTTTCAGACACCCCGCTTAACCAGGATTTTCTGTTACGCTATGTCCCCTTTAAACGGGGGGAGCCGCTGCAAAGCAGTCTCTTACTCGATTTGCAAACCGCCCTGATCGACAGCGATTATTTCCAACGTGTCGAAGTCAGACCACTCTGGGAGCACGCGCAAGAGACCGAGGTGCCGATCGACATCACCCTGGATGCCCATAAGCGTACCCGCTACCGAACCGGCTTCGGCTACGGTACCGATACCGGCCCCCGCGCCAAGCTGGGTATGACCCGCCGCTGGGTCAATAAACGCGGCCATCAGTTCAACAACCAGCTTCTGGTATCACAGATCCGGCGCAGTTTCACGGCAGAATACGCCATCCCCGGTCATAAACCGCAACAGGACCGCTACGCCGTCCGCCTTGGGGTGACCGACGAAAACTCCGACAGCATCGATGCACTTAACCGCTCACTGGGTATCACCTGGCAGCAGCAACAGGGGCGCTGGCAGCGTATACTGGCCCTGGACTGGCAGCAGGAAACATTCACCTTTTCCAGCCAGGAGCAACGCAGCGAATTCTTGATCCCACGCATCAGTTTCAATCGCGTTACCACTAAAAATCGTCTGGATGTTCGCTCCGGCCACCGGCTGTCATTCCAGCTGCTGGGGGCCAGTGACCGCCTGCTCTCGGATACCAACGTGGTGCAGGCCAGCCTCAGCGCGAAGCGGGTGCACAGTTTGTCACCTAAAATTCGCTTACTGGGACGCGGCGAAGCGGGCGTCACCGTTGTCGACCATTTCGACAAGCTTCCTGCCACGCTGCGTTATTTTGCCGGTG
The DNA here is from genome assembly GCA_041586615.1 of Motiliproteus sp. Lineage (GTDB taxonomy): Bacteria > Pseudomonadota > Gammaproteobacteria > Pseudomonadales > Balneatricaceae > Motiliproteus. Next base: position 14,914 of record JBFGZS010000018.1, on the reverse strand, counting down.
GTGACGCCAGCGTCAGGGGCTACGCCTACCAGAGCCTGGGGCCAAGGGATCAGAATAATGCCGTGATCGGCGGTCCTTATCTGCTGACGGGCAGCATCGAGATCGATTACCGGCTGGGAGAAAAGTGGGGCATGGCCGCATTTGTAGACAGTGGCAGCGCATTTGAAAACCATCATATCAACCTGCATAACGGTGTGGGCGTCGGTGCACGCTGGTTCTCGCCCATTGGTCCGATCCGTCTCGATATCGCCGCGCCGCTCGACAACAACAAGAAGGGGCTCCGCCTGCATTTCAGCCTGGGACCGGATCTATGATCTGGCGCGCGGCGTTCAAACAGCTGGGCGTCGGATTACTCCTGGCCACGCTATTCGTGGTGGTCGTGATAAGCGGCAGTGTGATTTATCTGGGCAGCACGACCCAGGGACTGCAACAGCTGGTACGCTGGGCGGAACAACGGGCACCCGGAGAGCTAAAGGTCGGTTTGGTGGACGGCACCCTGTTCGACCGACTGACCTTGCAGGATATCCACTATCAGCAGGCCGCGCAGACACTGTCCCTCAAACGCTTTCACCTGGCCTGGGCCCCGGCGGAGCTGATCAACGGCACCCTGCATATTCTCGCCCTGGAGGTTGAACAGCCAGCGCTCAGCCTGCCCGCCTCGGAACCGGCGCCCCCCAGCCGTTCATCGCCGTTCCCGATTCGCCTGCCGGACGTGACCCTGCCCATTGCCCTGCGTGTCGATGCGCTAGCGATTCAGTCATTATCCCTGATCACCCCCGCAGCCGACGGCAACGCCGCGCCGCCGCTGCTCATTGACCGTATTGGGCTGCAAGTACATAGCGAGCAGCAGACACTGGTCATCGACCGCCTCCAGGTTTCCGCGCCCCAGGGTGCGCTCAACCTGAGCGGACAGCTGACCGTCCAGGACAACATCCCGCTCTCATTCAGCACCGACTGGCAGGTCAGGCTTCCCGACTATCCGCCCCTGAACGGACGCGGGACCCTCGCAGGCACCCTGGACGCGCTAACGCTGCAACAACAGCTCAGCGGGCTTCTCGATGCCCGTATCCAACTAACCGCAAAACAACTACTCGCTGCGCCACAGGCAACGGTCACCATCGACACCATCAACGCGGATCTCGGCTTACTGGCACCGGCACTTAAAAAGCGCGCCCTCACCGGACGCATCAGCGCCGAGGCGAACCTGGAGCAGCTTCAACTCGATGCCAACTTACGCGCCCCCCTGCCTGAAATCGGCGACAGTGAGCTGCACCTGCGTGCGCGATTAACCCCCGAACGTCTGCGTCTGGCACAGCTACAGATAGCCCGCCTCGGCACGCGCACCCAGCTGCGCCTGAGTGGCGACGTGACCAACCTGCAAAACACACCGACACTGGCTATCAAAGGTAATTGGCACGCACTGGCGTACCCCTTGCGCGGTTCACCAGAGTACAGCAGCCCCGATGGCCGTTTCACGCTATCGGGTACCCGGGAGCAATATCGGCTCGGGCTCGATGCCGCCTTGGCGGCCGGGATAATCCCCGCTGGCCAATGGCAACTCACAGGGCAAGGCAACGCCCAGGGCCTCAAGGCGTTTACACTTAATGGTACAACCCTGCAAGGCCAGGTTGAGGCCGAAGGCGCGCTGAACTGGTCGCCCAGCCCTGATTGGCGCGTCACGCTCAAGACCCAAGACATCAACCCGGGTGTTCACTGGCCCGACTGGCCCGGCCAGATTGCGCTGCGCCTGCACAGTGCGGGCAGCATCACGCCAGCGAACGACCTGCAGCTCAATGCCGAGCTGGCATCCCTGACTGGCAACCTGCGCGGCGAACCGCTCAAGGGCAACGCCAAGGTGCAGTTAAAGAACAACGTCCTGACCATTGAGCGACTGCACCTCAACGTCGCAAGCGCGGAGCTCGACACCCGAGGCACGGTGGCTGACCAGCTGGATCTGGACTGGGCTCTGAACGCCCCATCCCTGGCCAAGCTGCTGCCGGATGCCCAAGGTAAACTAACCGGCGCAGGAACCCTGCGTGGTAATAAAGACAACCTGCTACTCAATGCGAACCTGGAAGGTCAGTCACTGCGCTACCAGGCCCAGCAGATCGAGGCGCTGCGCGCCGAACTGGCTATCGATCTCAGCGGCCAACAGCGCTCGATCCTGACCCTGAACGCCGACCGCCTCAACCTGAACGGACAACGCTGGCGATCCTTAAGCCTGCGCGGCACGGGAGTACCGGCACAGCACCAGCTTGAACTCGCGCTCAACCAGGGGCCCGTCGAATTGCAACTGGCTCTGTCGGGTGGCTGGAATACGCCGCAGTGGCTGGGCCAGCTAACGCGTCTTGAGCTGGACAATAGCGTCAGTGGCCCCTGGCGACTCCGCGCCCCGGCTGAAATTCAGGCCAGTGATAAAGCCGCCCAATTGAGTTCCTTGTGCATGGAGCGCCAGCCCCAGGGCAGTGGTGAACTCTGCCTGAAGGGCGGCTGGTCGGGGACCAACGGCATACAGGCGGCACTTGAGCTGCAACAGCTGCCCCTCGCGCTCCTGGAACCCTGGTTACCGCCTGGCACGCGTATTGACGGCGAATTAAGCACGGTCGCTGACCTCAGCCAGGAAAGGGGACAACGCCCAAACTTTACCGCCCATGCTCGCCTGCACGGCACCGAGCTGCGCCTGGAAGAGGAAGATCTCAATATCCTCAGCCCAACAATCACCCTGGATATCGTGGGACAAGGAGACTCACTACGTGCCAACCTGCACATGCCGCTACAGCGCCCGGACGGCGGTATCGAAGCCCAGCTCGACGTCAAAGACCTGTATCGTACTCCCAACCTGGAGGGCAATCTGGTCCTGACCCTAAAGGAGCTGAATTTCATCTCGCTGTTCACCCCACAGTTACAGGCCATCACCGGTAACCTGGACGCTCAACTGCATCTCAGTGGCCACGCCAACGCACCGCAATTACGCGGCCATGCCACGCTGTCCGAAGGCAGCGTCGAGCTACCGGCACTCGGCATCAAACTAGACGACATCGCGCTGAGATTACAAGAACAAACCGGTAGCAGCAGCTTGCAGATCAACGGTTCACTGCGCTCCGGCGAAGGTACCCTGACCCTCAACGGCAGTTTCGACCCACTCAAAGGTAGCGGCAACATAGCATTGCAGGGCGAGCGGGTTCAGGCGGTGGCCACCCATGAAGTCAAGGTCTGGGTTTCACCCGCGATACAAGCGTCTATCAGTCCAGAGCTGATTCAGCTGCGGGGCGAAGTCCTCATTCCCGAAGCGAAGATCAAACCGCCCCCCCTGCCACCCAGCACCGCCGCCGTATCACCCGATGTGGTCATTCTCGATCCGGAACAAGGCCCAGGCGACGCGTCTCTTCAGAAAAAACAACGTCTTGATGCCAAGCTGCGGGTTAGCCTTGGCGATAAAGTCCTGGTCGATGCGCTCGGCTTCAAAGGCCGTTTGCAGGGCAGTATCTTGCTAGAGGATGACGGTCGCCGCGCCACCCGGGCCACCGGGACCATGCAGGTCGCCGCCGGACAATACCGCCTGTATGGCCAGGATCTGAATATTGAACGCGGCAGCCTGCTGTTCAGCGGTGGCCCCGTGGATAATCCGGGTCTGGACCTACGCATCTCACGCAAGATCGAGGAGGTCACGGCCGGTGCCCGCGTTAGTGGCACACTGCGTGCCCCTCGTCTCAGACTGTTCTCTGAGCCCGCAATGCCGGAAAGCAGCCTGCTCTCTTACCTGATGTTTGGTCGCCCTCCCGGAGCCGACAACGCCCCGCGTTCCGAGCAAGCATTATTGCTCCAGGCCGCCTCGTCCCTGGCACTGATGGGTGGCAACAACATTGCCGAAAGGATCTCAGATACCTTGACCCTCGATGATCTCGGTTTTGAAAGCGGCGACAGCGTCAACGAGACCTCGCTGTTTATCGGCAAATACCTGTCGCCACGTCTGTATGTCAAATACGGCGTGGGGCTGCTGGAGCCGACCAACACCTTTTTTATGCGCTATCGCCTAAGCAAGCGCTGGAGTCTGGAGTCACAAACCGGCTCAAAAAGCAGTGGCGGCGATCTGATCTTCACCCTTGAACGCTGATCTCCGTCATGCTGCAGCGAGCACGGCTTTACGCTGCGCACACAGGGCTTGCCATATAACCGCCCCGTGCGAGGCAACAGCCCTGAGCGCAGAAAAAGCCCTGAGCGTATAAAAAGCCCTGCGCTCAATCACTGCGAACGTCGCAACGTCCGTATCAGGTATTTCTCAATCTCGACCAGGAACAAGACCGATGAGGCGACGACGACTATACGCAACCAGGCTTGCGAACTCAGCGCGGTGGTCGCAAACAGTGCCTGCATCGGCCCCAGGTAGGTAAAGGCCATCTGAAAGACCAACAAGATCCCGATCGCATACAGCACATAGCGGTTGCCAAACAGCCCTGCATAGGTCAACGAGGGCGCCAACAAAAACCGGGCGCTGAACAGGTAGAAAATCTCGAACATCACCAGCGTATTCACGGCAACGGTGCGCGCCAGCTCGATAGACGCCCCCTGATCACGCTCCCACAAAAACAGGCCAAACGTGCCGATCACCAGAATCACCGAGACAAATAGGACCCGCCAGATCAGAAAGCCGGATAAAATCGGCTCACCAGGGTCACGGGGCGGGCGCTGCATCACCTTCTTTTCTGACGGTTCAAACGCCAGGGTCAGTGCCAGGGTGACCGCCGTGATCATATTCACCCACAGAATCTGCGCGGCGGTGATCGGTAACATACGTCCCATAACGATGGCGGCGATCAGTATCAGCGCCTCGCCCCCGTTGGTGGGCAAGACAAATATAATCGATTTTTTCAGGTTGTCGTAAACGGTGCGTCCTTCTTCCACCGCACGGGTGATGGAGGCGAAATTATCGTCGGCCAACACCATCTCGGCCGATTCTTTGGCAACCTCGGTCCCTTTCAGTCCCATGGCGACCCCCACATCGGCGCGCTTCAACGCCGGCGCGTCATTCACGCCGTCGCCGGTCATGGCAACGACTTCGCCCAGTGCCTGCAAGGCCGTCACCAGCTGCAACTTCTGCTCTGGAGAGACCCGGGCAAAAATATCCGAGCGCTGTACCGCCTCCTGCAGCTGCTGCTCGCTAAAGCCTTCCAGCTCGGCACCGGTAATCACCGTACTACCGTCGCCGATCCCCATCTGCGCCCCGATGGACCGCGCCGTGACAGCGTGGTCACCGGTGATCATCTTGACGCGAATCCCCGCCGCCTGGCAGCTACGCACCGCCTGCGTCGCCTCGTCACGTGGCGGATCGATAATACCTACCACCCCCAGCAGCGTCAGCCCGTCCGTCACATCGTCAAAGGTCAGGCTCTGCTGGGCAAGCGTTGCGGGTTTACAGGCAATGGCCAATAAGCGCTGCCCGCGACTGGCCATCTCGTGCATACGACGCTCCCAATAGGCGCGGTCGATCGGCTTATCGTCACCCTCAGCGCGTTGCTTATGGCAGATATCGAGAACCTTTTCCGGCGCGCCTTTCAAATAGATAAACCCGTGGCCGGCATGATCATGGTGCAGACTGGCCATAAAGCGATGCTGCGATTCAAAAGGGATCGCGTCGGTGCGCGGGTTCTGGGTTTGACAACGCCCATGCTCGAGACCGGCCTTAAGGGCCAGGGTCACCAACGCCCCTTCGGTCGGATCGCCACTAATCTGCCAGCGCCCCTCCTTTTCAGCCAGGGTCGCGTCATTACAGAGCAGCGCGGCCTGCGCCACCTCCTGTAACAACGGGAACGATTCCGGGGAGACCTCCTGACCCTCCAGCCGGAACGTACCGTGAGGGTCATAACCACTGCCACTCACCTCATAGAATCCCGTGTCGGTAGCGATACTGGTCACCGTCATTTCATTGCGGGTCAGGGTACCGGTCTTATCCGAACAGATCACCGTCACCGAACCCAAGGTTTCGACGGCCGGCAGACGGCGAATGATGGCATTCTTCTTGGCCATACGCTGAACGCCAATGGCCAGCGTTATGGTCATAATGGCGGGTAGCCCTTCGGGGATCCCCGCCACAGCGAGCCCGACAGCCGCCAGAAACATATCGGTCATGGAATAGTCCTGGACCAATACCCCGTAGGCGAAGGTTGAGGCAGCCACTACGCTGATCGCCAGCGTCAGCCATTTGGCAAACACGTCCATCTGCCGCAATAACGGCGTGGTCAGGGTGTTCACCTTGCCCAACAGCGTGCTGATGCGCCCGATCTCGGTGTGATCGCCAATCGCGACCACGACCCCTTGGCCCTGGCCATAGCTGACCAGTGTGCCGGAGTAGGCCAGACACTTTCGATCACCAATACCGGCCTGCGCGGCGACGGTATCGATGCGCTTGTTCACAGGCACCGATTCTCCGGTGAGCATGGCTTCATCGATCCGCAGCTCGCGCACCATAAATAATCGTAGATCTGCCGGCACTTTATCGCCAGACTGCAGCAACACCACATCGCCGGGCACCAACTGATCGGCAGGGACGGTCACAAAGACGCCATCACGCTTGACCATGGCCTGAAGTGACAACATATTCCGGATCGCATCCAGCGCCTTTTCCGCCTTACCTTCCTGAATAAAGCCAATAATGGCGTTAACGACGACGACGCCGAAGATAACGCTGCAATCGACCCAGTGCCCCAGTATGGCGGTCACCACACCGGCCCCCATCAGTACGTAGATCAGCAGGTTATGAAACTGAATAAAAAACCGTGCCCAGGCCCCCTGCTTCTGCATGGGTTTAAGGCGGTTTGGGCCGTAGGTTTTAGTCCGTTCCTGAGCCGCGGGCGAATCAAGCCCTTCCGTCGTGGATGACAGCGCCTGAAAAGCGTCGGCACTGTCCATGGCATGCCAGGTCGAACCGGCCTTATTAAGAGACGCGTCCATTGCCTTTCCTCCTTAACTGATCCGTTATATATAGTCTAGTGGAAAGCGGCGTCCAGAGGCTTTCGAGTGTTTTGATAGAAATATATTAGTCTTTGCTGCATCGGCTGCCAATTCGTCACAAACAACGAGACTAACCTATTAATAATTCAGTAAATATCGCCTTAATATCATTCCGATTCCTGCACCATTCAGCGCCAGTGGTCGTTGTTTTTCCCAGCAGTGCCACGTTGTAGCAATCTGCACAAGAAGCTTGCACAAACCGCTATGCTCTCCTTACACTCAGCCCTTTAAGGCGAGGTCATATTGATCGCCGTACAAGGTTGATTTTCAAGCGCCTGATGTAATCCGTGCTGTAATCAGTGCCACCCACGTATTCCCATAGCGATATCTATATGCATTCGCTTGGTCACGGAGAAACGCATGACGATTCCATGTTCCCGCTTCCCTGCTATAAGTTCTCGTTCTTCTGCTATAAATTCTCGATCTCCTGCTATAAGCTCCCGCTTGCCTGTCGCTAAAGGCCATGTAAGCCGCGCTAAGGCGACAACGCTGATTGTTACCTGCCTCGCCCTACTTTTCGCCAGTGTCCTAAACATCAGCCAGGCCGCCCTGCCCCCTGCCGCGTCATCGAACGGCGGCATTATCAGCAATCTGGACCAGGCCAAAGAGCTGCTCGACACGGCAAAAAAAGAGATCGGACAGCTTCCTGACGATGCCAAAGCCAGTACCCAGGAAAAGCAGCTAAAGGGCTCATGGAAACGACAGGCGACGCTTCTCGAGGAATACCTGACCCAGGTGGACACCCAGCAGCAATTGCTGCAGCAACGCCATTCACTATCCGCCGAACTCAAACAGGCGCAACAACAGCACAAAGAACTGGATAAAACGCCGTCGACATCCGCAAAGGGCCCCTTCAGCAAAGCGGGTTACGACGCGCTGGACAACCAGCTGCAACAAGCGCGTACGCATCTCAGCCAGTTACTGAACCAGCAATCGGTGCAACGGCATCTGGAAGAAAACCAGGCGGCCCGAATAGACCAGGTACAACGGCGTATTGAGGCGGCGACACAACGTCTTGAATTATTGACGCAAACAGCCGCAACCAGCGCCACAGAAGCGGAACGGCGCATTGTCGACCTGCAGAGGGAAAACACCCAGATTGACCGTCAGATTGCTACGCAATGGGCCAACACCTACAGGGACGAACTACTCTGGATTCGTGAAAGCGAACCGCTGCATCGATTGCAACAGGAAGTCGCTGAAAAACAGATCGCTCAGCTGGAACGTGCGTTGGAAAACTATAACCAGTCCCTACAAAGCGCGCTGGCGGTTGAATCAGAAAAAGCCGATGTAGCCCTGCAGCAAAAGGAAATCGAAGCCCAAGCCGCCACGTCCCCCCAAGATCGCTTTATTACCAACTGGGAAACACTCACGGCGCGCTCACTAAAACATCAGCGCGACCTACAGAGCCAGCTAATCAATCTGAAAAAAGACGAATCCGAACAAGATAAACGCTTGGCGACCGAACGCGATGAACTGATCGCCATCCGGGACCTTATTACTAACTTTGAGCTGGCCGGTGCTACCGCCGAACGGGTCAAACAAACACTGCAACAGGTGCGGCTGCGGCGGACGCTGCTAAACCGCACATTACGCAACGGCGCAGCGATTCAAACGCTGAATCAGTACCGCAGCGATCGCTTCAATATCGAAGACACGCTACTCGGGCTGAGTGAACGATTCGAGACCGAGCGCTCTGAGGTGTCGGCACTGCTGGAGGGCGCCGAACAGAAACGTTTCTTAGCGGCGACGGCCGCGTTACTGCCTGAATACCGCAACGCGTTACGTGACGAGAAAAGCGTGCTGACCGAAATGATCAGTCTGGGGCAAAATCTGCAATTGCTGACAGGCAAGCGGCTGGAAACCCTCAATGAGCTACAACGGTTTATCCGTAGCCGCGCGTTCTGGCTCAAAGACACCAGATCCCTGGGCCCTGAGGCCATCAGTCCGCTGCCCGGCGAGCTCAAGAAAGGCTTTTTCTGGCTATCAAATCTCATGTCAGCCGAGATCCGCTCTCGACTGGCCGAGGTCATGACGACGCCCGCTAGCCTGCTATCCGCCCTGTTCTTGTTCCCGCTGCTACCTATCGGCCTGTTTTATGCCCGTAACAGGGTCCGCCAGATTACCCGCAACATCAACGACCGGGTCGTAGCACAGGGTCGACTGCTGCACCTGGGCGGACTGGTCATCATCACCGGAGTCATCAGCGCGGCCCTGGTTCCCGCTTATTTCTTTATCGTGGCAAAAATGCTTAATTCGGCGCAACTGCCCGCCGGTATCGGTTCTGTCGGTTTCAGGCTGTTTGAACACCTGGCCCTGTTCCTGTTTCTGTGGTTCTTCTGTCGCTCATTCTTCGCCCGCCGCAGTATCACCGAGGTGCAATTCGATCTGCCCAGGCCGGCGGCGAATGCTTTTTACAAGGCCATTCGCTGGTTCCTGTTCGGCTACCTCATCTGGTTGATGCCGCGCGATATATTCCTGCACAGCCCGTTTGAGTTCGAAGCCGTGCCCCGTGTCTTCTACACCTTATTCCTGATTTCAGCCCTGATCGGCGTTACCCGTCTGGTGCGGGAACGCTCGCCCTTTATCCAGCATCACCTGCAGGCACTCAACGCCCCCTTTATCAGCCGGCACTGGAAAACCATCGCGATGCTGATTAAGGCCACCGCCGTTGCCGCCTTGGTACTGGATGTTACCGGACACCGGTATGCCTCCCAATCGATCGTCGTCAGTCTGGGCGGATCACTGGCGGTATTGGTCATTCTTCCCCCCCTGTACCGCAGGATTATCGCGGCACTGCTGACCTTTTTCAGTCGACGCCCCGTGGTTCAGTCCGCGTCGGCTAACGCCTTCAGTACCGACACCTCCAATACGGTAATATCCGCGCCCAAACAGGCCGGCGTGCCGGTTACCAACGCCGCGGTGGCGCAAGGAGAGGCATCCCCCCGCACCGCGAAAGAGGCGGCTGTCGATCCAGGCGAGATAGACGTATCCGAAGCCGGGCGCATGCAGCGAATTTTACGCCTGCTGTTTATTGTGGCAGCGGGCGTGACACTCCTGAATCTGTGGGGGATGGACGAGCAAGCGCTACGCACCCTCGATGAGCTACACCTGTACACCGTCAGGGTTACCGGCGCTGAGGCTGAATTTGTCACGGCCGGTGATTTCCTACGGTTCATCCTGTTCCTGATCGCGACATTCTGGACGCTGCGTATACTGCCCGGCCTGTATGAAGTGGCGCTGTTTCCACGTCTGAAGATGGATGAAGGGGTCAAATACGCCACCCTGACCATCTCCCGCTACACCTTGTTTGTCATGGGCTTTTTCTTTGCCCTGGCCGAACTCCACCTCGACCTGGGGCGGCTTGGCTGGCTGATGGCAGCCATCGGCGTTGGCCTCGGTTTCGGTCTGCAAGAGATCGTCTCCAACTTTGTCAGCGGTCTGATCCTGCTCATCGAACGCCCGGTGCGTCCCGGGGATACGGTCACTATCGGCACGCTGTCGGGCAAGGTTGAGCGGATCAATATCCGCGCCACCACCATCGTCAACTTTGACCGCCAGGAGGTCATGGTTCCCAACCGGACGCTGATTACCCGCGATGTGACCAACTGGACCCGCACCGATACCATCAACCGTCTGGTCATCCCCATTGGCGTCGCGTACGGCAGTGACATTGATCGGGTCGGCGAACTCCTGATGGAACTGGCATCAGCCCAGCCCGAAGTGCTGAAAGACCCGGGCCCTTCGGTGGTGTTTATGCTGCACGGTGAGAGTTCGCTGGATTTCAACCTGCGGGTGTTTGTGCCCTCGCCGGCAGAGATTATGTTACTGCGCGACCGGCTGAACCGGCTGATCAACAAGGCGTTCGCCGCCGAAGGGATCGCTATCCCATTCCCGCAGCGCGATCTGCATATTCGTTCCAACGATCTGGAAACCCTCAAAACACTTCAACCCGGCACGGTCATCTCGGGCAGCGGTGCACCTGACCCGGTCACACCCGCGACCACCCCTTAACGTTACGACATACCGCTCACCCTGCCCCCCCTCGACACGAAGGGGGGGGGGCGCAGAGAAGCTAAACAGAGGTTACCTATGAACATTCGCGTCCTGTTGTCGCTGGTACTGCTACTGACCCTCGGTCTCGCCAGTACGGCCCGGGCGGCACCCGACATGCTGCAGGTTGGCACCAAAGTCGCGCCGCCATTTGCGATGAAAAATGCCGAGGGTCAATGGAGCGGTATCAGTATTGATTTGTGGCGCGAGCTGGCCCGTGAGCTGAATCTGGAATATCAGTTCGTTGAGGAAGATCTTACCGGCTTAATTACCGGCGTCAACGAAGGCCGGTTAGACGTCGCCATCGCGGCGCTAACCGTCACCCATACCCGGGAAGAGATGCTCGATTTCAGCCATCCCTTCTACACGACCGGGCTGAGCATCGCGGTACCGCACAACAACCAGAATCGCTTTTCGCTGCTGTTTGAAGCGTTCTTCTCATCCGCATTTTTAAAAGTCATCGCCTCGTTGGGCTCGCTGCTACTGATATTTGGCCTGATAGTCTGGTTGCTGGAACGCCGCCGCAACAGTGCACAGTTTGACCCCAAGCCACTGAAAGGTATTGGGGATGGATTCTGGTGGGCTGCCGTAACCATGACGACCGTCGGCTACGGTGACAAGGCACCGCTGACGCTGGGAGGACGGCTGGTGGCGCTGGTGTGGATGTTCGCCGGTCTGATCCTGATTTCGACCTTCACCGCCGCCATCACCACCTCGCTGACCGTTGCCGAGTTAGGCAGCAGCATCCAGGGGCCGCAAGATCTGGCACGGGTTCGGGTGGGTAGTGTTACCGGATCAACCAGTGAGAGCTACCTTAGGGCTCAGCACCTGGGGTACGTCAGCGCGCCAACGCCGGCTATCGCCCTCGATGAGATGAGCGCAGGTAAGAGCGACGCCGTGGTCTACGACACCCCGCTGCTGAAATACCTCATCGGTCAACGCCCCAGCCAGCCTCTGCAGGTACTACCCGGTGAGTTTGATCGTCAGTCCTACGCCATTGCGCTGCCCACCGGCAGTCCGTTGCGTGAACCCCTCAACCGTGCATTGCTGAAGTTTCTCAACAGCCCGAAATGGACCGATATCACCTACCGCTATCTGGGTGAATAGCGACAGCCCCCATGAAGGCTCAGACGCGACTCCAATGTCAACCATCGCAACGCTGTGACCCGCCGCAGCGTTACGGCGTTATCGCGCTACAAGCGGCGCCGAATACCGCTCGACAGATCCAGACTATCCATGGCCGTCACAGCCAGTCTTTCTTTTTGAAGTAGACCAACAGGACCGTTGGAATGCTAATAAACGCGCCCCACAAGATGGGATAGCTCCAGCGGTACTTGAGCTCGGGCATATAGTCGAAGTTCATCCCGTAGATACCGGTCAGGAACGTCAACGGGATAAAGATCGAGGCGAACAAGGTTAACACTTTCATCACCTCGTTCATCTTATTACTGACACCCGAAATATAGATCTCTATCAGCCCCGACAAAATATCCCGATAGGACTCCAGCAGTTCGATCACCCGTACCACATGGTCAGACACATCGCGTAGGTAGATCGCCGTCGAAGCCTGGATCAACGCCGACTCGCTGCGCAGCAGCTCGGCCATCAATTCGCGGATAGGCGATACATAGCGACGGATACTGATCAGTTCCCGTTTCAGCCGCTGAATCCCATGCATGGTCTGCGGTGTCGGCCGGTCAAACAGCTCCTCCTCCAGCGAGGTTATGGCTTCATCGAGGGCATCAATAAGGACAAAATTCTGATCGACGATGCTATCCAGAATCGCATACATCAAATAGTCCGGCCCAAGACTACGCATCCGCCCCTTACTGCTGCGGATACGCATAAGAATGGGGTCGAGCAGGTCGTCGGTCTTCTCTTTAAACAGAAAGACGAAATTCTTCAACACCAGCAAGCTAACCTGCTCATAACTGACGGAAAATGTCCCCTCTTGCAGCACCAGGCTTTTGAGCACTACGTACAGGTAATCGTCGTACTCTTCAAATTTGGGCCGCTGATGGGTATTGAGAATGTCTTCGAGTACCAAGACATGAATAGCGAAGATAGCGCCGATCTTTTCGACGATCTCGACGTTGGTCAGCCCTTCAATAATGACCCAGGTGACGCTATCCCGCTCTTTATATTGCAGAATTTCATCCAACGACTCGATCTGTACTTCCTCGACGTTACTCTTGTCATAATCAATGACCGACATACGGGTCACGCTGTCCAGTACTTCGCCAACATGGATTAATGATCCGGGTGCAAGCCCTCGTTTGACCGCGGTACTGTTGAAAGACTCAACCATGATTGAGGTTCCTGTGCATAAACAACATTGATTTATCGACAGATTATAGTCTTCAACCGTAAAGATGCTGCCTATTCCGCGACTCGAACTCCAGTAAAACGGGTGCTGATAGCCCCCCGTTATCTATGCCGGTGTTCGGCAGGAAAATGCTTGACCCCGACGGCAAGGAATCAAACACTGTTTTTACGCTTATGGCTTGTAATCCAGCCCACAAGACACTATTAACCTGGCATCAGAATACCGATCTATTCGGTCTTTTGATGACGACCAGACCGGCGCCTGTCCGTCCTTGTCGCAGATGGCCTTATGCCATGGCGGTGCATTCATAAACCGCCTACCAAGGCGACATTTTTTGCTCGGTATTACGTTGCCGTTTTCATATTGATCCTCTAATCACTGACACCGGATTCTGCACCATGACCTCACAACGACCGCTACCCGCGGATGGCCTTCGCGCCACCTGCCACCGCCTCATCAATCGAAACCTATTTCAACATACGATCCTGACGCTGATCGTCATCAATGCCATCAGCCTAGGATTGGAAACAGTCCCGGCCATCATGGCAGCCTTTGGTGATCTGATTCTGTTATTGGACAGCGCTATTTTGGCAGTTTTCGTCATCGAGATTGTGCTTCGGCTTTATGTTTATCGGGGGCCATTTTTCCGCGACCCCTGGAGCCTATTCGATTTTGTGGTAGTAGGCATTGCACTGGTACCGGCCACCGGCCCATTCTCGGTATTGCGTGCGCTACGGGTACTACGGGTATTACGCATCTTATCTATTGTGCCATCCATGCGGCGGGTCGTGGGCGCGCTGCTGGCATCGATTCCCGGACTGGCTTCCATCGCGCTGGTACTACTGCTCATCTATTACGTGTTTGCTGTTATCGCCACCAACCTGTTCGGTAGTGCTTTCCCGGAGTGGTTTGGCGGTATCGGAGCGTCGCTCTATACCCTGTTTCAGATTATGACCCTAGAGAGTTGGTCAATGGGGATCGCACGACCGGTCATGGAAACCTATCCCTACGCCTGGGCATTCTTTGTGCCGTTTATCCTGATCGCCACCTTTACGATGCTGAATCTGTTTATCGCGATCATTGTTAACGCCATGCAGAGTTTCACCGAGTCAGAGACCGAGGCCACCGTTGTTGCAGTAGACCAGGCACGCGACCATATCGAAGCCGATATACATGCCGAGATGAAGGCATTGCGCGCCGAGATCGGCCAACTAAAACAACTGGTGCAGGATCAGCACAGCCGCAGAGAGACAGACTTATAAGTTTTAAATGGCAAGTTTTAAATGGGACACCCACATTAATGACACATTAATGAGACACCCAAGTCAAACAGAACAGCAGGACAGGACATCCAGGTTAGTCGGATAATTATCAGCAAGGACACCAGACGCCCGCTTAATGGCCCTGGTTGCCTCGTCTGTCAGCAAATATTGCCCGTAGGAGATACACAAGCAGAGAATCTGCATAATTCACCAGAGCCAGGCACGCGCGCTCCTCAGATAGCTCTGATAGGTTTTGTCAGAATGC
>JBFGZS010000017.1:0-65535 GCA_041586615.1 Motiliproteus sp. | reverse complement strand
TCTTAATGACACAGAAACAATCACCATGGGCGGTGGGGGCTCAGCAGGTTGACCGGCAATTTACCCCGCGAATCCAAACGCCTACATTTGCCCACTCGGATGTGCAGGTCGTCGCAGAAGAGGTTGCCTATACAGGTTTTTACGCTCAAACGCTTACGTCTTAGGCATGCCTTGTTCGAAGGCGGCGTCAGCGCCGAACTCAAACGGGAGCTGTTTGTTCGCGATGATGCCGTGTGTGCGTTACTGTACGATCCCGTCCGGGATGCTGTCGTGTTGTTGGAACAGTTTCGGGTAGGGGCGCTGCACGATGCTGCCTCTCCTTGGCTGCTGGAGTTGATCGCGGGGATCGTTGAACCCGGTGAAAGTGTCGATCAGGTGGCCGTGCGCGAAGCGCAGGAGGAAGCCGGCGCTGTACTGGAAGCTATCGTGCCGATTTGCACTTATCATGTTAGTCCCGGGGGCAGCCAAGAGCGGATTCATCTACTCTGCGCCCGCGTCGATAGTGAAGGTCTGGGCGGCGTACACGGTTTGTCTGAAGAGGGCGAAGATATCCGTGTGCTTGTGGTCCCTCGCCGGGAAGCATACGATGGGGTGGTTTGTGGCCGGATTAACAATGGGCCTTCCATCATGGCGCTGCAATGGCTGGAACTCAATCATGCTGCGTTGTGTCGGCGCTGGCTGACGGATAATGACGCGCGTGATACTCACGTTGACGTTTAGCGTCCACAGAAGCGCGTAGTTCACCCGTACCGGGTTCAACGAAGCATAGCGCGCTAAAAATAGGGTTTGGAAAGCGCCGGATTCAAAAAACAGATTGTGCAAAACGGCTATTCTTTATTCGCGAAGTTAACGATAGCGCTGCTATGAAAAAAAAGTATGTACCAGACCTAAAAGCTCAGATGGCAACCTGCGAAGCCAACTATGTTCGCCTGGGCAAACTGATGCCTGACCTTGATAAGGTTTCCGGTCGGCATTTTTGTGTGCTCTGGCGCCAGCATGCCATTCAGGTCAGCATCCGCGTGGAAGAGCGGTTTAATTACACCACGTCCTTGCGCATCGAACAGCGCGGTGAAGGTCTCTCCTGGTTGCAGATGCCGGATCTGATTGTGCGCCTGTATCACGATGCCCGAATGGCCGAAGTTATTTGCCGAAAACGCCGCCCGATGCAGGGGCGCTACAGCTATCCCAATGCTCAGATGCATCATCCCGATGAGAAGCAGCAGTTGAATCATTATCTGGGGGAGTGGTTAGCGCATTGTTTAGCCCATGGCCACAGTAATGAGCCGTTGGCCATCGCATGATTGGCCATCAATTTTTGACGTTTTATATGTTTCCTATTGGGTTCGTTGATGAGTTTAGGGCGCTCGAGCAGCGTGCGTTGGAGGGGCCTGGCGCTACCCTGATCTCTCGATGTTTAGGTCTTCCGCCGTCTTGCAGGCCAAGGCCCGCCCCCGCCTGCCCGTTACCCTGCCTGTCTTTTAATCTCTATGTCTTATAAATTATTACAACTCAGCGACCTCCATTTGCGCGCGTCCCCTAGCGATCGGTATCGCTCGGCTGCGATTGAAAAACAGCTGTTGGCGATCTTGGTGCATATTCGCCAGGAGCATGCAGATGCCGACGCGTTGATTCTGAGTGGCGATATCAGCCAGGATGCGGGTGAGCCCGCGTATTCGAGACTTGCCGGTTATCTGGCGCAGTTGGGAATTCCCTGGTATTGGGTTCCTGGAAACCATGATGATCAAGCTGCCCTGCAGCGTGTGTGGGGGGCGCCGGTACGGGTGTTGGACGCCCAGGGCTGGCAACTGTTGTTGTTGAACTCGACGCATCAGCCCGACGGGCGCGGCAGTGGCTGTCTGGGTGCGCGTGAGCTCGGCTGGCTTGAGCAGCGGTTGCGGGATATAAATAGCAATACCCCCGTCGGATTGGTGGTGCATCATAATCCCTTGCCTACGGGGAGTGGCTGGCAGGATGCTATCGGGCTGGGCGATGCCGAGTCATTTTGGCGCTTGCTGAAGCGCTTCCCGGCGGTTCGTCTGGTCCTGCACGGACATCTGCATCAGGCCTGGGATCAGCAGCATAACAATGTACGTGTGCTGTGCTGTCCGTCGACGGCGGTGCAATTTCGCAAAACCACGATGAGCCCTGAAACAGAACAGGAGCCAGGGATTGCGGAACCGGGCTATCGCTGGTTGTCGCTGCATTCCGACGGCGCGCTAAGTACCGGGGTCGAAAGGCTGCAACGTGCCTAGACGGGGGCGACCCCGATACAGGCCGGCGCTGGTCACGGATGTGTCCCGTTTGATAGCATTATCCCGCAGATCCTTCGGTGTGCAGGGCGTGAACATTTTAAACCGATCAGATTGACGGCAGAGAATAGAATTTAACAATGAATAGCACTTATACAGCCCAGGCGATAGAAGTACTCAGCGGATTGGATCCGGTGCGCAAGCGCCCGGGTATGTACACAGAAACCGAGCGGCCTAATCACCTGGCGCAAGAGGTTATCGATAATTCGGTGGATGAAGCGCTGGCCGGTCATGCCAGTCGGATTGATATTACGCTGTTTAAAGATGGTGTGGTGTCGGTCAGCGATAACGGTCGCGGAATGCCGGTCGATATGCACCCGGAACATGGTGTTAGCGGTGTTGAGCTGATCCTGACCCGTTTGCATGCCGGGGGGAAATTCTCCAACGATAACTATCAGTTTTCCGGGGGGTTGCACGGGGTGGGCGTATCGGTGGTCAATGCCCTGTCCCGCATGCTGGAAGTCACCATCAAGCGCGATGGTAAGGTGTATCAGATCGGTTTTGCCAACGGCGAAAAAGTCTCCGACCTGCAAGTGATTGATTCGGTAGGTGTACGCAATACCGGCACCGAGGTGCGCTTTCTGGCCGATCCCCAGTATTTCGACTCCCCCAAATACTCTCGGGCCAAGTTACGGCATGTTTTGCGGGCCAAGGCGGTGTTATGCCCTGGTCTGAAGGTCACGTTTACCGATCTCAGCGCGAGTGACAAAACCAAGGACGAATGGTGCTACGAAGATGGCTTGACCGATTATCTCAGCGGCGTGACTTGTCAGTCCGTGAGTTTGCCGCCCGAACCGTTTACCGGCTCGTTGAAGGGCGAACTGGAGGTGGTCGATTGGGCGGTACAATGGCTTCCGGAAGGAGGAGACCAGATCGGCGAAAGTTATGTGAACCTGATTCCAACGGCGCAGGGTGGCACCCATGTCAATGGCTTTCGTACCGGCTTATTAGAGGCGATGCGCGAGTTCTGTGAATTCCGTAATCTGTTGCCTCGCGGGCTGAAGCTGGGCCCGGAAGATATCTGGGAGCGCTGCTGTTACGTCCTGTCGGTAAAAATGCAGGACCCACAGTTTTCAGGACAGACCAAGGAGCGCCTTTCTTCACGACAGGTCGCCGCGTTTGTGAGCGGAACGGTCAAGGATGCCTTTAGTTTGTGGCTGAATAAGCATACCGATATCGGCGAGCAGCTGGCCGAGCTCGCGATTAATAATGCCCAGAAGCGCATGCGGGCCAGTAAAAAAGTCACGCGTAAAAAAGTGACCCAAGGACCCGCTTTGCCCGGAAAATTAGCCGACTGTTCAGGCGCCGATACGATGAACGGAGAGCTGTTCCTGGTTGAGGGGGACTCGGCGGGCGGTTCGGCGAAACAGGCTCGGGACCGCGAATATCAGGCGGTGATGCCGCTACGGGGTAAAATTCTGAATACTTGGGAGGTCGATTCCAACCAGATTCTGGCGTCCCAGGAAGTGCACGATATCTCCGTGGCTATTGGCGTCGACCCCGGTGTCAGTGAGTTGGATGGGTTGCGCTATGGCAAGGTCTGTATTCTTGCCGACGCCGATTCTGACGGGCTGCATATTGCGACGCTGCTCTGTGCCCTGTTTGTGCGCCATTTCACGCCCTTGGTTAAGGCGGGTCACGTGTATGTGGCCATGCCGCCACTGTACCGGATTGATCTCGGTAAAGAGGTGTTCTATGCCCTGGATGAAGATGAAAAAGTCGGTATTCTTGATCGTATTCATGCCGAAAAAAAACGCGGTAAGGTCAACGTGCAACGTTTTAAGGGGCTGGGTGAGATGAACCCGCTACAGTTACGCGAAACGACAATGGCGCGCGATACCCGGCGTCTGGTACAGCTGTCTATAGATGATAGCGACGGAACCTTCGAGCTGATGGATATGTTGCTGTCCAAGAAGCGCGCAGGCGATCGTAAGACCTGGCTGCAGGATAAAGGCAACCTTGTGCAGTTATCCTGACATTGTTCAGAGAGTGGCGGGACCGATTTAGGGTAAACTCTCTGTTTTGAATAACGGTCTTAACATCTCTGTTGTGGGCGTTTGGATCCATAATAGCGACCTGTCGTCCACCTCGGGTGTGTACGATCGCACCACGGATTGCGTTGAATGATTACACCAAGACACGATTACAGTCGTCTGAGCTTTCTGATAATCGATGACTTCCCCAGCTTCTGTAGTGCATTGCGCAATATGGTCATGAGCTATGGTGCCGAACATATTGATGTCGTGCACCATGGCGATGAAGCGATTCGTTCACTCAGTTTTAATAAATATGATGTGGTGCTTTGCGATTACAACCTAGGGGAGGGGCGTAATGGCAATGATATTCTTGAAGAAGCCAAGCAGCAGGGGCTTCTTAAGAGTGCGACATTATTTATGATGTTGACCGCCGAGAGTGCTGCCGAGATGGTACGTGGTGCGCTCGAGTACCAGCCTGATGACTATCTGACAAAACCCTTTACGAAAGAGGTGCTCCTGACGCGCCTAGAGCGTTTGCTGGAGCGCAATCGAATCTTTCGCGCTATCTTTCTTGCCATCGATAAAGATAAATGTGAACAGGCAGTCACCCTGTGTAATGACGTGATGGCTTATCATCCGCGCTACAACAACTTTACCCTGAAGCTGAAAGCCGATCTGTTGATGTCGATGCAGCGTTATGAAGAAGCGCGGCATATCTACAACGAAATTTTGGTGGTCAAACAGTTGCCTTGGGCCAAGCTTGGCTTGGGGAAAACGTTCTTCCATGAAGAAAAATGGGAGCGGGCACTAAAAACGTTCCAACAGTTGGTTCAGGAAGACCGGGGTTATGTTCAGGCCTGGGATTGGTTGTCTAAGGTTCAGGCGAAGCTCGGTGACAGTACCGCGGCACAATCCTCACTGCAGGCGGCGGTGAAAATATCGCCGATCAATGTGCGACGGCAAGTGGCTTTGGGCGATCTGGCGTTATCCAATGGCGATGTGGAGCGCGCGGAGATGGCGTTCAATCGCTCGGTGAAAATCGGGAAACACTCCGTGTACCGTACACCCGATACCTATCTGAAGCTGACCGATATCCTCGTCACGCGTCTGGAGCAGACAGGGGGCCTGGCCAATAAACGCCTGGAGTTGAAAGCTTCCGCCGTGCTCGAAGAAGTGCGTGGGTTGTATAAAGGAGATGCGCAGGTTCAGATGCAGTCCCGGCTGATGGATTACAAAGTGCATGTTGCTCAGGGGCATGCGCAAGAGGCTGAGCGCGCGCTGCTGCGGGCCTATGACTTGTGCAAAGGCGATCAGCAGGGTTTTATATCCGGCGCGTTGAAAGAGGTGCTGATTAGCGCACTGGAGGCGGCCAACCGGCGGGATATGGCAGACCTGCTGGTGGCAGGTATGCAGCTGGAAGAATCCAACTTCAACACCCAGGCGATCGTTTTCTATGAGAAAGGCGATCTGGCACGGGCACTTACGCTGTTGCAGCAAGCGGTTACCGACAAGCCGCGTAGCCATGCCATCAACCTTAACCTGGTGCAGGTTGGCCTGCACCTGATGACCAAAGAAGGTATCGATACGGCGCTGTTGGCACAGGTCAAGACCAGCTTAGGACGGGTTGCGAGTTTGCCTGAGAATGATCGACGCTTTGCCATGTACACGAATCTAAATAAAAAATACGCCGCGATGCAGCGCAAGGCTGACAAGCAGCATGGATAATGTCGCGCCGGTTGGTGCGGGTGAGTGGCTGTTCGTCTCGGCTATCGGCCTGTATAACGCTCGGCGTGCCGAGGAGTCATATGGATAAACCGTCCGTGGATTTTTCCATGCTGCTGGCTGCGTCAGTGCATGACATGAAAAACAGTATTGGGCTGATGAGCCATCTTATCGATGAGCTCTGTGATAGTTCGACGAAGCCGGATAGTCGGGATCAGCTGCGTTTCGAGTCGACGCGACTGAACAGCTATCTGATGCAGTTGATGGCCCTGTATCGCCTGGAAAACCAACAATACAACCCGCATTTATCCGAGATATACCTGGATGAATTTATCGAGGATCTGGCGCTGATGAGCCAACCCGTTTTGTCTGCGCGGGGAATTACCATTGAGCAAGATGTTTCTCCAGCATTATGTTGGACGTTTGATGGTTCGTTGGTGACAGGGGCGTTGAGCAGTATCGTTACTAATCTGGTTCGTTATGTCGATGGTCGTCTTCAGGCTTGCGCCAGTTGTGTCCGGCTCAGCGCACAGCAGGAAGACGGCGGCCTGGTGTTGCGTGTCGAAGATAATGGTAGCGGGTTCCCGCCGCCCATGTTGGGGGCGTTGCAGTGCGCCGACATGGGGGTCGATTTTATTCGTGGCAGTACGGGGTTTGGCCTTTTTTTTGCTGGGCAGGTTGCTCAGCAGCATTGTCGCAATGGCCAATGCGGAGCCATTCGGCTCAGTAACGGCGGTGCATTGGGTGGCGGTGTGTTTGCGTTGTTTCTGCCTTGAGTGGGTAGCGCCTTAGACGCTACTTCTGCGCGGACTTGCTGCACGGTTTTCATGGTTTTTTGCGCCTGTTCTCACGTGGCTTTATGCCTCGGCGGTTCATCCATGAACCGCCTATTAAGGCGACATTTTTTCTCGGTATTAAGCTGCCGCCTTAATGCCCGACACCAACGAAGTGTTACGCGGTAATAACAAAGAGAGTCGTAGGAATATATGTCTGCTAGCGTTGCAATAGATGAGGGGATCGAGCGGCTTTCGCTGAAAGAGTACAGCGAACGGGCCTACCTCGACTACTCCATGTATGTCATTCTGGATCGTGCCTTGCCGCATATCGGGGATGGTCTGAAGCCGGTGCAGCGTCGGATCGTCTATGCGATGTCCGAGCTGGGCTTAAAGGCTGGCGCCAAATACAAAAAGTCCGCTCGAACCGTGGGTGATGTCCTGGGTAAGTTTCACCCTCATGGCGACAGCGCGTGTTACGAAGCCATGGTGCTTATGGCTCAGCCGTTCTCATACCGCTATCCGTTGATCGACGGGCAGGGTAACTGGGGGTCGCCGGATGATCCCAAGTCGTTTGCGGCCATGCGATACACCGAATCCAGACTGACTGCCTATGCGCAGACGCTGTTAGGTGAATTGGGGCAAGGGACCGTCGAGTGGGGGCCAAATTTTGACGGCACCATGGATGAGCCGTTGCTGTTGCCGGCTCGGGTACCGAATGTACTGTTGAACGGCTCGACGGGTATCGCGGTGGGCATGGCAACGGATATCCCGCCGCATAACCTGTGCGAAGTGGTTGGGGCGTGCCTGCGTTTGCTGGATGCGCCTAAGACCGATCTGGATGAGCTTTGTGAATTGCTGCCCGGACCCGATTATCCGACCGAAGCTGAGATCATTACCCCGCGCGATGAGTTGCGCCGTCTTTATCGCACCGGGCGTGGCTCGGTACGCATGCGGGCGGTTTATAGCCGTGACAGTGGTGATATCGTTATCACGGCGTTGCCGCATCAGGTGTCCGGCGCCAAAATTCTCGAGCAGATCGCCCAGCAGATGCAGGCGAAGAAGCTGCCGATGGTCAGTGACCTGCGCGACGAATCGGATCATGAGAATCCGACCCGGCTAGTGATCGTGCCGCGCTCGAATCGAATTGATACCGAGCAGTTGATGGCCCACCTGTTTGCCAGTACCGACCTGGAGCGTTCCTACCGGGTCAATTTCAATATGATCGGTTTGGACGGCCGGCCACAGGTTAAAAATCTGCGTGACATTCTGGTTGAGTGGTTGCAGTTTCGTACCCGGACCGTGACGCGGCGACTGGAATTTCGGTTGGGTAAGGTTGTTGACCGACTGCATATTCTGGATGGTCTGCTGATTGCCTTCCTGAATATCGACGAGGTTATCGAGATTATCCGCCAGGAAGATAAACCCAAGCCGGTGCTGATGGCGCGGTTTAATCTCAGCGATGCCCAGGCTGAAGCCATACTCGAATTAAAGCTGCGGCATCTGGCCAAGCTCGAAGAGATGAAGATTCGCGGCGAACAGGAAGAGCTTAGCGCGGAACGCAAGCGTCTGGAAGCGATTCTGGGTTCGCCGGCCAAGATGCGTAGTTTAATTCGTAAAGAGCTGAAGGCCGATGCCGATGCGCACGGCGATGATCGCCGCTCGCCTATTGTGGTGCGGGGGGAAGCGCGCGCACTGAGTGAGCTCGATCTGCTTGGTTCAGATCCGGTCACGGTGGTGTTGTCGCATCAGGGCTGGGTCCGTGCGGCGAAAGGCCACGATGTCGATCCCACTGCGCTGAGCTATAAATCGGGGGATGGCTTTAAACTCGCGACCTGCGGACGGACGAATCAGGCGTCGGTCTTTATCGATTCGACGGGCCGGGCCTATGCGTTGCCTACCCATACCTTGCCCTCGGCACGCGGGCAGGGTGAGCCGCTTAGCGGTCGCTTGAGCTTGCCCAGCGGGGTGAGCGTCGATGCGTTGCTGATCGGCAAAGAACAGGAACAGTATTTGCTGGCATCCGATGCCGGTTATGGTTTCCTCTGTCGCATGGAAGATCTGCAGGGTAAAAACAAAGCGGGTAAGGCCGTGTTGAGTTTGCCGAAAAACAGCCAGATTATGCCGCCACAGCCGGTTGTCAGCCCGAAGTCGGCGCTATTGGCTGCCGTTACCAGCGAGGGGCGTTTGTTGGTGTTCCCTGTCGCGGACCTGCCTGCGCTGGCGCGCGGTAAGGGTAACAAGATTATTAATATACCCGGAGCCCGTGCCCAGAGCCGTGAGGAGTTGTTGGTTGGCATTCAGGTACTGGCGCCCGAAGATACCCTGGTCGTACATGCCGGCAAGCGCTATTTGAAGATGAAAGCCAGCGATCTCGGGCATTATTCCGGCGAACGTGGACGTCGCGGCAGTAAGCTTCCCCGTGGTTTCCAGCGTGTTGATCGTTTGGCTTGTGAAACAGGAGGCGCTGTTGTCGAGGTTTCTGACACGGATGAGTAATCGGTTGTCATCGCCGATCGCCGAGGCCCGAATGTGTGCTGGTTAGGCCGATGGGATGACAGGTTTTTTTGTTGAGATGCTTTGAACGACCTGTGTTTGGGTGGTGTGTGTTTAGGTGACGTGTGTTCAGGGTAGGGTGCGGCCGAGAGTGACGTCGGTGTTCAGTCTAGTGAGGAGGATACGAATGACTAAGGTAATCAGAATTCACCAGCATGGTGGTCCCGATGCGTTGCAGCTCGACGAGTTAGGCATGGGAGAACCCGGGCCCGGAGAGGTGCGCCTGCGCCAGACGGCAATTGGGCTCAACTATATCGATGTTTATTTTCGGACCGGACTTTATCCCTGTGAATTACCGGCGGTGCTGGGCATGGAGGCTGCCGGGGTGGTCGAAGCACTGGGGGCTGGCGTCAGCGATCTGAAGGTCGGTGATCGGGTGGCTTATCCGATGACGTTGGGTGCCTACGCCGCGCAGCGGATTATTGCCGCCGATCGGTTGGTCGCTCTACCCGACAATATCGGCGATCAGCAGGCGGCGGGCATGATGCTGAAGGGGTTGACCGCGCAGTATCTACTGCGACGCACTTACAAGGTGCAGCCCGGTGATACCATTTTGGTTTATGCCGCTGCCGGCGGGGTCGGATCTATCCTGTGTCAGTGGGCTAAAGCGCTCGGTGCGACGGTCATCGGTTGTGTCGGCTCCGAAGCCAAAGCGGTATTGGCAAAAGAAAATGGCTGTGAGCATACGATCTTATACAGCACGGAGAATATTCCAGAGCGGGTGCGGCAGATTACCGGCGGTGAAGGGGTTCCGGTGGTGTATGACTCTATCGGCGACGCCACCTTCGAGGATTCGCTCAACTGCCTGCGCCCCTTCGGCACCATGGTCTCCTTCGGTAATGCTACCGGCGCTGTATCGCCGTTCAATATCGGGCTATTGGCGGCGAAGGGGTCGTTATTTCTGACCCGACCAACCCTGGCAACACATATCGCGACCCCGGCACTGTTGCAAGAGGGGGCACGGGATCTGTTTGATATAGTCGGTAGCGGCAAGGTCGCCATTGCGGTCAACCAGGTGCATTCGTTGGCGGATGCGTCTGTTGCTCACGCAGAACTGGAAGCCCGCGCCACCACTGGATCGACCATACTCTTGCCCTGAAATCTTTGACCGTGCAGCAGACTCCGCTTCAGTGGCGTCTGCTGCATTTTCTGTTTCAGGGGCTTTGCAACATCAGCAAGGTGTTACAGGCGATTCAGTAGGTGCTCGGACTGTCGGTCGATTAACTGCTGGAACGCCGGACAGAGCCGGCTGATGATCAGGGTATTACCTTCCCCGTGGCGCAACTCAGCCCCTTTCAATACCCGATTGAACAGATGGGGCGTCGTAAGAAGGCTGTCTGTGCTGATCAGGTCGTTGCATTGTACGCGGTTACTCAGATCCTCAGCCAGCAGCTGGAGCAGCTCGGTATCTTCATAGTCGGAGCAACTGATCGCCATTTGTAAGTTAAGCAACGGTTGCATATGGCGAATCCTGCGCTGATTCAGCCCTCGATAGAGGCCGTTAAAGAGCTGGGCAGCGCAGAGCGCGTTGACGCCATGGGCTTCAGCGGCGTCAATCGGGTTGAACTGCAGGCACCAGTTGCCGCGGCTGTCATCGCTTAATTGTCCGTTATACAGTTCGCCAACGCGCTTTAACGCTTTTCTATAGGGGGTGAGTAGCGTGCGGCGTTCCTCGGTGTTCAGTGCTTCACCGCATACGGTGACATGATCGACATACAGCAGGTAATGGTTACGGGCTGAAGCCTGAGCCGGTGGCTGCGGCATGATCGGGCTTTTTGGCCTGGGTTCAGGATGGGTTGCCAGGTCTTGTGCATTCCCGCGGGTGTGCGTCAGCGTCGGCGGGCTGTTTTCGTCAGGGGTGGCATGAGTAACGGTTGCGCCTGGAAAAGGCGCCGCGTCCTGGCTGGCTGGCGCGTCGATCGCCCGTTCAAACTCGGGAATAGCCGGTCCGATGGGCGTGTCTTGATCGATAGCTATGCCTTGATCAATAGACGGATTTTGTTCGGTAGGTGGTTTTTGTTCGATGGATGGATGTTGTTCGATAGATGGATGTTGTTCGATAGATGGATGTTGCTCGATAGATGAGCGCAGTTCGGTTTCGGCAGTGCTACGGGTCACATCCGAGAGGTCTTGAGAGGAGGGCGTATCCCGCGGGTCACAGGGGTGTTTTTCCGGGGAAAAGCGACGATTCAGCAGGCGGTTTATCTCACCCAGTTCATCCCAGCGGTTCTCGTCCAGAGGCTGGATCAGGTCGCCCTTTTGAAGTTGACGACAGGCATTGCGCAGTTGTTTTAGGGGGGCCGTTAGATGGCGCGCCAGCAAAAAGGCTGCGCCCAGCAGTACGATGCCGCCCAGCAGGGCATACAGGCCGGTTGTGCGCATGCTGCGCAATAGCTCGCGTTCCATAGGCAGGGTGGTCAGGTAGAGGCGGACTTTACCTAATAGCTCATCACTGGCTTTGATCTGCGCCTCAAACAGACGGGCTCCCGGTTTGCCCGATTGCGCAATGATCTGCCCGCTGGCATCCAGAACTTCTGCACCTTGGATCTGGGCGTCATCGGTTAGATGACGAAGGCTGATGTTCAGGCTTACCCAGTCTTTGGCTAGGAGCATCTGGCTACTGCTTAGCGCGGTCTGAGTGGTGACGGCTTTGCCCAGCGTATCAAACTGCGCCTGGCCGAATTCACGCATATCGTTTTGAAACTGCAGCAGGGTAACGCCGTAGCTGAGCGTCATGAGCGAGGCTAATAGCAGCAAGATTTTGGTCTTGATGCTCAAGTGACGGATTTTCTGGGTGGACATTATACGGCGCTTGAGCATGGGGCGCAGATGATCTCTTCTAGGGCAGCGGTCGACGGTAGCGATGTTCGGGCTGCAAGGGTGTTGAGCGGAAAACGTTGTGTCGGTATCGATCTGGTCGCATCCGCTGCGGAGCTAGATCATCGATAATAGCAATTAAGCTTCAATGGGTTAAGAGGGTAGAGCGGATGAGGGCGAAATGGGGGGGGGGAAAGCAGTTTGTTAGGATTTGGCATGCACCGATTGCCGGAGTCGCGGTATAATGCCGCCATTCACTGACAAAAGGGTTTGATAATGAACGTCACCGAGTACATGGCGAGCCTGGGTCAGCAGGCTCGTGCTGCTGCGACCGAGTTGAACAGAGCGAATACCGGTATGAAAAACGCTGCACTACTGGCGATGGCCGAGACTATCGATGCAGCGCGCGATACCTTGATTGCGGCGAATAACCAGGATATGACTGCGGGGCGTGAACAGGGTTTGGATGCCGCGATGTTGGACCGCCTTGAGCTCAACCCTGCCCGCATCGATGCCATGATTGAAGGCTTGCGTCAGGTAGCGGCATTAGCGGACCCGGTTGGTGGCATCACTGATTTGAACTATATGCCGTCGGGAATCCAGGTGGGTAAGATGCGAGTCCCCCTGGGTGTGATCGGTATCATTTATGAGTCTCGTCCCAATGTGACCGCTGAAGCCGCGAGTCTGTGCCTCAAGTCCGGTAATGCCGCGATCCTACGTGGCGGCAGTGAAGCGATTCATTCCAATCAAGCCATTGCCCGCTGTATTCGTCAAGGGTTGGTGGCGGCGGGCCTACCTGCCTCCGCGGTGCAGGTGGTTGAAACGACCGACCGCGACGCGGTCGGGGCGATGATCACCATGCCTGAATATGTGGACGTGATCGTACCCCGGGGCGGAAAGGGCCTGATTGAGCGGGTGAGTCGCGATGCGCGGGTCACGGTTATCAAGCATTTAGATGGTATTTGTCACGTCTTTATCGATAAGCACGCCGATCTCGATAAGGCGTTACCGATCGCGATCAATGCCAAGACCCATCGTTACGGTACCTGTAACACCATGGAGACGCTATTGGTGCACCAGGACGTTGCTGCCGCGGTGTTGCCGCGCCTGGCGGAAGCCTATGCTGAAAAAGCGGTCGAATTACGCGGTTGCGAAGCCACCCGCACGTACTTGCCGACGATCGCTGCCGCTGCCGAAGCCGATTGGAGCACCGAGTATCTGGCTCCGATTCTATCGATAAAGCTGGTTGACTCTTTGACCGAGGCTGTTGCCCATATCAACCGCTATGGTTCACACCATACCGATTCAATCGTCACTGAAAGTTACACGCGCGGTCGTCGATTCCTGGCTGAAGTCGACTCCAGCTCCGTTATGATCAATGCGTCAACGCGCTTTGCTGACGGGTTTGAATACGGTTTGGGTGCTGAAATCGGTATCTCAACCGATAAAATTCATGCCCGTGGGCCTGTGGGGCTGGAAGGCCTGACGTCGCAAAAATATGTGGTTCTGGGTGATGGTCATATCCGCCAGTAACCGTAGCCTGTGTTTGACAAGGGTGGCGTGCAGTCTTGATACTTTCTAGTTCCCTGTCGTCTAGTTCCCGGCCGCCGGGTTCAGAACCGACGTCTGGCTCGGCCCCGAAGCGGGTGGCCTTGTTGGGGGGGACCTTCGATCCTATCCATCACGGCCATTTGCGCACCGCACTCGAAATCCGTGACCTGCTGGCGGTCGATCAGCTGAATCTCATACCCTGCTACCAGCCGGTGCACCGTGGTGAGCCCCATTGCAGCGCCAAGCAGCGCATGGACATGGTGCGGCTGGCCGTCGCCGACGAGCCGGGGCTGGTCGCCGATGATCGCGAGTTGCGCCGTAACGCGCCGTCCTATTCGGTCGACACGCTGCACGAGTGCCGGCAGGAATGGGGACGTAACGCGTCGCTGACAATGATCATGGGGATGGATGCCTTCCTGTCGCTGCACCGCTGGCACCGCTGGGAAGAAATTTTAGGCTTGGCTAACCTGTTGGTTGTTCAGCGCCCCGGTTGGGCGTTGACGGCTGAGCACCCGATCTATACCTGGGCCAAGGATTTTATTCGTCCTGATCCGGTTTACCTTCAAGATACGCCCTGTGGCGTAATCTTGCTGCATGAACAAACCCCGCTGGATATCTCATCGACGCATATCCGCACCCTTATTACGGCGGGTCGATCCGCCCGTTACCTGTTGCCGGACCCTGTATGGAACTATGTCTGTGAACGGCAGCTCTATAGAACTGGAACCGAGGAAATATGCAAACTAAGCAACTGATTCACCTGGTGCGTAATGCGCTCGAAGATTTGAAAGCCCGGGATATCGTTATTCTGGATGTGCGGGGGCAGTGCAGCGTAACCGACTATATGGTTATTGCCAGCGGTTCCTCGAATCGCCATGTCAAGGCGGTTGCCAATAACGTGGTGCAAGACAGTAAAAAAGCCGGCGTAGACGTGATTGGTGTGGAAGGTCTCGAGGCGGGAGAATGGGCGCTGGTTGACCTGGGCGATGTGGTGGTGCATGTCATGCAGCCACAGGTGCGAGCGCTCTATGATCTGGAGAGCCTCTGGACGCTGGACGCTGCTGCTGAGGCCTGATCGATGCGTATCAGACTGATTGCTGTGGGCAGTAAAATGCCGGGCTGGATCACGGAAGGGTTTCAGGAATACGTTAAACGCCTGCCCGCCGAGGTGAGTCTTGAGCTGCATGAACTTGCTTTGGGGCATCGGGGTAAAGGCGCTGATCTGAAGCGGGCGATTCAAAAAGAAGGTGACCAGATGCTGGCGGCAATCGGTGCGAATGATCGCGTCGTGGCACTGGAAGTCGGCGGGCGGAACTGGTCCACGGAGCAGTTGTCCGATCAGCTGGATGGTTGGTTAATGGATGGCGTGAATGTGTCCTTACTGGTTGGCGGCCCCGATGGTCTTGACCCGCGCTGCTCGGCGCGTGCTGACCAGAAATGGTCGCTGTCCGGGCTGACGCTTCCACACCCATTGGTACGCGTTCTGCTCGCTGAGCAAATCTACCGTGCCTGGACCATTTTGCAAGGGCATCCTTATCACAAATAAGCACATGGCATGAGACAACCTGTAGCACTCAAGGATCATCACCGAGAGCGGCGCACCTTTGCCCATCGTACCATCGTGGCGTTGTTGGTGGTGTTTGTGCTGTTTGGTGCCCTCGTTGCGAGAATGGCATTTCTGCAGGTGACGCAGTATGACCGTTTTGCGACGATCTCTGACCGTAACCGCATGCAGCTGCAAGGGGTGCCACCGACCCGTGGTCTGATCTACGGCCGCAATGGCGAGTTGTTGGCCGACAACCGTCCGAGCTTTAACCTCGTGCTGACGAAAGAACGGGTCAAAGATCTGGATGCGACGATCAGCGCGTTGCGCCAGTTGATCGATATTGATGATCAGGATGTCGAGCGCTTTCGTAAGCGCCTGAAGCAGCGACGACGCCCCTACGAGTCGGTGCCGCTTCGTTACCGTCTTAACGATGAAGAGATTGGCCGGATTGCAGTGAATTTTTATCGGCTGCCCGGTGTACATGTGGAGGGGGAGTTAATTCGTTACTACCCCTTTGGTGAATCGCTGGTGCATGCGCTCGGATACGTGGGGCGTATCAACGAACGTGAGCTGGCCCGGGTTGATGAAAAGAATTACAGCGCCACCAACCATATCGGAAAACTGGGTGTTGAAAAATTCTATGAAGACCTTCTGCATGGTCAGGTGGGTATGCAAAAGGTTGAAACCAACGCCCGTGGCCGGGTAATGCGCGTTCTGGATCGGGTAGACCCGGTACCGGGAAAGGATATTCAGTTACACCTCGATGTTCAGTTACAGCGGGTTGCAGAGAAGGCCCTGGGCGACAGGAAGGGGGCGTTGGTTGCGTTGGATCCCAAAACGGGTGGCATTCTCGCCATGGTTAGCAAGCCAGGCTATGACCCCAATTTATTTGTCTCGGGGATTAGCGGGAAAGCATACCGGGGGTTGCAGCAATCGGAAGATCTACCGCTATTTAATCGTGCATTACGCGGGCGCTATCCACCGGCGTCCACTACTAAACCCATTATTGCCCTTGCCGCCATCGATACCCAGACGGTGAGTCCGGCTTTCAGTGTCAGCGACCCGGGTTGGTATCAGCTGACCAAAGGCGGTCGTTTTTATCGGGACTGGAAGAAATGGGGGCATGGACAGGTCGACCTTTTCAAAGCGATCACCGAGTCCTGTGATACCTTCTTTTATGATATCGGGCACCGAATGGGGATCGACCCCATGTCGGATTATCTGGGACGCTTCGGTTTTGGTGCAGTCACCAGTCTTGACCTGCCTGAAGCCCATGCGGCAACGTTACCCTCCCGGGAGTGGAAGCGGCGGGTACGGGGTAAGCCCTGGTACAACGGCGATTCGCTTAATCTGAGTATCGGTCAAGGTTTTTTGAGCGCAACGCCGCTGCAATTGGCGACCGCTACCATGGCGATTGCCAACAAGGGGCAATGGAAGGTGACCCGGATGCTGAAACAAGTGATCGATGAACCCGAGTTCAGGTTGGACATTCCTCCGCAAAAGCAGCTAGCGGATATCATTCTGACCAAAGAGGGTTACTGGAAGCACATTATCGACGCCATGGAGGGCGTAATGCACAGCGCCCACGGTACCGCGCGGAGAGTGGGCGCCGATGCGCCCTACCGCATAGCCGGTAAAACGGGTACCGCGCAGGTGCTTGGTATCAAGCAGGACGAAGAGTACGATGCCGATGCCATCGCGGAGAAATACCGCGATCACGCGCTATTTGTCGGGTTTGCTCCGGCCGAAGATCCCAAAATTGTGTTGGCGGTTGTCGTCGAAAATGGTGGCGGTGGTAGTAGTGTGGCTGCGCCGGTCGCCCGTTTGGTATTTGATGAGTTTTTATTGCGTGAGACAGTAACGGTGGTCGCACAGCCATGAATAAAAAAGACTTTCATCGTTCGCTTCCGGACGCTGCCAGTCACCTGCAGCGGGAGCGAGGGCTGTGGTCGTACACCCACCTAGACCCCATTTTGTTGTTGTTACTTCTGTTGCTGACCGGCTGTGGGTTGTTTGTTTTTTACAGCGCATCCGGTCAGAGTATGGCCGCGCTTGAGCGGCAGCTGGCACGGATTGGCGTTGCGTTTGTGGTGATGATCGGGGTGGCCTGTATCAATCCGCGTTATTTCAGGCGCTGGGCCCCGTGGTTTTTTGCTGTCGGTATCGGGCTGCTGATCGCCGTGCTTCTGGTTGGCGTGGGGGCCAAAGGTGCCCAGCGCTGGCTGCAGTTCCCGGGTCTGCCGCGTTTTCAGCCCTCTGAAATTATGAAGCTGATCGTGCCTATGACTCTTGCCTGGTGGTTTGCTGATAAACCATTGCCACCCAGTATCCGCAACGTTGCTGTGGCGGTGGCCTTGCTGGTTATTCCTACCCTATTGATTGCGCGCCAGCCTGACTTGGGTACATCGCTGTTGATTGCGTCGGCAGGGGTCTTTGTATTGTTGTTATCCGGTATCCGCTGGCGGTTTATCTTTTCGGCAGCCGCGCTTGCGGGTGTCTGTGCCCCCCTGTTGTGGATGGGGATGCGGGACTATCAGCGCCAGCGCGTCTTAACGCTTCTTGACCCTGAAAGCGACCCTCTGGGGACGGGCTGGAATATTATCCAGTCCAAGACGGCCATCGGCTCGGGCGGGGTATACGGAAAGGGCTGGTCGCAGGGAACCCAGTCCCAGCTCGATTTCCTTCCCGAAAGTCATACCGATTTTATATTTGCGGTCTTGGCTGAGGAATTGGGGCTGGTGGGTATTCTCGGTCTGCTCGCGCTCTATTTTTGTATCATCGCCCGCGGGCTCTATATTGCAACCCAGGCCCAAGATACGTTTGGCCGGCTGCTGGCTGGCAGTCTGACGCTGACGTTTTTTGTTTACGTCTTTGTCAACATGGGCATGGTCAGTGGCATCCTGCCGGTGGTTGGCGTACCCTTGCCGCTGGTCAGCTTTGGCGGTACGTCGATCGTGACGCTGCTGGCCGGTTTCGGAATCATCATGTCAATCCATACCCATCGCTCGATGGTGACACGCTAAAACTCGGAGGTGGTGTATGCACGAAGCAGGTAAGTCAGTGCGTCTGTCGACGCTGTTGCTCTTGATGGCAGCCTTGTTGTCATCGATAAGCGTTGCTCATGAGACGGATTCTGAGGCAGGTTCTCAGGTGGGATATGCAGAGCACGCCGATGCGGCTGCGTTTGTTGCCCGAATGGTCGAACAGGGTTTCGAGGCTGATGCCGTACGGGGTTTGCTGAGCAATGCACGGCGCCAGGAATCGATCCTAAAAGCGATTGCGCGTCCGGCAGAAAAGCGGCTGAGCTGGGGCGAGTACCGGAATATATTTCTGCAGCAGCAGCGCATCGATCAAGGCATTCAATTCTGGAACGAGCATGCAGCGACGATCCAGCGCGCAACCGAGCAATACGGTGTTGCACCCGAGATCATTGTCGCCATCATCGGCGTAGAAACGCGTTATGGCCGCAATGCCGGCAGTTATCGGGTGCTGGATGCGCTGGCCACGCTGGCGTTTGACTACCCGCCGCGGAGTCGGTTTTTCAGCGGTCAATTGGAGCACTACCTGCTCTTGCTGCGTGAAGAAAAATTGACGGCCGAGGCTATTAAGGGCTCCTATGCCGGTGCGATGGGGTACGGTCAGTTTATCCCTAGCAGTTACCGCCATTATGCCGTGGATTTTGATGGTGATGCGCGTCGCGATATCGTAACCAATCCCGTGGATGCTATTGGTAGCGTTGCTAACTATTTCAAACAGCATGGCTGGCGCACCGGTGAACCGGTCGCGCTACAGGCGGATTTACCGCGCGCATTGGCCGCTGAGCGCTTCAGCCAGTCGTTGAAACCCGAGCATCCTCTTTCCTATTGGCTGGCTCAGGGTTTTAAGCCGCGTGTGTCTGCAGCGTTAGCTACGTCGTTGGATGCCGACCAGGTGGCCACCGCCATGTTATTGGAAGGGGAATCGGGTGAGGAATATTGGCTGGGGTTAGCCAACTTCTATGTCATCACCCGTTATAACCACAGTACGTTATATGCCATGGCGGTGTATCAATTGAGTCAGGAGATACGTGCGCAGTATCAGCGGGCTGCGCCGTAACTATGCGATGTCCCTGTGTTGACCGGCTAGGCTATCGGGTGTCTTTAGCCCGAAACGCGTTGCTGCGCCTCTCGTCACGGCCCAAGCCGCTACTGTTGATTGCTTTGGCCGTGCTATTGAGTGGCTGTGAAACCAGGCCTACTCAATCGTCCCGGTATTCGATGGACCAAGATGTCGGGCCCGAGCAGGCGGTTGATCTGTCCCATGTTAAAGATGCGGTACCGCGTTCTGAGCCTTACAGCCCTGGGGGAAATCGTAGCCCCTATACCGTGTGGGGTAAATCGTACCAGGTGATGGCGTCCGCCCAGGGGTACCGGGAGCAGGGTGTCGCCTCCTGGTACGGGCGTAAATTCCATGGTCATGCGACGTCAAACGGCGAGATCTATGATATGTACGCGATGACGGCGGCACATAAGTCTCTGCCCTTGCCGAGCTTTGCGCGGGTCACCAATCAGGCAACTGGGCGCTCGGTAGTCGTGCGTGTCAATGATCGCGGTCCCTTCCATGCAGACCGACTGATTGATCTGTCTTATGCGGCCGCGCACCGCCTGGGTATGTTGCGCGCCGGTACGGCTTCCGTTTTGGTCGAGGCCATTACCCCCGAGCCGATTCCACGCCCGTTGGGAGTCCGGGCGTCGATCACGGCTGCGCAACCTGGCACGTCGGTTGAGAACGGGGTCGCGCGTTACCTTCAAATCGGTGCCTATAGTAGTCGTGAGGCGGCGAAAAACGTGCAACAACGCCTGAGTGAGGTGCTTCCGCAATGGCCTGTCGCGGTGAGTGAGCGCGAGGGGGCTAAGACGCTGTACCGGGTTCGGCTCGGCCCTCTACCCGTAACGACTTCGACCGCCATTCTGGTGGAGCGGTTAAAGCAGGCGGGGTTCCATGACCCGCACGTGGTGGACTTGCCCTGAACCATTGGTTACAGTATCCGGCTTGATTTCAAGAGTAGAATTTTCGTTATGACCCCCTTTCCCACTCGCCTGAAAACGTTGTTTTTTACCTTCAAAGCAGGATTGATGACCCTGCTGTTGGCCGGTCCGGCGTATGCCGCTCAAGCGCCAATAGCGGCGCCTTCTATTATCCCGGCCCCACCGAGCCTGGCCGCCACGTCCTATTTGCTTATGGATGCCGATACGGGACGGATTCTGGTGTCCAGCAAAGAGAATACACGCATCCCGCCGGCCAGCCTGACCAAGATGATGACCAGTTATATCACCGAATATGAGTTGAGCAAGGGCAATATTGGTATTGATGATCTGGTGCTTGTCAGTGAAAAAGCCTGGCGTACTCCGGGTTCACGGATGTTTATTCGTGAGGGGACGCAGGTCAAGGTTGGCGATCTGATCAAAGGGATTATTATTCAGTCAGGTAATGATGCCAGTGTTGCGATGGCCGAGCATATCGCTGGCGGTGAAGATGCCTTCGCTGGCTTGATGAATCAGCATGCTCAGCTGTTGGGCATGCACGATAGCCATTTCATCAATGCAACCGGCTTGCCGGCTAAAGACCATTACACCACCGCGTATGATTTGGGTTTGCTGGCCAAAGCGATTATTAATGATTTTCCTGAGCAGTACAGTCTATATTCGGAAAAATATTTCACGTACAACAAAATACGCCAGCCCAATCGAAACAAATTGTTGTGGCGGGATAATAGCGTTGATGGCTTGAAAACAGGGCATACCGATGAAGCGGGGTATTGTCTTGTGGCCTCCGCCAAGCGTAACGGCATGCGGTTGATCTCCGTCGTGATGGGAACGTCCAGCGAAGAATCCCGAGCGCAGGAGAGTCAGAAATTACTGGCTTATGGCTTTCGTTTCTATGAAACCCATCAGTTTTATCGCGCCAATGAAGTGCTGAATGAAGCCTCTGTTTGGTCTGGGGTGCAAGACACGTTAAAACTCGGCATTAATCAGCCCGTGGCGGTGACCATTCCTCGTGGGCAGGTCGATGCATTAACAGCCACGCTGGATCTGGATAAAGTTATCCAGGCACCGGTTACCCAGGGTACGAGTTACGGCAAGGTGAATATCAGCCTTAACGGTGAAGTCCTGCTGGAAGCGCCGGTTGTGGCGCTAGAGTCTGTCGAACCTGCCGGGCTGATGAAGCGAATCTGGCACAGTATCGTATTGTTCTTTCTCTCCCTGATCGGGTAGGTACGCCACGGGCAAGCGCAGGTGCATTTTTTCATTATGGCCCATAGTTGGGCCTAGACAGCCCTCCTAAAGAGGGCTGTTTTCTTGATTAGGGAATAATTGTTGTAAGGAATCGCCGTGGTAAGTAATCGTCTTGGGCAGCAGTAACCGTTGTCGACAGATATTTTTTATCGCCTCTAAGTGGGTTTCTTGTCCACCCATGCCAGCAAAGATCCTATTATGGGGTGAGATCCGATGGAATAACGGGGTGACATTATGACGTCGATTGTCTTTCTTAATGGCCAGTATTTAGCGGAATCCGATGCCCATATTTCGATTTACGACCGGGGTTTTTTGTTTGGCGACGGCGTCTATGAAGTCATTCCCTTTTACCAGGGGCAGGGGTTTCGCCTCCAGGAACATCTGGACCGCTTGCAGCGCAGCCTGGATGCCGTCGGGATTGTTTGCGACATACCTTGGAAGACGGTCTGCCAGGCGTTGGTCGGGCGAAATAGTGGCGAGCATCAGGCGGTATATCTGCATGTTACCCGGGGGGCTGACCGTTGTCGGCGCCACCAGGTAGTGACATCGCTTGAGCCCACCTGTTTGGCGTTTAGCTACCCGATTCACATGGCGCTTTCCGCACCCTTGGACCAGGTTCAGGGGATTTCGGCTATTACAACGGCGGATCTACGTTGGTCACGGTGCGACATTAAAGCAACGACCTTGTTGCCGAATATCATGGCCCTGCAGGAGGCGTTTAACCAGGGGGCTCAGGAAGCCTTGATGGTTCGAGACGGTTTATTGACCGAAGGTTCGGCCTGTAATCTATTTGTTATTTCCGACGGCGTCATTCGCACGCCTCGGCGCGGGCCCTGGATACTCGGTGGTACCACCCGGGATTTGGTCCAGCAGCTGGCCCAGGAAGCCGCTATAGACTGGGTCGAAGAGGATGTGCCGCTGGAACGTGCCCGCCAGTGCGATGAAATCTGGATCAGCAGCTCGACCCGGGGTGTTATTCCGGTGTTAATGCTGGATGAACAGGTGGTGGGCGATGGGAAGCCCGGCCCGGTATGGCGACGAGTGGCCGAGGGTTTTGTTAATTTTGAACAGCGCTGTCTTCGTGGGGACAGTGCGCATGAGGAAGTGAGTAAATGAGTGAACCCAGCGCCCCTAAGATAGAGTTTCCCTGTGAAAATTATCCTATCAAGGTGATTGGCGATAATCATCCGACACTGCAGGATCGGGTTATCGAGATTATGCAGAAGCACGCGCCGGATATTGATCTGGCTCAGATCAGTCAGCACGTCAGCCGCAATGGCAGTTTTGTCTCGATACGGGTGCGTATTCGTGCCACCGGGGAAAGCCAGCTTAAATCGATCCATGCCGACTTGCTGGCTACGGGTCTTGTCAAGATGGTGATGTAATGGACAGGGTGGTTATCCGGCGTCTCGGACTGCAGAATTACTCACCGATGCTGGAAGCGATGCACCGGTTTACCGATCAGCGGGACAGTGGCACGGCGGATGAAATCTGGCTGCTGGAGCATCAGGCTGTTTTTACCCAGGGACAGGCGGGCAAAGCCGAGCACCTGTTGGCGCCTGGCGATATACCGGTGGTGCAGGTCGATCGGGGTGGGCAGGTGACCTACCACGGGCCGGGACAGCTGGTGGTCTATCTGCTGTTGGATCTGCGGCGGCTTAAACTGGGTATCCGAGACCTGGTGACCTTGATGGAAGAGGCGCTAGTCTCTGTGCTGGACGACCTGGGTATCGAGGCTTACGCCAAACCGGATGCCCCTGGGGTTTATGTGCGGGGTGATAAAATTGCATCGTTGGGGCTTCGTGTACGCCGAGGCTGCAGTTTTCATGGGCTGGCATTAAACGTGGATATGGACCTGACCCCGTTTCTGCGTATAAACCCTTGTGGGTACGCCGGCTTGGCGATGACGCAGGCCAAGGCGCATAATCCGGCGGCTAGCTTGGCCGATTTGAATGGCCGGGTAGAGAAGTACCTGATCAATAGATTAGGGTATACTGGCACAATTATTAAACAAGAGTTGGATTGAAATGACTGACCTCTCCGATATGTCGGCAGCCGGTAAGGGCGAAACTGAGCTTCAGAGCGCGGAAGCACGTGTGGTGGAAAATAAAAAGCAGCCGGTAAAAGTCGAGCAGGGCGTTAAATTACGCGGGGCGGATAAGCTGGCCAGAATCCCGGTTAAGGTGATACCGACCGATAAAAAGGATATGCGCGGTAAGCCCGATTGGCTACGCGTCAAGATGCCCGCCTCGCCCGAAATCAATCGCATCAAGCAACGCTTGCGGCAACATAAATTGTCATCGGTGTGCGAAGAAGCCAGTTGCCCCAATCTGGGTGAATGTTTCAGTAACGGCACCGCAACGTTTATGATTATGGGGGATATCTGTACCCGGCGTTGCCCGTTCTGCGACGTTGCCCACGGCCGTCCCAATCCGCTGGATCAGAATGAACCGCGTGCCATGGCTGAGGCTATCGCGGATATGCGCTTAAAGTATGTCGTTATTACATCGGTCGACCGTGACGATCTGCGCGACGGCGGAGCCGGGCATTTTGCCCGCTGTGTACAAGAAACGCGGGCTGCGATTCCTGGCATTGAGATCGAAACACTGGTACCCGATTTTCGTGGTCGAATGGACGTTGCGCTGGATGAGCTGGAAAAACAGCCGCCGGACGTCTTCAATCATAACTTGGAGTCGGTGCCGCGTTTGTATAAACAGGTGCGTCCGGGCTCTGATTACCAGTGGTCTCTCGATCTGTTGGCCGCCTTCAAACAGCGCTGCCCAGAAGTCACCACCAAGTCTGGCCTGATGGTCGGGTTGGGGGAGACTAACGAAGAGATCATCCAGGTGATGCGTGATTTACGGGCGCATCATGTCGACATGATCACCATCGGCCAGTACCTGCAGCCCAGTGCCAGTCACTTGCCGGTCGACCGCTTTGTCCATCCGGATGAATTTAAGGTCTTCGAAGAGATGGCCAAGGAACTTGGCTTTAAGCATGTGGCCAGCGGGCCTCTAGTCCGCTCTTCGTACCATGCCGACAAACAGGCCAAGGGTGAGCGGATCATTTAAGCGAGGGTACAGGTCCATGGCTACAACGTTACAGGCGTTACGCTTGCTGCCAGGGACACCTATTGAACTTGAGGTGCCGTCTCACAAGCGTTGTTTCCCCGTGGAGCTGGTTGGTTACCTTCCCGGGGAGACACTGCTGGTCACCGCGCCACAGATTCAAGGTAGCCATATCCAGCTCGAGGAGGCCGAAAAGCTGGTCTTGAGGTTGTTTATAGAAGACCAGGGGTACAGCTTTCACTCCCGGATTGTAGAAAGACAACACGCCCCGTTTCCCTACCTGCATCTGCAGCTTCCCGCACAGATCGAGCCCGACGCCTCTCGTGTCTTGCCGCGCATCTGGACGGCGTTGAAAGCGCTCGTGCACAGTGAGGCACGTACGCTGAATGCGCGGTTGAACGAGGTTAGCATTGGCGGTGCCAAGCTGGCCTTTTCAGCGCCTTCGCTACAGGTAGGACA
The DNA here is from genome assembly GCA_041586615.1 of Motiliproteus sp. GTDB lineage: Bacteria > Pseudomonadota > Gammaproteobacteria > Pseudomonadales > Balneatricaceae > Motiliproteus. The sequence continues at coordinate 40,483 of JBFGZS010000017.1, read as the reverse complement.
ACGCTTAAGTATCGATGTTGAGCTGCCGGTGGGTCACAGGCTACTTCCCGCGCATTTTGAGGCACGGGTCTGTAGTGAAACGGAGAATCGTGATGAGCAGGGGCGGCTGCTTTTTTATTACGGCGTTGAGTTCGTAGGATTAGCCCCGGATGCCGATGTGGCCTTGAAAGGCTTCGTCTATGCCGAGATGATCCGCACCGGCGTATTGCGTTTATAGCCCCGTAGGAGCCCGCTGGCGGCCGGTGGGGCTCACTCATGCACCCGCTATCGCGTACAGGCACACTCCGACAATGGGCAACCCACTCCCGTAGGAGTCTGCCGACAGGCGAAGTCCTTCGCCGTTTCTGCGCTAAGTTGACGAAACACGAATACCTCGTCTTTAGCCTGTACTCGTTCCTCGTCTCTTCGTTTACGGCTTCCAATTATTTTCACCGCTATCGGTGGCGATGCCGTTGTTGTTCTTGTCCCAGCGCTTCAGACCCGCCGATGTGATTTCTAGAAACCCATCTCCGTCTTGCACCGTAGCGCTGATCGGGGTGGCTCGTAGTGTGTAGCTCGTTGCTGTCGCCGTTTGTATCTTCAGGTCATAGACTTTGGTACCGGAATCGATAGGGGCTTGGCTGGGGTAGACCGTGTTTTTAGGGGCGCTGGGAAAGCTGTTTTCACCCATCGCCGATAGATAGGTACGGTGGTCGCTTTTGTGGCGTTCCATGCTGGTCACAAAGGCCAGCAGGGCATTCTGGGTATCCTTGCGGTAGCTGGATATCAGATAGGACTGATAGCTGGGGTAGGCGATGGCGGACAAGATGCCCGCGATCGCGACGGTGATCATCAATTCGGTCAGGGTAAAACCTTGCTCCCCCTGCTTGCGGTGGCTAATTAGCAGTCGCACGATTTATTTTCCTCGATCCAGTAGGTCCGGACCGATTCTACATCGGTATCGACCTGGTCTACCCGCTCGGGTCCGACCCAGACCGTGGGCTTGCTTTCCAGGGTGTCGATCACGGTGGGGGTGGCAGGAATACTGCCGATCTGCAGCTGGATGATCCGGTCCTCTTTGGTCACACTGGTGTCCTGGTTGACGTCGACCATGGGGGAGGCATCGAACAGGCTGACCAGGTAGGCACGGCTGGTGCCCTGCGCCGGATTACAGGAACCGGTCACCGAGGCCTTGGGCTCGTAGGTGGTGAAGACGATCTGATTTTGGATGGTCAGGCTCGAGGCTAATACTTTCTCCCCCGTATGCTCCATGTTGATATACCAGCCTTGCTTGCGCAACGCGTCGTCGTTAGACAGTGCAACCTGCGCCGCCGCTTGCTGGGCGGTGTCGCCTTGCTGGATCAGGTTGGCGCTGGCGTCGTACAGGTCGGACTCTGCCCAGGTTGAATAGCTGGCAGGCACGGTGTAGATATCCGGTACCTTAACCATGTAAAAACGGTCTTGTACGGCAGTATTCAGCGGGTGTGCCCGGTAGCCGGAGCCAATAGCAACGGAGAGGTAACGACTTTTTCCTTCGACCGCCAAGGCGAGATCGGGAGGATAATAGAAGCGTCGATTATTGGCTGCGTCGCTGCCCGCCAGGTCTGCGATTACGCCACCGGTCACCAGCTTGCTTTCCAGTTTTACCGCAGGATCCTGATTGATATCGAAGCGCCACAGCTGGCCCCCCATATCGCCGACGTAGATCTGTTCGGCAAAGCCGTCGCGGTTGATATCCACAACGTTAAGGGTGGAAGGGATGCTGTAGTCCATGTCGGCAAAGGTCTCATCGTGACCCGTGCCACCACCTCCGGACCAGATCAGTGCGCCGGTCAGGGCGTCAACCATATAGATGGCATTACCGATACTATCCGCAGTACGAACGCTGACGCTGTCTTGAGCCGCATTATAGCCGCCGCCGAAGATCAGCACATCGTGGTCCGCATCATCGAAATGCAAGCGGGTTTTAATGGGCTTTGACCAAGTTTGCCCCAAGTGGAGAAAATCACCACTGCCGCCCTCGATCTGCCACATCAACGTGGGCGCACTAACATCGGTCACATCCAGCGCGTAGTAGTTGTTACCGCCACGGCGCATACCTATATACAGATAGGCGAAGTCATCGCTATCTTTCAGGTCACCATCGCGGTTGGCATCCTTGGTCCACAGTGTAATGCCGCTGTCTAAACCATAAGGACGATTAGTCACCGCCGTGTTGGCATAGAAGGTGTTCAGATTGCCGAGCAGTTCTTTAGGGATAAAGGCGAATTGCTCGATACCGGTGTTGATATCAATGGCGTGCAAGAAACCCTCGTTGGTGCCGAAAAAGATGGTGCTTTCCAGGGTGCTGCTGGTGCCGTCGTAGGTGACCAGTTCCGGGCGCGAGTGCAGGGGGTCGCCGATTTCGTAGCGTGGCGCGTCATTTTCATCCAGCCCGCGCGCCCATTTAACCAGCCCTGTACGGTAGGCGTCGCTTTCAGCGCTAATATCCAGCAGCGATTTTGTGACCAGCGCATTGCTCTCGTGGAACTTGTTGTCTGCCACACTGAGCGCAGCACCACTGACGCTGGTGAAGACGTTCCTGGTTGTGGGTATCCTGCTGGCGGCGCCGCCTTTCTCGACCACATTGCCATCTTCATCGGCGGACCAGTAGCTCTGGCTTTCGATACTAAAGAAACCGGTACTGGGGTCGATGGCAGGCTGCGCCGGATTCTGGCTGTCGTACAGGGTGGCTGGGCTGCCTTGCAGGCGGTATTTTTTCAGGTTACCAAACCATTTTGGCGTTTCCTGGGGCTTGAAGAGGGCGAAGTACACGTCATCACGGTGGGCGAAGCGGTTGAACTGGTTAATGGTCACGCTGGGTTCCACAAAGGTGGTGTTGACCGCCTTGATGGTCTTGACGATGGTGTCGAAGGCATCCAATAAACCGGCGGTTGAACTGGCTTCGTAGTAGCCACCGCCGCCGGCTGTGGCCAGGCCAGCCAACCAGGGGTCGGAGAAGTTAAAGCCGATGGTATGGGTCTTAATGGTCTGATCCTGGGATAAGCCGCTGTGTTGATCGCTATTCTTCAGGAAGCTGATTAATTCGGTGCCGCAGGCTTCAGAACCACTGTCCGCACAGGCGGTGAGGCCTGCCATGGTTTTCACTTTATCCGCAGAGGTATTGACACTGGCGTAGCCATCGGTCAGTAGCACAATATGATTCGACTGGCAGCTTTCGCTTATTGGGGTGGTGTAGATAGGGCTACCGGTGATCTCTTCCTCTTCACAGGCGGAGCTGCCCAGGTTATCCGTGGTACAGCCTGTCGGACGAACCAGTGTGCCGCCGGTGTAAGCGCTGATCTCGCCGGTAGCCGGAATAGGCGTACCGTACGAAACCCGTGTCTTGGCTCGGCTACTGGTGCCGCTGCCACGGGTCTTGCCGTAGTCGACGCCTTCGCCTCTGAAGTAAAGCGCTGCTTCATAGAGACTGTCGACGATGGGGGTGCCGCTCTTGTGATCAAGACTGGTGACTTCTTCGATCAGGCGGGTACGCACGGTATTGCTGGAGGTGGGGACGGTGTTTGGATCGGTGATGTAGACCAGACGCGGGGCAAGGCTGCTGCCATCATAGGCATGCGCCACACGCTTGCCGCTGCCGGTGATGATAAAGGCCATGCTGTTACCGGGCACCCAGTCGCCTCTGGCCAGCAGTTCGTTGATAATTGGCGCGATGTCGGGGCTGGCTTTCAGCTCATTGGCCGTGGTCCATTGTTCGCTGATGCTCCAGGTGGCACTGGCGGTCGTGGTGGAACGGCTGCTGATGTTGTTACTGGCGGTGGTAAAGGTCGCAGCACTGGCTGTATCTTCACCTTTTATAGTCAGGCTAGTCGCCGTCGTTGCGTCGATCTCGTCCACGGCGAACTCAAGGTAGGCGCTGGTAACCGTGGCACCTTGATTGAGTTGAATGTTATTAAAACGTAAACCGATAGTTTGGGTGGTCGATTCGGTAACCAACTCCAGATCGCTGCTGGTCAGGTTAACGGCACCGCTGCTGTTCTGTTCGGCATCGTCGCTACTGGCGCTGACCCGCACGCCGAACTCTTGGTTCATACAGCCGGTTGGGCTGCTGTCCGGGTCGTAGGTGATATCCAGTTTGGCAACTTGGCTCGGATCGTTCTCATAAGACTTGGCGATGCGCAGTCCGGTTCCGCTGACCAGCAACGTCATGCTGTTGCCACCGCACCAGCCGTTGCGGCTGACAACCTCCTGTATGACAGTGCTTATATCCGGCGATTGATATTCGTCACCGTTGGTCCAGGGACCCAAGGTACCGGCGGCGTTCCAACCTACGTTAGCCGTGGTTCGTGGGCGGTTTGTATTTCCCAGGTCATCGTTGGCAGTCGTTATGGGGGCGCTGTTGTCTGTGTCGTCAGCATGGAATACAAGATTGGTGGATATGCTGTTACTGTTGTCGGCAGTAAAAGAGACGATAGCGGAGCTAATGGCTGCTCCTTGGGGGATGTTAATGTTGCTGAAGCGTAGGCCTATGGTCTGAGCTGATGAACCGCTGGCACCCGTGGTGTAGGTGATATGAAGTTGTGCCGCCGAGGCGCTGTCGCCTTTGTGGGATTCTACGACTCGCTTGCCGCTGCCGCTTACGTGCTCAACAATAAAGGCCATCGCGTTATTGGCAGACCAGCCTCCTCGATCAATTATATGCTGCACAATGGTGCTGATATTGGGGCTAGTGAGCGCATTGTTCACTGCGGGATTGGTGTTGACCGCCCAGCTAGTGTTAGTTGCGGTCTTCACCCGGCTGGAAACATTGTTACCGTTACCATAGGTAACGGGGTTGTCTGCATCTTCACCGGAGATCAGCAAAGTGACTGCATTGGTATTTTCCGCATCGATCTCAAATTCGAGCCTGGCATCGGTGATGGTGGCTCCGACAGGAACATTGACATTGGCAAAGCGAAAACCGACAGGCTCACCGCTCTTTGCGAGGTCAATGCTTTGTATATTAGTGCTTACGTTGTTGTTATTACTGGATTGAATGGCATTGTCGGTCTCGTTGCTCACGCGATTGCTGACTGATGTGGTGCTCAGGTTTGTGTAGGTGATATGTAGAGTAGGTGCGGCATTTGGCTCTCCATTGTAGCTTTCTACCCAGCGCACACCTGTGCCTTCGACCAGCTCAAGAACAAAGGCCATCGCGTTATTATCGGACCAACCCGCGCGATTAACCACTTCCTGGACTAGTGCGCTAAGAGTTGGTGTCGTCAGTGAGCTATTTACCGCTGGATTGGCGCTGATGGCCCAAGTGGTGTTAGCAGTGGTCTTGGTGCGGCTACTAATGTCGGAATCACTGCTGCTAAAACTGGCAGCACTGTCCGTCGCCTGGGCGGAAATTCGTACGGTAACCGGGTCTGCTGATGCGGTATTTTGTTCATCTATCTCAAAGTCGATCCAAGCGCTGGTGATCGTGGCACCTGCAGGTACGTTGACGGCGGCAAAACGAATACCGACTACCTGCTGGGTTGTGCCATCGGCTACCATCAGTTCGAGGTCTCCACTGGTTCGACTCACACCCCCAGTAGAAACATTCTCTTCTGCATCATCATAGCTGTTAGACACTTGGGCCGTAACAGCCGTGCTGGCTGCGATAGTGGCAGTAGTCATCTCCAACGTGGAGGAGTTCAGTATGACAGTGCCATCCGGGGTTTGCTCCGCATCATCGCTACCGCTGCTAATCGACGAAGATGTGACGCCACTCAGCGCATCTTCTACCACGGTTGTGGTTAGCGCCTGATCAATATCGGTCACGGGGTAAAGGATCGGGCCACCCGGATTACTGAAACGCATCAGGCCGACGTTGATATCCTGAGCGCTATTTAAAATACTGTTCAGCGCCGTCTTCATACGATCGAGTCGAGTGGTGCTGCCGCCATCCAAACTGGTCATCGAACCTGACGTATCTAACACAAACAGGACGTTAGGCTTGACGCTTACCGAGGTATTGCCACCAAAATAGATCTCGGTGTCGTCACCCCAGACCGGGGTGCAGAGGACCAGGGTGCTGAAGAAACTGCCCAGAATTACCCGCGCTTTGTTGGTTAAACTGCTCATGATATGACTCCTGAACTGCATAATTCTGCTGGTTATTCGCTGGTGCCGACAAAGCTGACCCGGTAAAAGCCTTGACGGATGACGGTGCTGGCGTTCATCGCTTCCATCTTGCCTCCGGCTTCCACCTCGAATATGAATGTAGAGGCACTGCCGATTGAGTTACCGGGGGCTATGCCCTCGGCTTTGAATTCAGTAATGGCACAAGCGATAACGCCATCGCTATTTGCGTCAATAGTCTTTTTCGAGGATAGGCGGCTGGAGTTGTCGAGAGCCTCGAACATTAAACTGTCAGTACCAATACCAATTTCCACCGCGCTTTCAGCGGCTTGAAACGTTTGATTGTAGCTCTGTGTGCTGGCGGCCATCTTCTCTTCGAAGGTCGATGTCTTGGTCGCTGTGGCCGCAATCAAGGTGATTACTACGATCACCAACAGGCATACCACGAGCACCATGCCTTGCTGGCGGCGGGGGGGCGGATTGAACATAGCCCTGCTCATACCTGATTCCTCAGATGAATGGTTTGGGTAAAGACGCGGCGCAGTTTACGGTCAACTTCATGAAATACTTTGATATTGGTGGCCTTAGGTTTGATGTCCGCACCGGGTAAGGCATAGGTGCGAGCGTCATCTTCAGGCAGGACCTGCTCGCTGGAGCTGACCAGTACGGCAAAGCGCACGGCTTCAACCTGGGCAAAGTCGCTGACGCTAAGATTATCTGCAGTAAGAAAGCGCAGGTTGTTGGTTGCCAAGCGCAGACCATAGAGGATTTGCAGCTGTTCGACCCCCTCTACCAGCTCGTCCTCTCTGCCCACGGGTGTCCCTGTACCATCGTGGAAGGTGGCGTCGAATTGGTACAGCGCATAGACTGGGTTGGCGGCGGTACCGCGCCCGGTATCTTTGACGTAATAGGCCAAAGACTCCACGGTCATGACTTGTGCGTCTTCGCCGTAGGCTTTGCTCAGGTTGTTGCTGCTGTTATGGGAATTGGAATGTGCGAGGTTGGTCTTGTTGTCTGCATCGTCTTTGGTTGTGTTGACGACCCGAAACATATCGGCGGCAACACAATCGGAGACCACCACCACATCGTACTTACTGATGCCGACACTGTTGTTATCTATTTTGACGTTGGCGTTGACGGGAATACAGGCTTTGTTTAAGTCGGATTTTTCTTTGAAAATACCATCGGCATCATCGTCATAGCCATCGCACCAGACACCCACTCCCGTGGGGTTAACAAAGTTAACGGCGATCACGTCGCTATTGGGTCGAGGGGAGCTGATCTTGGTCAGGCTACCGTCGAGGCTCGGGCTCCATTCCAGGACGCCGCCGGATGTAACATCCAGTTCGTAGCCCAGCAAGCCTTGGTAGGCGGCGCCGAAACTGGGTGGGTTGTCGGCGATAATGTTCATATCCACGGTGGCCGGATCGATACAGCCCTGGTAGCCCGCCATGCGGATATTACGGCTGAGTATATCCAGGGCGAGTCGGCCGGTTTCCTGTACCCGCGCGAAGGCGTGGGATATCCGGTCGGTGCCGCTGCTGCCGACAAAGAGTTGAAAAACCCCCAGCATCAGGAACACGCTGATCGTGAGGGCGATCATCAGCTCTATGAGCGACACGCCGCGTTGCCGGTAGCCAAGAGGCGCGGCGTGTTGTTGCGCATTGCCGGTGGGGTCTGCTTTCCCTGTTATGTGTGGGTGGTTCATCGTCAGAGCCCTAGTTCTGCAGCGCGAGGTTCAGAGTAAAGGTCTTGCTGGTGTTGCTTTTGTTGCTGTCGGCGCCAATATTCCAGTCGACCTCATCCCAGCCGACGCTAATGGTAAAGGCCGCGCCGCTTACCGCGATGGCACCGACGCCACCGGGCAATAGTGCCCTGTAGCTGCTGCCATCGGCGCCGACACCGCTAACATCGACAAAGTTTTCTGCCCACTGGCGCAGATCGCTATCGCGGATCTTTTCGGCGTTACACCCCGACACGTCATCGTTGCAATCGCTGGGGTTGGGTATTGTCGAGGAGGTGGTGTTAAAGCTGTAGCGATCATCATCGCCCAAGGCATAGCGGGCGTTAAGGCGGATCCGGTCGGCGATATCATAGGCCAGCACGCTGGCTTGGGAGCGGTAATAGGCACTGCGGTTGGATTGCAGCCCCGTTATCTGCAGTGAGGTAGCCCCTAACAGCGCCACCGTCATGAGCAACAGGGCGATAAGCACTTCCAGCATGCTGATGCCGGTTTGTTGCTGACGCCCCGGGTTGGCAAGGGCTGTAAGTACGCTTATGGACATGACACATTCACCGGTGTGGCCTGGTGGTCATTGACGATACCGTCAAGGGGATCGTCTTGATCGATCGCCAGGCGCGAGACACCGGAAATATTAACGATGACTGCTTTGGCTTCTGTGGCACCTTTGCTATCGCATAAGACAAATGTTCCCGAAGCTTGGTTGCTTGGGTTGTTTAAAAAACCATCGGCGCGAAACTGCAGCAGGCTTTTTCCGTTGTTGACTAAGGCGGGGGCGCGCAGTGTGCCATTGCCGTCAAAGGCCTCCTGGGCCAGCAGCAGTTCGTCGTTACCGTCGATGACGCCATTACCGTTGTTGTTCGTGTCGGTGAAGATGATCCAGCCATGTTCCCATTGGGTCGTGTTGCAGCTTGCGGCATCACTCGACGCGCAGAGGGTGACCAGTTGGCGCCGACTGGCCGCCTCGCCACGGCTGAGGTGAATAGCGCCAATCAAGGTGTTTATCTGGCTGGTCTGGCGGTTGTCACGGATAAACTCGGTAAATCCGGGGGCAACCACGCCACCGAGTATCGCCACAATCGAAATGGTGACAAGCAGTTCTATCAGTGAAAAACCCGTGTTAGCGGTCATAGGCGTAGCGGCCTTGGATACACGTTCTCATATCCCACAGTAAAACGATTGGCCTCGAAAGGCGTTGATCTGAAGCAGGCTTTATGACTTATCGATTACTCATCCTGCGCGCAATTATTATTCGTACCAGAGGTAACTATACAGCCTGTACATAGAAAAGGTTAGATTTCAGCGCATTAGCAGGGAGTCGTCGCCGAGTCGATTGGCGTTTACCGTGGCGTTAATCAGGACGTTTGTTAACGACGACACTGGCTGGCGAGCGCCAAGGTAATATCACTGAGTAATTGCCAGCTGTCGTGGTGATTGAGCCCCTTGATCGACTGGTCGGCACGGGCGCAGCGGACCAGCAGGCGCTGTAGCAAGACCGGGTTTACCTGCCGGATGGCGTGATCAACCAGCCCTTTTCGCTTGCCCCAGATACGGTTTTTCTTCATCAGGGCTTCGCGTTGCGCGCCATGGCTTTGGCTCAACTGTGTCAGCATGCGGATCTCGCGGGATAAGGCCCACAGGATGATCGCCGGTTCGCTGTGCTCGGCGCGGAGCCCGTGGATAATTTTTAGGCTCCGCTCCTGTTTTCCTTGCAGTGCACTGTCGATAAGGCTGAAGACATCGTGACGAGCGCTATCGGCCACGCCACCGAGTATCGCTGCGCTGTTGATCTCCTGGTTAGGGTAGAGCAGCTTGAGTTTTTCAATTTCTTGGACGGCTGCCAGCAGGTTGCCTTCGATACGTTCGGCCAGCAGGTAGGCGGCATCATCGGTGATGTTGATGTCGCGCTGGCGGCAGCGTTGAGTAATCCAGCCGGGGAGTCGCTCAAATTCAACCGGCCAGAGTGCCAGTGTAGCACCGACCTTGTCGATCGCTTTGAACCAGGCGCTTTTTTGCGCACTGGCATCCAGCTTGGGCATGATAATCAGGTAGAGATTGTCAGGATGGGGGTTTGCCAGGCAGTGCTGAAGGATTTCGCTCCCCGCTTTACCGGGGTTGCCGGACAGGCGCAGTTCAATGATGCGTTTTTCGGCAAACAGCGACAGGCTGTTGGATATGTCCAGCAAGCTTTCCCAGCCAAAGCCACTGTCGACATGAAACACCTCCCGTTCACTAAACCCGTTGCTACGGGCGTTGGCGCGGATCGCATCAGCGGCTTCCTGTACCAGCAGTGGTTCGTCACCACTAACGAGATAGACCGGTAAAGGCGGGCTGTTGAATTGGCGGCTCAGTTGATCGGGGTTGAGTTTCACGGTGTTGTGTCCGCTTAGTTTGCGGGGGGGGCCGCGACAGCGGGTGCTGTCGACGGTGGTCCAGGAAGGTGTTGAATCTGAGCCAGGACGCGCGGTAAAGCCAGATAGCGACGGACCAGCTGGCGAGCCAGATCCTGTCGCATCTCCTGCATGAGCTGGCGTTCTTCAACTTCTTTCGCATTGACCCGGTTTTCGTCGAAGCCATATACCCGTTCTGCAATTAGCGTAACCGGCGCCAATACCGGCGTTTTGTCGGACTGCATTACCTGGAAGACCAGTTGTGAGCGCAGCTCGTATTCTTCGGTTTTGGCGCGAGAGTTCAGGGTCGCCGCGCGGCGACCCTGTTGTTCGCTGATAATCTGCAGGTATAAGCCTTCGGGCCCAGGCTGTTCGAGGAGTCGTACGCCGTTGCGCTCGAGCTGGCTGCGCACGGCGCGCAGGGTATCGCTGTTGCGCTCTGACGCCAGGTACAGCGTGCGCAGCCGGTCATCCAGCTGCTGCTCTTCACGCAGCTGGAAACCGCAGCCGGTCAGAAGCAGCGTGCTGATCAGCCAGCCGAACGCAAAGAGTCGCTGTCGAGCGGCCCTGGCGTTGGCGGTTTGGACGGGCTGGATCACTTGTCCGATACGACGATATTGACCAGCTTGTTGGGCACGACCACCACTTTACGGATCACTTTATCCTGGGTGAAACGCACAACATTTTCATCTGCCAGCGCCGCGTGCTGGATCAGGTCCCGATCGGCATCAGCCGCCACTTCGATCTTGCCGCGTAGCTTGCCGTTCACCTGCACCACCATCTCGATGCTGTTGCGCGTCAGCGCCGCGTCGTCAACCGCAGGCCAGCTTTCGGTCAAGAGATTGCTGTTGTGCCCCAGGGCGAGCCACAGCTGACGCGTGATGTGCGGGACGATCGGCGAGAGCAGCACGACGGCGGCTTCCAGGCCTTCTTGCATGACTGCACGGCCTTGCTCGCTATTGTCGATAGAACGGCTCAGGGTGTTGCACAGCTCCATGACGGCGGCGATAGCCGTGTTGAACGTGTGGCGTCGGTCGATATCATCGGTGACTTTGGCAATGGTCTCGTGGGTTTTGCGGCGGACGTCTTGCTGCTTGTTATCCAGATTGGACGCATCCAAGGTTGCGACAGCCCCGGCGTTGACATGATCGAATACCAGTTTCCACAGGCGCTTAAGGTAGCGGTGAGCGCCTTCGACGCCGCTATCGGACCATTCGAGCGATTGTTCCGGGGGTGCAGCAAACATCATAAACAGTCGCACGGTGTCGGCCCCATAACGGTCGATCATCACCTGCGGGTCGATGCCATTGTTTTTCGACTTTGACATCTTGGTAATACCGGAGGGTGAGACCGGTTGTCCGTCGCTGAGCAGGGTTGCCTTGACGACGCGGCCCTTATCGTCGCGTTGAACGTCAACATCCTGGGGCGAGAACCACTGCTTGGCGCCGCTTTCTTCGTCACGGTAATAGGTTTCGGCCAGTACCATGCCTTGGGTCAGCAAGCTTTTGAACGGCTCGTCCGAGGACACCAGGCCCATATCACGCATCAGTTTATGGAAAAACCGCGAATAGAGCAGGTGCAGAATCGCGTGTTCGATACCGCCGATATACTGATCAACCGGTCCCCAATAATCGGCGCTTTCATCCAGCATGGCGTCGTCGCTGCTGCGGCTGGCGAAACGGGCGTAATACCAGGAAGACTCCATAAAGGTATCGAAGGTGTCAGTTTCACGGCTGGCTTCGCCACCACATTTGGGACAGGTGGTCTCATAAAATTCCGGCATGCGCTTGATCGGCGAGCCGACACCGTCAAATTCGATATCGGTTGGCAGAACCACGGGAAGATCTTCTGCCGGTACCGGCAGGGCACCGCAGCATTCGCAGTTAATGACCGGGATCGGCGTGCCCCAGTAACGCTGACGGGAGACGCCCCAATCGCGCAGGCGGAAATTGACCTGGATTTCACCTTTGTTTTTGGCTTTCAGGTCGGCGGCGATGGACTGAAATGCGACGCTGAAATCCATGTCGTTGTAGTCGCCGGAGTTGACCAGTACGCCCTTGTCGGTAAAGGCCGCCTTCTCGATATCGACAGGGGTATCGTCCATCGGCTTGATGACCTGTTTGATGGGCAGGTCGTATTTACGCGCAAACTCCCAATCGCGCTGATCGTGACCCGGAACCGACATGACCGCACCGGAGCCATAGTCCATCAGAACGAAGTTGGCGACCCAGACCGGAACGGTGGCGCCCGTGAGGGGATGGGTGGCTTCGAGGCCCAAGGCCATACCCTTTTTCTCCATCGTGGCCATATCGGCCTCGGCCACCTTCAAGTGGCTGCAATCGTCGATAAAGGCCTGTAGTTGCGCATTATCCTTAGCCGCCGCGAGAGCCAGAGGGTGTTGGGGTGCAACAGCGACGTACGTGACGCCGATCAGTGTGTCAGGGCGGGTGGTAAAGACCGTGAGTTCGCCATGACCGGCAACGTCAAACGACAGCTCAACACCTTCGGAGCGACCGATCCAGTTCTTTTGCATGGTACGGACCTGTTCAGGCCAGCCATCCAGATCGTCCAGGCTGTCGAGCAGCTCTTGGGCGTAGTCAGTGATCTTCAGAAACCATTGCGGGATCTCTTTGCGCTCGACCAGCGCGCCAGAGCGCCAGCCGCGACCGTCTATAACCTGCTCGTTCGCGAGCACGGTCTGATCGACCGGATCCCAGTTAACCATGGCATTTTTCTTGTAAACCAGGCCTTTTTCCATCAATTGGATGAAAAACCACTGCTCCCAGCGATAATAACCCGGGTGGCAAGTGGCCAGTTCGCGGTCCCAGTCATAGCCGAACCCCAGGCGCTTGAGCTGGGTTTTCATGTAATCGATATTTTCGTAAGTCCATTTAGCCGGTGGGACTTTGTGGTTGATTGCGGCGTTTTCGGCCGGCAGGCCGAAGGCGTCCCATCCCATGGGTTGCAGGACGTTTTTGCCCAGCATGCGCTGGTAACGGGTGATGACATCCCCGATGGTGTAGTTGCGTACATGGCCCATATGCAGGCGGCCACTGGGGTAGGGAAACATGGATAGGCAGTAGAACTTTTCCCGATTGGGATCGGCGTCTACCTTGAAGCTTTGGTTTTCCTCCCAGTGTGACTGAGCCTGGATCTCGATATCTTGGGGTTGGTACTGTTCGTTCATCTTGCCTCGGTGACCGCGATTTAGGAGAAAAGCCTGCATTTTCCCGATTGCGGAGGGCGCAGTCAAAGGAAAATGGTTAAATAGCGGCTAGCATGTATTACAGTAGTGTCGTGAATTCGGCGTTGTAGTTAGGAGAGGGGCAATGGAAAACGATAAAAACAGGCCGGAGCAGGCGGATAGTAGCGGGCCGGATCATTCGGAGAATGCGCCGCAGGTTTACGATCGGTTGCTCGAAAAGGTCTATCTGTCGGTGGAAAATCTGGATCAGAAGTCCTGGGACTTTATCCGTGAGCGGATCGAAGAGGCGGCTGAAGTGGAGTTGGCGGCCGAGGAGATGACGCGCGATGAGATGGACCTTCTGAAAGCGTACCTGGCTCGCGATCTCAAGGATCTTGGGGTGTTTGCCCATAAAACCGGCGAAGGGATAGCCGCCTGGCTTAAATTTGATCTGAATATGCTTGAGCAGCGGGCCGTCGAGATGCTGATGTCGTTGGCGGATAAGACCCGGCTGGAACAAACGGAGTTGCAGCAGCGACTCGATCACGGCCCAGAAGACTATCTGGCCGGTGAGGTGGCGGCGGCGGGTACCTTGCGCTGCCTGAACTGCGGAGCGTTGATGCAGTTGCGTGAAACGACGTTGATTCAGCCTTGTCATGCTTGTGAATCACACTACTTTCACCGCGATTCAGGGCTGTGGCAATGACGTTGTCGCAATAGTGTTGTCGCGGTGGTAATCAATCGCGCCGTACGGGGGTGTCGATGATTGCCTTTGGGTATGGGCCGATGCCCCTCTATCGGGTAGAGGGGTACCGGGGTCGAGGGACGATCAGGGTTCAGGGCGGTGCTGCCGCGTTTAGCTGGCCAGCCGTGGTTTGCGAGTGGCGCAGCGGTGGCTGGCCATTAGCGCGATAAGGACCAGCAGTGCCAAGGCAACCGTCGGCGCTGATCCCCATAATGCAAAGGGTGTAGAGCCTTGAAAGATCAGCGCCGTGCCGCTCACCACCTGGCTGACAAATTGATCGCCTTGCGCTTTGATCTGACCTCTTTCATCGACGATGGCGGAAATACCGTTGTTGGTACTGCGTAACAAGTAACGTCCGTTCTCCAGTGCCCGCATGCGTGCCATCTGCAGATGCTGTTGTGGTGCCCAGCTATCACCAAACCAGCTGTCATTGCTGACGGTAAGCAGAAGATCCTGACCGCGGGTATTGCTCGCCACCAGGTCCGGATAGACAATTTCGTAGCAGATAAAGGGTGCCACTCGAATGCCAGAGGCGCTAAGGATAAGTGGTTTCTGCTCGCTGGGGCCGAGGCTGAAATTGGACATCGGCAGATCAAAAAAGGTAATCAGGCCTCGGAGCTGAGCCTCCAGCGGTACGTATTCGCCGAACGGGACCAGTCGTTGCTTATGGTAGATGCCTTGGGCGTCCCCCAGTGCGGTTAAGGAATTGTAATAGTGTACCGGTTTTGACCCGCTTCGAAACGGCACGCCGGATATCAGGGCGGTCTCGCGGCTCCTAAGCTGGTCAATAAAGGGCGCCAGTAACGGGATGGCGCGATCATACAGATCGGGTATTGCGGTTTCAGGCCAGACGATCAGTGCGTTGTTGAGATGGGGTTGTGTCAGTTGGTAGTAGTGGCTCAGGATCTGGCCGCGCTTGCTGGGATCCCACTTGTCTACCTGTGGGATATTGCCCTGCACCAGCGCGACCGACAGTTCGCTGTGCGTAGCGGGCCTGACCCAATCGATCTGCTGGAGCGCGTAGCCGGTTAGCCATAACGCCGGAATCACGAGCAGCAGCAGGGGGGTTATCTGACGCAGCAACACCAGTGCCACCAGTGACGCGCACAACGACAGGAGCAAGCTAAGACTGAAGACGCCGCCAATGGGGGCCCAGCCAGCGAGCCAGCTGTCCAAGGGCGCGTAGCCGATCAGCAACCAGGGGAAGCCCGTCAAAAACCAGCTACGAAACCATTCGGCCATGACCCAGAGGGCAGGAAACCCCAGCAGCTGGCCCCATGCATGGCGTGGAACCAGGCGCTGGTAAAGAAAACCGTGCAGGGCGAACAGGAGTCCTAGCGCGATGGCAAACAGTCCGGTCAAGCTGCCGGCCAAGAGTGGTGATGCGCTGCCGTGCTCATGGATGCTGACATAGACCCAGGATACGCCGGTACCGAAGAAGCCGATCCCGTAGAACCAGCCACGTAAGCTGGCTTCTCGGCTGCTGTCGGTTTGCATAAACAGCAGGAATAGCATGCTCGACACGAGGGTGAGCGGCCAGAGCCCTAGCGGTGCGAATCCTAGCGGTGCCAGCGCGCCGGCAAGCAATGGCGCCAGCCGGGTTAACGCCAGCGCTTGTAGCGGTTGCTTGTGCATTACTCGGTTTCGGTTTTGCTGATCTGGCTGACCTGTATCAGGCGTATGCGGCGATTATCGGCATTGAGGATATGGAACAAGAACCCCTCTATATCAATGGATTCATCGCGCTTGGGAAGCCGTTCGAAGCTGTGGGTGACAATGCCGCCAATGGTATCAAATTCATCTTCGCTGAACGAGCAGCGGAAGAATTCATTGAACTCTTCGATGGGGGTCAGGGCTTTAACAATGACACGCTCGGCATCGAGGCGGCGGATGTTGATGTCATCCTCGTCGTCGGCGTCAAACTCATCTTCGATCTCGCCAACGATCTGTTCCAGCACATCTTCGATCGTCACCAGACCCGCGACGCCGCCGTACTCATCGACCACGATGGCCATATGATTAAACGTGTCGCGAAAGTCTTTTAGGAGAATATTCAGTCGCTTGCTCTCCGGCACGAAGGTGGCTGGGCGCAAGTGGCTTTGAATATCGAAGCTGTCCAGGTTATCGCTTAGCAGGCAGGGCAGCAGATCTTTGGCCAGGAGGATACCCATGACTTCGTCGGGCTTATCGCCCATAACCGGAAAGCGTGAATGGGCGCTTTCGATCATCTCGGGGATGATCTCGCGCAGCGATTGCTGGCTGGATACCGTGACCATTTGTGGACGGGGAATCATAATATCTTTGGCTTGCAGTTCGGCAACCTGCAAAGCCCCTTCGATGATAGCCAGTGCTTCACTGTCGAGTAGTTTACTTTTTTCTGCGTTACGCAGCAGCTCCAGTAGTTCCTCACGATCCTTGGGTTCGTCTGAAAAAGCCTGAGCCAGTTTTCCCAGCCAGGATTTGCTGGTCTGGCCGTTGCTCGATCGTTCTTCACTCATGGTGCATCGTTTCCTTGGAAGCGCCTTTTTGCGGTCGATTCGTCGTTTGAGAAGTCGGTTTTTCGATTGATGTTTTTCACGGGTTTAACATTTTCAGCACATGTAACATAGCCAGAAGCGGTCATCTGCTCAGGTGTTTTCCTGGTAAGGATCACCGATGCCGAGTTGTGCCAGCAGAAGGGTTTCTAGCGTCTCCATCGCTTGCGCCTCGTCATCCTGAATATGGTCGTATCCGAGCAGGTGTAGCATGCCATGTATTACCAAATGGGCCCAATGATCAAGCGGTTGCTTGTGCTGTTGCACGGCCTCCTCCGCCACAACCTGAGCGCAGATAACCAGGTCGCCGAGCAGATCAATGTCAACGCCTTCGGGGGCCTCGAAGGGGAATGAAAGCACATTGGTGGGCTTGTCGTTATTACGGTAGGTCCTATTTAGCGTTTGACTCTCGTCCTTGTCAACCAGGCGAATGGTGATTTCGCCGCCTTCGATGCGATCGTTGGCGGCCAGAGAAGCCCATTCGGTCAGTTGTTTCTCGCTAGGGAGAGCCGGGGTATCGGTGGCTATTTGAAGATCGACGAGAATGCTCACGCGGACGTTGCTCCGGGCTGTTTGTTAGACGGTTGGTTGGATTGCTGGTTGGATTGCTGGTTGGACTGTTGGTTGGACTGCTTGTTAGGCGGGTTGTTAGACTGTTTGCTGGGCCGTGACGGGCTGGTGGCGTTGCTGGGTGATAGCGTAGAGGTGGAGTGACTGTTGTCAGCGTCATGGTGCTCGTAGGCTTCAACGATCCTTTGTACCAGCGGGTGGCGGACCACATCCTTGGAGGTGAAATGGGTAAAGCCTATTCCTTCAACACCTTCCAGGACGTGCATGGCATGGCGCAGCCCTGATTGCGTACCTTTGGGCAGGTCGACCTGGGTGATGTCCCCGGTTATCACCGCGGCAGAGCCATAGCCGATCCGGGTCAGGAACATTTTCATCTGTTCTTTGGTGGTGTTTTGGCTTTCATCGAGGATAACGAAGGCGTTATTGAGTGTGCGCCCGCGCATATAAGCCAGTGGTGCAACCTCGATAATGCTGCGCTCAATAAGGCGTGATACCCGTTCAAACCCTAGCATTTCGTACAGGGCATCGTAGAGTGGGCGCAGATAAGGATCGATTTTCTGGCTCAGATCGCCCGGTAAAAAGCCCAGCTTTTCACCGGCCTCCACCGCGGGACGCACCAATAGGATGCGTTGAACCTCTTCTTTATCGAGAGCTTCTACCGCACAGGCTACGGCTAAATACGTCTTGCCGGTGCCCGCCGGGCCGATGCCAAAGTTGATGTCCTGCTGCTGGATATTGCGCAGATAGATCTGCTGGTTGGCCCCTCGGGATTTAACCAGCAGTTTACGGGTACGAATGGTGCTGAACGGCGGTGCGGGCGGTTGAGGGCTAAGCTTGGGCTCGTCCTCCGGGCCTGGCATAGCGGTTGATACCGGGTCGGCTGCTGAGGGCTCCGGTGGGGTGTTCTCCATGTGCGGATTCTCCGGTTTGTTGTGGGTCATCCCAGACAACGAATCGCGGGTTTGATCGAGGCTGGAAGGCTGCAGCGATAGATGAACCAGTTCCGGTGTTAATTGGGTGCCGCTACTGGCTTCGCGATAGAGTGTTTGCAGCATATCTGCCGCGATATGGGCGTTATTTGTCGCGCCGGTCAACATGAACTGATTGCCGCGGTTCTGAATGCGGATGTGCAAGCGTTTTTCTATCAGTCGCAGGTGTCCGTCAAGCTGGCCGCACAGGTTGGCCAGGTGGGTCGTGTTATCCGGCTCCAGATTCAGGCGAACGGTCGTCTCGTTTTTCAATCAATTACCCATCGGTTGTTAAGACTTTCGGTTGTTAAAGCTTTCGCTTGTTAAACATCAGCAGTCGTTAATCCATGTGCCGACACGGGTGGGTGCCGGCACGGGTCAGTCAATGTGTTTATGGCTGCAGTCATGTCTACAGTATTGGCGATGTTCAGCCCTATGATCAAGTCAGGCAGAGATCAGTTCGCCGCGCAGGCTGTTTGGATACGCGATGCCAATCCGTATATCGACAAACTGGCCGATCAGGTCGGGATTGCTGCTGGCGAAATTTACTACACGGTTGTTTTCAGTGCGTCCCTGGAGCATGCCAGGGTCTTTTTTCGAGAAGCCGCTGACTAATATGCGCTGGGTTGTGTCAACCATGGCTTCGCTGATGCGAAAAGCCTGTTGGCTGATTCGCCCCTGCAGAATAGCTAAGCGTTGCTTTTTGGTTTCTTCACTGGTCGCGTCGGGAAGGTCTGCCGCCGGGGTGCCAGGGCGCTTGCTATAGACAAAGCTGAAGGAATGGTCGAAACCGATTTCGTGGATAAGGTCCATCGTCTTCTGAAAGTCTGCATCGCTCTCGCCCGGGAAGCCAATGATGAAGTCGGACGAGATGCTGATATCCGGGCGTGCCTTACGTAAGCGTCGGATGATCGACTTGTATTCGAGCACCGTGTGGCCACGTTTCATGGCCGCGAGGATGTGGTCTGAGCCGCTTTGAACCGGCAGGTGCAGGTGGCTGACCAATTTCGGGATGTCGGCAAACATCTGGATGAGGCGGTCATTGAATTCCATGGGGTGGGAGGTCGTAAAGCGGATGCGTTCGATGCCTTCAACCTCGGCAATCAGAGCGATCAGCTCAGCCAGGTCGGATGCATCGCCTTCGCCATCATCGCCACGAAATGCATTAACGTTTTGGCCTAGCAGGTGGATTTCGCGTACGCCTTGCTCCGCCAATTGGTAGACTTCGGTCAGGATGTCTTTGACCGGGCGGCTCACCTCTTCGCCGCGGGTATAGGGTACGACGCAGAACGTGCAGTATTTGCTGCAGCCTTCCATCACCGATACATAGGCTTCTGCGCCTTCAACCCGGGGAGCGGGCAGAGAATCGAATTTTTCAATTTCCGGAAAGCTAACATCAATCTGTGAGCCTTGGCCTTGCTGGGTCAGGTCGATCATTTCCGGTAGGCGATGTAGGGTCTGCGGCCCGAAAATCATATCGACATAGGGGGCTCGTTGGCGAATCGCAGCCCCTTCCTGGCTGGCAACGCAGCCACCAACGCCAATTTTCACATCGGGCCGGCTCGCTTTGAGCTTCTTCCAGCGACCCAGCTGGTGGAACACCTTCTCCTGGGCTTTTTCGCGGATAGAGCAGGTGTTGAGTAGCAGAATGTCTGCCTCGTCCTGGTTATCAGTGAGTTCCATCTCATGGCTTTCACCCAGTAGATCGGCTATCCGCGATGAGTCGTATTCATTCATCTGGCATCCGTGGGTTTTGATATACAGCTTCTTGGCCATGCAACAGCACCTGTCTTGTAAAACGCACCGCGATAAGCAGTGCTCAATAAAATGGAGAAGGTAAAACGGGGTATTATATCGCAGGGATAGCCTGTCGGCCTAGCGGGTTGTTGGAGTTGTGTTATCGATGCCGATCATGTTAAAAACGATGGCGATAATTACGGTCATTCCTCGGGGGGATTGCTTGAGGCAGGTCGCCGGGGCGACGGTACAATGCCTGCACCGCCCTGGTGATATGCGGGTATGCTACAGGGGTGAGAATTTTGTGCCGTCCGGCCAGGGATTCCGCTTGAGGGAGCGGTCGTCGTTGCACAGGCGATGGTCGATGCGGTCCGGAATCAGGCCTTGCCCCATGCGTTTTCATCGGCGGCCGATGTGCTCACTATCAATGCGAAAGTCTCTGCGCAGATACCGGATAATGACTCGACTCCACTTCATTGGGGCGGCGTGTGGATGGAGCCCTGTACCGGACGAAAGTAACCGGGCGCAACCGTGTGCAGACGGGTTGTCGCTTATCCATTAGCCCCCATATCGCTGTTATTTCGTTTGGGTTTTGTTGTAAGGAGTACTGCTATGCCTAGCTTGAATGGACTTAGAAGAATCGTTCAGGAGGTCAGTTCTGCGACATCCCTGGACGACAGCCTGCGGATCATTACCGAGCAGGTAAAGTCTGTGATGGAGGTCGACGTATCCAGTATTTATCTGGTGGATCCGGAAACCCAAGCGTTGGTGCTTATGTTTACCCAGGGGCTTGATCCGGCAGCCGTGGGGCGGGTTCGTCTACAGCTAGGCGACGGACTGGTTGGCCTGGTAGGTGAGCGGCAGCAGTTGTTGAATATCCAGGCAGCGCCGACCCATCCCAATTACCGTTATTTCCCAGAAACCCACGAAGAGAAATTTAATTCCTTTCTGGGCGTGCCAATCGTCCATTACCGTAAGCTGTTGGGCGTTCTTGTGGTGCAGCAGACGGAGGCGCGCCTGTTCGATAGCCAGGATGAGGCTTTTATGGTCACGATTGCCGCCCAGTTGGCGGGGTCGCTCAGCCATGCCATCAACAGCGGCAAGGTTTCTTCGTTTATCCACAGCCGCCATCTTACCAACAGCTTTGTTAATGGCATCAGCGGTTCAGACGGCATTGGCATCGGGCAGGTCGTTGTTCCCGCGGGTAGCCTCTCGTTCAAAAGTATTCCAGAGCAGGCGTTTCTAGGTATCGAGCAAGAGTTGGATGTATTTGCCAAGGCGTTGGCATTCGTCACCGATGAGCTAGCCGATGGCCGGGATCAGATGGCGGATACTCCCGGTGACGTTCAGGCGATTTTCGATGCCTATCGTATGATTCTTGAGGCGCCAGACCTGCAGGATGGTGTGCGTAAGGGGATTCGTGAAGGTCAGCGGGCGGCGTTAGCGTTGCGCAGTGTTATTGAGCAGCACGCAGCGATCTTCGAAGCCATGGAGGATGCGTATTTTCAGGCGCGCGGCGAAGATATTCGTAATATCGGCTTGCGGGTGTTGCGTTATCTGGTTGAGCCTGAGGCACCTGACACGCAGTACCCCTTGCACAGTATTCTGGTTGGTGAAGTCGTCAGTGTTTCAGATATTGCCCAGGTTCCGCCGGAACGGTTAGCGGGTATTGTTTGCCAGCAAGGCTCCGCGCTATCGCATACGGCGATTCTGGCCAGCGCGTTAGGGGTGCCGGCTGTCATGGGGGTGGGGGAGTTACCGCTCCGGATGCTGGCTGGGCAAAAGGCCATCATTGACGGGCACCAGGGGCGGGTGCATTTTAATCCATCCTCGGCGCTGGTTTCAGAATTCAGTCGCCTGGCGCGCGAAGAAAGCAATTTTGACCGCTCGCTGGATTGTCTTAAAGATGAGCCTGCCGAGACTCTCGATGGACACCGGGTCGCGTTATATGTCAACACCGGCCTGCTGTCCGATATCACGCCAGGGCTCGAGCGTGGCGCCGAAGGTGTCGGGCTGTATCGCACCGAAATTCCCTTTATGGTTCATGAAACCTTCCCCTCTGAGGAGGAGCAATACCATATTTATCGTAAGGTGTTGCGCGCGTTTCATCCGTTACCGGTTACCATGCGTACGTTGGATATTGGTGGTGATAAGCCGCTGCCTTATCTGCCGGTTCGCGAAGATAACCCTTATCTGGGTTGGCGGGGTATTCGCTTTACCCTGGATCATCCGGAGATTTTTCTTGGCCAGTTGCGGGCGATGTTGCGTGCCAGCGTCGGATTAAACAACCTGAAAATCCTGCTGCCGATGGTGAGTCGGGTGGATGAGGTTGATGGTTTCTTGCGATTGCTGGAGCGCGCCATGCGCGGGCTGCAGGAAGAGGGGTTCATGATACAGAGACCGCCGGTCGGTACGATGATCGAAGTGCCGGCGAGCATGTTTATGCTCGACTTCCTGGCTTGGCGGCTGGATTTCGTGTCCATCGGCACCAATGACCTGACGCAGTATCTTCTGGCCGTCGATCGTAATAATGAGCAGGTGGCGCGGTTGTTCAGTCGGCTGCATCCTGCCGTGATACGGGCGTTGCACTACATCACTGAGCAGTGTCGTAAGCACGGATTGTCGGTGTGCCTTTGTGGAGAATTGGCTGCCGATCCCGCCGCGGTGTTGTTGTTGCTCGGTATGGGCGTGGATGCCTTAAGTATGAATGCTCGGAGCCTGCCACGGATTAAGCATGTATTACGTTCTGTGACCAAAGAGCAGGCTGAAGGCTTGGTTGTGAATGCCCTGCGAATGCAGAGTGAGGAGGAGGTGCGTAAGATGCTAAACCGGGCGTTAGAGGGGGGTGGCCTTAAGGCGCTGGTTCGATAATGACTGGGCGGGAGTTGCGTTTGTCGTTGAGATTGTCGTTGGTATTGTCGTTGAGGTTGTCGTCGGGATCAGCGTTTGGGTTGTATTTAAAGCCGGTCGTTTCGAATAGGGCGGCTGGTTTTCGTTCTTGATGTTGGGTTATTAAGGCGGCAACGTCATGCCGAGCAGAGCATGTCGCCGTGATCGACGCTGCATGGATGAACCGTTGCGGCATCAAGCGGCGTGAGGCAAGGACGGGCAGGCACCGGCCCTGCCGGTATCAAAATACCGAATGGGTCGGTATTTTGGTGCCGGGTTAATGGTTCTCGGGGGCGTTTTCTGGCTCGTTTGTCTTGTTGGTTTTCGTTTCTGTTGATGGCGTTTCAGGATCTGCTGTGGCGCTGCGTTGTGTCGGCATATTTGTTGCCAGTAAATCGCTGCCTTCGATCGCTGCTTGAACGGCGGGTGCATAGGGTGTGATATTGATGAGCATACCAAATAACGGATGGTCCAGGTAATGCAGTTCATTGCTGCGCATTCGGCGTTTCTGTTGCAGGTTCACCGTTAACCACTCGGGTGGACGGGCCTCGGGTGCTGGGGACTGCAGTGATGGAGGAACGCTTGCCAGTGCGTCTAATACGGCTTTGGGGGCGCGGTTGGCAGGCTTCCAGTTTGGGGGGGGGGCTAGGGTCAGATAAAGATCAGTATTAATATGCAGATAGCGGGCCCGGGTCAGCATGATGCTGCCGTCCAGTTCAAACTGTTCGTCAGGAAATACCGTCTCATCGAGCAGGGCGCCGCCCTGGATGCGAATCGAGGGCTGCTCGCTGTCTGCGGGCAGTTGCTGTAGCCAGCGCTGATGTACCAACAGGCGGTAACCGCGCGCCAGGCTAAGCCGGTTTAGGTTGTTGAGGCTGCTTGCTAGGTCAGGACGCAGGATTAATGCTACCGGTGAGCCGGGTGGGCGGTTTGTCTTGCCGTCAGCAGCAGGGGTGATCGGTGCCGATGTGCTGTCTGGTTGGGGTTGGCTGAAGGTGCCTAGCTGGATGGCACCTTCAGGCAGTTTGGCCTTAAGGGCCAGGTCCCAGAATTGCGCATCGATATCGGCTGGCTCGTGGGCAAAGACCGCTATTTCAATCTGATACCAGTCGGGCAATACCCTCGTGCTTTCTTGTGACCAGGCAACACTGCTAAATAGCATGACGCAGAGGGCTGCTTGCGCTCTGAGTAAGGTCATTTTGATGCATCCTGTGGTTGCAGTTGGCTCATTAGCTGCTCAAGGGCCTGAAAGCGTTGTTCGCTCGACGCCATGGTGAGTTTGAATTTAAGCTGGTTGCTCCCCTCTAGTCCATATTTATGTGGCTGGGTCTGCACCAGGGTGACGATGGTTAGCGGGTTGACCAATGTGTCGGCTGTGAACTCGAGGCGACC
Source organism: Motiliproteus sp. (assembly GCA_041586615.1). Taxonomy (GTDB): domain Bacteria; phylum Pseudomonadota; class Gammaproteobacteria; order Pseudomonadales; family Balneatricaceae; genus Motiliproteus. The sequence goes on along the minus strand of JBFGZS010000017.1, from coordinate 16,249 downwards.
GCTTGCGGCGCCCGCATCGATTTTGGCAATGCCGATTTTCTGTGCCCTGATTTTCAGTGCCGTCATGCGGAACAGGTTTTTAACCGGTTCCGGCAATAAGCCGAAGCGATCGATCATTTCGACCTGGAGTTCGCGCAATTCAGCATCGTTTTTGGCACCTGAAATACGTTTGTACAGCACCAGACGGTTATGTACGTCGGGCAGGTAGTCCTCGGGGATCAGGGCCGGCAGGCGCAGGTTGATTTCTGCGCCATGATGCAGGGGTTTGTCTATTTCCGGCACCTTGCCTTGTTTGATCGACTGAATTGCTTCATCCAGAAGTTCCATATACAGGGTGTAGCCGATGGCTTGCATCTGGCCACTCTGTTCTTCGCCCAGCAGTTCGCCAGCGCCACGTATTTCGAGATCGTGTGTGGCCAGGGTAAAGCCCGCCCCCAGGGTGTCAGCGGCTTCAATGGCCGCGAGTCGCTTGCTGGCGTCGGCTGAAATATTGCGCTGATTCGGGGTCAGCATATACGCGTAAGCCTGGTGGTGGGAGCGTCCGACGCGTCCACGCAGCTGATGAAGCTGTGCGAGACCGAATTTGTCGGCCCGGTCGATAATAATGGTATTGGCGTTTGGAATGTCGATGCCGGTCTCGATAATGGTCGAGCAGACCATAACGTTAAAGCGCTTGTGGTAGAAGTCTGACATGACCTGTTCCAGGTCGCGTTCGCGCATCTGGCCGTGGGCGACGGTGATGCGGGCTTCAGGAACCAGCGCGTGCAAGCTATCTGCCGTTTGGTGGATCGTCTTGACTTCGTTGTGCAGGTAGTAGACCTGACCGCCGCGTAATAGCTCGCGCAGTATCGCTTCCTTGATCAGGCTATCGTCGCTTTCACGGACGAAGGTCTTAACGGATAGCCGACGTGCCGGTGGTGTCGCAATGATGGATAAATCGCGCATTCCTGACATGGCCATGTTCAGCGTGCGGGGAATCGGGGTTGCCGTCAGTGTTAGTATATCGACGTTGGCGCGCAGCGATTTCAGGCGCTCTTTTTGTTGGACGCCGAAGCGGTGCTCTTCGTCGATAATCAGCAGTCCCAGTTGTTTGAAGTTCAGCTCTTTGGACAGCAGTTTGTGGGTGCCGATAACGATGTCGGCTTTGCCCTCGCTCAGGTGTTGCATTGTCTGGCTTTGCTCCTTGGTGGTGCGAAAGCGTGACAGTAGCTCTATCTTGACTGGCCAGTCGGCAAAGCGGTCGGAAAATGTTTGGAAGTGCTGTTGTGCCAGCAGTGTGGTTGGTGCCAGTATCGCGACTTGTTTGCTGCTTTGTACGGCGATAAAGGCGGCGCGCAGGGCGACTTCTGTTTTGCCGAAGCCAACGTCGCCGCATACCAGGCGATCCATAGGGGTGTTGGCGGTCATGTCGCGTATTACGGCGTCGATCGAATTTTGCTGATCGGGGGTTTCTTCAAAGGGGAAGCCAGCGGCAAAAGCCAGGTACTGCTGATCCGGCTGGTCGAAACGAAAACCCTTGCGGGCGGCGCGGCGTGCGTAGATATCCAGCAGTTCTGCGGCAGTATCGCGAATTTTTTCGGCGGCTTTGCGTTTGGCTTTTGACCAGAGGTCGGTGCCAAGACGATGGATCGGTGCGAGTGAATCGCTGCTGCCCGAATAACGTGAGATCAGGTGCAGGGATGCGACGGGGACATAGAGTTTTGCCTCGTCGGCGTACATCAGGGTTAAAAACTCATGGGCCTGCCCGTCGATTTCCAGTGTTTGCAGTCCCTTATAGCGTCCAACACCGTGCTGGTCGTGTACCACCGCAGAATCAATGTGCATTTCGGCTAGGTTGCGGAAAATCAGGTCGGTGTTGGTTTCGGCTTTCTGGCGGCGCCGGCGCTGCAATACCCGTTGGCCGAACAGCTGTGCTTCGGTAACGATCACGAGATCGGCGCTGGGCAGGGTTAGGCCCAATTCTAGCGGCGCGGTGACGATGCCGATGCGGTCGGTGTTCTCGCGAAAGTGCATCAGGTCGCGCTGCACGACGGGCTTGATGCCGGCGCCCCGTAACAGTTCAAGCAAGGCTTCGCGCCGGCCGGGCGACTCGGCACAGAACAGGATCTTGCCGTTATGTTCGTCGATCAGGCTTAGGATCGCTTGCAGCGGGACTTTTGCCTTGGCATCAACGGGGAGTGCCTGGGGGGGTTCGGTACCGAGGTTGTGCTTACCGGGTGCGGTATGGATCGGCGCTTTGTGCAGCTGCACGCGCGGCAGTTGCTTAAACTGGCCGAATAGGGCGTCGATGGGGTGGAATACGCGCTGTGGCGGCAGAATAGGGCGTTCGATGTCGTAGCGGCGGCTCTCGTAGCGTTGGTCGATGTCATGCCAGAATTCGCGCAGTGCCGGTTCGGGGTTTTCGTCGCTAATCAGCAGCGTATTGGTGGGGAGGTAGTCGAGCAGGCTGCAAGTTTGGTCGAAAAACAAAGGCAGGTAGTATTCGATACCCGCAGGGGCCAGCCCGTCGCTGACATCGAGATATACCGGGCACTTGCGCGGATCGACATCAAATGCGTCACGCCATTGTTGCCTGAAGCGCGCGATGGCAGCGGGGTTGAGCGGGAATTCTTTGGCGGGCAGCAGTTGGATGCGCTCAATCTGCTCGACGGAAAGCTGGCTGTCCGGGTCGAAGGTGCGCAGCGTATCAATCTCGTCATCGAACAGGTCGATACGGTAAGGCGTTGGGCTGCCCATGGGGAATATGTCGAGGATGGCACCGCGGACGGCAAATTCACCGTGTTCGTATACGGTGTTGACGGGCTGATAGCCGGCATCGACCAATCGGTGGCGGGTGGCTTCGACATCGAGTTGCTGGCCTTTCTCGAGCACGAGTGACTGTGCGCTCAAGTATTGCTTGGGGGGGAGGCGGTGCACCAGCGTGGCCGCCGGAACAATCAAGATACCTTGGGTGAGTGTCTGCAGGCGATAGAGGCTATGGATTCGCTGAGAAGTGATGTCCTGGTGCGGTGAAAAATTATCGTAGGGCAGTGTTTCCCAGTCTGGAAAACTAAGTAATTCGAGGTTGTTGTCATAAAACGCTATTTCGCTTTCCAGTTCGGCGGCGCTTTCGGGCGAGGCAGCAATCACCAGGGTTACACCCGCATGCGCACCTGCAGCCTGCGCGATAAGCGCGCCCCGCGCGCTGCCTTGCAATTGGCCGAGCGTCAGGGTTTTTCCTGCAGCAGGAACGGATGGAAGCGAAAATAGCGGTGTACCCATGGTGTCTGTGTCCGTTGAGCAAGTATTAATAGGTTGGTGCATCACATGCGCGGGGTGATGCGGTGGCGCCTGCGCGGATCTTGTGCGCACTTATAAAAGAGCGTCATTGTAACCGCTGAAGCGCTGAAGGCAATCCGGCAGCACTCTGTGGTTGGCGCGCGCAGGTGCAGGAGGCATTGACCGTCAGTTGGTCCTAAAGTCTAGACGTTTCGATTTGCCCCATTCAGGTTAAACCCGCATAATGCTGCCTCCTAAATTCACTCTATGACGAGATTGGAGCTTACCCCGTGAGTCAAGAACAAGTCTTTGAAGATTGGAAAGAACGCGAGGCTGTTGCCGAATCCATGATCCCGCTGATCGGGCGTCTGTACCGGGATCGCGAGGTCGAGACTTCCATCTTTGGCAAGATCGTAGTCAAACGGTCCGTCATCAATATCCTGAAAGCGCACCGCTATGTGCGTCAGGTTGAAGGCGAAGAGCTGTCTGTTAACGACACCTATCCTGTCTTGCAGTTTATGGACAAGATGGACCTGGGGCGCGCCCATATCGATATCGGTAAGCTGGCTGTCAAGTTCAAGCATGAAGGGGCGGGGCGTACTCTGGAAGCCTTCCTGAATGAAGAGCTTGCGGATGCTACGCGTAACGGCGATGACGTTCGTCCTACCGATGTCGTGTTGTATGGTTTTGGCCGTATCGGGCGTCTGTTGGCGCGTTTGTTGATCGAAAAAACCGGTGGTGGCCATTCCTTGCGTCTGCGTGCCATCGTTGTACGCGGTCATGGTGGTGATCTTGAGAAGCGTGCCAGCCTGTTGCGTCGCGATTCGGTGCATGGTTCTTTTCAGGGCACCATTACCGTTGATGAGGAACAGAATGCGCTGATCGCCAACGGTAACGTCATCAAGGTTATCTATGCCGATGCGCCTGATACCATCGATTACACGTCATACGGCATCAGTAATGCGGTCGTCATCGATAATACCGGTAAGTGGCGCGACCACGACGGGCTGGCCCTGCATTTGCGTGCAACGGGTGTGTCGCGTGTGTTGTTGACGGCTCCGGGTAAGGGCGTTAAGAATATCGTTATGGGCGTTAACCACGCCGACGTTACGGCTGAGGATGTGATTCTCTCGGCGGCTTCCTGTACGACCAATGCGATCACGCCGATTCTGAAAGCGGTGAATGATAAATTTGGCGTTATCAAGGGCCATGTTGAAACCGTGCACGCGTACACCAACGATCAGAACTTGATCGATAACTATCACAAAGGCGATCGCCGTGGCCGCGCCGCAGGTTTGAACATGGTTCTGACCGAGACGGGTGCGGCGAAAGCGGTATCCAAGGCGTTGCCAGAAATGGAAGGCCGGCTGACGGGTAACTCTATCCGTGTACCCACGCCAAACGTTTCTATGGCCATCCTGAACCTTAATCTGGGGAAGGAGACTACGCCTGACGAGCTGAATGATTATCTGCGGGAAACCGCGCTGCATTCCGTGCTGCAAAAGCAGATCGATTACAGTAACTCGCCGGAAGCGGTTTCGACCGATTTTGTGGGGTCGCGTAAGGCGGGTGTTGTTGATGGTCTGGCCACTATCGTCAATGGTGATTCCTGCGTACTGTACGTCTGGTACGACAACGAATTTGGCTACAGCTGCCAGGTTGTTCGGCTGCTGCAGTTGATGACCAAGTCGGCTCTGCCGGTGTTCCCGATCAAGAGTCGGTAACTGTTTTTCTTAAACCGAAAAGGCCGCTGTATAGCGGCCTTTTTTATGATGTTTATCACTGATAAAGGCTTAATTATCGGTGGTAATCATTGGTTATAGCCTTTTAGTTGTGTGGAAAAGTCTGCGTTAGGCACGTATAATTGTGCGGCTTTTTGGTGGGGTCTTTGGTGATTTTTGTCATGTGTGGTGCGGGTCATTACGCCGGGCATCTGGAGGCTCTGAAGTTCTAGTTCAAATTTTTGGGTGAGGCGTATGATCAAGATCAACAAAGGTCTGGATCTACCGATAGCTGGCGCTCCACGTCAGACCATTGTAGATGGTCCGGCAGTGCGCACGGTTGCTGTACTCGGGACGGATTACATCGGCATGAAGCCGACGATGTCCGCTCGTGTCGGTGATCGAGTCCAGTTAGGTCAGGTGATCTTTACCGATAAGAAAACACCCGGGGTTAAATTTACAGCACCAGCAGCGGGTGTCGTAAAAGAAATTAACCGCGGTGAGAAGCGAGCTCTACAATCTGTCGTTATTGAAATTGATGGTGACGATGCGGTGGAGTTTCCTAACTATGAAGCCGCTAAACTTGGTCAGGTAACACGCGAACAAGTCGTTTCCAATCTGGTTGATTCTGGTCTGTGGACAGCGTTGCGTACTCGCCCGTTCAGTAAAGTGCCTTCGCCAGAAGCCACGCCGAGTTCTGTGTTTGTATCGGCAATGGACAGCAACCCGCTGGCCGCCGATCCCGCTGTCATTATCGCGGCCCACAAGGACGCCTTTACCCAAGGATTAGAGCTGCTGGCTAAACTGGCCGGTGGTAAAGTCTTCCTGTGTAAGGCGCCAGGGGCTGCAATCCCCGAAGGGACCGTTGCGAAGGTCGAAGAGTTCGATGGGCCTCACCCTGCCGGTAACCCTGGCACGCATATTCACTTCCTGGATCCGGTCAGCGAGAAGAAAGCGGTTTGGTACATTGGTTATCAGGATGTGATCGCTGTTGGCTACCTGTTTACCTCCGGTAAGTTATGGGTTGAGCGCGTCGTCGCGCTGGGTGGTCCTCAGGTTGCTGAACCGACGCTGCTGCGCACCCGTGTGGGTGCCAATACCGACGAGTTAGTTGCCGGATTGGTTAAAAATGCCGATAACCGTGTGATCTCAGGCTCTGTCTTTAACGGGCATAACGCCGACGGTCCTTTTGCTTACCTGGGACGCTATTCCACGCAGATCAGTGTGCTGCTGGAAGGTCGTGAGCGCGAGTTCTTGGGCTGGATTGCTCCGGGTTCCAACAAGCACTCGCTGCTGAATGTTGTCACGGGTGCCTTTGCGAAGAATAAACTGTTTAATTTCACGACGACCACCAATGGCTCTGAGCGAGCGATGGTCCCGGTCGGACAGTTTGAGACCGTAATGCCGCTGGATATTCTGCCGACTCAGTTGCTGCGTGCGCTGGTTGTTGGTGATATGGATTCCGCCATCGCTCTGGGTGCTCTGGAGCTGGATGAGGAAGACCTGGCACTGTGCACCTACGCTTGCCCCGGCAAGTACGAGTACGGTCCGATTCTACGCGACAATTTGTCGCGCATTGAGAAGGAGGGCTGAACATGAGCTTGAGAGGTTTTCTTGACAAGTTGGAGCCGCACTTTCACAAAGGCGGCAAATATGAAAACTGGTACGCGCTCTATGAAGCGGTAGATACCATTTTCTACACCCCAGGACAGATCACCAAGACGGCAGCGCACGTACGTGATGCTATCGATCTGAAACGCATGATGATCCTGGTGTGGATCTGTACGTTCCCTGCGGTGTTCTATGGTATGTATAACCTGGGTTTCCAGGCGAACACCGCCATGGAGATGCTGGGTCTGACCGAAGCAGAAGGTTGGCGCGGTGCGATCATCGATTCGCTTGCCGGCCATAATGCCGCGAGTACCTGGGACAACATGATCTACGGTGCGGTTTACTGGCTGCCGGTCTACCTGACCACCTTCCTTGTAGGTGGCTTCTGGGAAGTCCTGTTCGCCATGAAGCGCGGCCACGAAGTTAACGAAGGTTTCTTCGTAACGTCGATCCTGTTTGCACTGATCCTGCCGCCGACTATCCCGCTGTGGGAAGTGGCTCTGGGTATCTCTTTCGGTGTGGTTATCGCCAAAGAAGTGTTCGGTGGTACCGGTAAAAACTTCATCAACCCCGCACTGGCGGGTCGTGCGTTCCTGTTCTTTGCCTACCCTGCGCAGATGTCAGGTGATGCGGTTTGGACTGCGGTTGATGGCTTCTCCGGCGCAACCCCGCTGAGCATCGCTGCTGCCGGTGGTGTACAGGCGGTTCTGGATGCGAACATCACCTGGATGGATGCCTTTATCGGTAATATTGCCGGTTCGGTCGGTGAAGTGAGCACGCTGGCTATCCTGATTGGCGGCGCAGCACTGATGTTCCTGAAAATCGCGGCGTGGCGTATCGTTGCCGGCGTTATGGTCGGCATGATCGGCATGAGCCTGCTGTTTAACCTGATCGGCTCCGACACCAACCCGCTGTTTGCTATGTCGTGGACTTGGCATCTGGTGTTGGGTGGTTTTGCCTTCGGTATGCTATTTATGGCAACGGACCCGGTTTCTGCATCCATGACCAATACCGGTAAGTGGTGGTTTGGTGGACTGGTCGGTGCGATGCTGGTGCTGATCCGTGTGGTCAACCCTGCCTTCCCTGAGGGTATGATGCTGGCCATCCTGTTTGCCAACTTGTTCGCGCCTTTGATCGACTTCTTTGTCGTTCAAGCCAACATTAAACGGAGGATGTTACGCAATGTCGGCTAATAACGATACCATCTCCAAAACGCTGATCGTAACGATCTCACTCTGTGTGGTCTGTGCGGTATTTGTGTCGGCGGCCGCGGTAGGCCTTAAGCCTCTGCAGCTGGCGAACAAGGCTCTGGATAAGAAAACCAATATCCTGGCTGCGGCCAATATCAGCGATGAGAGCAAATCCGTCAGCGAATTGTTTGACGCGAATGTGACCGCAAAAGTCATCGATATGCAGACTGGCCGTTGGGCAGACGGTATCGATCCGGCGACCTACGATGAGCGTAAAGCTGCTAAAGACCCTGCCCGCTCTGTCCAGCTGACCGCTGAACAGGATCTTGCCGGCATTAAAAAGCATGCGCGTTACAAGACCATCTACATGGTAAAGGACGGTGATGCGCTCAAGACGCTGATCCTGCCTATCCATGGTAAAGGTCTGTGGTCAACCTTGTATGGTTTCATGGCGCTGGAAGGTGACCTGAATACTGTGGTTGGTCTGGGCTTTTATGAGCATGCAGAAACTCCCGGCTTGGGTGGTGAAGTGGATAACCCGCGTTGGAAAGGGCAGTGGCCTGGCAAGCAGGTCTATGGTGCTAACACCGAGAACGCGGCCATCGCTCTGATCAAGGGTACGGTCGATCCCAACTCTAAAGATGCTGCGCATCAGATCGATGGGCTGGCCGGTGCGACACTGACGTCCAATGGTGTTAGCAATCTGGTTCAGTTCTGGCTAAGCGAGAACGGTTACGCGCCGTTCCTGGCTAAGCTGCGTGCAGGTGAGGTGTAATCATGTCTCAGATGAAAGATGTCATCACAAAACCGGTCCTTGAGAACAACCCGATCGCATTGCAGATCCTGGGTATCTGTTCTGCCTTGGCCGTAACCAGCAGCCTTAAGGTTGCAGTGGTAATGAGTCTTGCGGTAATCGTGGTAACCGCGTTTTCTAACCTGTTTATCGCCGCAATCCGTAATCACATTCCGGGCAATATCCGGATCATCGTACAGATGACGATTATTGCATCACTGGTCATCGTGGTGGATCAGGTACTCAAGGCCTTTGCCTATGAGCTGTCCAAGCAGCTGTCGGTATTCGTTGGTTTGATCATTACCAACTGTATCGTTATGGGACGCGCCGAAGCCTTTGCCATGAAGAACCCTGCCGGGATCAGCTTCTGGGACGGTATCGGTAACGGCCTGGGTTACGGCGCTGTCTTGATCTTTGTCGGCGTTGTGCGGGAACTGACCGGTTCTGGCTCGCTGTTCGGCATTGAGATATTCACCTTGGTGACCAATGGGGGCTGGTATGTACCCAATGGTCTGATGCTGTTGCCACCATCGGCGTTCTTCGTTATTGGTCTGATGATCTGGGGTCTGCGTACCCTGAAGAAAAATCAGGTTGAAGCGGCTGACTTCGTCATGGCGCCCAACACCAAGTAAGAGGAAGAGTGAGTTATGGAACATTATATTAGCCTGTTTGTTCGCTCGATCTTTATCGAGAACATGGCGCTCGCCTTCTTCCTGGGAATGTGTACGTTTATCGCAATTTCCAAGAAGGTACAGACTGCTCTGGGTCTGGGGATCGCTGTAATCGTCATCCTGGGTATCACGGTACCGATCAACAACCTGATCTATACCTATCTGCTGGCTGACGGCGCATTAGCCTGGGCCGGATTACCCGAGGTGGACCTGAGCTTCCTGGGCTTGATCTCCTATATCGGTGTTATTGCCGCAGTCGTTCAGATCCTGGAAATGTTCCTGGATAAGTTCGTGCCTGCCCTGTACAACGCGTTGGGCGTGTTTCTACCCTTGATCACTGTGAACTGCGCCATCATGGCCGGTGCACTGTTCATGGTAGAGCGCGACTATAACTTCGGCGAGTCGGTAGTTTACGGCATCGGCGCCGGTGTTGGCTGGGCTCTGGCTATCACCGCTCTGGCGGGTATCCGCGAGAAGCTGAAGTACAGCGATGTGCCGCATGGTCTGCGTGGTCTGGGAATTACCTTCCTGACTGTTGGCCTGATGGCGATGGGCTTCATGTCCTTCTCTGGTGTACAGCTGTAAGCTGTGCGGAGATCGAGACTAATTTAGGGTTAAACGAACATGGAAATTATACTTGGTGTGATCATGTTCACGGTCGTGGTGCTGGTCTTGGTAGCGGTGATCCTTTTCGCCCGCTCCAAGATGGTTAGCAGCGGCGACGTGACCATTGAGATCAATGGCGATCCGGAAAAAACCATTACGGTACCGGCTGGTGACAAGCTGTTGGGTACGTTAGCCGGTCGTGGGGTTTTCCTCTCGTCCGCCTGTGGTGGTGGCGGTACCTGTGCGCAGTGTAAGTGCATCGTCGAAGAGGGCGGCGGTGAGATGCTGCCCACCGAAGAGGGGCACTTCACGAAAGGTCAGCGTAAGGAAGGCTGGCGCCTGTCTTGTCAGGTCGCGGTTAAGGCCGATATGAAGATCGAAGTTGAAGACGAAGTCTTTGGCGTGAAGAAGTGGGAATGTACGGTTGACTCCAACCCGAACGTTGCGACGTTTATCAAAGAGCTGACACTGCGTCTGCCTGAAGGTGAAAACGTTGATTTTCGTGCCGGTGGTTATGTGCAGCTCGAATGCCCACCGCATGTCGTCAACTACAAAGATTTCGACATCGATAAGGAATATCACGGTGATTGGGATAAGTTCGATATCTGGAAGTATGTTTCCAAGGTCGACGAAACCACCATTCGTGCTTACTCTATGGCGAACTACCCGGAAGAGCGTGGTGTGGTTAAGTTCAACATCCGTGTGGCTTCACCGCCTCCGGGTAAGGACAATCTGCCTCCGGGTAAGATGTCTTCTTACGTCTTCAGTCTGAAGCCGGGCGACAAGGTTACCGTGTACGGTCCTTTCGGCGAGTTCTTCGCCAAAGATACCGATGCCGAGATGGTCTTTGTCGGTGGTGGTGCCGGTATGGCGCCGATGCGTTCGCACATCTTTGATCAGCTTAAGCGTTTGAGCTCTACCCGTAAGATCTCTTACTGGTACGGTGCTCGCTCTATGCGTGAAGCCTTCTATATGGAAGAGTTCGATAAGCTGGCCGCAGAGAACGAAAACTTTGAATGGCACCTGGCGCTGTCTGATCCGATGCCTGAAGATAATTGGACCGGTTATACCGGCTTTATCCACAATGTCTTGTTCGATAACTATCTTAAGGAGCACGAAGCGCCCGAAGATTGCGAATTTTACATGTGTGGACCGCCAATGATGACCTCCGCTGTCATCAAGATGCTGGAAGACCTGGGTGTTGAACGCGAAAACATCCTGCTCGATGACTTTGGTGGTTAATCAACGTCTATGAGTTCGTTCAGTACTCTTTCTGTCATTGCCAGGCGGCTAGCCTTCGGGCTGGTGTGTCTGGCCCTGACAGCCTGCTCCGGGAAACCGGAGCAGATTATTCATACCTTGACGGGTGCCACGATGGGCACCACCTATTCTGTTAAAATTGTCGCGGCCAGCGACCTGGATACGACCGCTATTGCGCGCGATATTCAGGCAGTGCTCGATCGTATCGAGTCGCGCATGTCGACCTACCGGCAAGATTCTGAACTCAGTCTGTTTAACCACTCTGCGCCTGATCGCTGGTTTCCCATCAGTGACGAAACGGCAGCGGTGGTGGCATTAGGCTTAGACATCAGTGAGCAGACACAAGGTTCTTTTGATATGACTGTAGGGCCGCTGGTGAACCTTTGGGGGTTCGGGCCTGATAAGCACATATCTAAAGCTCCTGATGAACAACAAATTACCGACCTGATGCGTCGCATCGGTTACCAGCATATTTCGCTACGTCCTTCGTTAAGAAACGAGGCCGTCGTAGACACCGGCGAGACACGCATAACGGCAGTAAAAAACGAAACAGCAGAAACAGGCACAACGGTAGCAACAGACACAACGGCAGTAACCGTCACAACCGCGGCGCTGCTAAAACGTACCGACAGCTATCTGGATCTATCCGCCATCGCTAAGGGGTATGCGGTTGACCAGGTTGTTGCGCAGCTAAGCAGCCGCTTCGATGCCTTTCTGGTGGAGGTGGGTGGTGAATTACGCGCTCGCGGCGAAAAGCCCGGGAATCAGCAATGGCGTATTGCGGTGGAAAGCCCGCAACCGGGAGCCCGCGTCATTCAGCGGATTATTCATGTGAAGGATACGGCGATTGCTACATCGGGCGATTATCGTAACTATTTTGAACAAGATGGTGTGCGCTATTCACATACCATTGACCCCAAGACGGGGCGGCCAATCACGCATCGCTTAGCGTCGGTCACTATCATCGACCCTTCCTGCGCCCGAGCCGATGCTATGGCGACAGCGATGATGGTGCTGGGGGATGAAGCGGGTTATCAATTAGCGCTGGCGATGGATCTTGCGGCGTTTTTTATCGTCAAACAGGAGCAAGGGTTTATTGAAAAACGAACCCCGGCTTTTGAACAGTATCTAGTCGAGTGAGGTGAAGTATGACAACGCTGATTTTAACCATTTTTGTTCTGTTGTTCGTGGTTGCGGCAACATCCGTGGGCGTCATGATGGGGCGCAAGCCGATTAAAGGCTCCTGCGGTGGCGTCGGTGCCGCACTGGGCGAGAAGGATTATCTGTGCCCCGTCTGCGGTGATGACCCTAATCAATGTGAAAAAGAGCAGGAGCAGGAGCAGGCCAAGGCTGAAGCGGCTAAAGAAGCGGCTGGCTTGGCGTACGAGTTACCTAAATCAAAATAATTGATGGGTTAAATTATTAATTACTAAACTATCGATTTTCAAAATAGAGCAGTACAAGCTGCCGACAAACTTGCAGTACACAGATAACGATCCGGTTGAAGCAGTCGCCACGATGGCCACTGCAGCGGACGTCGTTTGTCTTCGAGATGCGGATAGGGGCATAGAATGGCTGTTTACGAATACGATGTCGTAGTAATTGGATCAGGGCCGGCGGGTGAAGGCGCCGCCATGAATGCCGCTAAAAAAGGCCGGCGTGTGGCCGTCGTGGAGCGCCACGATCAGGTCGGCGGCAACTGTACACATGTCGGAACGATACCCTCCAAGGCGCTGCGTCATTCGGTCAAGCAGATCATGGAGTTTAATACCAACCCCATGTTTCGTGATATTGGTGAGCCGCGCTGGTTCTCCTTCCCGAAGGTGCTGAAGCGCGCAGAAAGCGTTATTGCCAATCAGGTCATGCTGCGTACCGGTTTTTATGCCCGTAACCGCATCGACGTCTATTTCGGTAACGCCAAGTTCATTGATGCCAATACGGTAACAATCAGTCACTCACAGCGTAGCGACGATATATTGAAAGCCACGAATGTGGTTATTGCTACCGGTTCACGGCCGTATACACCCGCTGACATCGACTTTACGCACCCGCGGATCTATAACTCGGACACTATCCTCAAGCTGGAGCATACGCCTCGCACCCTGATTGTTTATGGGGCGGGTGTTATCGGCTGTGAATATGCGTCGATTTTTGCTGGTCTGGGGGTTAAGGTCGACCTGATCGACAACCGTGAACGTCTGTTGTCCTTTATGGATGATGAAATCTCCGACGCCTTGAGCTATCAGCTGCGCAACAGCGGCTGTACCATTCGGCATAATGAAGAATATGAAGTCGTGGAAGGCGATGATCACGGGTGTATTCTGACGCTAAAGTCGGGCAAGAAAATTCGAGCTGATGCTTTCCTGTGGTGTAATGGCCGCACCGGTAACACGGATGATTTAGGGCTGGAAGCGATTGGTGTCAAACCCAATAGCCGTGGGCAGCTGGAAGTGGATGATCATTACCGCACCTCGGTACCGGGACTGTATGCGGCCGGTGATGTGATCGGCTGGCCAAGCCTGGCATCGGCGGCTATCGATCAGGGCCGCGCCGCCGCGTCTGATATGCTCAAGGCCGATGATTTCCGTCATGTGTCACAGGTGCCTACCGGCATCTATACCATCCCTGAGATCAGTTCAATCGGCCATACCGAGGCGGAGCTAACGCAATCAAAGGTTCCCTATGAAGTGGGGCAGGCGTTTTTTAAGGATATCGCCCGCGCCCAGATCTACGGCGAGCCGGTGGGAATGCTGAAGATATTGTTCCATCGTGAAACGTTGGAGATTTTGGGCATTCATTGCTTCGGTGATCGGGCCTCCGAGATTATCCACATCGGTCAGGCGATCATGGACCAGAAAGGCGAAGCCAATACCATCAAATATTTCGTCAATACGACCTTCAACTATCCCACCATGGCAGAAGCCTTCCGGGTCGCAGCGATCGCGGGTCTGAATCGTATCGCCAACATCTAATGAGACCTGCAGATGCCCCCCTCTTGGCGCCGAAAGACCGTTGAGAGGGGGCGTTCAGGCCGGTGCTACCTGCACCGCACAGTATTTCACCTCGGCTATTTTACCGTCTGGATCCAAGGCATCGTTGGTCAACAGGTTGACGGCGGCTTCCTCGTAGCAAAACGGCATAAACACCTGTCCGGGTATTAAGCCGGGGTCAGCGCGGGTTTCGGTGGTTAGTTCGCCGCGGCGGCTCTGCAGCCGCACCTTATCGCCGGCCTCTATACCCAGGCTTGCCAGGTCAACCGGGTTCAGAGCCACCCAGGCATAGGGCTCCAGGGCATCCAGTACGGCGGATCGGCGCGTCATTGAGCCGGTGTGCCAATGTTCCAGCTGTCGGCCGGTCAGCAATACCCAGGGGTAGTCATCATCGGGTCGTTCATCGGCATTGCGCAGCGGTGCCGGTACCAATCGGGCTCGTCCGGACGCGGTTGGAAAAGTATCCCTAAACAGTACCGCCTCGCCGGGTTGCTCTTCGGTGGCGCAGGGGTAGATGACAGAGTCTTCGACGAGCAATCGCTGCCAGCTGATACCGCGTAGGCTTGGCATGGCGGTGCGCATTTCGGTATAGACCTGTTCTGGTCGCGTATCGGGCCAATCCAGTCCAAGCCGTTGCGCAAGTTGTTGAATGATCCACAGGTCCTGGCGCGCCTCCCCCGGCGGATCTACGGCTTGCCGGCCGAGCTGGACACGGCGGTCGGTGTTGGTAAAGGTACCGGTTTTTTCGGAAAAACCGGAGGCCGGAAGAATCACGTCGGCATAGGCAGCGGTTTCGGTCATAAACAGGTCCTGGACCACCAGGTGATCCAATGACGCCAGGGCTGCACGGGTTTCGTTGAGGTTGGGGTCGGACATGGCGGGATTCTCTCCCATGATATACAGACCGTTAATCGTCCCTGCGCGCGCGCCATGCATGATTTCGACCACGGTAAGGCCTGGCTCCGGGGGCAGCGTGCAGTCCCAGAGTTGCTCGAAGTGGGCACGTACGGCTTTGTTATCGACCTGCTGATAGTCGGGCAACATCATCGGTATCAAGCCTGCATCAGAGGCGCCTTGCACGTTATTTTGTCCGCGCAGGGGGTGCAAGCCGGTGCCGGGCCGGCCGATGTGCCCGGTGATCATTGCCAATGCGATCAGGCAGCGGGCGTTATCGGTGCCATGCACGTGTTGTGAGATGCCCATCCCCCAGAAAATCATGGCATTGTTTGCCGTTGCGTAGCACCGGGCAACTTCGCGGATACGTGTTGCCGCTATGCCGCACAGGGGCGCCATTGCTTCGGGACTAAAGGCCAGGCTTGACTGCCGCAGCGCGTCAAATCCCTGGGTGCGTTGCGTGATAAAGTCCTGATTATAGAGCTGCTCATCAATGATGGTGTGAATCAGTGCATTAAGCAGGGCGACATCGGAATCGGGCTGAAATTGCAGAAAGTAACGGGCATGTCGAGCCATGGGGATGCGACGCGGGTCCATAACGATCAGTGTTTTACCCGCTTTTACCGCATTTTTCATAAAGCTGGCAGCCACCGGGTGGTTACTGTCGGGGTTGGCACCGATGACGACGATAACATCGGTATCGCGGACATCGGCCACGGGGTTCGATACCGCCCCCGAGCCCAGGCCTTCCAGCAGTGCCGCGACGGAGGAGGCGTGACAGAGTCGTGTGCAGTGATCGACATTATTGGTTCCCAGGCCGGTTCTGATCAGTTTTTGGAACAGATAGGCTTCTTCGTTAGAGCCTTTGGCAGAGCCGAATCCAGCCAGTGAATCGGATCCGTTGTTGTCGCGTAGCGTGCGTAAACCACGTGCGGCACGCTCCAGGGCTTCTTCCCAGCTTGCTTCCTGGAAAGCGAGGCGATAATCCTCGGGGTTGTCCGGCAAGGCGGCTGACTTTATTGCGCCGTCGCGGCGAATCAGGGGGCGTAACAGACGTTGTGGGTGGTTGAGATAGTCAAAACCGAAGCGGCCTTTTACACACAGACGACCATGGTTGGTGGCACCGTTGCGCCCGGTGACGGCAACGATCTGATTGTTATCGACCTGGTAGCGGACGAGACAACCGACACCGCAATACGGACAAACGGAATCCACCGCGTTGGCGGTCGTTCCTTTTGGCGGCGCTGGGGATGGG
>JBFGZS010000016.1:0-71977 GCA_041586615.1 Motiliproteus sp. | reverse complement strand
GACTTGAAACTATGGAGTATTTGTTCCAAGAGACGCCGTGAATACATCCATGTAGGCTTCGCTTTGGCATCCTTGCCAAAGAGACTCTTTCCACAAACACTCCATAATCAATTACATAGCGAAAATAAACGTGCTGAATAGTTACCCTGGCATCAACATACCGATCCCTTTGGTCTTTTGATGCTGGCAAGACCGGCGTATATCCGCCCTGTCCCACGTGGCTTTATATTACGGCGGTTCATTCATGAACCGCCTAGTTTCCTGTTCCGCCACATCCTTAGGGGCGTCACTTCTTTTTAGTCGGTGTTTTTTGTTTGCCCATCGCGTTTCGTTTCGCTGCTGACTTGAAGTTTGCGCGAGTTGACCGCATCTACATAAGCAATCGTGCAATCAATATCCGACTTGATCACAGCTCAGAACGTTAACAAAACGGGATTGGTGCTATAACAGAACATAGCTGAAACCGTGCGCGGCACGGTGGTGGATCAGGCGGGCCAGGCGTCCCCGGATACGGCCGCTCTGGATAAGCGCTATCCCTGGCGTGCGCGTCATGGGCGGTAACCGCTACGAGTAAGATCTGAGAATATGAGGGTTTCGTTATGAGAATGGATCGGCTGACCAGTAAATTGCAGGAAGCTATTATCGATGCGCAGTCTCTGGCTGTGGGGCGCGATCATAACCTGATCGAACCGGTACATCTGATTTTTGCCTTGATGGAACAGAAGGGCGGCAGTATTAAACCGTTGCTGGCTCAGTCCGGCTTTGATCCCCAGGCGATTCGGCAGGGGCTTGAGCCTATTCTGGAGGGCCTGGCGACGGTGCAGCATCCGGATGGTGAGGTGGGTATGTCGCCCAACCTGGGACGGATCTTCAATCTGGCTGACAAAGCCTCTCAGCAGCGCAAAGATCAGTATATCTCCAGTGAATTGGTGGTGCTGGCCGCCCTGGAGGACAAGGGCCCGTTGGGGGACCTGCTGCGTCGCAGTGGCGGAACGAAACAGACGCTGCTGGCGGCCATCGACCGGGTACGGGGTGGGGAGGCCGTTTCGGACCAGAATGCCGAAGAAAGCCGCCAGGCGCTGGAGCGTTTCACCATCGACCTGACCTCGCGCGCGGAGTCGGGCAAGCTCGACCCGGTTATCGGCCGGGACGATGAAATTCGCCGCACCATTCAGGTGTTGCAGCGACGCACCAAGAATAACCCGGTGTTGATCGGCGAGCCCGGTGTGGGTAAGACGGCGATTATCGAAGGGCTGGCGCAGCGGATCATCAACGGCGAGGTTCCCGAGGGGCTGAAGGACAAGCGTGTCCTGTCGCTGGATATGGGCAGCCTGATCGCCGGTGCCAAGTACCGTGGCGAGTTTGAAGAACGCCTGAAATCGGTCCTGAATGAGCTGGGCAAGCAGGAAGGGCGCATCATCCTGTTTATCGATGAGTTGCACACCATGGTCGGTGCCGGTAAGTCGGATGGGGCCATGGACGCGGGCAATATGTTGAAGCCAGCACTGGCGCGTGGCGAGCTGCACTGCGTGGGTGCCACCACGCTGGACGAATACCGCAAATATATCGAGAAGGATGCGGCCCTGGAGCGGCGCTTCCAGAAAGTGCTGGTGGAAGAACCCAGCGTGGAAGATACCATTGCCATCTTGCGCGGTCTGAAAGAGCGTTACGAGATTCATCACGGGGTGGATATCAGCGATTCGGCGATTATCGCGGCCTGTAAACTGTCGCACCGCTACATCACGGACCGGCAACTGCCGGATAAGGCGATCGATCTGATTGACGAAGCGGGTAGCCGTATCCGCATGGAGATGGACTCCAAGCCCGAAGTGATGGATAAGCTCGAGCGTAAGCTGATTCAGCTCAAGATCGAGCGTGAAGCCCTGAAGAAAGAGAAAGACGCGGCCGCGCGTAAGCACCTGCAGGAGCTGGAAGAGCAGATCGATCGTGTAGAGCGCGAATTCTCCGATTTTGACGAGGTCTGGAAAACCGAGAAAGCGGCGCTACACGGATCGCAGCAGGTCAAAGAGCAGCTGGATAAAGCCCGACAGGATATGGACGTTGCACGCCGGAGCGGAGACCTGGCGCGGATGTCCGAATTACAGTACGGGGTGATTCCCGATCTCGAAAAGCAGCTCGATATGGCCAGTCAGGCCGAGATGCTGGACAAGACGCTGCTGCGTAACAAAGTGAGTGAAGAGGAAGTAGCGGAGGTCGTATCGGCCTGGACCGGTATTCCGGTGTCCAAGATGCTGGAAGGCGAGCGGGATAAACTGCTGCGCATGGAAGAGGCCTTGCATGAATGGGTGGTCGGACAGGATGAGGCGGTCGTGGCCGTGGCCAATGCCGTGCGCCGCTCCCGGGCGGGCCTGGCCGACCCCAACCGGCCCAACGGTTCGTTCCTGTTCCTGGGGCCAACGGGGGTGGGTAAAACCGAATTATGTAAATCGCTGGCCAAGTTCCTGTTCGACACCGAAGAGGCGATGGTGCGTATCGACATGTCGGAGTTTATGGAAAAGCACTCCGTATCGCGGTTGATCGGTGCGCCGCCCGGTTATGTGGGTTACGAAGAAGGCGGCTACCTGACCGAGGCCGTGCGCCGGCGCCCCTATTCGGTGCTGCTGTTGGACGAGGTGGAGAAAGCCCATCCTGATGTCTTCAATGTCTTGCTGCAGGTGCTGGAAGATGGCCGACTGACCGATGGACAGGGACGCACGGTTGATTTCCGTAATACCGTGGTGGTCATGACCTCCAACCTGGGGTCCGACATTATCCAGGGGTTCCAGGACGATCAGGACTACGAGCAGATGAAAGGCACGGTCATGGAGGTGGTTGGCACGCACTTTCGTCCCGAGTTTATCAACCGGATCGATGAGGTTGTGGTGTTCCATGCCCTGATCAAAGAGCAGGTTCGGGGTATCGCCCGTATCCAGCTGCAGCGGTTGCAGGAGCGCTTGGCCGAACGTGAGCTCAGTATGGAGCTGACCGACGAGGCGGTGGATACGCTGTTGAATGCGGGCTTTGACCCGGTCTACGGCGCGCGGCCTTTGAAGCGGGCTATCCAGAAATATATCGAAAACCCGCTGGCCGAAGCGATCCTGTCGGGCCGTTTTGGCAGCGGAGACCGGATTCTGGGTGTGTTGGAAGACGGCGAGATTCGCTTCACATCGGCCTGATCGGCCCGGCGTGCCAGAAGCTTGGTCATGCAAGCATCTGGCACAGGTTCAAGGCCGTCTGCTGATGTGACTATTCGCCGGTGCGCGAGGCGGGTACAATGGCGGGCGGGTACAATGGCGCACCTGGCCGCCTGTCCATTGCCAACAGTCCATTACCAACAGTCCATTACCAACAGTCCATTACCGCCTGTCCATTACTAACAGCACCGAGACTCATGAATAACACCCGAAATCTTGCGCGCCGCGCCTTCCCCTATGTGTATCGCCTTCTTATCCGATTGATCGCCATGACCTGCCGGGTCACCGTGCAGGGCCAATCCGGCCTGGATACCCAGCGCGCCAACGGCCAGCCTTGGGTGTACGTGGCCTGGCATAATAACGTGGCGATGTTGTCCTGGTACCTGCGTAACCAGAATGTCGCCTGTCTGGTCAGTAACAGTAAAGACGGCGAGCTGATCGCCCGCTCCGTAGCCCCCTGGGATTTTTTATCGGTGCGGGGCTCCTCATCGGCCGGTGGCGCCAAGGCGTTGATTGCGATGATCCGTGCAGTCAAGGCAGGAAAAACAGGTCTGGTAACGCCCGATGGACCGCGTGGACCGGTGTTCCAATGTCAGCCTGGTGCCGTGATGATCGGCCAGAAAACGGCGCGCCCGCTGGTGCCCGTGCACCTGGAGGCGGATCGCTTATGGGTCTTTTCCCGCAGCTGGGATCTGCACAAAGTGCCGAAACCCTTTTCGCGTGTTGTGATCCGCTATGGCGAACCGGTGTGGATTCCGGCAGACCTGGATCGTGACGGCCAAGCCGCTGCCGTTGCAACGCTACAGCAGGCCATGCGCGAGAACATGAATCAGGCACGCCAGCGCGCAGGGTTGCCGCCCTACGGCTTCTGAGTGGTTTTGTCCGCAAGCGCCGGGCTATACTGGCAGCATGTCGATATTAAAAAGCATGGGTAACAACCCCCTCTTGTACCAGGCCGGTGCCACTTTATGAATCGTGATTGGCTGCTTGAACAGTTTTCACGCCAAGAAGCACCCCCGCGTCGCTTTAACGATCTGGTGGAGGGGGTTGCCGGCTTCCCTGGCGATCACAGCCTGAATCCGGATATGCCGCCCCTGCCTCACGGGGATGGCCGTCTGCGCCCGGCGGCGGTGCTGGTGTTGCTGGTGGATCGCGCCGAGGGGTTAACGGTGTTGTTTACCCAGCGTACCGATCATCTGCATCACCACCCCGGGCAGATCAGCTTCCCCGGCGGCCGCACCGAGAAAGAAGATAGCGGTCCGCAGCAGACCGCCCTGCGTGAAACCCATGAAGAGGTCGGGGTACCACCCGAATCGGTCCAGCTAATCGGCCAGCTGGATGATTATATTACCCGTACCGGTTTCGTCGTTACGCCCGTGGTGGGGTTGATCGAGCCACCCTTTGTGGTGACGCCCGATCCGTTTGAAGTGGCTGAGGTGTTTGAAGTCCCGCTGCATTACCTGCTAGATCCGGACAACCATCAGCGTCACAGCCGTCACGTTGAAGGGCGCGAACGTTTTTTTTGGGCGATGCCTTACCAGGGGTATTTTATCTGGGGCGCCACCGCCGGCATGTTACGCAATCTCTATCATCGGCTGGCGATTTTGTCCGCCAATTAAGCCGTTTCCCACCTTGTTTTTCTCCGCGTAGTTCGTATTGTTGCGGACTGGCTGCAGGCCTGCCTCGATCGCAGCCTGCCCGTTCGTTTCGATCATGACTGTTGTGGAGATGTTGGCTTGAATAAATCATTGATAACCAATCTAATCGCCCTGTTGGCGGCTGTGTGCGGGTTGGTTTTGGACCAACCTTTGCTGTGGAGTGTCGGATTGTTTGCACTGTCGGGGGCGGTGACTAACTGGCTGGCGGTGCATATGCTGTTTGAAAAAGTCCCCGGTTTGTACGGTTCGGGTGTGATTCCGGCCCGGTTTGAGGACTTCAAGGCGGGTATCCGCACGCTTATGATGGAGCAGTTCTTTACCGAAGCGAACATTGAGCGTTTTCTGAACGCGGAAAACGGTCACCAACCTGACCTGCATCTGGCACCGGTGATCGACAAGCTTGATTTCAGTCCGACCTTTGATTCACTGGTGGACGTGATCGAAAAGTCCTCGTTTGGTGGCATGCTGGCGATGGTGGGCGGGGTTGAGGTGCTGCTGCCGCTGAAAGAGCCCTTTATCGCGCGCATGAAATCCTCTATCGACGCCATGACCCGCGACGAACGCTTCGTGACCTTGCTGCGCGATGAGCTGGAGCAACCGGCCGTGATGGCGGAGATGGGGGGGAAGGTGGAGTCCATCGTTCAGCAGCGCCTGGATGAATTAACGCCGCAGTTGGTCAAGGAAATTATCCAGCAGATGATCCACCAGCACCTGGGCTGGCTGGTGGTCTGGGGCGGTGTGTTTGGTGGTTTGATCGGCCTGCTGGCCGGATTAGCGGCGGCCTAACCTCGTGCCTGTCTAACAGGCTGTATTGCTGCCAAAAAATGCCGATATGCGGGTGTCGCTTGGCCTGCTGGGTCGCTATGATGAGGTCTGTATCGAGCCGTTCTGCTCGAGAACGGCCTTGCCCTTTTATTGCGCTTGGCGATCTGTGGCCCGGTGACGGCAGCGGCCGGGCTGGGGCCGCACAGGCGTCGGTGCAATACAGGGATGAAACCAGCAAAAGGACGAGTGTTAGCGATGGCCTCTACGCGCAAGAAAAGCGGCGTTACCGCCAAAAAGCAGTCGATTAAGTCGGCAGATCAGCAGAAGCTGCAGCAGGCGGTGGCATTGATCCAATCGGGCAATAGCGGTCAGGCCCAGGTGCTTTGCCTTAAATTACACCGTAAATACCCCATCCACCCGGAGATCCTGCATCTGCTGGGGGTGATCGCCTTTCAGCAGCAGCAATTCGATGACGCGGCGCACTGGATGGACAGAGCCAGTGCGGTCGCACCCTCGAATGCGCATTACGCCTGCGAAGTGGCGCGTATCGAACTCAAACGGGGACGGCCCGCCGTGGCACTGGCACGTTATCGGCGCGCAGCCAAGCAGGCACTACCGGCGGCGGTGTATAGCGAGATTGGTGCGTTTTGCTACCGCTACGGTGAGATTGCGCTGGCCGCCGAGTGTTTCCAGCAGGCTTTGCGCCAGCAACCCCGGGACAGTACCCTGACCAATAATTTAGCCAAGTGCTACTTTGACAGCCTGCGCACGGACGAGGCCGAAGCCCTGTACCGACAAAATTTGCTCGATAATCCGGGTGATCGGGTCAGCCTCAACAACCTTGCCGAGGTGCTGCGCGGCAAGCGCGATGAAGCGGCTGGCATGAAACTGTATCAGGATGCGCTACGCGCGGCCCCTGACGATTGGGCGTTGAAGACGGGCTTTGCCGACTTCCTGGTTGCCATCAAGCATAGCGATGAAGGCGAGGCCCTCTATCGTGAGGTCCTGGCGACGCGCCCCTCGGATCTGGATGCAACACTGGCGCTGTGCCAGTTACTGGCCAAAGACCGGCCTAGCGAAGCGTTGCAAAGGCTGCGTGCATTGCTCGCCAAGACGCCGGGCAACGGGCGTGCCAACCGGGCGATGGGGGGGCTGCTGACCCGCTTCGGTGACACCGATGAGGCAGAAGCGCATTTTGCCAAGGCATTGCGCCTACTGCCGTACGACACCTGCCTCCATGATGATCATGCGTTTCTGAGCAATTATCGGCCTGCCGAAGATGGTCAGCAGATACGTACTATTCATCAGTCGGCGGCCGTGGCGCTGCAAGAAAGCGTATTTTGTGCTCCGTTTGTCTGGTCGGGCGACCGGGATCCGCAGCGCCGTTTGACGGTCGCCTATCTATCGCCGGACCTGCATCGCCATTCGGTGAGTTATTTTCTGGAACCCCTGTTGCGCGGCCACGACCGTCAGCAGGTGCGGGTGTTGATGTATTCCGATTCGGCAAACCTGGACGCGGTTAATCAGCGTCTGCGAACCTTGGCCGATGACTGGGTCGATGTGGCCGGTATCAGCAATAACGGGCTGCGGGCGCAGATTATACGCGATCGTGTTGATATTCTGGTTGAGCTGGCGGGGCATACCGGCCATAACCGCCTACCGGTGCTGGCTGCGCAGGCGGCCCCCGTTCAGATCAGTTATCTCGGTTACCCACGCGCGCTTGCGTTACCCGTGATCCCCTATCGGATCAGCGACGCGATCGCCGACCCCGTGGCGCGGGACGATAACACGCAGGCTCAACAGCGGGTCCGGTTAGCGGGCGGCTTTCTTTGTTACCAACCGGACGCGTTCGCGCCCCCGCCCGAGTTGCCGCCGCATCTGCGCCGTGGATCTATCACATTCGGTTCGTTCAATGTCCGTGAAAAGATATCGCTGCCCACGCTGAGGCTCTGGGCGCAGGTACTGGATGCCGTTCCGGGTAGTCGACTGCTGCTAAAAGCCGGGGGCTTTGCCGACGCGCACTATTGTCAGTACTTTATCCAGCAGAGCCAGGGCCAAGGGATCGGCGCCGATCGCTTGACGCTGATCGGCAACGTCGAGGGCGCGGGCGGACACCTGCCGCTCTATCACGAGGTGGATATTGCTCTGGATACCCTGTCTTATAACGGCACGACCACCACCTGCGAGACACTGTGGATGGGGGTTCCGGTGATCACCTTGCGCGGTGACTGCCACGCGGCGCGGGTTGGCAGTAGCCTGTTGACGCAGCTAGGGCTGCAGGCATTGATTGCTGACGATGCCGATGACTACCGGCGCATCGCGCTTGAATTAGCCGCTGATTCGGCACGCCTGACACAGCTTCGCGTCAGCATGCGTGACCGGATGCTGACCAGCCCGCTGATGGATCGGGGGCGGATTGCGCGGGAGATGGAGGCTGCGTATCGAGAAATCTGGCAGACGTTTTGTGCGGCGCCGGCAGGCTGAGGCGCGGCGGCAGCGGGCCGTATAATAGAGGCTAACGAGTAAAGGTAGACGCTATAGTTTTTGGCTATCGAATCGGTTGTTTTAATCAAATATATTATTCTTCGAATGTTGTCTACACTGTTTTGCAACGGTTCAGAACCGATAGACTCATTGCTACCCACGGTGGCTAACGACGCAAGGAGAATGACGATGTTGAAGAATAGTGAAGGAAAGGCCGTACCTCAGGTAACGTTCCACTGCCGGAACAATGACCAGTGGTTGGATCGCAGCAGCGATGATCTTTTTAAAGGCAAGCGGGTTGTCCTGTTTGCTCTGCCCGGGGCATTTACCCCAACGTGCTCCTCAAGCCATGTGCCGCGTTACAATGAACTGGCGCCCAAGCTCAAGGCCATGGGCATCGACGCCGTCTACTGCCTGTCGGTTAACGATGCCTTCGTTATGGATGCCTGGAAAGATGACCAGTTGGCGGATCAGATCGAGTTTCTCCCCGATGGTAACGGCGAGTTCAGTCAAGGGATGGGTCTGCTGGTGGATAAAGGTGCGATCGGTTTTGGTAAGCGCTCCTGGCGCTATTCGATGCTGGTCAACGATGGGGTTGTCGAAAAGATGTTTATCGAACCCGATCTGCCCGGCGACCCTTTCGAGGTTTCCGATGCTGACACCATGCTTAAGCATCTGAACCCGGCGGTAGAGGAAGAAGCGCCTGTGACCCTGTTCACCCGTCCCGGTTGCGGACACTGCGCCCGTGCCAAGGCGTTGCTGGACGAGAAAGGACAGGCGTACGAAGAGATCCAGTTGGGTCGTGATGTCACGCACCGCGGTCTCAAGGCGGTTACGGGCCTCCTGACCGTGCCCCAGGTGTATATCGATGGTCGCCATATCGGCGGCGCGGATGACCTGGAAGCCTACTATCAGTCCTAAGCGTTAAACCCAAAAGCAGTCCTAAGCGCTAAACCCGACAACGGCAGGCTTTCCTCTTAGGAGATCTGCCGTTTTTTCGTCCGTGGCCTGCCAGGCGGCTAGTCTTTATGTTGTCGCTGCCAGATTTGGTAGCCTCGGTCGGGCCATAAGCTTTGAAACCAGGCGATAACGGCTTCGATTTCAGGCTCGGTCAACCGGTCTTTCCAGGCCGGCATCCGTCCTCGCGACCCCTCCTCGATAACCTGCTTTAACGCCGGAAACGGATGATGCCACGCGTGGGCGGTGCCATTAAGCGGTGGCGGCGGATAAAGGCCTTCGGCATCCGTTTTGGTCCATTCAGGCGTTGCCTCGGCCTTGGGGCCATGACAGTTGGCGCAATGGGTCTGATACACCTGCTGGCCTAGGGCAACCTGGCTCTCGCTAAACCAACGCCCGGTCTTGCTGTCCTCATGCCAGGGATCAAATTCACTACTGCACCCGGCGAGAAAACCGATCACTAACAGGGGGATGAAGGCGTGTAGCCGTGGTAGATAACGTCGCATGTTCTAATATGACTCCATGGTTGCGGTTTCACGCGCCTACGCCGCAATACGCCTAAACAACGGATTTTGGCTCACGGGTAGATTCGGGTCTAGCGAGGGGCTCCTGGCAGGTTGATGGTATAATCAGAGAACCGGGCCTGTGATCACTTTATCGAGGCGCTCACTAATTCGCAATATCACCAGGTAATCGCATAAGAAACTCGAGGGGGCGGACCCAAAAAAGGCCGAATGGATCGGTATTTTGATGCCAGGTTAATAGTTGGGTAGGTCCGACCCCCAAGCCCTCCCAGGCCACTACGTCCCAGAAGAAATAATCCTGTCCGGGATCGCCGTCCTATGTGTGTTGCTGGCTCAGAAGCGTGTTCATCATGGCGCGCAGGCCTGCCGGTTTCATCGGTTTTTGTAACAGTAACGCGCCGTAGTCGCGGGCTTCTTCGCTGACCGCGTCGGTGCGGTCGGCCGTGATCACGATGGCCGGGGTCTTTGCCTGCCAATAGGCCTCGAGGGCGTGCAGTGCCATGATGCCGGTCTGGGTTTCTCCTAGATGGTAATCGGCTAATATGATGGCGGGGCGGAATTCACCGCTTTTTGCCAGCGCCAGTGCATCTTGCTCGCTGAGGGCCGTTTGAACATGGCAGCCCCAGCCCTTCAGAAGTGCCGTCATACCTTCGAGAATGTTCGGTTCGTTGTCGATACACAGCACCCGCACCCCGTGCATGTTGCTGGCACGGCCACCGACGCTGCGGGCTTGAGCCGTCTTTTTAACCGCCTTGGCATCGCCCAAAGGTACGTCCACGCTGAATACGGTCCCTTTGCCCGTCCAGGAGCGAACGTTTAGCGGGTGGTTAAGCATTTTCGCAATACGTTCGGTAATCGCCAGCCCTAACCCCAGGCCTTTAACCTGAGAATGTTTCGGATTGTCGATACGACGAAACTCTTCAAACACCTCTTTGAGTTTCGATTCTGGAATGCCAACACCGGTATCCCAGACTTCGATACGAAGCCCGGTTCGGATCCGCCGACACCCCATCAGGATACGACCCTGATCGGTATAACGAATGGCGTTGGTCAAAAAATTCTGCAAGACGCGGCGCAGCAGTTGCTGGTCGCTGCGAATGACCTGTTTGCTGGTGGCGCAGGTCAGCGTTAAGCCTTTGTTGCGGCTGATGACCGAGAGCTCCGCGTGCAGGTTTTTGAACAAGGTTTCGATAGAAAAGTCGCTCAGTGTTGGCTCCAGAGCACCGGCGTCTAGTTTTGAGATATCCAGCAGGGTCACTAGCAGCTCTTCGGCGGACTTAAGGGACCCGTCAAGATGGTGAATCAGCTGCCTGACGTCACTGTTGAGTTCCTGCTGCCCGAGAGCGGAGGCGAATAGCCTAGCGGCATTCAGTGGCTGCAGCAGGTCGTGGCTGGCCGCGGCCAGGAAGCGGGTTTTACCCAGGTTGGCGGCCTCGGCATCACTTTTCGCTTGGCGCAGCTCATCCTCGATCAAGGCGCGGATGGTGTTTTCTTTGCGTAGTTCTTTGTTAATGGCGGAGATCGCCTGGGTTCGCTCGCGGACGCGTTCTTCCAGATTTTCATTGGTCTCTTGCAGCGCTATTTCGGCCTGACGCCGCTCGGTAATATCCTGATACAGGGTGAAATAGCCGAGGATATCGCCGTACTCGCCAATATGCGGGATGTAGGTCACATCGGCATAACGAATTTGACCGTCGGTGGTGGGTAGCTCGGTTTCGAAGCGCTGCCGTTCGCCTTTGAGAACCCGGCTGATATAGGGGGTGCGTTGTTCGTAGTCTTCGCGGAGCAGAATCTTGTAGCAGGGGGTGCCGGAAATACTGTGGCGATCCTGAATATTGAAGGTTTCCGCGTAGGCTTTATTGACGAACAGGTAGCGGCGATCTTTGTCCAGATACGCGATGAGTACCGGCACGTTATCGGTGTAGAGGCGGATGCTTTGCTCGCTCTCGCGCAAGGCTTCTTCGGTCCGTTTGAGTTCGGTAATGTCGGTATAGGTGCTGACGAAACCGCCGCCGGGCATCGGGTTACCATGGACTTGCAGTACTGTGCCGTCCTGGCGGTAGCGCATATAGGACTGAGGTTGTCCGGAGGTCAGCATGCGCAGGCGTTGCTGAACCAGCTGGTCAACATCTACCGGGCCATATTCGCCCATGCGTGCGTTATAGCGGAAGATATCCGCGGCTTTGCGTCCGACACAGACCAGACCATCCGGGTACTCGAACAACTCTTGGTAGCGGCGGTTCCAGGCAACCAGGCGCAGTTGCTGGTCAACCACACTGACGCCCTGGTTGATGTTTTCGATGGTGGACTGCAGTAATGAACGGTTGAATTTGAGAACCTGAGACGCCTCGTCGACGATCGATACCACGTCGCCAAGCTGCATATCGCGTCCACGCAGCGTCGATGCCATCAGAATTCGCGCCGACGAGGCGCCGATGACCCCGGCTAGCAGGCGTTCGGTAAAGTCGATAAGTTCATTGGAGGCGCGGTCGCCGGAAAGCGGTGGATCCTCGCCACGCTGCAGGGAAAATCCGGTCAGCGCGTGTTGTGCCCGGCTAACGCCGAGAAAGCGTTCGGTCAGCAACTGCAGGTCGCCGACCGAGGTGTTACCGGTCAGCGTGTGCGCCGGTGAGCGGCCATCGAGGCTTTGGCTGTCGACATAGGTGCTAGCCTGTATCCGGTCGATCAGGCGCGGGGTGGAATAGCGTGAGACCACACCAAACAGGATCACGTTGGCAAGTAAGCTCCAGAATGTGCCGTGGGTCAGCGGATCGCTCAAGGGAAGGCCAAACAACGCCGTGGGCTTCATCCATCCTGAGGCCCAAAGCAGGTTTTCCATCGCGGCCGGGATTAGACCCGCCTGACTCATGGTCGGGATCACCAGTGTGTAAAGCCAGACCAGGAACCCGGCGCTGATACCGGCCAGTGCGCCCTGACGCGTACCGTCTTTCCAGATAACCGCGCCAAACAGTGCCGGGGCGAACTGGGCAACGGCAACAAAGGCCAGTAAACCAAACGATGCCAGGCTGCCCGAATCGCCGAAGATGCGGTAGTAAAAATAGGCCAGCAGCATCAGATTGATGATGGTGAGGCGACGTACTTTCAGCAGCAGAGCACCGAGGTCGTTGTTATGCGAGAGTTTCAGCCAGCGGATACGCATCAGCGTCGGCATGATGATGTCGTTACAGACCATGGTGCTCAGGGTTATTGTGGCGACGATAACCATACTGGTGGCGGCGGATAGACCGCCGATAAAGGCAAAAACCGCCAGATAATTCTGGTTGGCGGATAAAGGCAGGGTCAGCACGAACGTGTCGGCATCAATGCTACCATCCGGGAAGGTCAGCATACCTGCGGTGGCGATGGGCAACACAAACAGGCTGGCCAGAATCAGGTAAAAAGGGAATACCCAGCGTGCCGTTCGCAGGTCGCGAGGATCGGCATTTTCTACCACGGCAACATGAAACTGACGCGGTAGGCAGATGATCGCCAGCGCGGCAAGCAGCGTTTCGGTCAGAAAACTGTTTTGGGTGAGGTCACGCTGGAAGTTTTTATTATTAGTCAGCTCCGCGGCAGCTTTGCTAAACAGGTCGTCAAAGCCGTCGAAGATACCAAAGGTCACAAACAGGCCTACCGCGACAAACGCGGTTAGCTTAATGATAGATTCGAACGCGATGGCGAGCACGATGCCTTCATGATGCTCGGTGGCGTCGATATGCCGCGTGCCAAATAAAATAGCAAACAGCGCCATGAGTAGCGCGACGAAGAGCGCGGTGTCGCTGCCGTTGGCTACCGCGGCACCGGCCGAGGTGGTTAAGGCGTTGTAGCTGATAGCCACGGCCTTCAACTGCAGGGCAATATACGGCACGATGCCCAGCACGGCGATGACCGTAACCAGTACTGCCAGGCCTTGGCTTTTACCGTATCGGGAGGCAATAAAATCGGAAATAGTGGTGATATTCTGCTTTTTGCTGATATGGATGATGCGCGTGAATATCTGCCAGCCGAAAATAAAGGTGATGATCGGCCCTAGATAGGTGGCAAGAAACTCCCAGCCACTGGTTGAGGCACGCCCAACCGCCCCATAAAAGGTCCAGGAGGTGGCATAAACCGCTAGCGATAGGCTATATACCATGGGTCGAGTGCGGGAATTAAGCAGCTCCCGTGCATGGTTGTCGCCGTAGTAGGCAATCGCAAACAGAATACCGACATAGGTGAGTGAAACCGCGATGATAAACCAGCCTTCGAGCATAGCGTTTCCTGTGCGTGGGTGAGGTGCAGTAGCCTCGGGAGCAAGAGGGTTTTGATCATACCAAAGTCTGAAAGACAGCGAGTCTAATACCATTGTCTAGCGGCGGCTTTTATTGTTGGTTAGCGAAAGATATGCTGGATTATCTTTTTGTTTTATAAGACTATGTTGTGGTCTTGGTCATTTCCATCAACAGGGTTTAATTTGCTTCAGACTAAAGTTGGGGTTTGTTCCTGCGCGGGGTTTGCTACATTCGCTGTGCGTGATGTTAACTATCTCTAATAACAACAAATTGAAGGAAGGTGCTATGAGCCTAACTCCTGAAAAAGCTCAGGCTTACTGGAAAGAGAATATTCGAACCATTCTCTCGTATCTGGTGGTCTGGTTCGTGGTCTCTTACGGCTGCGGAATCTTGTTTATCGAACAACTTAATGCAATTCCCTTCTTTGGGTTCCAGTTGGGATTCTGGTTTGCTCAACAGGGATCGATTTTTATCTTCTGTGGTTTGATCGTTGCTTATGCCATAAGCATGAATAAGCTCGATGAAAAATACGATGTGCATGAATAACAATAACAAATAGGACGGCATAACTATGACGGGTCAAGACATACTGAACTTTGCCTTTATCGGAGCCTCCTTTGCTCTGTATATCGGTATCGCGATCTGGGCGAGAGCCGGATCAACCAAAGAATTTTACGTTGCGGGCGGCGGTGTACCCCCTATCGCTAATGGCATGGCAACCGCAGCTGACTGGATGTCTGCGGCTTCCTTTATCTCCCTTGCGGGTATCATCTCGTTCATCGGTCGTGACGGCGCGGCCTACCTGATGGGGTGGACCGGCGGTTACGTTATGCTGGCGATGCTTCTGGCGCCTTACCTGCGCAAGTTTGGCAAGTTTACTGTGCCCGATTTTGTTGGTGACCGGTATTACTCCAACACGGCGCGAGTTATTGCGGTTCTCTGTACGATCATCATCTCCTTCACCTATGTGGCCGGTCAGATGCGGGGTGTTGGTATCGTGTTCTCCCGCTTCCTGCACGTTGATATCAATACCGGTGTTATTCTCGGGATGGCGATTGTGTTCTTCTACGCCGTTCTTGGCGGCATGAAAGGTATCACCTACACCCAGGTGGCTCAGTACGTCGTACTGATTTTGGCCTTTACGATTCCTGCGCTGTTCCTCTCCTTCCAGGTTACCGGGCATATCTTGCCGCAAACGGGTCTGGGCGCAACGCTGGATGGCGGTCAGTCGGTTCTGGCAACCATTGATAGCCTATCGACCGAGCTGGGCTTTAAGGAATATACGGCCGGTGGTAAATCGACCCTGGATATGTTCTTCCTGACCGCCGCTTTGATGTGCGGTACGGCGGGTTTGCCTCACGTAATCGTTCGTTTCTTCACGGTTCCGCGTGTAAAAGACGCGCGCTCTTCTGCGGGCTGGGCGTTGATGTTTATTGCGATCCTCTACACCTCTATTCCCGGCGTGGCGGCGTTCGGTAAGTACAACCTTATCTCGACCCTGAATGGTCCTGACAAACAGGGCGTTGCTTATGAAGCGATGCCGGAGTGGTTCAAGAACTGGGAAAATGCGGGTCTGATCGGTTGGAACGATTACAACGGTGACGGCAAGATTCAGTATGCTGCGGGTAACGCCTTCAGCGGTAAGGGTAAGCCCGCGTTTGATGATGAAAACCGTAACGACAATGGGTCGCGGATTGTGACCAACCTGAATGATGGCAGCTTCGATAGCGCCAAGCAGCCGTTTGCCAATGAGGTCTACGTTGACCGTGACATCATGGTACTGGCCAACCCCGAAATCGCGAAATTGCCGGGTTGGGTCATCGCATTGGTTGCTGCGGGTGCGGTAGCCGCGGCATTGTCCACCGCGGCAGGCCTGCTGCTGGTCATCTCTACCGCGATCTCGCATGACTTGATGAAGACGATTGTTAATCCGAACATCACCGATAAGCAGGAATTAATGTACGCCCGTCTGGCGGCGGTTGTTGCGATCATTGTTGCCGGTTACTTCGGCATCAATCCTCCGGGCTTCGTGGCCATCGTCGTCGCACTGGCCTTCGGTCTGGCGGCATCTTCCTTCTTCCCTGTCATCATCATGGGCATCTTCTCCAAGCGGATGAACAAGGAAGGCGCGATTGCCGGTATGGTGGTTGGTATCGGTTCTACCATGGCCTACATCATCTACTTCAAGTTTATGGGGGGGACCAAGGAAGAAATGTTTATGGGTATCTCGCCAGAAGGCTTTGGTACGGTCGGCATGATCCTGAACTTCATTGTGGCGTTCACGGTGTCTTCCATGACACCGCCGCCGCCGGCTGAAATACAGTCTATGGTTGAGCATATTCGTATTCCTCGCGGTGCCGGTGAAGCGCACGATCACTGATACATGATCTGAACGAAGGTCTCTAAGCACACCGGCAGCGATGCGGGTGTGCTTTTTTTTCTTTGGGAGTTCCTTACGTATGACAACTGCTTTTAATGCCGAGAATCTGCCGTTCAGTATTCTTGATACGAATGAATTGAAAACGCTGGAATCCAATCTGGATATTGCCTATTACCAGCAAGGTGAATACCTGATTCGCGCGGGAGAGGCACCCGAAGGGTTGTTTATTATTTTGAAAGGCCGCGTGAGTGAGAGTGAGGTGAGCGAAGAGCCGGGCCAAGAACACGTCTTTGTTAGCTACACCAATGAAGACTATTTTGGTGCCTGGTCGGCGCTGAAAGGCAAAGCTATTCATAATTTTATCGCCGAAGAAGAGACGATTGCCCATATTCTGTCGACCAAGGTGTTACTGGAGTTGGTGTACAGCAATCCGCGTTTCGGCGATTATTTTAGCCGCGATCTCGCGGCAAAGAGTGAAATACACGCCCAGCATGGTGATGATCAGGGTATGGCCGAGTTTATGCTGGCTCAGGTCGACGGGGAGTGTATGCGCGACCCGTTGGTGGTTCAGGAAGGAACCTCGATCAAGGAAACTACGGCCTTGATGCGAGAAAAGCACGTGGATTGTGTGTTGGTTCGCAAAGCGTCGCGCTATGGCATGATTACCGGTACCGACCTGCTCGATGCCGTAGTCTTGCAAGGCCTGTCACTGGATACCGATGTCGCAGATATTGCGACCTATCGGTTGATCTCGGTCGAGGCGGGTGATTTTCTGTTCAATGCCTTGATTTTGATGACCAAACAGCAGATTGAGCGTGTGGTCGTGCTGAAAGATCATCAGTTGATGGGGATTGTCGAGCTCACCGATGTGCTGAGTTATTTCTCCAGTCATTCCCATGTGATCGGTTTGCGCATTGAGCGGGCGACAACCATTGAGGACTTGTCCGAAGCGGCGCATGGCCTGAATGAGTTGATACGTTCCTTGGTTTCCCATGGTGTCAAGGCGCGTTTTGCCATGGATCTGGTCTCGGCCATGAACGAGCGGGTGATGGCCAAGCTGTTTCAATTACTGGTGCCTGAAGATCTCTGGCCCCACGTTTGCCTGGTCGTCATGGGGAGTGAGGGGCGCGGCGAGCAGATCATGAAAACCGACCAGGACAATGCCATCATTATGCGCGATGGGCTGGATTGGCCGGACCGGGATCGGCTGTTGAACCGCTTCAGCGAGGTGTTGATGGCGTTTGGCTATCCGCCGTGCCCCGGCAATATCATGGTTTCCAACCCCTATTGGGTACAGTATTTGTCGGATTGGACCACGCGAATGGATAACTGGGCCAATACCTGCGAAGGCGACGCGCTGATGAACCTGGCCATTGCTGTTGACGCGAAGCCGGTCGCGGGAAACCCGGCACTCTTTAAAGCGGCACGGAACTGGTTTTTACGGCGTATGCACGATAATAAAGTGTTTTTTGCCCATTTTGCCCGGGCATCCCTGGTTTTTGATACGCCGTTGACGCTGTTTGGTGGTATCAAAAACCGTGAAGAAGGGATCGATATCAAAAAGGGCGGTATCTTTCCGATAGTGCACGGTATTCGAACGCTGGCACTGCAGAACCGCATTCTGGAAACGAACACGTTCAAACGCATTGATGAGTTGATCAGCAGCGGGGTGTTGCATGACAGTCAGGGGCGTGAGTTGGTCGAGGCGTTGTCGATTTTTGTGCAGATTCGCGTGCGTCAGCAGTTGCGCCGGATCGATGAGGACGGTTTTAGCGAATCGCCGAACATGATTGCCCTGCAACGTTTGGATAGAATGGATAAGGACCTGTTGCGTGAAGCGTTGCATGTGGTCAAAGAGTTTAAGAAGCATCTGTCGCTTCGCTACCATCTGGAGAGGTAATTACCAGGATGTATATCCCGCGAATGTTGCGCTGTTACCAAGATCGCAAGCAACACAAAAACGGTCCTTATGCGTCTTTGTTTGAGCGCTATAAAGGCGATGAGGTGGTGTCGCTCGATTGTGAGACCACCGGCCTTGATGTTGCCAACGCCGACATCCTCTCCATCGGCGCTGTTCGTATTAAAGGTAAGCGTGTGCGCACCAGTGAGCGCTTGGATATCAAGCTAAAAAAACCGGACAGCCTAACGGGAGACTCGATCAAGATTCATAAGATTCGGGGGATGGATCTATCCGAGGGTGTGGAGATTGAAGAGGCGCTGGAGCAGGTGTTGGCGTTTGTCGGTAATCGTCCGATTCTCGGCTACTATGTGAATTTCGACATCAAGATGCTGGATAAATTTCTGCGTCCCCGTTACGGGTTCGGGCTGCCGAATAAGGCCATTGAGTTATCGCATGTCTACCATGATATCGTGAAATGGAAGCAGATCGGCGGCGATACGGATCTGCGCTTCGATACCATCGCCAAAAAGCTCAATCTGCCCATCCTTGAGCGGCATACCGCGTTGGGGGATGCTATCACGGTGGCGCTGATGTATGTGCGTCTCAAGCACGGTTCTGTGCCGACGGGTTGAGAGCGAGAGGGCTGGGCACGTGCCCGGTTAGGTCGGTTTTTCTGTATCCAGCCTGTTGCGCCTCGGTGGTCCTTCGCAGACCATCGCTCATTGCTATGGATAGGGCTTTTGTCTCCCGAGGCCTAAAGACTCCCCCCCCCCCACTTCGTATTATGTTTGGTTGGCTTGAAAATTGCGTTTATTTGGCTAATGGCGGATGCACCCGGCTAATCCCACCAAAAGTGACGTTTTATTGTCATATAAAGGTTGGATTGAACTCGGCGTGCGATATAATCGTCAGATTAATGGCATTAACGCACGCTGAAACCAAAGTGACAGTAAAATGACAGAGCGAATGGATATACAAAGCGTATTGGCGCAGATGCGTACCTTGAAAACCCAGGTGCAGCAGGGCGTCGGTGCGGTGGATCCGAAGGCTGTCCTGGAGGGGCAGCGGGTTGAAAAGAGCGATTTCTCCGATCTGCTCTCCAATGCTATTAATAAAGTGAATAATACGCAGCTTGAAGCTAAACATTTGACGACGGCGTTCGAGGCCGGAGATCCTGCTGTCGACCTGCCGCAAGTCATGATCGGCCTGCAAAAGGCCAGTGTCTCTTTTCAGGCGATGACTCAAGTGCGCAATCGCTTGGTATCGGCTTATGAAGATATTATGAAGATGCCTATCTGATGGTAACAGGGTGGGTAGCATTCAATGGCTGAGGTTCCAGCAACGACAACATCGGCATTTGGCGGCCCTCAGACGGGGGTCGTCGCGGGTTTTAATCGGCTGGGGATACTGCGTCAGATAGGCTTGATGGTCGGTCTGGCGGCCAGTGTTGCCATCGGTTTTTCGGTAGTGCTCTGGTCGCAGGAGCCCGATTACCGGCCGCTGATGAATGACCTTAATAGTCAAGACGCCAGCCAGATTATTGATACGCTGCAGGCCAATGAAATTCCCTACAAAATAGACGCCAGCAGCGGTGCCTTGCTCGTGGCCGCTGACGCGATTCACCGTGCGCGTCTGAAATTAGCTGGCGAAGGCTTGACCGGTAAAAGCAATGTGGGTTTTGAATTGCTGGACCAGGAGCAACCGCTGGGTACCAGTCAGTTTATGGAAAGTACCCGTTATCGGCGTGGCCTTGAAGGTGAATTGGCGCGGACTATTTCCAGCCTTTTGGCGGTGAAGTCCGCGCGTGTACATCTGGCGCTTCCTAAACAATCGGTGTTTGTTCGCGATAGTCGCACACCCACCGCGTCGGTGTTTGTCGAGCTTTATTCGGGGCGCCAGTTGGATAAAGCCCAGGTCGCGTCCATCGCGAATATGGTTGCCTCCAGTATTCCCGCCTTGAACGCAAAAAATGTGACGGTTGTCGATCAGAAAGGCCGGTTGCTGAACAGCCAGGATGTCGACGAGGACGTCACGATGGCGGCTAAGCAACTCGAATACACCCGTAAGCTGGAGGAACGACTGGCAGGGCGGGTGCGTGGCATTCTTGAGCCCGTGG
This sequence comes from Motiliproteus sp., assembly GCA_041586615.1. GTDB lineage: Bacteria > Pseudomonadota > Gammaproteobacteria > Pseudomonadales > Balneatricaceae > Motiliproteus. The sequence continues at coordinate 51,728 of JBFGZS010000016.1, read as the reverse complement.
TGGGGCTGGGGCGCTTCAAGGCGGAGGTGTCTGCGGATGTCGATTTTACGTCTGTCGAGCAAACGGATGAGCTGTTTAATCCCGATCTGCCATCGCTGCGTAGTGAGCAGACGCTGACGGAGCAACGGGTCGGCGGCGCGGCGGCACAAGGGATTCCCGGGGCGCTGTCTAATCAGCCCCCCGGGGTGGCAACGGTACCTGAGAATGCCGCCGGTGGTGGGGGGAGGGCCGGCGGTGGTAACGGCAGTTCCCGTAATCAGGCCACGCGCAACTTTGAACTGGATCGAACCATCAGCTATACGCGTCACCAGCAAGGGCGCTTGCGCCGGTTGACGGTCGCGGTTGCGGTCGATGATCTGGTCGTTCTTGATGCCGAGGGCGCGCGTAGCCGCCGTCCCTGGAGTGAGACGGATGTGCAGCGACTCACGTTACTGGTGAGAGATGCCGTGGGTTATTCTGCGCAGCGCGGTGACAGTGTTAACGTGATCAATACGGCTTTTGCCGCGCCGGATGCTATTGAAGAGGTTCCTGAGCTGGCGCTTTGGGAGCAGAGCTGGTTTATGGATCTGATGAAGCAGGTCGGGGCGGGAGTGTTTTTGCTGATACTGGTCTTTGGTGTGTTACGGCCCATTCTTAAAAATCTGGCGTCGGTGGGGAGTCCTGAGCAGGCCGGCGGTGCCGGTGGGGAGCTTGCGGGCATCGAAGACTCGGGTTTTGGCGATGACGATGAATTGGGTGTCGATGATTCGGCGCTCCTGCCCGGCCCGAATGAGTCCTTTGACCGGCAGCTCGATGCCATACGCAGTCTGGTCTCCAATGATCCGGGGCGGGTGGCGCAGGTGATAAAACAGTGGGTAATCGCGGATGAGTAATGGTCAGAAACCTACATTGACGCCTATTCAGCGTGCGGCCGTCTTGTTGATGAGTCTGGGCGAAAGTGATGCCGCGCAGATACTTAAACACATGGGGCCTAAAGAAGTGCAGCGTATCGGCACGGCGATGTCTCAGTTGGCCAACATTCAGCAGGATCAGGTTGAGATGGTGCTAACGGATTTTCTCAATACCGTCGGCAACCAGACCGGTCTGGGTGTTGGGGCAGACAGCTATATTCGCTCCGTTTTGACGCAGGCATTGGGCGAGGAAAAGGCCGGTGGTGTGATCGACCGTATCTTGGTCGGTGGAAACACCAAGGGGCTGGATACCTTGAAGTGGATGGAGGCGCGCCAGGTCGCGGATGTGATCCGTTTTGAACATCCGCAGATTCAGGCCATTGTGGTATCGTATCTGGATGCCGACCAGGCCGCCGAAGTGCTGTCCTATTTTGACGAGAAGGTCCGGCTCGATATTATGATGCGCATCTCCGCGCTGGAGACCGTGCAACCCAGTGCTTTGCAGGAGCTTAATGATATCCTGGAGCGCCAGTTTACCGGGGCCTCGAGTACGCAGACGACCACCATGGGGGGGGTTAAGGTGGTCGCTAATATCATGAACTTCTTCGATAGCTCGACCGAAGCATCGGTGATGGAGTCCATCAAGGAAGTTGATGAGGATCTTGGCGCCGAGATTCAGGATATGATGTTTGTGTTTGCCAACCTGATTGATGTGGACGACCGCGGTATTCAGACCATTCTGCGTGAAATTTCTACCGATGTGCTGGTGGTCGCGCTCAAAGGTGCCGATACGGCCTTGCAGGAGAAGGTCTTCAAGAACATGTCCAAGCGGGCCGCTGAACTACTGCGGGACGACTTGGAGGCGGCCCCGCCGGTGCGCATCAGTGATGTCGAGACGGCGCAGAAAGAGATCTTGTCGGTAGCAAGGCGCCTGGCCGATGAGGGTGAGATCATACTCGGTGGTAGTGGCGAAGATATGCTCTAGCCGTTTGTCGGACTTTGCCGCAGTAGATCCGTGTTAAGTCCGACAGACTGAGAAAGGGGTTGTCATGATTAAGAAGTCCTTAGACCAGGTCCGGCGTATACCCGCCGGCGAACTTCCCGCCGTCACTGCCTGGCAATTACCCAATATCAGCGGCAAGCATGTTGTTCGATCCGCATTCAAAGAAAAAGATGAAGCGTTCTCTCCCCCGGTGGTAGCAACGAAGCCGGCTGGAGGTGCTGCGGCGATGCCTTCGGCGTTGGCAAATTCCGCATTATCGATACATTCCGCATCAGCGCATTCCGCTACCGAAAAAGAAAAACCGCTGACCGTCTCCGACGTGGAAAAAATTCGCCAGATGGCGCATGACGAGGGGTTTGAGCAGGGCCTCGAAGCGGGTCGTGCTGCGGGGCATGCGCAAGGACTGGAGGCCGGGCGCTCGGAGGGATACCAGGCTGGTGAGCGGCAGGCCGAGGAGGAATTGGCCGTATTACGCCGTCGTTTTCAAGCGCTGACGGCCAGTTTGCAGGTGCCGATTTCTGAGCAGCGCGACGATATTGAGGCTGCGTTACTTCGTCTGGTGATGGATACGGCCGCGGCCGTGGTGAACCGAGAGGTTCGAACGCAGCCCGCGTTGATTCAGCAGGCGGTTCGCGAAGCGCTGGCGGTTTTGCCGGCAACCGACGAAGAGTTGCTGCTGCGGGTTAATCCCGCCGATGAGGCGCTGGTCCGTCAAGTGCAGGAGCGAGAGCGCGGGCGTTGGCATATTCAGGCCGACCCTGCCGTAACCCCGGGCGGTGTGTTCATAAAAACCTCGGTCAGTTTCCTGGACTACAGCGTTGAGCAGCGTTTCGCGCAGGTGGTTGCCGGTGCGCTGGTCGTTAATGGCGAGGATGCATCCTGATATGACCGACCTGCTCGCGCGGTTGCAACGTTTTCCGCTGCAGCCCTTTTCCGCTCCCCGCCCGCGTGTCGAAGGGCGCATTACTCGTCTGGTCGGTTTGACGTTGGAGGCGCGGGGCTGCGACGCGGCGATTGGCGATTACTGTCAGGTTGTGCTTAAGGATGGTCGAAGCGGCGACGCTGAGGTGGTTGGTTTTGGTGAGCATTCGCTGTACCTGATGCCTCTGGAGCGCATCGATGGTGTGCATCCGGGCGCGCGGGTTGTGACGCTGGAAGGGCATGCCAAGGTGCCTGTCGGCATGGCGCTTCTTGGGCGGGTCGTCAATGGCCTTGGTCAGCCGCTGGATGGGCGCGGCAGTCTGAATGAAGAGGCGCGGGTCCATATTAATGCTCCTGTGATCAACCCCTTGCAGCGTCAGCCGATTCATCAACCGTTAGATGTGGGTATTCGGGCGATAAATTCGTTGTTGTCGGTCGGTAGAGGTCAGCGCTTGGGGTTATTTGCCGGTTCGGGCGTGGGCAAGAGTGTCCTGTTGGGTATGATGACCCGGTTTACCGAGGCCGATATTATTGTGGTCGGTCTGATCGGCGAACGAGGCCGTGAGGTCAAGGAGTTTATCGACCACAGCCTGGGAGAAAAGGGGTTAGCGCGCGCAGTGGTCGTCGCCTCTCCGGCCGATGATTCGGCCCTGATGCGCTTACGGGCATCCGAGCTGACCTCGCGAATAGCCGAATATTTCCGCGATCAGGGGAAGAACGTCTTGCTGTTGATGGATTCGCTGACCCGTTATGCGCAGGCGCAACGAGAAATTGCCCTGGCGGTCGGTGAACCGCCCGCCACCAAAGGCTATCCCCCTTCCGTCTTTGCGCGCCTGCCCAAGCTGGTCGAGCGCGCGGGTAACGGTGCGGTCGGTGCCGGGTCGATTACCGCGTTCTATACCGTGCTCACCGAAGGTGACGATCAGCAGGATCCGGTTGCCGATGCCGCGCGTGCCATTTTGGATGGACATATTGTTCTGTCCCGGCAGCTGGCCGAAGAGGGACACTATCCGGCGATTGATGTCGAGGCATCCATCAGTCGTGCGATGCCGCAAGTGGTGGATGCGACCCATCTGGCCAAAGCGCAGCAGTTCAAGCAGATCTATGCCCGTTATCAGCAAAACCGTGACCTGATCAGTGTGGGGGCTTACGTGAAGGGCAGTGATCCGGAGATCGATCGCGCGATCGAACGGGTGCCGCACTTTCGCGATTTTTTACGCCAGGGACTGGATGAGCGTCAGGCGTTCAACGCAGCGAAACAGGCATTGTTACAGGTTCTGGACGTGGCGCCACCACAGGCACCGCCCGCGCGGCGCCGGCCATGATGATTGAGCGATGAAAAAATCCACGCGCCTGCAACCGGTGCTGCATTTAGCCGCCCAACGCAAACAGCAGGCCGAGCAGTTGCTGGGGCAGGCGCAGCAGCAGATGGTTGCCGAACAGGCCAAGCTCCTCCAGCTGGAAGATTACGCCCGTGAGTACGGGCAAGATATGAATGCTCAGGCTGGACGGGGCGTGACTATTGCTGTGTTGTTGCGCCTTCAGCAGTTTATGTCCAGGCTCGAGCTGGCGATTGAGCAGCAAAAGCAGCAGCTGGTGATTTGTGAACAGCGCATTGTGCAGGCTAAAAGCCAGTGGCAGATGCTGCATGGGCGGCATCGGGCAATGGATACGCTGATCGCGCGTACCCGACAAGACGAAATCGCACGGGATGACAAGCGATTGCAGAAAGAGGTCGATGAACGCAGCCAGTTGCGGCGCGGCGCGCAAGATATCTGATGGCTGATGCGCGCAACGAGGGGCTTCAATAACCGGGAACAAGGCCTGTTTTAATCGATGGCACACCGGTTGTACGGCGTTTGTGGGGCTTGCGCGATATGCCGGTCGCCGCTTTTCTTTTTTCTGGCCTTTATCTTGCATTGTATCCGTTAATATTTTGCGTATTCCGGTCGTGGTGCACGCGTGACATGGTTTAGTCAGACAGGGAGGCAGGATGCCCCCCTTGCTGATCGATGCTGCTACAGGTTTGGCCTCAAGCGGCAGGAGAGGTGTGTATGCCTTCTGTTCAGGCGGTAAGATCCAGTGAGGTGCTGCTGACACTGGGGCCCGTTGCTGGTCGCGGTTCGCCGCCAGTGTTGGGAACCGGTTTTTCTGGGCTGGTTTCCGGTTATCTCGATGCGGCAGGCTATGCAGGGCAGGCCGGTCGCCCTGACGGCGCTACATTGCCTGCGGCCGGCGAGAGTTTGCCGCAAACTGGCGGGGATGCGGCTTTAGCCGCTAGCGCGGATTCTGACGCGGGGGCTATTCTAGACGAGTCAGAGAACGACATGTTAGCCGCGATCGCGCTCGATGCCGAACACGCGGGGCCCAACACGGAGGCGGTTAGTCTGAACGGACTGGTTGTGGGTGATTCGGGACGCGTCGAGGGTGTAGGTACCGTCGATACGGCGGGCGTGGCGGATGATCTGCGTCTATCACCGGGCGAGAATGCTACAGCCTTATCGGATCTTGATCCGGGCGTTCGGGAGCGTTTCGAGGCCGCGCTAGGGACAAGCCCCTCTTCCGAAGCCGTGGCGGTTATCGAGGCGTCAGAGCAGGATTCTGCGGAGGCGGCCGATCGCTTGTCACACGAGGCATTGGCTGTGCGTACCGATCCCTTGCGCGACCCCGCCGGAACGACGCGTGCCATGGGCGGTTCCGGTGACGTGGCTGAGCGGGTTGCCGGGCTGGCTGAGCATGACCGGAATCGGCGTGCCGATGCTGCATCTCAGGTCGATCGCCGACAAAACGTCGCCGCCGAGGGGGAGGAGGCGTTACTCGACAAACTCGATCCGCGCCGGCCTGTGGCAGACGTCGAGGTGCGCGCCACGACGCGTGATGCCCCGTCTTTACAGGGGGCTTCGCTCCAAGCGGCATCACTACAAACAGCGCCGTTGCACGGTGCTCTGCAACGCTTGTCCGGTGGGGGGGTGCGTCCTAATGGCGAGGCCGCTGTGGCGCTTGGTATGCCGCGAGGGCTGGGGGGGGAGAGCTGGAGTCGGGGTGTGTCGGATCGGATGGTCTGGATGGTCGGGCAAAAGGTACAGGTCGCAGAATTGCGCCTCGATCCCCCGGAGCTTGGGAGCCTGCAGGTCCGGCTAACGCTGACACAGGACCAGGCCAGTGTTAGCTTTATATCGCCGCATGCACATGTCCGGGATGCGCTAGAGCAGCAGATGCCGCGCTTACGTGAAATGCTGCAGGAAGGGGGGGTCGACCTGGGGCAGGCCGATGTCTCGGATCAGTCTCCCGGTAATACGGGTAGGGAGTCGGATTCTGACGGGCGTTCGGGGGGGGGCGATTCACGCTGGGCGTCGACAACGGCGTTAGACGGCGGTGATGAAGCAGTCTCATCGAAATCCCTTTCGCTCGTCGATTATTACGCCTGACCCTTGGCGCTGGCATCGGTGTTCCAGCGAAATATGATATAGTCCGCCCGACGTTAAGCGGGACCTGTCGGCCGGAGGGTGGCCCGGTCTGACGAGAATCGTGCGAGAGTATCTGAGGAGCATATGGCGGAAGAGCAGGCGGTAGCTGAAGAAGGAAAAAACCCCGGTAAACGGATGATGGTTCTGGTGATGATTATCGTCCTGCTGACAGCCATACTGGGTGGCGGCGCTGCGTGGTATTTTCTGTCAGAATCCGCGGCTGACGCCGGTCCTGAACCGGCCCAGCAAGCGAAGAAAAAAGTGGCGATCTATGTCAGCATCCGAACGCTGAGTGGCAAGCCGTCCATTATCACCAATTTTTCTGAGCGTAGCGGGCGGCAGCGCTTTTTGCAGGTCTTTGTTGAGGCGCGTACGCGCGACACTCGCGATGCTGATGCGTTAAAGAAGCATATGCCTGCCGTGGTTCAGGCGCTTTCCGCCATGTATTCCAATCAGCCCTTTGCGACCCTGCAAACCCATGAGGGGCGTGTGGCACTGCAGGTGGATTCTGTGCGTTTAATTCAGGAGATTCTGCAGAAGGAGACGGGCAGGCTCGGGGTTGAAGAGGTCTTCTTTACCAACTTTGTCATGCAGTAATCAGACGGCCTTGTTGACATGAGTGTTCAGGATCTACTTTCCCAAGATGAGATCGATGCCCTTCTCCATGGGGTCGATGACGGCGATATCGAGACCGAAGAAGAGGTCGATATCGGTGGTGCGCGTTCCTATGACCTGACCAGTCAGGAGCGAATCGTTCGTGGGCGCATGCCGACCCTCGAGATGATCAACGAGCGGTTTGCCCGTTATACCCGTATTAGTTTGTTCAATATTTTACGCCGTAGTGCCGATGTCTCGGTCGGTGGTGTACAGGTCATCAAATTTGGCGAATACGTCCACACCCTCTACGTACCCACCAGCCTTAATCTGGTAAAAATCCGTCCGCTGCGCGGTACCAGTCTGTTTATCATGGATGCTAAGTTGGTGTTCAAGCTGGTGGACAATTTCTTTGGTGGCGATGGGCGTCATGCCAAGATCGAAGGGCGGGAATTTACCCCGACCGAAACACGTATTGTGCAAAAAATGCTGAGTCAGATTTTTATTGATTTGGCCGAGGCCTGGTCCCCGGTCTTGAAAGTGAAATTCGAGTATCTGAACTCCGAAGTTAACCCGGCTATGGCCAATATCGTCAGCCCGAGTGAAGTCGTCGTTGTGAGTACCTTCCATATTGAACTTGACGGCGGTGGCGGCGATCTGCATGTCACGATGCCTTATTCGATGCTAGAGCCTATTCGAGAAGTGCTGGACGCCGGCCTGCAGAGTGATGTCGATGATAAAGATGATCGTTGGGTCAATGCGCTGCGTGCCGATGTTATGGATGCACACGTGAAGTTGGAAATGACGATCGCCGAGCAGAAAATCCGCTTACGCGATATTCTGGAAATGGAAGCCGGGGATGTGATTCCGGTTGAGATCAAGGATCTGCTTATCCTGAGAGCCAACGGTATACCAACTTTTGAGTGCAAGCTGGGGGTGTCACGCACCAACCTGGCGGTAAAAATAGTCGATCAAATCAAGCGCAACAACGTATGACCCGGGTGGCCCGGGCCGGCCCAAGTCTGTAGAGAGACCTCCGATGAGTGACGAAAATAAAAGTGAAGAGCAGGCGATGGCCGACGAGTGGGCCGCCGCGCTGGCCGACCAAGAAGCTATGGGTGGTGATGACGTGGACGACGCCTGGGCTGAAGCCATGGCGGACCAGGGTGTCAGCCCGGTCGAGCTGGATCAGCTGCAGGATGAATCGATACCGTCGAACCTGGACAATCCTGACCTGGACGTTATTCTGGATATCCCGGTCTCGATCTCCATGGAGGTCGGCAGTACCGATATCGCCATTCGAAACCTGCTGCAACTGAGCCAGGGGTCGGTTATCGAGCTCGACCGCATGGCGGGTGAGCCGTTAGATATCAAGGTCAACGGTACGCTGATCGCGCACGGTGAAGTCGTGGTTGTCAACGAACGCTTTGGTATTCGCCTGACGGACGTCGTCAGTCCTTCCGAGCGCATCAGGAAGTTACGCTAATATGCTGTTTTGGCGTGGACTACCGACGCTTATGCTTATGCTGAGCCCGCCGCTCTGGTCGGCGGAACTCAAGGGCGAAACGCTGCCTTCCTTCTCGGGAGAATCGGCGGCACAACTGTTGCTCGGTTTACTGGCCGTCATTGGCGTTATTTTTCTGATGGCCTGGTTTCTGCGCCGCATGGGGGCAGCCGGTGGTCTTGGGCACAAGGGCTTGCGCGTTGTCTGCATGCTGCCGTTGGGAACCCGGGAGCGGCTGGTGCTGGTGCAGGCGGGTGACGAGCAGCTGCTGCTGGGGGTCGCGCCAGGGCGTGTCAATCTGATAAAGACCCTTGATGAGCCGATCATACGGACTAAAGACGCGGAAGCGGGCGATTTTGCGCGTCGGCTGAAAGACGCCATGGGCCGCGGTCGATGAGGTCTGCTCTGGCGCGGATTGGCGCATTGCTTGGGTTGCTGATGCCTGCGCTGGCCTGGGCAGCCGACCCGGGTATTCCCGCCGTGACGCTGGTGACCGGTGAGAATGGTACGCAGAACTATTCAGTAACGCTTCAGATACTTATCCTGATGACGATGCTGACGTTTCTGCCGGCGATCGTCATGATGATGACCTCTTTTACCCGGATTATTATCGTCTTTGCTATTCTGCGCCAGGCATTGGGGTTGCAGCAAACGCCTTCCAATCAGATTCTGGTGGGTCTGGCGCTGTTTTTAACGTTTTTTATTATGACGCCGGTGCTCGAAAGGGTGAATGCAGAGGCCGTGCAGCCTTACCTGAACGAAGAGTTATCGACACTCGAAGCGGTGCAGCGTGCCGCCGAGCCATTCCGGGGCTTTATGCTCGCCCAGACGCGCGAGGATGATATTGCGCTGTTTGTACGTATCTCCGGCAAAGAGGATATCCAATCGCCCGAGACGCTGCCTTTTTCGATACTGGTGCCGGCTTTTGTTACCAGTGAGCTGAAGACGGCGTTTCAGATCGGTTTTATGTTGTTTATACCCTTTCTGGTGCTCGACCTTGTGGTCGCCAGTGTGTTGATGGCGATGGGGATGATGATGCTGTCGCCGGTCATTATTTCGCTGCCCTTTAAGATTATGTTGTTTGTGCTGGTGGATGGCTGGGCGATGATAATCGGCACGCTGGCGGCCAGTTTCGGAACCTGATCCCGTAGGAGTCACCACGATGACACCCGAAGTAGCACTCGACCTGTTCCGGGAGGCGTTTATGATGATTATCATGATCGTCGCCGTCATCGTGACACCCAGTCTGCTAGTCGGATTAGTCATCGCCACCTTTCAGGCGGCGACGCAGATCAACGAGCAAACGTTGAGCTTTCTTCCCCGGCTGTTAATGACGCTGGCGGTGGTTATGTGGACCGGTTCTTGGATCGTCGGCAAGCTGATGGATCATTTTTACTTTCTGTTTACCAATATTCCACTGTTGATCGGCTAACGGGAGGGCGGGTGGAGATTGCGATTCCCGACTATACCCACTGGGTTAATCAGCTCTTGTGGCCGTTGTTCCGAATAGCCAGTTTTTTTATGGCGATCCCCATGATTGGTTCCCGTCTCTTGCCGGTGCAGTTGCGGCTTGGTTTGGCTGTTTCTGTGACCCTGTTGGTTGTTCCGCTGCTGCCGGACATGCCGGTGGTGGATGGGCTCTCTCTGCCGGCCCTGTTGATTATCGCTAAACAGATGATGATCGGGGCCGCGCTCGGATTTATGGCTCAGCTGTTCTTTCATGTGATCGTGTTGGGCGGACAGATGATCTCCTCCCAGATGGGCCTGGGTTTTGCCTCGGTTTCGGATCCGGCCAACGGCGTGTCGGTGGTTGTGTTGAGCCAGTTTTATGTCATGTTGACGATGCTGGTGTTTTTGAGCATGAACGGACATCTGGTGTTTATTCAGATTATTGTGGATAGTTTTCATATCCTGCCGGTGGCGAACCAGGGTGTGGCACCGGCTGTTTACTGGGAGCTGGCCACCGGCGCGAGCTGGATGATTTCGGCCGCGCTCTTGATGGCGTTGCCGGCCGTTATCGCATTACTGATTGTCAATCTGGCATTCGGCATTATGACCAAGGCGGCGCCGCAACTGAATATATTTGCGATTGGCTTTCCGTTCACCATGGTGTTTGGGTTGTTTATTACCTGGGTGAGCATGGCCGATTTTTTAGGTCAGTATCAAAAACTGGCCAGTTTTGGTCTGGATCTGATGGCCGAGCTGCTGATCGGAGGGCGTCTGCATGGCTGAAGACAGTGGTCAGGAAAAAACCGAAGAACCCACGGCGAAACGGATGCGCGATGCGCGCGAAAAAGGCGATATTGTCCGTTCCCGTGAGCTGACCACAACCGTGCTTCTGCTGGCCGCCTCCGGTGGCTTACTGGTGTTTGGGGGGGAGATCGGCCTGGGGTTAGAGGCCGTGATGAGTCGCTCATTTACCCTGCAACGCCAGGATTATTTTGATCCCTCCTCTATGTTTGACCTTCTGGGCAGTTCCATTATGGAGATGGTCTGGCGGCTGGCGCTGTTTTTCTTTTTGCTGCTGGTCGCCGCCATCGTCGGTCCGATTATGCTCGGGGGGTGGAATTTCAGCGCTAAGGCGATCGCCCCCAAGGGCAGTCGGATGGATCCGTTGGCGGGTCTTAAGCGAATGTTTTCTCTGAAAGCGCTGGTGGAGTTGTTTAAGGGCCTGGCTAAGTTTCTGGTGGTGGGGGCCCTCTGTGTCGTGGTGCTGCTGAGCCAGGAAAAAGACCTGTTGAGCATGGCGGCGGAGGATGTGTCTGCGGCCATGCTGCATGGCCTAACGATTCTGGGGTGGTCCTTTCTGCTAATGTGTTGCGCCATGATCCTGATAACGGCGGTGGATGTGCCGTTTCAGATGCATGATCACGCAGAAAAACTGCGTATGACCATGCAGGAAGTCAAAGATGAAATGAAAAATACCGAGGGTAAGCCGGAGGTTAAGGGGCGGATTCGTCAGTTGCAGCATGAAATGGCGCAGCGTCGAATGATGTCGGCGGTGCCGGACGCGGATGTGGTCATTACCAACCCGACCCATTTCTCGGTGGCGTTAAAATATGACCAGAATCAAGATGCCGCCCCTATCCTGCTGGCAAAAGGTGGTGATCATCTGGCCTTGAAAATTCGCGAAATCGCCAGCGCTAACGGCGTTCCTATCGTATCCGCGCCCCCTCTGGCACGAGCCGTGTATTTTCATACCGAGCTGGAGGAGGAGATACCCGAGGGGTTGTTCGTCGCGGTTGCGCAGATCCTGGCGTACGTTTACCAGCTCGAACAATACCAGAAGCGGCGAGCGCCTCGCCCGGGCATGCCGGAGGATTTTCCGATTCCCGAGGCCTATCGCCGCGACGCGGACGAGCCGGATCTTCCTTAGTCACATTATTATCTTATTAAGGCGGCAGCGTAATACCGCGCAAAAATGCCGCCTTAATAGACGGTTCATGGATGAATCACCGTGGCTTAAAGCCGCGTGCCAGGTTAATAGTGACATTATTATGACGGTTTTCGTTGCCCAGGCGTCGCTTGCTGGCGTTTTTCGAAAGCGCTGATTGACGGTCGCCGTCACTTTCCGGATGACTTTACGCTGCAAACCCTGGCCTTTGTATGGGTTATGCACGGCAATATCTTGCCGTTACACGCTCAAAATAAAGTTGGATATAAAATTGCATATAAGAACCCTCCTGACGCCGGCGAGGCCGGATTGCGTCAATTATTTGTTATATAGACTGGGTTTGTTGGCAGGGTTTGGGTATCCTGCCGGTCTTGTGCTGTTTTTTTGACGCGGAGTGGGTGTGGAGCGGAGCGAACTATCGGGTGTACTGCGAGGGTTGAGTCAGGGGAATCTCGGGATTCCCCTGCTGCTGCTTGTCGTATTGGCGATGGTCACGTTGCCGATGCCGCCGTTTCTGCTCGATGTTTTCTTTACCTTCAATATTGCGCTGTCGATCGTGGTGTTGCTGGTTGCCGTCTACTCTATGCGGCCGCTGGACTTCGCCGTGTTTCCGACCATTTTGCTGGTGGCAACCCTGATGCGCCTGGCGCTGAATGTGGCTTCAACCCGTGTGGTGCTGCTGTACGGGCATGAAGGCGGGGATGCTGCGGGTAAGGTGATCGAAGCCTTCGGTGAGGTGGTGATCGGCGGCAACTACGTGGTGGGTCTGGTGGTCTTCGCCATTCTGGTTATTATCAACTTTGTGGTGGTGACCAAGGGTGCAGGGCGTATCGCCGAGGTTAGCGCGCGCTTCACCTTGGATGCCATGCCGGGTAAGCAGATGGCGATCGATGCGGACCTGAACGCCGGACTGATCGGGCAAGAAGAAGCGAAAACGCGGCGTCAGGACGTTACCCAAGAAGCGGATTTTTACGGCTCGATGGACGGTGCCAGCAAGTTTGTTCGTGGTGATGCGGTCGCCGGCATTTTAATACTGGTGATTAACCTGGTCGGCGGCTTGGGTATCGGGATGGCGCAGCATGATCTGACGTTTGCCATGGCCGTGCGTAATTACTCCTTGTTGACCATTGGTGACGGGCTCGTTGCCCAGCTGCCCTCCCTGATGCTGTCTACGGCGGCGGCCATCATGGTGACCCGGGTTAACTCTTCGGAGGATATGGGCGGTCAGGTGCTGGCTCAGCTGTTTTCTTCGCCGCGGGCGCTGGCTGTTTCTACCGCTATCCTGGTGATTATGGGGCTGGTTCCGGGGATGCCGCATGTGGCGTTTCTGGGGCTGGGGGCGCTGTCGGCGGGCGGTACTTACCTGATTTACCGTCGCCAGCAGCAGGCGTTGGCGAGCAAGGCGTTGGCTGATGCCGCGGTACCGGCTGAGGAAGAAACATCCGAAAAGGCCGAGCATAAGGAGCTGGGCTGGGATGATGTGGCGCCGGTGGATATGATCGGGTTGGAAGTCGGCTATCGACTGATCCCTATGGTGGATCGGGCGCAGGGCGGGCAGTTGCTCGGCCGGATCCGCGGGGTGCGCAAGAAATTGTCACAGGATCTGGGCTTTCTGGTGCCCGCCGTACATATTCGCGACAACCTTGATTTGATGCCGGGTGGTTATCGGGTCACGCTGATGGGGGTGACGGTGGGGGAGGCTGAAATTTATCCTGATCGGGAGTTGGCGATTAACCCAGGTCAGGTGTTTGGCACCCTTAAAGGCGTTGAAACCAAAGATCCCGCCTTCGGCTTGAGTGCTATCTGGATCGAGGCGAGTCAGAAAGAGCACGCGCAGACGCTGGGCTATACCGTGGTCGATGCCAGCACCGTGGTGGCTACACACCTTAATCAGATCATGTCTCAGCACAGTTCTGAATTGCTGGGTCATGAAGAGGTGCAGCAGTTGCTAGACCTGTTAGCCAAGAGCTCGCCCAAGCTGGCGGAGGAATTGCCGAACAAGCTCTCTATTACGGTGTTGTTGAAGGTCTTCCAGAGCCTGCTGCTGGAGCGGGTGCCGATTCGTGATGTGCGTACCATCGCCGAAAAATTGACGGAGTTGAGTGCCCAAACGCAGGATGTGATGATGTTAGCGGCTGGGGTTCGTATCGCCCTGGCACGCTTGATTATTCAGGAGATCAACGGCAGCGAGCCGGATCTGCCGGTTATTACGCTGGATGCAAAGCTGGAACAAATATTGCTTAAGTCTTTTCAGCAGAGTCAGCAGTCGGGGGCGGGTGATGGCTTGATGCTGGAGCCCGGGATGGCGGAGCGATTGCAGCGATCGTTAAACGACGCGGCCCAGCGTCAGGAAGCTGCCGGTAAGCCTGCGGTGCTGCTGGTGGCGGCACCGATTCGGCCGCTATTGGCCAAGTTCGTTCGGTATGGCTCGCAGTTGATCCATGTGCTCTCCTATCAGGAGATCCCGGAGAATCGCCAGATCACCATCGTGTCATCGGTCGGGGGGTAGGTGATCACGTGTGTGTTTTAACGAGGACGTTACATCGGCCACGCTGGGTCGTTCAAGGGAGGTTGTTTGAAGGTTAAGCGCTTTTTTGCGCCGGATATGGCGACGGCAATGCGGCTGGTTCGTGACGAAGTGGGTCCGGATGCGGTCATCCTGTCGAATGATCGTGTGGCCGGCGGGGTCGAGGTAGTGGTCGGGCTTGATTATCCGGTCGATGCGCCATTGCGCGCCCCGAAGCCGGCGGATGACCCGCAGCAGCGCGCGCGCCAAGACCGTCAAATGAACGTCCTGACCATGGGGCGTAATCAGGCCGGCGCGCGGGCTTCCGGGCAGGGGCGTGTCGTGCCGGTTCGTCGTGGTCAGGACGCGGAACTTCGTGCCGATTCCCGTGCGGCTCCCGCGCGCAAAGCCAGCGGCTTACAATCGGAGTTGGCCCGGACCCGGCAGGCATTGGCGGATCGTCAAATTGCGGTGCAGGACGACGAGCGCACCGCAGGGTCTGCGCCCGACCCCTCGCCGCTCCGTGGCGGACGTGAACCGGGTGTTGCCGCGGGCTCGAGTCGTTCGACAACGACCGCTGGGTCGTCGCAGTCACGAGCGAGTGCTTCGGCAGAGAGTGCGGAGTTACGCGCCATGCGTGATGAATTAGACGCGATGAAAGCGATGATGCGCGAGCGGTTGGCGGCTTCGCCACCGCAGGTTGCACCGCCGGCGGCCTCTTCCCCGGTTAAGGACCCTGCACTGGCGCTCCTGCAGCGTCGCTTTGAGCGTATAGGGATCGTGCCTGCACTGGTGCGCCGTCTGTTGCAGGCGATCGAGACCGGGACGGATCCGGACCGCGCCTGGAAAATAGCGCTGTCACGCTTGAGTGATGCCTTGACCACGGTTGGTGAGAATATTGTTGATCGTGGTGGCATTCTGGCGTTTGTCGGCCCTACCGGGGTGGGGAAAACGACCACGATTGGCAAACTGGCTGCCGAGTACGTCCTTAAACATGGTGGCTCGAGTATTGCCTTGGTGACGACAGACAGCCAGCGTATAGCTGCCCATGAGCAGTTGCGCACCTTTGGGCGGATCTTGGATATTCCGGTACGGGTTGTCGATGAGCACAACCCGCTGGATGAGGTGCTCAAAGGCTTGCGGGCCAAAAAGGTTGTGTTGATCGATACGGCGGGGATGAGCACGGATTCAGCAGAACGCGAAGCGCAGCTGGCGATGTTTGCCGAGTCCAGTTTTCGCATAAAGAAATTCATGGTATTGCCTTGTACGGCTCAGTATCAGGTTATGCGTAGTGTGTGTGGTTTTTATAAGCCCTTGGGGCTTAATGGGGCAATTCTGACCAAAATGGACGAGTCTGCCAGTCTGGGTGAGGCGATCAGCCTAGTGATTGAAAACCGATTGCCGGTTGCCTATCTGACCGACGGTCAGAAAATACCCGATGCGATTGAAGTCGCTCGAGCGAACTCGTTGGTGAGTCGGGCGGTGGTCATGGCGCAGCGTAATAGTCATGCGGATATTACCGATGAGTCATTATCCGATACACCGGTACCGTTGTTCGCCCGTTCCGGCGACGGCTTTTAAGGGGAAGTGATCGTGTCTCATCCTGTACAGGTTATTGCCGTTACTGGTGGAAAAGGTGGGGTCGGTAAGACCAACGTGTCCGTGAACCTCTGTGCCGCGTTGGCAGAGTCCGGGCGGCGCGTGGTCTTGATGGATGCTGATTTAGGGCTTGCTAATGTCGATGTGTTGCTAGGGATTCGTCCTCAACGTAATATCAATGACTTGCTGGCAGGAGAGTGTACACTTTCCGATATTATGGTTGAGGCACCGGGTGGTGTGCGCGTGGTGCCTGCATCATCGGGCACGCAGGCCATGGTGAATTTAAGTGCCCATGAGCACGCGGAGTTGATTCACGCGTTTAGTGATATTGCCGATGACATTGATGTGCTGGTTGTGGATACGGCTGCAGGTATATCGGAATCGGTGGTCAGTTTTGTGCGGGCAGCACAAGAGGTGATGGTCGTTGTTTGTGACGAGCCGACATCAATAACCGATGCTTATGCATTAATTAAGCTTCTTAACCGTGACTATGCTATGACCCGGTTTCGGGTACTGGCTAACATGGTTCGCTCCGAAGCGGAAGGGCGAAATATGTTCGCTAAGCTGACCACGGTCACAGATAGATTCCTCGATGTCGCGTTACAATACGTCGGATCTATCCCGTATGACGAATCGGTACGTAAGGCGGTAAAAAAGCAACAACCGGTTTACCGGGCTTTTCCGCGCAGTCCCTCTTCCGTGGCATTCGCGAAGTTGGCGCAGAAAGTTGCGGCCTGGCCGGTACTGTCTGCGCCGAGAGGACATCTTGAGTTTTTTGTGGAGCGCCTGGTGCAATTACCCGACCAGCGCTGACAGCCTAAAGGGTTTGCATGTACAACCTGAACGAGCAGCAATCGCAATCAGCCCTAGTGGCGCGTCATGCGCCGCTGGTGAAACGTATCGCTCTCCATTTGCTCGCACGTTTGCCTGCCAGCGTTATCGTTGATGATCTGATTCAGTCGGGCATGGTTGGCTTGCTCGAAGCTGCTCGTCGCTTTGATGCCCGTAAAGGCGCCAGTTTTGAAACCTTTGCAGGCATCCGCATTCGGGGTGCCATTATCGATGAAGTACGCAAGGGTGATTGGACCCCGCGCTCGGTGCACCGCAACAGTCGGCAGATCGCCGAATGTATTCAGGCGGTCGAGAGTCGTAGCGGCCGGGATGCGCAGGATCATGAGATAGCACAGGAGATGGGGGTCGACCTCGATACCTATTATGCCTATCTACGTGACTCGGCTTCCAGCCGGTTGTTCAGTGTGGATGAAATGCGCGAGGGGCGAAATGACTCGGCGGGGGATGAAATCCCCTGCAAGAGTCCGAGCCCGGAATTGCATCATGAGCGCGACGCG
This sequence comes from Motiliproteus sp., assembly GCA_041586615.1. Lineage (GTDB taxonomy): Bacteria > Pseudomonadota > Gammaproteobacteria > Pseudomonadales > Balneatricaceae > Motiliproteus. The sequence goes on along the minus strand of JBFGZS010000016.1, from coordinate 34,501 downwards.
TTTCAGCAGGCGTTGGCGCATGAGATTGGTTCGTTGCCAGAACGGGAAAAATTGGTTCTTTCGCTGTATTACACCGAAGAACTGAATCTGAAAGAGATTGGGCAGGTGTTAGGGGTTAGCGAGTCTCGGGTCAGTCAAATTCATAGCCAGGCTGCGCAGCGACTGAAAGGTCGTTTAGTCTCTTGGCATAGGGCATAGGGCATAGGGCATAGGGCATAGGGCATAGGGCATAGTAAGGCGGCAACGAAATACGAGTAACAAATGTCGCCGTGGCATAACGGCACGTGAGACAAGGGCGGACACGCGCCGGCCTTGTCGTCATAAAAAGACCGAATGGATAGGTATTTTTATGCCAGGTTAATAGTAGTATGGCTGCAGTCAACGTCCTGGCGAATTGTCGGGACACTGCAGCGGCACAGATCTGGTGTTATCAGGCAAGACGGAGGTCGCCTTGGATAAAAATATGAAGATTCTTATTGTCGATGATTTTTCTACAATGAGACGGATTATCAAGAACCTGCTTCGGGACCTTGGTTTCAATAATACCGTGGAGGCCGATGATGGAAGTTCTGCGCTGCCTGTTCTTAAAGCAGGCGGTATCGACTTCCTCGTAACCGATTGGAATATGCCGGGTATGTCCGGTCTCGAATTGTTGCAGGCCGTCCGCGCGGATGCCTCGCTGGCCAAGTTGCCCGTACTTATGGTGACGGCGGAAGCGAAGCGTGAGCAGATTATTCTGGCCGCTCAGACGGGTGTAAATGGCTATGTCGTCAAGCCTTTTACTGCCGCGGTTCTGAAAGAAAAGATTGAAAAAATCTTTGAGCGGATTAGGTAGGGGCTGCTATGGCTTTGGTAGAAGGGCTGACAGACTTGCAGAAATTTGAAAGTATGCTGCAAGCACGTACGAAGGAACTCTTGTCACTCCTTGATCAGGGAGACTTCGCCGGTGCCATGCAGATACTGGCCGAGCTGGGTGACGCGCGAAATACGGTGATGTACAAGGAAGTTGGCCGCCTTACCCGGGGGCTGCATGAAGCGATCAAGCAATTCAATATCGATATTGAGAAAAGTGCGGTTCAGACCTCGGGGCAGGGTGGTGAAAGCATGGCCGCCAATACCAACGAACGTCTCAATTATGTACTGGAACTGACAGAAAAAGCCGCCAACACCACGATGGACCTGGTGGATGCCAGCTTGCCGATTGCCGGTGAGTTAGGTGAGCAAGCGGCGCTACTGCGCCAAGACTGGAAGACGCTGGGGGATAAGGAACCCTCCCTATCCGAGTTAAAAGATCTGGGGCGTACCACCGAGGCTTTTTTGCAGCAGATTGAAACAGGTTCGGACGTTTTACATAACAACTTCACAGAGGTTTTGCTAGCCCAAGGCTACCAGGATCTGACTGGACAGATGATCAAACGCGTGATCGGCCTGGTGAATGATGTCGAGTCCAGCCTGGTTAATCTGGTGGCGGTGGCCGGCAAGGTCGACCGGATCACGGGTACCAAGCAGGATTATGCACAGCTGGAAGCTGACCTCCAGGCTGATGCCGAAGATCAGAAGCGTAAAGGCCTGGGTCCCCAGCTCAATGCGGAAAAGTCTGTAGATGTGATGACCGGGCAGGATGATGTCGATGACCTGCTGTCAAGCCTTGGATTCTGAGGAGCGTAGTGCATGAGTCTGGAAGTGGATGAAGAGATCCTACAAGACTTTCTTGTGGAAGCAGGAGAGATTCTTGAGCTTTTGTCTGAGCAGTTGGTCGACCTAGAAAATTCGCCTGATGATTTTGAGTTACTTAATGCCATCTTTCGTGGATTCCATACGGTCAAAGGTGGCGCGGGCTTCCTGCAATTGTCGCCGCTGGTTGATTGTTGTCACGCGGCAGAAAACGTTTTCGATAAACTGCGAAATAAAGAGATACCTGTATCCACCGGCTTGATGGATGTTGTGTTGCGGGCATTGGATACGGTTAACGAAATGTTTGACAGTGTCCGTGCCGGTACAAATCCTGAGCCTGCCGACCCTGTATTATTGAATGAACTCGCCGGCCTCGTTCGTGGCGAGGTGCCTGTCGTAGCCGCTGAACCGACCGCGCCTGAACCCGAGCCTGTTGCGGCTGCTCCGGCGCCCGTGGTAGACCCCGCGGACGCGGCTTTCGAAGAACTGTTGGGGGCGATCAGTCAGGATGAGCGCGTCGCCAACGCTGCGCCGCCACCGGCCTGCGGCAGTGATGATATTACCGATGATGAGTTTGAGGCCCTGTTGGATGAGTTGCACGGCAAGGGGCAGCATGGTGGCGCGGTAGACGCACCGGTCACCGCTCCCGCTGCGCCGGTCGGCATCGATGACGAAAATATTACCGAAGACGAATTTGAACGGCTTCTCGATGAGTTGCAGTCTCAGGGTAAAGGCGCGTTCGCCGCTGTCGATAACGCTGCCGAATCGTCCCCTGATTCTGCTGCCGTCCCGCCTGCACCTGCCGCACTCATACCGACGCCCACACCGACACCGATACCGACATCCAGGCACACGCCCACACCAGCGCCTGCGCCAGCTGCAACCTCGGCGCCACATGCTGCTGCCCGGCAGCCCGTATCGAGCGCCGCTCCGGCTGCCGCAGCGAAGAGAGCCAAGCCCGCGGATAAGCCGCCTGCTGCCGAAGCTACCGTCCGGGTTGATACTCAGCGTCTGGATGAGATCATGAATATGGTCGGTGAGCTGGTACTGGTGCGTAATCGTCTGGTGCGTCTTGGACACAAGGTGGCTGACGAAGAAGTCAGTAAAGCGGTTGGTAGTCTGGATATGGTTACCGCGGATCTGCAGACGTCGGTCATGAAGACCCGCATGCAGCCCATCAAGAAAGTATTTGGTCGTTTTCCTCGGGTTGTTCGCGATTTGGCCCGCACCTTGAAAAAAGAAGTTTTTCTGGAATTGCGCGGCGAAGAAACCGATCTGGACAAAAACCTGGTCGAAGCACTTGCCGACCCCTTGGTGCACTTGGTGCGTAATGCGGTCGACCATGGTGTCGAATCGCCTGAAGTGCGTGAAGCCGCCGGGAAACCCCGCCTGGGGACCGTCGTGTTATCAGCGGAGCAAGAGGGTGACCATATCCTGCTGGCTATCGAGGACGATGGTGCCGGTATGGATGCGGATAAGCTCCGTGGCCTGGCGGTTGAAAAAGGCTTGCTCGATGAGGATGCTGCCGAGCGCCTGAGCGATCATGAGTGCTTTAACCTGATTTTCGCACCGGGTTTCTCGACCAAGAAAGAAATTTCCGACGTTTCCGGCCGCGGAGTCGGGATGGATGTGGTAAAAACGAAGATTACCCAGTTAAACGGTACCCTGTTTATCGATTCATACCCCGGCAAGGGGTCGCGAATTGAAATTAAGGTGCCGCTGACCCTGGCCATTATGCCGACGCTGATGGTTATGCTGGCCGATCAGGCGTTTGCATTACCGCTGGTGAATGTGAACGAGATCTTCCATCTTGATCTGACCCAAACCAATGTGGTCGATGGGCAGGAAGTGATCGTGGTACGGGAAAAGGCCTTGCCGTTGTTTCATCTTAAGCGGTGGCTGGTGGAGGGATGTTCGAGTGAGAAATTGCCGGGAACAGGGCATGTGGTCATCGTCACGGTAGGCACCAAGCGAATTGGCTTTATCGTTGACCAGTTGGTCGGTCAGGAAGAAGTGGTCATCAAGCCCCTGGGCAAGATGCTGCTCGGGACCCCCGGGATGTCAGGAGCCACGATCACCGGTGACGGACGCATTGCACTGATTTTGGATATACCCAGTATGTTGAAACATTACGCGATTTGCTGACATTGGCCATCGGAGCACGGATTATGTCATGCAACCCTGGATTCAGAGGGGAATTTAGATCATGCCGGTGACCGTGCTCGTGGTTGATGATTCTGCGTTCTTTCGGCAACGCGTTGTGAGTTTGCTCAATGGCGATTCACGGGTGCGTGTGGTCGGTACCGCAGAGAATGGGCGTGTCGCGATAGAAAAAGCCCGTCAACTTCGCCCAGACGTCATCACCATGGATTATGAAATGCCGGTGATGAACGGGGTGGCCGCGCTGGTTGAAATTATGCGTATCGTGCCGACGCCGGTACTGATGTTTTCCTCCCTGACCTATGAGGGTGCCCGGATTACATTAGAGGCATTGGAAGCCGGGGCCGTTGATTATCTGCCGAAAAGTTACGAGCAGATGGCACCGGGCAACGGCACGCTGGGGCAAGTGCTTATTGAGCGTATTCTGGCCGTCGCCAAAACCCCGATCAGCACGCTGACCCATCCTTTGGGGCGTGGCGCGGGTTTCAGTGTTGGCCGAGAGGCCGCGACGAGTCGGGCAGCACCGACTGAACGAACGTCGACCCCGACGGTCAGGGCCCCAGCATCGGTCGCGACAAAGCCTTTGACCGCCGCGCGCCCCGCTCCTGGCGGTCAATCCCGACGTCCGGCCGCACTTCGGGGGCGCTGCTCCTTGGTGATCATTGGCACCTCGACGGGCGGGCCGGTTGCCGTACAAAAAATTCTTAGCCAGATACCGGCTCGTTTTCCGGTGCCGATTCTTATCGTTCAGCACATGCCCAAAGCCTTTACCGGAGCCTTTGCTGAGCGCCTCAATCAGCAGTGCATGATCAATGTGAGGGAAGCCGTTGACGGCGATAAATTGCAGTCGGGGGTGGCATTGCTGGCGCCGGGTGGCCAGCAGATGATGGTTGAAAGTCGCAATGGTGGACAGGTTCGCATCCTGGCGGGTGACGACCGTTTAACTTATAAGCCGAGCGTGGATATTACCTTTGGTTCGGCCGCGAAAACCTACCCCGGCAAGGTGCTGGGGATCGTTTTAACCGGTATGGGGGCTGATGGTCGCGAAGGCGCACGCATGCTGAAAAATGCCGGATCGACTATCTGGGCGCAGAATGAGCAGAGCTGCGTTATTTACGGTATGCCTCAGGCGGTGGTAAAAGCCAATCTAGTGGATCTGGAATTGGATCTCAACGCGTTTAGCGACGCCATGATTGCTGCGGCCGGAGGCTAGATGGATCGATTGAGCCTGTTCGGCATACTGTTTGCCCTGATTGCCATATTAGGCGGGAATAGCGCCGAAGGCGGCGCACTGGATATGCTGTATAACGGCGCGGCCGCGGTCATTGTCTTCGGTGGCACGCTGGGTGCCGGACTGCTACAAACATCCCTGATGGATATGCGGCGCGCCATGCAGCTGTCGCGGTGGGTATTTCAGCCGCCCGTGATCGATTTTCGTCAGGGTATTGAAAAAATAGCAGAATGGGGTGCTCAGGCACGGCGCTCAGGGTTGCTGGGGCTTGAAAAACAGGCGGATCGTGAAAACGATCCGTTTCTTCGCAAGGGTCTGCAGCTGCTGGCGGATGGCGGTGAACCGGAGTCGGTCAGAAGCGTCCTGGAAGTCGAAATGAATATACGTGAGCAGCGGGATCTGCAGGCCGCCCGTGTCTTCGAAAGCATGGGTGGGTACGCGCCGACCATGGGTATTATCGGTGCCGTGATGGGGCTGATTCAGGTGATGAGCAATTTGGCCGATCCTGAGAGTCTGGGAAGCGGTATTGCCACGGCCTTTGTTGCGACAATTTATGGTGTGGGTTTGGCGAACCTGCTCTTGCTGCCGATTGCGAACAAGCTGCGTTCTGTTGTTCTGATGGAGTATCAATACCGGGAGATGATGGTGGACGGCCTGTTGGCGATTGGCCAGGGACAGAATCCGGCGAATATTCGCCTGCGCCTCGAAGGTTATCTGACGTGACCTGTGATGGCTAGACGACGTCGTACCCGTGAGGAGTCCAGCGGTGATCGCTGGGTGGTCTCCTATGCTGATTTTATCACCCTGTTGTTGGCTTTTTTTGTGGTGATGTATTCCATCTCCTCCATTAATGAGGGTAAATACCGCGAGTTATCGGAAACCTTGCACGGTGTGTTTAAGGGGCAGGATCGTACGTTTGATCCGATAGCCGTGGGGGATATTTCCGAGCGTCTCGATCGTCGTGATATCGGTTTGCTGGGGCAGCGCCCCGCGCAGGAGGCCAGTCGCAACCAGGTGCTTCCCAACCGGCAGGGTGACATATCTGACAATCTGGCGCGCATCGAAGATGATGCCAGGCTGCGCTACCAGGAATTGATCGACGAGGGCGCGTTGTCGATCGCCAGCAATGAGCTATGGCTCGAGATTGAGATTGGCTCCAACGTGCTTTTTAGCAGTGGTAAGGCGGAGCCGGGGATTGAAGCGGATGCACTGCTGGAGGCGCTGGCGGAGATTCTCAGACCTTATGAAAATCCGGTGCATGTGGAAGGCTTTACCGATAATCAACCGGTACAGGGCGGGGATTTTGCGTCTAACTGGGAGCTGTCCGCTGCGCGTTCAGCGGCCGTGGTCCGTGCTTTGGCGCACTACGGGGTCGATCCGGTCAGAATGGCCGCGGTAGGCTATGGCGAGTATAGGCCGGTGGTGAGTAATCTGACCGCCAGTGGGCGGGCAAAGAACCGGCGCGTGGTCATTATCGTTTCCCGTGATGAGCACGCGCGCCGTGCGGTGATGGGGTATGGCAGCGCTGAGATAACCGACAGTACCGTCGACAGAATATTGCAGCAGAAGCTTGAAACGCCGGTACAAGGAAGGGTTGTCAGTCAGGAAACGCCTGACGGGGGGGTACTGTTTACCCGTGAGCTGATTCCGGATAACGCGGTTGCGACCGAGGGCGTTCCGTCAGGCACTTTTTCATCAGGTACGGCGCCATTCGAAACAGTTCCGGAAGACGTTATTCCGACATCGGTACCGCCTGCCGATGAACAGCAGTAAGGAGTCATAGACGGTGCATATTTGGGCGGTGGCAAATCAGAAAGGTGGTGTGGGAAAAACGACCACGGTTGTGAGTCTGGCCGGTTTGCTGGCGGACCAGGGTTTTGACGTCTTGCTACTGGACCTCGACCCCCATGGTTCACTGACCAGTTACTTTCGCTATGATCCCGACAGTCTGCAACACAGCGCCTACGATCTTTTTTTGACGCCGAATCAGATCGATCCCGACCTGCCGGCAGACCTGCTGCTCAATACCAGTCATGAGCGGATTAACCTGATCCCCGCTTCCACCGCGATGGCGACCTTGGAGCGCAAGGCGATCGGCAGCGATGGTATGGGGTTGGTGGTTTCTCGCTCTCTGGCCTATTTGTGGGACCGGTTCGATTATGTGTTGATCGATAGTCCGCCGGTGCTAGGCGTATTAATGGTCAATGCCCTGGCTGCCTGCGAGCGTCTGGTGATACCGGTTCAAACTGAATTTTTGGCGATCAAAGGGCTGGAGCGCATGGTGCGCACGTTGTCGATGATAAACCGAGCTAGGCGTAAAAAGCTCGATTACTATATACTGCCGACTTTTTTCGATCGCCGGACACAGGCATCCGTGCAGAGTCTCCGGATGTTGAAACAGACCTATCCGGACGATCTTGCTCAGGCGATTATTCCCGTAGATACGAAATTCCGTAATGCCAGCACACAGGGCATTGTGCCCTCTGCGCTAGACCCCAGCACCCATGGTGTCAGAGCGTACGCCATGTTGATGCGGTTCTTGCTCGAAATAGAAAAACAGGAACAGATGCGCGCCTGAGACGGGGTTGAACGCCGAAGAACCAGGCAAAGACGAACCGCTCTTTACTGTAGACCTAGAGTAAACCTTACAATGACGAGTCAACGCATAGTTTTTATACCGCGCATAGCGCTTATCAGGTGACAAGTGCTTATAAAACGCAACGTTCTTAGACAGCCTTATTTATGACCGAACAACGCCGTAACGCATTACACAGTATACCGCCGCAGCAAGCGGTCCAGGAGTACCTGGATGGGTTGCTGCTGGATGCGACGGAGGCTGCGCGCCGGTTAGACGAAACCGCATCGTCGAAGAAACCGTCCGCCCCCATGGCTGGGGGGCGAACGACGCGTGGTGCGCAAGCTGGCGGCAATGCAGAGGCGGAATGGGGATCCCCCGAATGTACCAAGGCAAGGCCGAGTGCCAGCACGAAGCCTGCCGTAGCCGCGCCGTGGGTCGGCTTGGATCATACGGCGCCAGTCACGAGCTTATCGGTTTCGCGTCCTGTTGTGCCAACCCAATTGGCACCCGCGCCGGTCAGGCCGGCATTTATACCGCCGGTCGTGGTCCCAGCGGTCACGCCGCCGGTGTCCGTGGCACCGGTAACGGCGTTACCGAAAGCGCCTGTCGTTGAAGCTGTCGTTGAAACGACGGTTGAAACGATGGTTGAGCCGGTAGCGACGCGTGTCAACCTGGTCGAACAGCCTTGGCGAGATGGCCGGCCAAGCTGGGCGCAGGAGCGCTTTGAGTGTCTGCTGTTTCGGGTCGCAGGCCTGACGCTGGCGGTGCCGCTGGTGGAGCTTGGCGGTGTGCTCAGGCTCGATCGGCCGCTCAAACCTCTGTTTGGTCAGCCGGAATGGTTTCTTGGCTTGCTGCCTTATAAAACCGGATGTACAGTCAGGACAATCGATACGGCACGGTGGGTCATGCCTGAAAAATACACGCCTCAGGCTGGTGAAGGGTTGCGGTATGTGATTCTGATGGGCGATTCGGGCTGGGGGTTAGGCTGTCATGTTGTGGCGGATGCCATCACCTTGCGACCGGAAGAGGTACGTTGGCGAACCGACAGAGGGGTGCGCCCCTGGCTGGCGGGAACGGTGATAGAACATATGTGTGCCATTATGGATGTTGGGGCGATGGTCAAGCTACTGACTGAAAAGAGTCAGGCCCTGGTCCCAGGGGTGGAATAACCGAATTCTGACGTACAGAGGTTACAAGAATGGGTATAAACATGTCGGGCGCAAATGATGACCCTGTGCTGCAATGGGTGACGTTCCGTCTGCAGGATGAGACCTATGGCGTCAACGTCATGCAGGTGCAGGAGGTGTTGCGTTACACAGAAATCGCGCCGGTACCCGGTGCTCCTGCGTACGTGCTGGGCATTATAAACCTGCGCGGGAATGTCGTGACGGTGATCGATACCCGACAGCGCTTCGGGCTGATGCCGGCGGAGCTGACCGACAATACCCGCATTGTCATCATCGAAGTCGATGATCATGTTATTGGTATTTTGGTCGATGCCGTATCTGAAGTGGTTTATTTAAACCAGTCTGAGATCGATCAGACGCCAAACGTGGGTACCGAAGAAAGTGCGAAATATATTCAGGGTGTTTGCCACAAGGATAATCGGCTGCTGATACTGGTCGAACTGAGCAAGATGATGTCTGATGATGAGTGGACAGAAATCGGCATGCTGTGACACAGCGCTTATGGCTACAATACTCATGGCTGCCAGGCTACAGGGTATCCGGTGGGCAGCGTGGCGTTGTCGCGGTCGAGCCGTGCCCGTTAGGGATGCCCGTTGTCGGCCGGCTAGCGACAAGGGCGGCAGACGAGAGTTATTCGGTTTTCCGTAACGAGTATGCAGTGATCTGGAGTGAAAGCGTGTAGTGATAACTTACTGGTTGGTTCTGGCAGGCGTTGCCGTCATTGCGCTGATTGCGCTGTTTCTCTCGCTGACGCTGTATCGGCGGGTGGCTGCGTATGAGTTGCGCTACAGCGCCTTGGTGAATGTTATTCGCAATGAAATTCGGGTGATGAACAGCGGATCGATCGGTGTCGGCCGGCGGCTTCGACAGGTCGAGGCGCGTTTGCATATCACCGTTGAGAAGCAACAGGAGCTGGAAAACCGGGATCCCGGCGCCCTGGCCTACAACCAAGCGGCCAAACTGATGGAGATGGGGGCTGATGTTGACGATCTGGTCCGTTCCTGTGGCATTGCACGCCCCGAAGCCGAACTGATGGCGCTGCTGCACCGTGAAATAAAAACAGACCCCTCGCTCGAGTTCCGCCGTTGATGCTTTGCTGTTGATGTTCCGCTGTTGATGTTCTTCGGTGAATAGCGCGCTTTTTTTTTGCGCCGCTTAGTTCCATTGGTATCGGTTAGCGTTCGTCTGGTGTTATCTTGGCTTGTGACCTTGATCGAAAGCCTCGGTGGCCGTTAACGCGGCGTCCTTTTCTGGGCGCAGGCTGTAAGCGAAGGCAATAACCTCGGCGATGGCCCGGTACAGTGCTTCGGGAATTTCCTGTCCCAGCTCTAACTTAGCCAGGGTGTCCACCAGGACCGGATCTTCATGGATCAGGACGCCGTTATCCTTCGCGATACGTATAATCTCCTCTGCCAGCAAGCCCTGGCCTGTTGCGGATACAAACGGGGCGCTGTCCTGATCGTAAGTGAGGGCTACGGCGGTAGGAAGAGGGGCATTGCTCATGGTCAGGTCCTGATATCGATCAGTTTGTCGCTGGATAACATCGTCTTGCGTTCCGGCGGCGCCTGAATGCGAACCCCCAGCGTGATCACATCCAGCCCCTGCTCGTCGAGGTTGGTGTGCAAGCGCGGCAGTTGCGGGCCGACCAAGGCGCGGATACGCGCTTCGCCAGACCAGATAACGCTGACGGCCTGATCCTCAAGAAGGACGTCCGCACCCAGGGGGGGGAGGTCTTCCATATCGAAGCGAAGACGCACATGCCAGCGCGATGCAGGGGCCTCATTGCCAGCATCGGCTGGATCGGGTTGCTGGTTAATCTGTAGCTGCACATTTTCATGACGCCCTTGCCATACCACGGGTATATCGACGGCTAGCTGGCGGCTGCCGCTATCCGTCGACTCGGCGCTGGGTAAACTCGATAACTGGTTGACGACCACCCGGCTGATCGCCTGCTGGCCGGCGTGCTGCAAGCGATCGGCGACAGCGCTGGATATTTCACGGCCCGTCGCTGGCGAAGCCTGCGCGCTGGCCGAGGCGGGTGATGGGGTGGTGCGGGTTGTCGACTCGGCAAGGGCCTGGCCGAACCGGGTGAGCAGTGCTTTCAGGTCCTGCTGCAGATGTTGGCTATTTCCACGCGCTAGCTGGCTTTCCATCAACGTGCCGCCGGTTTGTAGTTGCTGCCGGACTTGATCGGCACGGGTCTGCTGAGGGTTGCTCAGCGCCTTTCCCAGCAATTGCTCGACCAGGTTCTGTAACGTTGCCGCCCGGCGTGGTAACTGTCCACGGCTGAGATTATCAGCCAGTTGGTTAAACAGTTTCGCCGCTGGCTGCTGCTGAGGGAGGTGGGTCTTCAGCGCGTGGGTTACCGCTTGGCTCGCCGGGGAGGGTAGGTTCAGGGTGAGTTGCCCTGCGGCATCGCGTCGCAGCGTTAAGCGGGTGCCTTCGGGGATTGCGCGCGGACTTATGACCTGAATCTCGCGCCCGGCCATTTCGCGCCCCTGCAAGGCGAGTGTCACCCGGAACGGTCCATTCTCGGCATGGCCTGCATTGGCGCTTATCGTCGGCGCGGTAGCCGGTGTGGATGCCCGTGTGGCTGGCGTCAGCGGGGCGCTGTTTTCGCTGCGGACCTGAATGACTCTGGCATGAATTTGTGCGCCGTTACGGGCGAGGTTCTGCGTCTGAGGGTTTTCTGCGTGGGCGCTTGTTGGGGGCGCGTTTGCGGGTTGGCTCTGCCTGACGGCGCTCGTTTGGGTACCGGCTAAGGCCGTGCGTGCGTTGGTTGTCGGCAGCGGCATCAGGTCCAGGGCTAGCCGTGATCCGCTTTCCCGCGTGATCTGAATCTCGTTCCCCGGAATCAGGGGTTTGGTCGTCAGGATCTCCATTAAGCGGCCCTGGACCTGAATGCGGGCGACAAACGCCTGATTGCCCGGCGCGCCTGCAGGGGTTGCGGGGGGCGTCCCTGCACGGCTGCGGCTCAGCTCGGAGGGTGTCACGTCCAGCACTTTGGCTGTCAGTGACTCGCCGATACGAAGCAGGTTCTGCAGTCGGTCAGCGCCGCGGGTGATTTCGCTGCGGGCTGATGTCAGGCGGCTGCTGTTGAGAGGGTCAACCAATCAGGAGGTCTCCATCGCCGGGTATGAACACAAGATTGCGTTCGACCCTGCCCTTGATAAGGATTCTTCGTATATAATGCGCTGATTTTATATGTAGCGAAAGTCGCTTACCCACTGCACCAATCAGTAAAGGATGATCAGGGTTTGTCAGCGCCGTTAATCGAGGTCAGGGATCTGTATTGTGAACGGGATGAACGCATCCTGTTTGAAGGACTTAATTTCAGCGTCAATGCCGGTGAGGTATGGCAGGTTGAAGGGCCGAATGGCAGCGGCAAAACGACGTTATTGCGGATCCTTAGCAGCTTATCGCGTGCCTTCGAAGGAGAGATCTTTTGGCGCGGCGAATCTGTCGACCACGTCCGGGATGATTTCATGTCCTCGCTACTGTATTTCGGTCATCTACCGGGGATCAAAGCGACCCTCACTCCTCAGGAAAACTTACGTTGGTACAGCGCCATCCACCCAATGACTCGCCATGAGGGTATCGACGACGCCTTGCACAGGGTTGGCTTGCTCGGTTATGAAGACGTGCCTTGTCATGCCTTGTCTGCGGGTCAAAAGCGCCGCGTGAGCCTGGCCCGGCTTTACCTGAGTGATGCCCCGCTGTGGATTCTTGATGAGCCTTTTACTGCTATCGACAAAGGGGGGGTCGCTGAAAAAGAAGCGTTGATCGCCGCGCATGCCGCCAAGGGCGGCACGGTGATTCTTACGACGCATCATGAGCTGGGTATCCGGGATAACCTGCGTAAAGTTGTTCTTGGTGGCGCCAAGGAACTCACAGGAGGTAAGTTTGACTAAGGAAGCGGTGGTTCAGGGGGGCGAGCCCCAGGAAAGCAGTGCTGAGTTGTCATTGTCTCGGGTGTTTTTGATCGCGCTGCGACGCGATCTGCTACTGGCGTATCGTCGCCGTAGCGACCTGGTCAATCCGCTGGTGTTCTTTATCATGGTGGCCACCTTGTTCCCGCTGGGCGTCAGCCCCGAGCCGGTATTCCTGTCGGAAGTGGCGGCAGGCGTGGTCTGGGTTGCGGCGTTGTTGGCGACATTGCTCTCCATGGACAGCCTGTTTCGCAGTGATTTTGATGATGGCACCCTTGAGCAGTTGTTAGTCAGCCCACAGCCGATGGCGCTGTTGGTGGTGGCAAAGGTGTGCAGTCATTGGTTGATTAGCGGTTTTCCGTTAACGGTGTTGGCGCCGCTGCTTGGCGTCATGCTGTTTTTACCCAGCGAGGGGATGACGGCACTGGTTCTTAGTCTGTTGCTGGGTACGCCCACGCTGAGCCTGATAGGCGCCATTGGCGCGGGGCTGACCGTGGGATTACGCAAGGGCGGGGTGTTGATCACGGTGTTGGTGATGCCGCTTTATATTCCGGTACTGATTTTTGGTACCGGCGCCGTACAGGCCGCCGTGGCCGGTTTACCGATTGGCGGTTACCTGGCGATACTTGGCGCAATACTGGCGCTGGGTTTTGTTTTGGCGCCGCTGGCTATCGCCGCGGCACTTCGTATCAGTGTAAGTAACTAGCAGGCAGGATAATGGCAAAAAGTTGGAAAATGCCCAAATGGTTCTATCAGCTCGGGTCTCCCCGCTGGTTTTACGATATTTCCGGGCGGCTGTTGCCGTGGTTTTCAGTGGCAGCGGGAGTGTTACTGATCGCCGGTGCGGTGTGGGGGCTGGCGTTTGCGCCGGCAGATTATCAGCAGGGCAATAGCTTTCGCATCATCTACATCCATGTCCCATCGGCTGTTTTAGCCCAGTCTTGTTATATGCTGATGGCCGTCGCCGGTGCGATCAATCTGATCTGGAAGATGAAAGTGGCAGATATGATAGCGACCTGCTGCGCGCCCATCGGCATTTCGCTTGCAATTCTGGCGCTGGCGACCGGGGCCATCTGGGGTAAGCCAACCTGGGGAGCCTGGTGGGTGTGGGATGCGCGTCTGACGTCCATGCTTATTCTATTGTTCCTGTTTATCGGCGTTTACGCGCTGCATTCGGCTATCGAAGACGAAGTCACCGCCGGAAAAGCGGCCGCCGTCTTGTCCTTGGTGGGACTGGTCAACATCCCTATCATTAAGTATTCGGTTGAATGGTGGAATACCTTGCATCAGGCATCGACATTCAAGGTGACCGAAAAGCCGACCATGCCGCCGGAGATGTACCTGCCATTAATTCTTATGGTTGTGGGCTTTTATTGCTTTTTTGCCGTAACGTTGATGATGCGGACCCGGGCCGAAGTGCTGCGCCGGGAAAAGCGTGCCGGTTGGGTGCGCGAACTGGTGGAGGCCAATTAAGATGTATTTTTCTTCTTTTGCAGAGCTGGTCGCCATGGAGGGCCACGGCCCTTACGTCTGGACCTGCTATGCCATTGCGTTGACGGTTATCCTGTTTAATCTGATCAGCCCCATCCTGAAACGGCGGCATTTTTTCACCGTCCAGGGCCGGATTTTGCGGCGTGAACGTCAGCAGAAACAGCAACAACAGCTTTAGGCGGTTTAAGAATGAAATTACGTAATTTTGTGGCGACGATGTGCTTGGTTTTTGCCGGTAGCGTGAGTGCGGCCATTGATACCTATGAATTTAAGGATGATGCGAGTCGCGACCGGTTTCAGTCGTTGACCCAAGAGTTGCGCTGTCCGAAGTGCCAGAACCAGAACCTGGCAGATTCGGGATCACCGATCGCCCTGGATCTGCGGCGTGAAGTCTATCGGATGGTCGATGCGGGGCAATCGAACGACGCTATCATCGACTTTATGGTGGCGCGTTACGGTGAATTCGTGCTGTACCGTCCCCGGGTCAGCTCGACAACTAATGTACTCTGGTATGGTCCTTTTGCGATGCTGGGTGTGGGCGCGGTGGTGGTCTTGTTGTTGGTGCGCCGGCGTAAATCATCCCGTACGGTTACGCCTACGCCTAAACCTGATGACAAAGCCGCTGAAGCGCGCTTGAAGAAGATGCTCGCTGACGATGAACAGTCGTCCTAAACGCGCTAACGATCGAGCGTAATTTCTGTTATACAATGGTTGAAACTCTACGCGTGAAGCAAGTGAAGGTCAGTATATGATTCTACGTGACTGGCTGATTGTGGCCGGAGCCGTCATCCTGTTTATCATCGTCTTGGATGGTTTGCGCCGGGTGCGCAATCGTGGGCGCCTGCGCCTGGACATTGACGCCCAGCTGATCGTTCCCGAGGTCGAAGATTGTAGCGGCGAGTTACCCAATGGCGGCGCGCGACGGGCGAAAGCGCAGCAGCCTGATGCGGGAGGTATCTGGCCCACTGAACCGACTGCCAGCGCTGAACCGCGGGCGAGCGATAGCGCGCCGCCCCTCGATCACGACGATCTGGACCTGCTGTTGGATCAGGATCTCAAAGGTGTGGGGCAAGGCGCCGATCGCTGGCTATCGCCGCAGGAATCTGAAGGCGGCGCGTGTGACGATAGCCGATCATTCGAGGCGCGGCCCGAACGCCGTTCATCGCCACAATCTGCGTCCTTGCAGGCGACGACGGCCCATGACGAGATTCTGGGCGAACAGCGTGAGCCGTTTGGCGCAGGGCTTGAATTTAATGACTGGCAGGACGACGATGGCTTGAGTGGCCTGCGCGATGATGCGCCGTTGGTGGATCAGTTTAGCCAGACCTGGCAAACCCAGGAACGCGAACAGCAGGATGCCAGGCTCAAGGCGGCCGTTGATGACGACGCGGGGGTGCGTCGGGCTTCTGATCGTGGGGACGGTGCTGGACGCGCGGCCCCGGAACTATCCCGCGGCCCGGTACTGGAGGTTGTGGGCGCGAGTGGGGATGATCTCGACCTGAATCAGCCGGTTTCTCTGCTGGTCGAGCAAGTCAAGGCGCGAGAATATACGGCGCTACCCGACACACGCCCGTCGGCATCAGAGCCTGATCTCGCGGCCACGAACGCATCGCTGACCGCTGAGCCCCAACCGGCGGCGCCGGCGGTAGGGCGTACACCTGGGGGCGAGCGCCCTGAACTACCGACCGGTTTCTTTGATATGGTCCCGGAGCCTGTTTCTGAACCGAAACAAGCACCGATCCTCAAAAAAATGCGAGATCAGGCCAAAAAACCGCCGCAGAGCCCGCCAGAAAAGCGTCATTCTCAGGATGAAGATAATAGCGTCGAAGACGATGTCCTGATTATTACCGTGACGGCGAAAGAGGCGCCATTCGGCGGATCGGCATTGTTTCGCTTGGTGGAAGCTTGCGGGATGGATTTTGGCGCGATGTCGCTGTTTCATCGCTATGAAGATGGTCCGGCCGAGGGAGCCCTGCAGTTCAGTATGGCCAATGCCATCAAACCGGGTACGTTTGACCTTCAGCAAGCGGAGGCGTTTTCGACCCCTGCCGTGACCTTTTTTCTCAATCTGGCCGAACCTCGCGAGAGGATGGTCGCCTTTGATTGCATGCTGGCCACGGCGCAGTGCCTGGCGGACCACCTTGGCGGAGAATTAAAAGACGAGCACCGTAGCTCGCTGCGGTCACAAACCATTGAGCATTACCGGCAACGGTTGCGTGATTACGAACGCCGCCGTTTGTCCAAGCGCTCCTGACGATTTATCTCCAGACCGACGGGCTGCCGTCCCGGAAAAGTAAATTCATGACCGATACCCTGCCTGTTTCTGAGGAGCTGGCGCAGCTGCGCCAGCGTCTTAACGAGTACAATTACCGTTATTATGTACGGGATGATCCGGCGGTCCCCGATGCGGAATATGACCGCGATTTTCAGCGACTCGTGGCGCTGGAAGCCCTACATCCGGCGCTGGTCTCGGATGATTCGCCCTCGCAGCGGGTTGGTGCCGCGCCGTTGCCGGCATTTTCCCAGATTCGGCACGCGATGCCGATGCTGTCGCTGGATAATGCCTTCAATGAAGCGCAGATGGTCGATTTTGACCGACGGGTTCGCGAGCGGCTTGGCTGGGCGGGTGACCAGCAGGTTGAATACGTCTGTGAACCGAAGCTGGACGGCATTGCGATTAGTTTGCTGTACCGAGACGGTTTGCTTGACCGGGGAGCAACCCGAGGCGACGGTGAAACCGGCGAGGATATTACGCTGAATGTGCGAACGATCCCCAGTATTCCACTGCAGCTTCGTGGTGAAGGCTGGCCGGCGTTGCTGGAGGTTCGGGGCGAAATCTACATGCCGCGGGCGGGCTTTGACCGCCTCAACGATGCGGCCCGTGCGCGGGGAGATAAGCTTTTTGTCAATCCGCGTAACGCGGCGGCAGGCAGCTTGCGCCAGCTGGATCCGCGTATCACCGCCCAGCGGCCCTTGGAGTTGTGCGTCTACGGTGTCGGTGTGGTTGAGGGTGCGGCGATACCGGATAACCACTATCGGATGTTGCAACAGCTGAACCGGTGGGGGTTTCGGATTAACGCGCAGATGTCGGTTGTCAGCGGTGTTGAGGGCTGTTTAACCCGCTACCAGGCCCTGGCCGAGAAACGCGATGCACTGCCCTATGATATTGATGGTATCGTCTTTAAGGTCAACAATTTTGCCCTTCAGCAGCGTCTGGGATTTGTCTCGCGGGCACCGCGCTGGGCGATCGCGCATAAGTTTCCGGCGCAAGAGGAGATGACCCAGGTGACCGCGGTTGATTTTCAGGTGGGTCGAACGGGCGCTGTGACGCCGGTTGCTCGTTTACAGCCGGTGTTTGTTGGTGGTGTGACGGTCAGTAACGCGACGCTGCATAACATGGATGAAGTGGCGCGGCTGGGGCTGCGAATCGGCGACTGGGTTATCATCCGCCGCGCGGGTGATGTGATACCGCAGGTGGTTCGGGTGCTCGAAGACAGGCGACCTGCCGAAACGGCACCAGTTGTGGTACCCCGGGCATGTCCCGTCTGCGGATCCTTGGTTGAGCGGCTGGACGGTGAAGCCGTTTCCCGTTGCAGCGGGGGGCTGAGTTGCGGCGCGCAGCGTAAAGAAGCGATTAAGCACTACGCGTCGCGTAAAGCCCAGGATATTGATGGCCTCGGCGACCGGTTGGTCGAGTTGCTGGTGGATAAGGGTCAAATTAAGGCGCTGGCCGATCTGTATTGCCTTGAACATGCGCGGGTTGCCGGACTGGAGCGGATGGGCGATAAATCGGCCGAGAATCTACTGAGTGCCATCGAAGCCAGCAAAGCCACCACGTTGGCGCGCTTTATTTATTCGCTGGGTATTCGTGAAGTCGGGGAGGCCACCGCGCGGAGCCTGGCACGCCATTTTGGTCGCCTGGACGCGTTAATGGCGGCGGATGAAGAGACGTTGATGAGTGTGCCGGATGTGGGGCCGATTGTTGCACAGCACCTGGTGACCTTTTTCCGCCAGCCGCACAATGCCGAAACGATCACCGCGCTGCGTGAGCGCGGTGTGCATTGGGATGACCTCGATCTGTCGGCTGCGCCCCCGCAACCGTTGGCAGGCAAGACCGTGGTGCTGACCGGTACGCTGGAGCAGCTGAGCCGCCAGGACGCCAAAGCGCAACTGGAAGCCCTGGGGGCCAAGGTCTCCGGCAGCGTCTCGAAAAAAACGGACCTGGTGATCGCCGGCCCCGGAGCAGGCTCAAAACTGACCAAAGCGCAAGCACTTGGCTTAACCGTTCTGGATGAGCGCGGTCTTATTGCCCTGTTGGCCGGGGAGGGCTAATGCAGATTCCTTTTGATCAGCTCAGCGATGACGCCCTACAGGGATTGCTCGAGGAGTTTGTAACCCGCGAGGGGATGGACTACGGTTATACCTTGTTATCGCTTGAGGAGAAGGTGGCGCAAGTCCGAGAGCAGCTGACGCGTGGTGACGTGGTTATTTACTTTGATCCGGTGTTGCAAAGTTGCAACCTGATGCGGCGAGACGAGGCGCGGCGACGCGAACGCTGAGGCACTTTTTTGACCTGCCGGGTTCCAACGAGGACGGTGGTTGAATCTATCGGCACACTGTCGCGTTATGCCACGGCGGTTCATTCATGAACCGCCGATCAAGGCGATATTTTTTGCGCGGGGATTACGTTGCCGCCTTCATCGGGTCGTCAACGTACATGGAGGGGATGCATGGAGCCGCTTGATCAGATCATCGCGACGCTGGCACTGACCATGGGCGTGGGGTGGGCCAGTGGTCTTAATCTCTACGCAACGCTCCTGATGCTGGGCGTGCTGTCCAATATGGGGCATATGACACTGCCACCGGATCTGGCCGTGCTGGGTGATCCTCTGGTCCTTATTGCCGCCGGGTTCATGTATATGCTGGAGTTCTTTGCCGACAAAGTACCCGGCGTCGATACCGGCTGGGATACGCTACATACCTTTATCCGCATCCCCGCGGGTGCCGCACTGGCGGCCGGTGCCGTCGGTGATCTGAGTATCGCAGTCGAGGTCGCGGCGGCCATCGCGGGCGGTGGACTGGCGGCCGGCTCTCATGCTTTAAAGGCGGGCAGCCGGGTGATGATCAATACCTCACCGGAACC
This sequence comes from Motiliproteus sp., assembly GCA_041586615.1. GTDB lineage: Bacteria > Pseudomonadota > Gammaproteobacteria > Pseudomonadales > Balneatricaceae > Motiliproteus. The sequence goes on along the minus strand of JBFGZS010000016.1, from coordinate 15,108 downwards.
GGTCAGTAACTGGACCGCGTCTGTAGCGGAAGATCTTGCCGTGATCGGCGGCCTCTGGGCCGCATTAAACCATCCAGTACTGTTTCTGATCGGTTTGATCCTGTTTCTGGTTCTGCTTGTCTGGCTGTTACCTAAAATTTTGCGGGGTATTACGCGCGTTTTCGGGGCTGTCATAAACTGGTTTCGACCGAAAGTTGAGCCGGATGAACCCCCGCGGAAATTGCCGCCGGGCTAGAGGCCTAGGATAGGTTGACGTGATTTTCAGGTCGTATAGACCCCATCGAATGGCTAATCATCTTTGTAGCTTGTGCTCTTAGGCCCAACGCTCGATATGGTCCCCGTTGGTGATCAGATGCAGAAGATCGCTGCGGGTAACAACCCCCGCCAAGTGTCCTTCCTTGTCCAGCACCGGTATGCAGGTGATCGGTTTGTTTAAAAAGGTTAGTGCAACCTGCAGGATATCCGTCCCGGGTGTCGCTACGATCATCTGTTCCGCATAGGCCCCCTGCAGCGGCAGCAGCCAGCGGGTAGGGCCGGCTTGATTGGGCGCGATGCTGCGCCTGAGCAGCTCTTGCTCCGAAATAATTCCGCGCAGATGCCGCTCATTGTCCAGCACGGCCAGGTGTTGCACCTCGTGTGCGTGCATCTGGTACCAGGCGTCTGCGGTAGAGGCATGAACCCTGATCGCAAATACCGGGCTGCTCATGACGGTCTCGACGCTGAGCACCGGGGACTCAGGCTTGTGCGGCTGGCTGATGGCTTCCGTCTGCGCATAGGCCTGTTGGGCCGGGTGCGAGCGAGGTGCTGCCTTGCCATTGGTGAAGGCGGGTGAGTGATCCAAGGTCTCTTGAAACGGGCGGCTTTTCTGCAGTTGCCCGAGCTTTTCAATGGGTTTTGGGCTAAGCAGTGCACTGACAGGCGTCTGAATCCGGTTACCTTGATCGAAGACAACTAAGACCATAGCGAATTTCCATTGTCGAAAGCAAATGTCGAAAGCAAATGCGGGCTGTTGCGACCCTGTTACGTCGCAAGCGGTTGATTGCCGCGTATCTGATCCTTGATGATAAAACGCAGGGGGTCAAGTCGGGCCAGCAGTGGCCCCGGTAGTGGGGCCGCTTCGCCGCAGATCATCGCCGCCAGGATTTCCCCGCCCAAAGGCGCGGTTGTCAGGCCTTTAGATCCGTGGGCCAGCGAGATAAACAGGCCGGGATACCGCGGCGGTTGCCCAGGAATGGACGCTTTTGCGTTACGTCGCAACGGTGCAAAGTGCCGGCGAGCGCCTTCCTGCTCGGGGAGTGCACCAATCAGAGGCAGGTAATCCCGGCTCGTGCTACGAAAGCTTACCCGTCCCTGCGCGGATGCTAATTGTGGTGACAGCTGCACGGCCAGTGCGTGGGACAGTTCATCCACCCGTTGCAGGTTGTCTATTTGGTCCTGTTCATGTGGCGCCGTATCCTGTTCGTGTAAGTTAAAGGATGCGCCGAAACAGTAACGCTCTAGCCGGGCGGGAGCAATATAGCCCTTGCCGCATAAAACGGTTTTCAGAGGCGGCACCTCGACCGGCTTGTCACAGAGGGTGATCTGCCCCCGGATGCGTTGCAGGCCGTAGGGGGCCAGCAGCGCCAGTTGTGCCGAGTCTGCCCCCGTGGCCGCGACGAGGGCTGGGGCGCTGGCCAGCGTGTGCCCCTCAGCGTCCAGTAACGTCCAGTTATCATCAGCGTTACGCACGATGGATGCCACGCGGCAGTTGTAGGCGGTTTCGATCAGGGGCGATTCCAACAGGGTGCGGCATAAGGCCGGTGGGCTGACCCAGCCTGCGTCGGGAAAGAACAGGCCAGGGTGCGCGATGGGTACGCCGGCCAACGCGCTGGCTTGTTGAGGCGTGACCGGCTGCAATAGCGAGTCGGGATAGTGTCCCGCTTCGAGTAACCGATGTTGGCGTTGTTGTTCAGCCGGGTTATAGCCCAGCTGTAATTGACCACACAGGTCCATGGCCAGGGGCTGTTCAGCCAGCAGTTGTCGAATCAGGCTTAGGCTGTATTGGTATCCGCACAGGTGGATCTTGCTTTCCGGCGTTGGTACCGCGGGTAATTTGCAGTAAAGCATGCCCTGAGGATTGCCGGATGCGGCGCTGGCCGGTCCGGGACCGGCATCGAGCAGGGTTACCGAAATGCCGCGCCGGGCCAGGGCATAGGCGGTGCTACAGCCGGCCAGCCCTGCACCCAGCACGATCACGTGTTCAGGAAGGCCGGCCTGCCCGGGCTGTGACTTCGGCGTGGTGACCGGTCTGGGGTCATTGCGGGTATTACGGCTATGAGTCATCGTGTGTTTATTTCCAAGCCCTGGCGTTGTGAGTCGGCGCTACCGTGGTCGTCACCGCCTGGTTCTGCTGTTCTGCTGCGTCTATGGGTGATCATTAGGCAACCACGACACGGTCCCGTCCGTTACCCTTGGCGGCATACAGGGCATCGTCGACCCGTTTTAATAATCCAACCACCCCTTCCCCGGGCTGCAATTGGGCGACGCCGATGCTGGTGGTAAAGCGGATGGGCTCGGCGTTAGGGACCTCCACGTGTAGCGCCTGACAGGCGAGGCGAAATCGTTCAGCAATTTTTTCGGCACTGTCTAATGCGGTGTTGGTGAGAATCATCAGAAACTCTTCCCCGCCAAAACGCCCCACCAGGTCTTCACTGCGTGATTGCTCGATGGCCATCTCGGCAAAATGCTTGAGTACCTCATCGCCGATCGCGTGCCCGTATTGATCGTTGACACTCTTAAAACGGTCTAGGTCTAACAGGACTATGGTCAAGGGGCTCTTATTGCTTTTGGCGTAGGCTACTTCGCGCTTCAGATGATTCATGATAGCGCGGCGGTTAGCCAGCCCCGTGAGTGAATCACGGTGCGCTTGACGGTACAGACGCATCAGCATGGTCAGCTGGGTCAGTGCCGCCCAGCCCGCAATTAACGCCAGCAGCAGCAGTAACCAGACATCGTTCAGCGTGTTCAGCGAAAAGAGCTTGCCCAGGTAGGCCGTAGTCACGATGTAAAGCGTCACCACGGTACTACTGATAAGGCCGCCCTCCAAAATGGTCAGCGGGAAGATAGCACTCAGCGATATGATCATAAAAGGGAAAAAGTGGTACCCGGCGGGCAGGCTATGCTGCACCTGTTCCAGATAGATATGGGCGACGGTTTGAAACAGCGACGGGATCACAATCAGCAAGGCCAGCTTGACGCGTGAAAGGGGCAGGTTATGGTTCTCCCCTGACCAGAAGCCCAGCGCCAGGCAGGCGACGCCAGTGGCCGCGCGCATGATGGCGACGGTGTGAAGGACGTCATCGCTGAGGTAAAACGTGTCTACTATAATCCAGGCGGGAATAAGCAGGCCAAGCAGGAAGGCGATAGAACGCACGCGGCTGTTGATATATTGCGCACGGGTATGGCGAAAATGTTTGCTGTGCGAGCTTGCGCGCACAATATCGAGCAAATATTCTTGCTTGAGACGCCGGAGAAACTCCGCCTTGGTGTTGCGTCCGGGCGGACTTTTACGCCTGCAGTTGATGTGAGCGTTGCTGTTCATGACTCTGACCCGGAGCGTATTTTATCTGCAGTTGGACTAGTCGATAAATGACAGAATGGGCTAGCCAATGCTACCGATTACGTCTGCTTAATCATGCAGCGTTTTGTTTAATCATCCCGAGTTCTGTCGTGTGTTGTCTCTTTTCCATCGCCACCCCGTTTTTGGCTGTGCGGCAATAACGGCGCATTTAGCGCTGACACGCGGCGGTTAAGGCTAGTTTATCGATAAAACTGAAATATTGCATGGTTATGTCACCAATGATCGCGAAGGGGCGGCGGTGTTAGCAGCGGCTGCGGTTTAACGATGATCCCTGCAGGCTTTTTGCTGATGCGGTAGAGGCGACGCAGGAGTGAGCGCCTCGCGCTGCCCTGTGCGATGGAGCGACGACCCGGTATAGACTAACCTCTTTCTGGGGTAGCGGGGTATCCCGTTCGGTGGACGACGGATTTATTGCATATAGTTCCAAAAAATTCAGCTAAAATCAGGGGCCTGATAAACCGGATCCGAATAGACCTGTAGCGAGATAGCTGCCGGTATTCTGAATATGGCCGCTATTATTTAGTGTTCAGCTCGGCAAGTGTGTTTGCGCTGCGTATACTGTGGTCTGGTTTTGCCGCCGGCAAAGAGCAGGTTTTTTAGAATCATGATGAAAATATCTCACTTCTATAGTGGTTGTTAATCGGAGGTTGCTATCCGTCGCTTACCCCCCTTGAATGCGCTGCGCTCTTTCGAAGCGGCGGCGCGTCACAGCAGCTTCAATCAAGCCGCTGAAGAATTGTTCGTCACGCCCTCTGCTATAAGCCACCAGATCAAGACCCTGGAAGACTTTCTTGACGTGAAATTGTTTCGACGCAGTAAAAGACGGGTTGACCTGACGTCCGCCGGAGAGAAATATCTGCCGGCCATTCAGCATGCGTTGGATGAGATCGACAGCGCTACCCGTCGATTGATTGCCAATCCGAACTCCGGTGCGGTCACCCTTAGCGTGGCGCCGGCGTTTCTGACGCGTTGGCTGATGCCACGACTCGGACACTTCCAGGAGCTGTTCCCCGATGTTGAGCTGCGTTTGAGCGCCTCGATGAGTGCGGTCGATTTCAACCAAAGCGATATCGATATGGCCGTGCGGTTCGGACGCGGGGAATGGGGCGATGTTGAAAGTCATTTTTTGCTGGGCATGACGGTGGTGCCGGTCTGCAGTCCTAAACTCTTGACGGGAAAGCGGCCGCTTAACGCCGTCGAAGACCTGCGTGAGCATACGTTGATTCATGTCAGCACCCGAATGGATGAATGGAAGACATTGTTGCGTTCGGCGGGTATCGACGCCAGTGGTTTCGGTAAGGACCTGCGCTTCTCTAGCACCTCGTTAGCCACCGGTGCGGCCGTGGAGGGATTGGGAATCGCCCTGGCAGACCGGCACCTGGTCACGAAGGAGTTGCTCCGGGGGGAGCTCGTGGTGCCCTTCGATATTGCACTGGATACCCATTCCGCCTTTTATCTGGCCTACCCGCAAAATCGCCCGATGAGCTATAGCATGAAGGCGTTTAAAGATTGGATTCTTGAAGAGGTGGCTGAACGTGAGACGACGCCCGGCTAGTCGTCGCTCGCGACCTTTGCCGACAGCCGGGTTGGCATGTATCTGACGGATGTGAAAGCTATCCCGGTCAGGGCCATACCTGCTTTCAAGGCGTAAGCATTTAAAAAATGAGAGGAGTTGTGTATGGATTATGCCTTGCCGCTAGTGGTTGCTGTGGTCGCCCTGGGGTCTGTGCTGTTGTCTCGAACCGCGCGGGGTGAGGATGCGTTTTTCCGCGGAGTCTCTGCCCAGGGCGAGCCTCCGGGGTTACTGATACTTATTTTTTCCCAGGTGACCACCTGGATTTTTGCCCGTTCGCTGATGAATGCGGCGATCCTGGGCTTTTACTACGGCATCTGGGGCACGCTGGCGTACGCCGCCTATTACCTTTCCTTCCTGACGGGGGGGCGGATCGTCGATAGCTTGCGCTTCGAGCACGGCTTTGACAGTGTGCAGGCTTTTTTACACAGCCGTTTTGGTGCTTGGGGCACCGCCTGCTACAACGTCGTCATTGGTCTTCGTTTAGTCAGCGAAGTGTTCGCCAATCTACTGGTGATCGGTATCTTGTTCGGCGCAGCAGGCAGCGGCGCGTATTCGCTGGCGATCATCGCCTTTGCGCTGGTGACCCTGTTCTATTCGATGCTGGGCGGGTTGCATGCGTCGTTGCGTACCGATCTGTTTCAGATGATTGTGTTTCTTGGCGTACTGGCGCTGTTGATGGTGATGAGCTTAAACAGCGGCGCGTTCACGACCGATGCGTTGTTATTCAAACCCTTCGATATGGGCGACCCCGGCCCGATTTTGCTGGCCGTAGCCCTGTTACAGATATGGAGTTATCCACTGCACGATCCGGTCATGATGGACCGGGGCTTGCTGGCTGATCGTGAGACCACTCGGCGTAGTTTTGTGCATGCGGCCTGGATCAGCAGTATCTGCATTATGCTGTTTGGTTCACTCGGGGTGGTCGCTGGCGCTATCGCCGTCAGCGGTGAATCGATGAATGCCGCGCTGACGCGCGTGCTCGGGGATATGCCGATGCGGGTGTTTAATATGGCACTGGTGGTGTCGGCGATGTCGACCCTGGACAGCACGTTGGCCAGTTCCGCCAAATGGGTGGCGGTGGATATGCAGGTGGTGCGGGGGAGCTTGCGTAACGGACGGGCGGTGATGGCGCTGTTTATGCTGGCGGGCTTAGGCTTTGTTTTTCTGGGAAACAACGATCTGTTCAGCGCCGTGGCAGTCAGTGGTACCGCATCGATGTACCTGGCCCCGGTGGTGTTTTTTTCATTATGGGGCGGGCGGACTGATATCCCTCTCTGGAGCTATCTGGCGGCCTTTGCGTTGGCCATCGGCGGCGCGGCGCTGTATTTCACCGAATCATCGGGTTACAGCCAACTAATGGGTGACTACCACAAGTACAACAAATTGTTGCTGATATCGACACTGGTGCTGGTACTGGGCTGTCTGTGTTACTGGGTCGGTATGCGGACCCAGCGTGGCATGATACCGATGCGGGCGCAAACCATGTGAGCGCAGGGCTGCAGCCAGTATCGAGTCGGGGTTGTTACCGGTGTGCAGTGCCGCGTGACTATGGGCGGTGCTAACAAGGTAAAGGGCCGACAAATTCCTGTTTGCCGACCCTTCGTCGCCGTCCTGGCATTGCTCGCTCCTGAGCATTCCCCGGTCCCTGTGAGATCCAGATCCTTCTGGCTTCCTTGTGACGGGACACAGTATCGGTAAATACCCCTATGATGTGTATAGGATAAGTTCCTATTTTAAGGGGGGCTGATCGGGACGCTATTCTTTCAGGCTTCAGGCTTCAGGCTTCAGGCTTCAGGCTTCAGGCTTCAGGCGAAAGGCGAAAGGCGAAAGGCGAAAGGCGAAAGGCGTGATATCGCCGGCGTGCATGACGCGTGGGCGGGGCGCGCGTATTCAGGACTCAACAACAGGCTGGTACCGCGCGGTGAGGCGAGTAAAATAGCACTAGAGAGCGGTTTGTCTGTGTCGTTAGGACGCACTGCGGGCCGGGGAGTTGAATGTAGGTGGAGACTGTTATGAGTGAAGCGACCCAGCTTATGCTGATCGTGGTAGGACTGCTGGCTATTGGCGGGTTGCTCTGGGTGATTCGGGGTCAGATCGCGACGCAGCAGGCTGTGCGGCTGCAACATGAAGCCGTTGTTAAAGAGCATGAGGCTAAAGCCCAGGAGAAGCGCGATTATCTGCTCAACAGTGTGCAGGTGATCAGTACGGCCATGCTGGAGGGGCAGTGCGAATTGGCCGAGGGCAGTATTCGACTGAAAAAACTACTCGATCATCTGGCACCTTACCTGCATGAGCATGAAGATTTTTGCGCTATCAACCAGATGTATGAGGCGACCAAGCATATGCCGATCCTGGACGAATGGAAAAAACTTAATATTAATCAGCGCCATGCTATGACTCTGGAACGGGAACAGCTGGAGGCTACGCATAAAGCCGCGATTCTGGCTGCCGTGGGTAAGTTGTCGTCTTACAACTTCCAGCATTAGCGCGTTGCGCAGCGGCGTGACGGAGGGGCTGTGCTAGAGTTCCTGTTTGCGGTGGCTGCGGCCTCGGTGTTGCTGGGCTTGCTGTTCTGGGTGTTGAGTCACGCGAACGTCCCCAGTTACCGGCCATCCCGACCGGCCGTGCTCAAACTGCTGATCGGAATCGAGACGGGCACGACCAGCCAATCGGCCTGGGATCTGTTTATCAGCTACCCCATACTCCATGATGAGGCGCTGGAGCTGATACGCCGGCGCTGTGTCGCGCTGGTGGACGGTGATGATGATGGCGGTCCTTGTTCGAGTGGACTGGGTGATTATATCGTCGATAGACCGGGTCGGCAGCGGGTGGCGGTGATACGTGCCGACCTGGAAAAGCTGATTGCCCAACCGCCCCGTACCCGATCATTCTGATCGTTTTTCTGCTTCCAAGGCCACGTATATAATAGCCTTGGTGCGCTTACTCACGATTTCAATCATCTTGCCGCCTGCCACCGCGTTTAAAGCTCGCGTAATACCCGCAGCGGGCTTTGTGCCAGGACCCGCCGCGTCGCGATATAACCACTCAGCCCCACCAGGCCTGCACCCGTGGTGATGGTTGCCAGCCATAAGATCGGATTCGGGCGGTACGGGAGGTCAAGCACGATACGGTACAGCCCGAACAGCACGGCTTCATCCAATAGCGCCGCCAGAAGGCCGGCGATGGCGCCTAGTAGCAGGTATTCCTGGACTAACAGGCTGCGCAGGGTCGCGCTGTTGGCGCCCAGTGTACGCAGCAGGGCGCCTTCCTGCAGGCGCTGGTCGAGACTGGATGCCAATGCCGTTCCCAGCAGGGTCAGGCCCGCCGCCAACACAAACAGCAGGACATACTCCACCGCCAGGCTAACCTGGGCGACGATCAGGCGGATATTACCCAGCAGGCGTTCGACTTCGAGCAGGGTCAGGGTGGGAAACTGCTGCATTAAACCGGTGAGTTGCTGTTGTCGTTCCTGAGGCAGGTAAAAGCTGGTGATAAAGCTGGCGGGCAGCCCCTCAAGACCGCCCGGCGGAAAAATAACATAAAAATTCGGCCGCAATGAGCCCCAGTCGAGGCTGCGCAGACTGATCACTTCGGCCTCCAGCGTTGCCGTGCCGAAGCTGAAACGTAAGCGGTCTCCCAGCCCGACATTCAGGTCGCGGGCCAGACTTTGTTCCAGTGAAATAAGCGGTTTGCCTGCATCGCTTGCGTGCCACCAGCGTCCGGATTCAATGCGGTTATCCGCCGCCAGTTCGCTGGCCCAGGTCAGATTCAATTCGCGGGTCAGCGCTCGGCGTCCCGGAGAGTCCGGCGGCAGTCGTTTGGTGGCGGCGGCCCCGTTGATCGCTTCCAGCCGACCCCGAACCATCGGATAGATGCCGCTATGACCAATAGCCTGTTGTTGCAGGTAATCGGCCAGAGGTTGCTGTTCGTGGGGCTGGATATTGATAAGGAAGTGGTTGGGTGCCTCGGCGGGTAGCTGGCTCTGCCAGGTATCGAGCAGGTCGCTGCGCACCAGCAGAATCAGCGCCATGGCACCCAGGGTGATGCCGAAGGCCAGTAGCTGGCTAAGGGTCGCGTGGCGGTGCCGCTGCAGGTTGCGGTGGGCCAGCCGCCAGGTCAATGGGCCGGGGATGCGTCGGATCAGGGCCAGCAGCCCCCAGCCTGTTATCGCCAGGACCAGGCTGACGAGCCCGCCGCCGGCGGCGACCACCAGCGTCAGGTTCAGACTATTGCTGTAATACCACATCAGCCCCAGTATCAGCGTCGCGGCAAGGCCGTAGACCAGCCAGGCAGCGGCCGGTAATGGCAGCAGCTCCCGGCGCAGTACCCGCAGCGGTGGAACGCGGGCCAGACTGAGCAGGGGCGGTAAGGCAAAGCCGATCAGCACCAGTATGCCGGTCAGAAAGCCGACCAGCGCCGGGGTAATACCGGCGGCAGGCAGCGCCTGGGGTAGCAGGTTGCTGAGTAGTGCGAGCAGCCCGAATTGCGCCAGCCAGCCCAGTAGAACACCCAGCACGCAGGCTGCGGTCCCGGCAATCAGCAACTGGCAGGCATGCAGTTGCAGAATCTGGCGTTGGCTGAGCCCGAAACAGCGCAGCAGGGCCGCACCGTCGAGATGGCGCGTGCTGTAGCGGCGAGCGCTCATGGCAATGGCGGCTCCGGCCATGACGACCGCCAGCATACCGGACAAATTAAGATAGCTGCGGGCACGGCTCAGGGTCTTGCCCAGGGTGGGATTGTCTTCATCAACGGAGATCACTCTTTGACCGGGTTTAAGGCGCGGGGTTAACCAGCGCTGCAGGTTGGGAATCTCACTCTCAGGCCCGCTGAACAGGTAACGGTAACTGACACGGCTACCCGGCTGAATCACGCCGCTGGCATCCAGGTCCGCCCGGTTGATGAGGGCCCGGGGTTGCAGGCTGAACAGGCCGCCACTGCGGTCAGGCTCCTGCATCAATACCGCGCTGACGCGGAGCCGGGTCCGGCCCAGCTCGACCTCGTCGCCGATGGCCAGTTGCAGGCTATCCAGCAGGCGCGGTTCCAGCCAGGCCTCGCCGGCAACGGGGCCGCTGTGCACGGTGCGGGTCGGTGCCCCGGGCTGGTCGGCGATATGCAGCAGGCCTCTGAGCGGGTAGGCGGCATCGACCACTTTGATGCTGGCCAGCAGCATGGCATCACCTGCGGCCAGCATGCTGGGAAAGATAAGCTGTTCGCTGTAGGCCAGCCCCCGACTCGTGGCTTGAGCACGCAGATCGTCCTGCGCCGGGCGGGCGCTGCGCATCACCAGATCGGCGGCCAGAAACTCACTGGACTGGCGAACCAAGGCGCGTTCGACCCGGTCGGTAAAAAAACCGACGGCACAGGTGGCGGTCACCGCGACCACCAGCGCAATAAGCAGCAGGCGTAATTCGCCGGATACCCACTCACGCCACAGTTGTTTCAGAGCCAGCCGTAGGATCATGATCGCCCCTCTTGTCGGTGTTGTTCGCCGCTTAACGCCCAGGCGTGCGGATTCATTCTTCGGTGATCAGTGCGCCGTCGCGCAGGGTCAACCGGCGTTGACAGCGATCGGCCAGCTGGTTGTCGTGGGTGACCAGGATCAGCGTGGTCTGTTGCTCGCGGTTGAGTTCAAACAGCAGCTCGATAATGGTTTTTCCCGTTTCGGAATCGAGGTTGCCCGTGGGTTCATCGGCGAACAGGACCCGTGGGTGGCTGGCGAAGGCGCGCGCGATGGCGACCCGTTGTTGCTCGCCTCCCGACAGTTGGGCCGGGTAATGGGTCTGACGCTCCGCCAGCCCGACCCGGATCAACAGTTCGGTGGCTTCTTCCTTTGCTTGCCGGTTTCCGGACAGCTCCAGCGGCAGCATGACGTTTTCCCGTGCGCTTAATGCCGGTATCAGCTGAAAGCTTTGAAAGACAAAACCGACTGACTGGCTGCGGGCTTGGGCGCGCTGGTCTTCGCTCATGTTCGCCAGGGACTGCCCTGCCAGGATAACATCGCCGGATGAGGCGCTATCGAGGCCCGCCAGCAACCCGAGCAGGGTCGATTTACCCGAGCCGCTAGCGCCGACGATGGCGATACTCTCACCCCGGTTGACCTGAAGGGTTACGCCCTTGAGAATGGTAAGGTCCCCGCGCTGGGTGGTTACCGTTTTGGTCAACGCCCGGCTCTCTAGAATGACGTCTGATTCAGTGGTAGGAATTTGCGATGCGATGGTCATGGTTATGTGCTCTGGTTCTGTGTTTTCCGTTATCCGCCGGAGCTGCCCAGTGGCTGGTACTTGGAGATAGTATCAGTGCAGCGTACGGCATGGAACGGGAGCAGGGTTGGGTCGATCTGTTACAACGACGGGTAGCCGAGACAAACCCGAATATTCGGGTTGCCAACGCCAGCATCAGCGGCGAGACCACCAGTGGTGGTCTGGCGCGTCTACCGGCCTTATTGCAGTCGGTCAAACCCCGGTTGGTGATTATCGAGCTGGGTGCTAATGATGGCCTGCGGGGGACGCCCTTGCCGGTCATCAGTCAAAACCTGGCCTCATTGGTGACCCTGTCGCGCCAGAGCGGCGCGGAGGTCGTTTTGTTGGGGATGCGCTTGCCGCCCAATTACGGTATCCGTTATGCCGAGGGGTTCTTTAATCAGTTCCAGCAGGTTGGGGCGCGTTATCGGGTGTCGCTGGTGCCTTTTTTTCTGGACGGTGTCGGTGGCGTTCCCGCGCTGATGCAACCGGATGGCTTACATCCCAATGCCCAGGCGCAGCCGACCTTACTGGATAATATCTGGCCGCAGCTGCAGTCGTACCTGGTTCGGGAAGGTTGAGCGGACGTGCGTGATATCACGCGTTTGTACAGGGAGGAGAGAAAACATGAAGCGAGCGACCAAGGCGTTATGGCTGAACGGTCTGGTGATGCCCGGCACGGGGCACCTGGCACTGCGCTGTTATCGGCGTGCGGTATTACTGATGCTGCTGGTTGTGCTGGGATTGTGGGCCATTATCTCGGCGGCCATCGACACCGCCAGGACGCTGATTGAACACTCCTTGGCTTCGGGGCAGCCGGTGGATCTTCAGCAGGTGATGATGGCCACCCAGGGCAGTGGCGTAAGCTGGGCCTACCTGCTGTTACTCGGTTGTTGGGTGTTTTCGATGGTCGACGGTTATCGGGAAGGGCGCAGGCAGGACCTCAGGGTCCTGAAGCGCGCAGCGCCCCCGTCAGCCCCGCGCTGATTGGCACTCAGTTTTCGGGATTGGCCAGCCAGGCTTCGATCACCTCATTGGCCGCGCGGCTGGCTTCCAGCGCCGCCGGGGCGCCGCAGTAGGGAAACACATGCAGCAGCACTTCCTGGATCTCCGGTACGGTGCAGCCATTACGTAGCGCGCCGCGTACGTGGCCTTTCAACTCGTTGGGCGCTTTCAACGCCGCAAGCATGGCGATGGTGACCAGGCTGCGGGTCGAGCGGGGCAGTCCCTCGCGCTGCCAGGTTGAGCCCCAGGCGTGTTCATTGACCCAGTTTTGCATCGGTGCGGTAAAGTCACTGGCACCGCTCATCGCGCGGGCAACAAAGGGTTCGCTCATCACTTCGGTACGGACTTTCAGGCCGTTCTGGATATCTTGTTCAGACATGGATCACCTCAGATAGTCGATCATTTAGCGTGTCAGTCAATGGGCGATGGATACCCCGCATAGCGCGCCATCGCGCGGCGTACTGGGGGGCGGGTTAGCCTGTAGGCTGTGTTGTCGCTGCTTTAACCGACTTTGGCTTACAGCGAAGTCCCATCGCCTTCCCAGAATCCAGCATAAACATGGTGCATGAGTAAGCTGTGTTTGAGCGTGGGGTAAACTCGTAAAGTTCAGAGTTCTCCGCCCAGGTGTCCAGCTCATAGGCAAAGTCGGGCGCTAACAGCCTAACGGCCTTCCCCTGCGTTCCTTTAGGGAAGCAAGACAACCCCATATCTGCACCAGAATCAAGCATGAGCATGATGCAAGCGCGATCAGCGCTTGCTTTCGGTGTAAATTCATAAACCTCAGAGTTTTCCTGCCACGTATCCAACTCGTAGGAGTAATCGGCATCTTGGAGGGGCAGGTTACGCGTATCACTGCTACAGCCTGCCAGTACCCAGGAGAAGGTAAGGGTCCATAGAACAATTAAAGAGTTTTTCATCATATTTCCTAACGTTAAAAACTGACGCCCTTTGGAGGCGGGGTTGGTTCAATCGTGTCAACGTGAGACCACTCCACACGAGTGTCTGTTGGTGAGCATAACAGACTAACCGGGTCTCTTTGTCCTATGTCTATCACTTGGCGTGCCCCATTGCAGGGACGTCGTAGCGGTTAACATGCTGTCAGAAACGTCCGCCTACAGGCCTCAGGTTGTCTTGGCTATGTAAAGCTGGGGTTGTGCATTTGGCCCCTATACCGATTACTATGATCCAACCCGTTTACTGATCAAGTCTCTGACCATGAATGCTAAGTTACCCATTCTGTATACTTTTCGACGCTGTCCTTACGCAATACGCGCTCGTCTAGCGATTGCTTACAGTGGGCAGGCTGTTGTTTGGCGTGAAGTGCTACTCAAAGAAAAGCCTGCAGAATTATTCACTCTCTCTCCGAAGGCGACGGTGCCTGTTCTGCAGCTCGTGGACGGAAGCGTCATCGACGAAAGCCGGGAGATAATGCGCTGGGCATTGGAGCAACGTGATCCTGACAAGTGGCTCGATGAGAATATAAAAAAGCAAAACGACATTAATGAACTTGTACAGGAAAATGATCTCCATTTTAAGCCCAGCCTCGATCGTTATAAATATTCCGTTCGTTACCCGGCGCTCTCTGCAGTAGATTATCGAAATCGAGGCGAACGGTTTCTAGAACATTTAGAACGACGCCTTACACGGAGTGCTTATTTGGCGGGAGAAAGAAAGACCTTCGCCGACGCCGCTATCTTTCCGTTTATCCGGCAGTTTTCTGGCGTGGATCCCGAGTGGTTTCAAGATGCCCCTTATCCTAAATTGCGCGACTGGTTGCAACAATGGGTCGAATCGGAACTGTTTCAACATGTGATGCCAAAATATGCCCAATGGAAGGAAGGGGATACGCCGATCGTGTTTCCGGCATTGAGCTAATCCAGACCCCATGGAAATATGGAGATTCTGGTGTACGGGGACGGTAGGGAAAATGACGTATCCTGTTGATTGATCTCGCCAGATCAACAACCAACAGAAGAGCGATACGCCATGACCAGGTTTACCCTGAGCGCCGCCTTGCAACCAGCGACCCGTGCTAGCGATCCGCTTTCCGAAAATGGACACCCACAATTAATCTTGCCCTTTCAACAATCAACCAATTCGAAAATGCAATTCGAAAATGGACATCCACCATAAACCTTGCTCTTTCAGCAACCATCAACCACGCTTAGCGTTCACCGTTCCACATCAAGGACTGATGCCATGCCCAAACCAAGGAAAGCCGGGGTATCCCTCGACGCCACGCCCTATTACCACTGCGTCTCCCGCTGCGTACGCCGTGCCTTTCTCTGTGGTAAAGATACACAGACGGGGACCAGTTTCGAACATCGGCGAGGCTGGATTCGTGATCGCATCATCATCCTGGCGAAACAGTTTGCCATCGATGTCTGCGCCTATGCCGTCATGCACAACCACTATCACATCGTCTTACACGTCGATCGTGACAAGGCCGATGCCTGGGAGACCCGCGAGGTGATTCAGCGTTGGCACAGCCTCTTCGCCGGCACGCCCCTAACCCACCGTTATCTCAACAACGAGCCGATGACCCGCGCGGAATTAGACGCGGTCCGTGAACAGGTCAGCCAATGGCGCGCGCGGTTGATGGATATCAGCTGGTTTATGCGCTGCCTGAATGAAGCCATTGCCCGTCGAGCCAACCAAGAGGATGACTG
>JBFGZS010000015.1:0-74474 GCA_041586615.1 Motiliproteus sp. | reverse complement strand
GCGTAAAAAAGATTGTTGCAGAGCAGCTGGGCGTCAAAGAAGAAGAAGTGACGAACGAGGCCTCTTTTGTTGAAGATCTGGGCGCTGACTCACTGGATACTGTAGAGCTGGTTATGGCTCTGGAAGAAGAGTTCGAGACCGAAATTCCCGATGAGGAAGCTGAGAAAATTAAGACGGTTCAGCTTGCTATCGATTACATCAACGCTAACCAGTAATTGACTGATCATCGTTGACGAGAAGCCGCTTCTATTTGATAGGGCGGCTTTTCTTTTTAATTGCTTATTGATGGAGGAATGCTATGTCTCGGAGAAGAGTGGTTGTTACTGGTCTGGGGATGTTGACCCCTGTAGGTAACACAGTCAAAGAGACGTGGGATAGCATCATTAATGGCGTTAGCGGTATCGCGCCGTTAGAGCATTTCGATGTATCGGCCTACAACACCCGTTTCGGTGGGTCGGTTAAAGGTTTCGATGTCACTCAATATATGAGTGTCAAAGATGCCAAGAAAATGGATCTGTTTATTCAGTACGGCATGGCCGCAGGCGTTCAAGCGATGGACGATGCCGGACTTGAAGTCAATGAAGCAAACGCCGGGCGTATTGGCGTAGCGATCGGTTCCGGAATAGGCGGGTTGCCCATGATTGAGAAAAATCATGATGTTCTCAACGCCAGCGGTCCTCGACGCATTTCACCTTTTTTTGTACCCGGCAGTATTATCAACATGATTGCCGGTAATCTATCGATTCGTTACGGCCTGAAGGGTCCCAACATCGCCATTACCACGGCCTGCACAACCGGTACGCACAATATCGGCTTGGCAGCGCGAATGATCGCTTATGGTGATGCTGATGCCATGCTGGCTGGGGGGGCTGAAATGGCAACCACGCCGCTGGGGCTCGGCGGATTCTCGGCTGCGCGTGCACTGTCGACACGTAACGATGACCCTCAAGCGGCCAGTCGCCCGTGGGATCGTGACCGTGACGGCTTTGTTCTGAGTGATGGCGCTGGCGTCATCGTACTCGAAGAGTATGAGCACGCCAAAAAACGTGGCGCGACCATCTATGCCGAGTTAGCCGGTTTTGGTATGAGCGGTGACGCTTACCATATGACCTCGCCGCCAGAAGATGGCAGTGGCGCTGCGGCGTCGATGGCTGCGGCGTTGAAGGATTCTGGTTTGAACACCGATCAGGTCCACTACATCAATGCCCATGGCACCTCGACACCGGCCGGCGATATTGCCGAGTCGAACGCGGCGAAGTTGGTTTTAGGTGACGCGGCGCATTCGGTAAGAATAAGCTCAACCAAATCCATGATCGGCCACCTATTGGGTGCAGCGGGAGCGGTTGAAGCGATCTTTACCATTTTGGCTATCCGTGATCAGGTTGCGCCGCCAACCATAAACCTTGAAAACCCCAGCGAAGGCTGTGACTTGGATTATGTCGCGCATACTGCGCAACGTATTCGAATCGATGCCGCGTTATCCAACTCCTTTGGCTTTGGCGGTACCAACGGTTCGCTTGTGTTTAGCAAGATCGATTTATAGCCAAAAATGGGCGGGGTCACGCGCCCATAACACTGAATGGCTTCCTTACCGCTCGTCCTCATTAATGGCACCTGGACCGATCAGATATCGATCGCTGATCGCGGCCTTTCCTATGGGGACGGGGTGTTTGAAACCGTAAAATGTCTTCAGGGGCAGCTTTGCCTCTGGTCGTTGCATTATTCCCGGCTCCTTGACGGCCTGCATCGGTTGGGCTTTCCTTGTGATAAACGCTTTGCACGGCGGATCAGCGCTGATCTTCAGCAGCTGTGTCGGCGCATCGCTAACACCGATGGCGTGGTGAAAATTATTATCACACGCGGGGAGGGCGGGCGTGGCTACCAGTCGCCATCACCGGTTAAGCCGTCGATCATCATGATGTTCTCCGCGGCACCCCAGTACCCATCCAGTTACATCGATAAAGGGATAGCGTTGTTCCTGTGCGAAACGCGCTTGGGGATTAACCCATGCCTAGCAGGCATTAAACACCTGAATCGATTGGAGCAGGTCATGGCGCGCCGAGAATGGCATGCGCCTTACGCTGAAGGTGTTGTGCGGGACGTTAATGACGTAATTGTTGAAGGGACCATGAGCAATCTGTTTGTGGAGTATGATGGGGAATTGTTAACGCCTTCCTTGAATGAGGCCGGTGTAGCAGGCACCGTCAGACGATGGGTGATAGACTATTGCGTGCGTGAAGGCATTGCTGTGCGTGAAGCACGCCTTGTTCTGGATGACCTGTTGCAAGCGGATGGTTTGTTTATGACGAATTCGCTGGTTGGCCTATGGCCGGTTCAGCAGTTCTGTCAGCGTCGATATCCAGTGTCATCACTGAGCCAAAGACTCCGAGTCGCACTGGAACGAGCTGAGCACGTTAGCGAACGGGTCGTGTCGTTCGTCGACACACCGATGGATCACAATAATTAGATGTTTATGGCCAAATTAATGCGTTGGATGCTGGTTCTGCTGTTACTGTCGGCGGGATCGGTCGGTGCTGGGTGGTATTATCTGCAGTCATGGATGAACGCTCCTCTGTCGCTTGAACAGCCTTTGCTCTACCAGGTTCAATCCGGCCGCTCATTACGCAGTGTCGATCAGGATTTGGCACGCCAAGGTGTTATCGACTCTCCGTATCTGCTTTATGCCTATGCGCGGCTAACCCAGCAGGCCGGACTGATCAAAGCTGGTGAATACCAGCTGACGCCTGGCACCACGGTCTCTGAAATGCTTACCATGATGCAGCGTGGCGACGTTGTACGGCGTGCCGTTACGCTGGTTGAAGGATTGCGCCTTGCCGATTACATCGCTTTATTAGCACGGCAGGAGGGGCTTAAACCCACAGAAGCGCCTTTAACAACACAGTTTGTTGCCCAGGCTTTGGCTATCAAGTCGGCACCGCCAGAAGGTTGGTTCTTTCCGGATACCTACAATTATACCCGCGCAGATTCCGCGCTGGATGTATTAAAACGGGCGCATCATAAAATGAACGTTGTGCTCAAGCAGGAGTGGGAAAACCGTCAGCCTGACTTGCCGCTCAAAACACCCTACGAGGCGCTGGTCTTAGCCTCCATCGTGGAAAAAGAAACCGGAGCTCCTAGCGAGCGGCAGCAGATTGCCGGTGTTTTTGTTCGCCGCCTAGCGAAGAAAATGCGTTTGCAAACAGACCCCACTGTTATATACGGGCTGGGTGACAGCTATAAGGGGAATATTACCCGCAAACACTTGCGTCAGATGACTCCGTATAACACCTACCGAATTGCCGGGCTGCCACCCACGCCCATTGCCAATCCAGGCAGGGAGGCTATCCATGCTGCAGTGAATCCAGCCCCGGGTAAGGCCCTCTATTTTGTCGCTATGGGTGATGGTCGTCATCAGTTTTCAGCCACCCTGGTCGAACACAACCGCGCGGTAAAGCGTTATCAGCTAGGCGCAAGGCGATCTGATTATCGCTCCGCGCCCACTCAATCAGCAGATGAAGGATAGACATTCGTGCGAGGAAAATTTCTTACCCTGGAGGGCGGAGAAGGCGTCGGTAAAAGCACCAACCTTCGTTATATTGAAGAATATCTCAACAACGCCGGAATAAATTTTCTGGTGACCCGTGAACCGGGTGGCACGCCGCTCGCTGAAGAGTTACGAAATTTACTCCTGGCGCGGCGGACTGAAACCGTCAGTGAGGCCTGTGAGCTACTTATGGTGTTCGCCGCACGGGCGCAGCATCTTCAGCAGCTTATTTTGCCGGCGCTGGAGCAGGGGCGCTGGGTGCTCTGTGACCGCTTCACCGATGCCACTTATGCCTATCAGGGTGGGGGGCGTGGGCTTTCTTTAACGGTTATTGAGACATTAGAGGCGCTGGTTCAGGGCAGTCTGCGTCCGGATTGCACCTTGCTGCTCGATGCGCCGGTAGAAGTCGGCATGGAGCGGGTTGGTAAGCGTGGCGGGCTCGATCGATTTGAAAGTGAGCGCGCCGATTTTTTTAGACGCGTCCGGGATAGTTACCGTCAGCGCGCCGCTGCTGAGCCCGAGCGCTTTCGTGTTGTGGATGCGTCCCTCTCTTTACCTGAGGTTCAGACGCAGATTCAACAGGTCATGGATAAATTGCTCCGTGGCTAATACTCAGCAGATGGATGAGCGCTTCGACGGTGCAGCGCCGTATCCCTGGCAGTCCCAGACCTGGGAGCGGTTGCTGGTGCGGCAGCAAAGCCAGCGTCTGCCCCACGCCTTGTTGTTGCATGGTGAGCCTGGAACAGGCAAAGAGCATTTTGCCCGCGCGTTAGGCGAATATTTGCTGTGTGCATCGCCTGTCGGCGTAGCCCGCTGTCATACCTGCAAAAGTTGCCTGTTGCTCAATCAGCAGTATCATCCGGATATTTTGGAAATATTTCCGGCTGAGGCGGGCAAGGTTATTAAGGTCGATCAGATTCGGGCGTTAAATCAGTTCTTGTCGGGCGTTTCTCAGCAGGGCGGCTACCGAATCGTGATTATCTCACCCGCAGAAGATATGAATACCAATGCAGCAAATGCCGTCTTGAAAATGCTGGAGGAGCCTGGGCAAAACACGCTGTTTATTTTAGTCAGTCAGCTCCCGGGACGATTAATGGCGACTATCAGGAGTCGATGCCAGGCGTATTTGTTAAGTGCCCCTGAGGCGCCGCAGGCTCAGGCGTGGCTCGAGCAGCGGTTGGGCGGTGTCGAGCAAGCCCGCTCAGCATTAACCGGTTGTACCCGTGCGCCGCTAACAGCGTTGCGGTTGATCGAAGCGGATCAGCGGGATATTTTGAGTCAGCAGCTAGAATTAATGCTTGATGTGGCCGGGCATCGCCTCGCTGTTTGTGATGCGGCCCAACGGCTGGTTAAGCACGATAGTTTGGCATTATTGCAGACCCTGGAGGCCTGGAGTGCGGAGCTGATTCGAACGGTGATGACCCACGATAGACAAAATCTGCGAACCCCTGCGTTGACTATCTTACTTCCACCGCTCTCAGCGGCAGGTAGGGTTGAGAAGTTGTTTGAATTTATTGATAGAATACGCGAATATCGACATTATTTTCGTAGTCGGGCTAACCCAAATCCACAGCTCATGCTTGAAGAGCTGTTGTTGAGATGGGCGTCATTGTTTAAGTCATGATCGGTTTACACGATGGTTTAGCAAAATATACATGGAAATTAATCGCAGATAAATTGAGGGTCATTAATGGCTAGCCCCCGCGCCAGTCACGGTATTCTTTCCCTGACAATCAAAAGTAAAGATCAGCTTTATCGTGCTTTCATGCCCTTTATCAAGAACGGTGGCATGTTTGTCCCGACCGTTCGCGATTACCATATGGGTGAAGAAGTCTTTATGTTGCTTGATCTGATGGAAGAGAGCGACAAAATACCGGTTACGGGTAAAGTCATCTGGGTCACGCCTAAGGGGGCGCAAGGCGGTAAACAAACCGGTGTCGGTATTCAGTTTAATGGAGATGATGCGTCCGTCGTCAATAAGATTGAAACCTATCTGGCGGGTGCTCTGGGTTCGGGACGATTAACCGATACCATGTAAGCGTGCTTTATGCATTTCTTGGAGGGGGCTGCGTTGCTTAGATTGCCTCAACGTCTGCTTCTGCATCTTCTTTTTCTTGCTTCACACTAACGGATTTTATTCGACACGCTTATGCTGATTGATTCACATTGTCATCTTGATCGTCTTGACTTGAAACCTTACGACGGAAGCCTGGATCCCGTCCTCAGTAAAGCGATGGATGCCGGCGTGGAGCATATTCTCTGCGTGGCGACCGATCGCAAGCGCTACGATGCGATACTGGCGCTGGTCGACGCTTATCCGCAGGTGTCAGGCTCCGTCGGGATTCATCCCTTAAGCGACGAGTTGACTGAATTCTCAACGACATGGTTGGAGCACGAGGCGGGTAATCCGTCGATCATCGCGGTAGGCGAAACCGGGCTCGATTATCACTATGATCCGCAAAGCTTTGAGGCTCAGCAGCGTGCCTTTCAAATACACCTGGAAGTGGCTGCAAAAGTCGCAAAGCCTGCGATAGTGCATACCCGCGAAGCCCGCGAGGATACGCTGGCGCTTATCCGTCGCCACGCCGATATTGATGTGGGTGGTGTGCTGCACTGCTTTACGGAAGACTGGGAGATGGCTAAGCACCTGCTCGACCTGAATTACTTTATTTCATTTTCCGGTATTATTACCTTCCGCAATGCTGCTCCGCTGCGAGACGTCGTTCGCCAGATACCGCTAGAACGGATTCTGGTTGAGACCGATGCGCCTTATCTGACCCCCGCTCCCTATCGGGGGCGCAGCAATGAGCCCTGTTATGTCCGTCAGGTCGCTGAGTGTGTCGCTGAGATCAAGGGTATCCGTGTTGAGGAGGTCGCCGAGGTGACCTCCGACAATTTCAGGCGGCTGTTTTCGCTGGCCGGATAAGTCTTTTGTTGTGCGCATTGTTATGCGTATTGCTGCAGCATTGGCAAGGCGACTCTTAGGTTCGAAAGGCGACATTTTTTGCGCGGTAGTCAGCTGTCGCTTTAATAAGCATAGACGGGCATAGAACCGGTTTAAAATGCGGCCGTCGAGACTGAATCTTTTTCCGCCCGTATCGGTTTAATTTTTCTTGGCGGGTAACACCGTACCGACCACTTCGCCAAAACCAATTCGAGTAACCCCAGGCCGATCACAGCAACCGCGCATGATCACGGTATCGCCATCTTGCAGAAAGGTACGGGATTCGCCGTTGGGGAGTTCGATGGCCCTCGTGCCTCCCCGGCTGAGTTCCAGCAAGGACCCCGCCTCCGCACTATCGGGGCCGGATTGGGTGCCGCTAGCCAAAAAATCGCCCGGCCTTAAATTGCAGCCATTAATGGTATGGTGGGCTACCATCTGCGCTACTGTCCAGTAGGCGTGCCTGAAGTTGCATCGCGACAGGCGATAAGGCGCGCAGCCTGAATCACGCATCCGCGACGTCTCCAGCAGAACTTCCAGTTCGATATCCAGTGCGCCGTCGCGGCGATTTGCGCTGGATTCCAGATAGGGCAAGGGTTGCGGATCGGCAGGATCGCGGTGCCAGCGCGTGCGGAACGGTGCGAGTGCTTCGAGCGTGATGATCCAGGGTGAAACCGTTGACGCGAAGCTTTTGGCTAGGAAAGGGCCTAAGGGTTGATATTCCCACGCTTGAATATCGCGTGCGGACCAATCGTTAAACAGACAGAGCCCAAAGACATGTTTATCGCTATCATCAAGCGCCACCGGCTGGCCTAATGGATTACCGGCGCCTATATAGATACCTACTTCCAGCTCGTAGTCGAGACGTTTGCAGGGGCCAACGCTGGGGGCGGTTGCATCGGGGGCCTTAGTCTGCCCCCTTGGACGATGGAAAACCTGGCCTGAAACATCAATCGATGAGCTGCGTCCGTGATAGCCTATCGGGACCCATTTGTAGTTTGGTAATAATGGGTTGTCGGGGCGGAACAGTCGGCCAACGCTGGTCGCGTGGTGAATCGACGTATAAAAATCGGTGTAGTCGCCAATGACCGCCGGTAGCTTATATTCAGCCTGCGCCTGGGCGACCAGCATGTGACACAAGTCTTTCTCCCAATCCGATCCTTCCCGCAATGCGGCAGACAGCGCGTGACGCAGTGCTGACCATAGGCGCGGCCCGGCGGCCATAAAAGGGTTCAGTGTCTCATTGTTGCAAGCCGAAACCCCACTGCCCGCATCACCGTCCATCAGGCCGGCGTTATCCAGCGCAGCGAGGTCGAGAATCTGATCGCCAATCGCTACACCCGCGCGAAACGCTTCGGCTGTATGCTTGCGCCGAAACACGGCAAAGGGCAGGTTTTGGATAGGAAAATCGCACGGTGCCCGATTGGCAGAAGCGACCCAGCTCTTCAAGCCAGGGTCGTGAGTCTCATTGAGTTGGGCCATGATTAGCGGTCCTGAAACGTTATCGGTCTTGAAGCAAGGTCGTAACACTAAGGCTAGCATCTGATTGGGGGTTGCAACGGCAATCTAGACCGTGAATTCACCGGACCGGTACTTTGAACATGAACATGAACATGAACATGAACATGGCAAGGCGATGTCGTGGTCATTCGGTTTGGCGCTAGCCGCTATTAAGCCGGTGCACGACGAAGGGCCGTCAGCAAAGCCTGCCGCTAAACTACAATAAAGCTTAAGACCGAACGGATCGGTATTTTAATGGCAGGTTAATAAGTTCATCACTGCTGACTGCAAGGTGTGCAATATGATCAAGGTGCAACAGATCCATCACGTCGCTTATCGCTGTAACGATGCCAAGGAGACGGTGAACTTTTATCAGGACAAACTCAATATGGCGTTTCTGGTGGCGATCGCCGAGGATAAAGTGCCCTCCACCCAGGAACCCGATCCTTACATGCATGTATTCTTGGATGCCGGAAATGGCAATATCCTGGCGTTCTTTGAGTTGCCCAATTCACCGGACATGGGCCGCGATACCAACACTCCGGTGTGGACCCAGCACATCGCGCTTCAGGTAGAAAGTGAACCCGCGTTATTAGCGGCTCGCGACGAACTGCAATCCAAGGGAGTGGATGTCTTGGGCCCCATCAATCATGGCATCATCAAGTCGATCTACTTTTTTGACCCCAACGGGCATCGATTGGAACTGACCTGCCTGACCGGCACCTCTGAGCAACTAGCCGAACTTAGACGTGTAGCGCCGGCGATGCTGGAGGAGTGGTCCAGGACCAAACGTGCTCCCAGGCAGGCTGCTTGGCTGCATGAAAATGCGCGTTCTGAGTAGGAGGCGTCGCCCTCGAGTGGTCACTAGCCGCCAGTCAGACTTAACACTGATCTACTGCGGGACAACCGACTTTCCGCTTTTCGGCTTATTATTTTTTGGGGCGCCGGCTTCCGCTTTACCGCGTGCCTTTGCCGCAGCAAAATCAAACCCTTCCAGTCGTAATAACTCAACGGCTAGTTCAGAGCGAATCAACGCCAATGTATCGCATAGGTGCTGTTGCGCCTTCACCGTACTTTGACCCGATTTCATTTGAAGATCGCTAAAGCACTCTAGTGCTACGTTTAGCGCGATCGCGAGCTGATCGGCATCACCGGGAATAAGATGGACGGCGATCTTGTTTTTGTACGTGGTAGGGAGGCTTTGTGTCGCCTCTAGCACTTTATCCATAAGGTGTTATCTCTTTTTTATTCGATAGCGACACATATTTATAACATGCGATTTTACAACTACCTACACCTTTGCCGTACGAAGTCACGCGAACGGCTGTATTTTATCATGTGACATCCTACAATACGGCTTAAAGACACCCTGAGGTTTTTCAAAACCGACAATGCAATACATCGAACCGTTATACAGGCCTCCCAGTGAAGCGCACTCCTTAATACTGCAGATCACCAATGGTTGCAGTTACAATCAGTGCACATTCTGTCATATGTACCGAGACCCGCAGAAGAAATTTCGCGCCAAGCCGGAGCAGGAGGTTCTTGCAGAGATCCGTCTTTGTGCCCGGCATCCGGTTGACCGTGTTTTTTTGGCCGACGGCGATGCGATGACGTTATCATCGCGGCGCCTTCGCACGATCCTAGCGGCCATACAGCAGTCTATGCCGGATGTCCGTCGTGTCTCCGCGTATTGCTTACCGCGCAATATCAAGACCAAGACGGTGCAAGAACTGACTGAGCTCAAGGCGCTGGGTTTAGGCTTGGTCTATGTCGGGATAGAGTCCGGTGATGACGAGGTGCTCAGCCGGGTGCGCAAGGGAGAAGATTACGCGTCAACACTGGATGCGCTAAATAAATTAAAGGCCGCGGGAATCAAGGTTTCGGCGATGGTGTTGAATGGCTTGGGGGGCAAGCGTCTGTCACGGCAGCATGCGCTCAACTCCGCACGCCTGGTTTCTGCCGCCCAACCCGAGTATGTCTCTACGCTGGTGTTGATGCTTCCGCAAGGTGATGCCCTGATTCAGGAGGGGTATGAAGGCGGGTTTGAGCCGCTTAATCAGCAGGAATTACTCGAGGAAAGTCTGGTTTTTCTTGAAAACTTGCAGCTCGAAAAGACGATCTTTCGCAGCGACCATGCGTCGAACTACCTGGTACTGAAAGGCGTGTTAGGCCGCGACAAACAACGACTAATCGAACAGATTCAGCAAGCATTGAGTACCTAGGGCGAGGTCCCGTTGCGACCTGAATGGATGCGGGGGTTTTAATGAAAGCACTGATTGATAATCTCTCTGGTCAGGCCGCTAAAGCGAAAGGGGGGCGTCCGCCGCTACACCTGTGGCACCCACCGTTAAGTGGCGATATTGATATTGTCATTCGGCGCGATGGCAGCTGGCATCATGAAGGTACGCCGTTTCAGCGCGCATCGCTGGTTAAGCTCTTTGCTTCAATTATGCGCCGCGAAGGCGAGGAGTTCTTTTTACTCACACCGGTTGAAAAATGGCGAATACGGGTCGAGGAAGCGCCTTTTGTCGCCGTTGAAGTCATGACAGAGATAGCCCATGGTGTAGAGACCTTGGTCTTTACAACCAATGTTGGTGATCGGGTGGTGGCTAATCAGGAGCACCCGTTACGCGTTGTCTTCGACCGGGTGTCCGGGGAGCCATCGCCCTATATAGACGTCAGGGATGGGTTGGAGGCTAAGTTGTCACGCCCGGTTTTTTATCAGCTTGCCGAATTGGTACAAGAATCTGAACATGAGGGAAGGCCGGTATGGGGTGTTTGGAGCAGTGGCGTTTTTTTTCCGATGAGTACAGCACAAGAAGGTAGTGGTGGTTGATCTTTTTGAGGTTGTAACCCAAGGGCAGGGGTTGTATGCCGTGACGGGGCGTATAGAGGGGCTGGTCAAGCGCAGCGGTATTCGGGATGGGCTCTGTACGCTGCTAATTCGCCACACGAGCGCGAGCCTGATCATTCAGGAAGATGCCGATCCCAGTGCGAAATATGACCTTGAGCGTTGGCTAAATCGTCTGGTGCCGGAGAACGATCCGCTTTATACCCATGTTATAGAGGGCGCCGACGACATGCCGGCCCATATTAAGGCCGCCTTGACCGCTACCACCCTGAGTATCCCCATTATGGATGGACAGCTGGCGCTGGGGGTCTGGCAGGGCGTGTTTTGCTGGGAGCACCGGCATGGGCCGCAACGGCGAACGATCGTCGTGCATATAGGCCGGTGAAGGCCTATATGCGTTAATATTCGCTTGGGTCTTTAGCCATGCGGAACTCCTTCACGGCACGCAGTAATTGTCGGCAGGTGATCTGCCCTACCAGTTTGCCATTCTGCAACACAGGGCGACGACGGTGTTTACGTTTGAGCATATCCGTGGCGACAGCAATGATATCCTCTTCGAGCGTCGCCACGACGACATCGGTGGTCATCACGTCTTCGACGCGCCCGATCCCGGTGTCATTGTAGGTCGCCATCAGTATGCCGTTCAGGCAATCCATTTCAGAAAGTACCCCGACAAACTTATTGTCGTGATCGATAACGCAGAGTCCGGATATCTTATTCACCAATATCAGATGAATGGCTTCCATAATGCCGGCATCTCTGGCGACCGAAACAGGATTATCAACCATATAATCTTTTAAATTAACTGACTTGAGCATGAGCAATCCCCTGTGCATCCGTTAGGAATACTTCTTGTAATACAGCATGTAATAGTTGCTATACGGGGGCTTGTAAAGAAATTGTTGCAGTAAATTGAACAGGGAATAACAAAATCGAGGTGGGGTCGATGAGTCAAGGTCGGTAAATTGGACGAATGGACATCGGCACGGTAGCCAGATTTTAATGATCAGCGTAGACGGAGTACCACGGAGTCAATTAGAGGCGTGGTTATAGCGGGGTGAAATCGACCTGCGCCGCCTGGGTGGCGGCGTAGGTCGATATAGCGTTAAGGCAGGCAGACATTACCTTCGCAGTAGCGCTCGACATCTGCCGCGGTCAGGGCGCTCATGTTGAAGATACCCCGTGCGGTGACCGACGGGATTACGATATGCGCGGGCTTGCTGATGCCATTCAGGAATGGGCCGATCAGGAGTGCGTCCGTCAACGATCGAATCAGTCCCAGGGCGATGTTAGCGGCGTCCAGGTTTGGCATAATCAGCAAATTTGCACTGCCGGTCAGGTTGGCTCCCGGTAAAATCAGCTTGCGTAGCTCTTCATTCATAGCGGTGTACGCATGCATCTCGCCGTCGATTTCAACGTCTGGATGCTTCGCTTGCAGCATGGCCGCTGCTTCGCGCATCTTCTTGGCTGAGCCGCCACGCGAGGAGCCAAAATTGGAGTGCGATAGCAGGGCGACTTTGGGTTCGATACCGAAATGACGCACAAAATCGATGCTGGACTCCGTGATGGATACGAGCTCTTCAGGGGTCGGGTCAACATTCAAGAAGGCGTCGGCCAGAAACAAGGGCCCGGTGGGCAGTAGCAGGGCGCAAACAGACGAGACATGTCCATGTGGGGTGCTGGTGCCCAGCACTTGGTAAATGCTCTGAAAATGCGTTTCAAAACGGCTGACCTTACCGCAGATCATGCCGTGTGCCTCGCCCATCGACACCATGACCGAGGCGAGAGCGGTTGCATTGTTGCGCATCTCATTCTTGGCTGCTTCGACCGTGATCCCCTTGCGGCCAACTTTTTCGTGATAGTGCTGCCAGTACTGGTCGTGGTGATCACAATCATCGGGATTGAACACCATCACGTCTTTGCCAAGATCCAGTCGCAGGCCGAGGTTGTCCATCTTGTTACGGATAACGTCAGGACGACCGATAAGGGTTGGAAGCGCAACGCCTTCGTCAATAATCGCTTGCATCGACATTAACACGTCTTCGTTTTCACCTTCTGCATAGACCAGGCGTCGTTTAGGACCTTGCTTCGCCGATTCGATCATCGGTTGCATAAACAGACCCGAGCGGTTAACAAATTCGTGCAGCTTGTTCCGGTAAGCCTCCAGGTCCTCGATGGGGCGGGTAGCAACCCCGCTCTCCATCGCAGCGCGGACGACGGCAACGGGGATTTCTTCGATTAACCGTGGATCAAAAGGCTTTGGAATCAGATATTCAGGGCCGAAAGTTAATTCTTCGCCTGCATAGGCTTCAGCCACCACGTCGGTGGTCTCTTTCATGGCCAGATCGGCAATCGCCTTGACGCAGGCCTGTTTCATCTCTTCATTGATTGTTGAGGCGCCGCAGTCAAGGGCGCCACGGAAGATGAACGGGAAGCACAGGACGTTGTTAACCTGGTTAGGATAATCAGAACGCCCTGTTGCGAGAATGGCGTCCGGACGAACAGCCTTGGCGTCCTCTGGCATGATTTCCGGGGTGGGGTTGGCCATTGCCAGAATCAGTGGCTGTGGTGCCATCTTCTTGACCATATCCTGTGTGAGTACGCCCGGCCCAGACAGGCCAAGGAACAGGTCTGCACCATCGATGGCGTCATCAAGCGTCCTGAGCGAGGTCTCACGCGCGTAATTTTCCTTCCAGGGGTTCATGCCGTCTTTACGCCCCGCGTAAATGACCCCGGTTCTGTCGACCAGGGTGACATGCTTTTTTTGTAACCCCATGCTGACCAGCAGGTCGACACAGGCGATACTTGCCGCGCCGCTGCCCGATATCACCACGTTGATATCTTCGATTTTTTTATTGACAACCCGCAGTCCGTTGTAGACCGCAGCGGCGGCTACGATAGCCGTGCCATGCTGGTCATCATGAAAAACCGGAATATTCATCCGCTCGCGTAGCTTCTTCTCAACGATAAAGCATTCGGGGGCCTTGATATCTTCCAGGTTGATGCCGCCAAATGTGGGCTCAAGAGAGGCAATGATATCGACCAGCTTATCGGGATCAGACTCGCTGATTTCAATATCAAATACGTCAATGTTGGCGAACTTTTTAAAGAGAACCGCTTTGCCCTCCATGACAGGTTTTGACGCCAGTGGACCGATATTGCCCAGACCCAGTACTGCCGTTCCGTTCGTGATGACGCCAACCAGATTGCCCCGCGCAGTCATGCGCGCTGCTTGGTTTTCGTCCTCTACGATCGCTTCGCAGGCATACGCGACCCCGGGAGAGTAGGCGCGGGAAAGGTCGCGCTTATTGGAAAGCGGTTTGGTTGGCTGGATAGCCAGTTTTCCGGGCACGGGATGGGTATGGTAGCGTAGTGCGCTTTCTTTAAAGCTATCAGTCATACGGTTAGGTTCCTTATCAAGCAGGATGATGGCAACTGTCAGGAGGTTCGATTCCGGCCTGCATGGTCAGCATCATAGGAGGGGGCAGTAAAAAAGGGCGTACTGTCGATATACCCTTCGAGGCATATTATTCGTCGGCACCGTTGCCATCGATCATGCGATTGAGATCAAGAAGGATGATCAGCTCTTCATTGTGGTAACTAACGCCTTGGATATAGCGGGTACTTTCATCGGTACCGACATTGGGCGCCCGTTCGATATCGGATTGCTTCAGATAGATAACTTCAGCGACGGAATCAACCAGCATACCCACCACCTGGTCAGACAACTCGATAACGATAATCCGAGAATTGTCGGTCGCTTTTGAGCGAGACAAGCCGAAAAGGGTGCGAGTATCAATAACGGTAATGACGTTGCCGCGTAGATTGATGATGCCGAGAATATAGTGCTGAGCACCGGGGACGGGCGCGATTTCCGTTAGACGTAAAACTTCTTTAACCTGCATCACGTTGATGCCATAAAGTTCTTCTGCGAGCTGAAAGGTCGCCCATTGTTGCTGGTTGTCGTTACCTGTCTGCTCCGAGTTGTGCTGTTCTGCCATGTCGGATTCCTAGTGCTATTCGATATGTCGGCGTTGTGGCGAAGCCATTGCACACCTTTCCAATGCTAGAAATATACTCTATTACCCTTCGCTCCGTACAGGCTAACAGGCCCCGCGTTCTGAATTAGCGGCAATTTTATCAGGCGAGGCGGTGTTATCGATTTATAGAGACAAAACGATCATAGCCTGTTTGGTGATTATTAAGGCGCCAGCCTCATACCGAGCAAAAAATGTCGCCGTGATAGGCGGTTCGTGAATGAACCGCCCTGGCATAAAGCCGTGCCCGGTTAATAAGGTGGGTTGTCAGCATAATCAGCTGAGATTACAGGCAGTTGGTTGGCTTCGGCAGCCCGGCTATTTTGGCGGCCAGTTTGGCCGGGCTGCCAGGAAACAACGTGAGCAGATACAGGCTGCTGCCTTTCTCTTGCCCCAGCTTAAGACCCACCTGTTTGACCAAAATACGCATCGCAGGCGATACCTGGTACTCCAAATAAAACGCCCTGAGTAACTGGATGACTTCCATGTGCTGGTCGGTCATGGTGATGCGTTCCGTCGCGGCCAGCTGCGCGGCTACCGTAGGCGACCAGTCGCCCATGTTGCGCAGGAATCCTTCCGCATCCAGCTCGGGGAGGGGGTTTTGTTCGCTCATCGTGATCAATACCAGCTTTGCACCTTGTCACAGGTAATGGTTAGATCGACAAACGCCTTATCATCGATGACCTCTATTGTCGGATCCAGCCGTGCGCGAAGTCCTCGGGCGTCAACATCCGCGGCCAGGGCGCACACCCGAATGCCGGGATCGAGCCGTTGTGTGAAACCGGTGGGGATATTCAGCGCGGCGTAAACGCCGTTTTCGATCAGTAATAGAACGGCGGGGGCGCGAATAACGTCCAGACAGTGCGAGAGTGTTTCTTGATCGTAGGGGGACTTATTGACGGTATGCAGAATCATGGCAGAGCTCATCTTGCGCGGTAATAGTTGCAGCCTAAAGGCGAGGTGATGATATACCTGGCATCAGAAACTGAGGATCGTCTGGTGATTGGCGGCTAGATCAGCCATCTCGTTATGGCTCAAGACGCTGACAGGTAGGAGCAGTTCTGTGTCATCGAGTCCGCGCTGCTGCAGTGCAGAGCGATCGGCATATATCTTGTCGACATCGTACATCGGCAGAACGGGCAGCGTCGCCCCCAGATTTTTTGCAGGGATAAGGCCGCTCTGCTGTTCAGGCAAGAGCTGGAATACACCATCCTCACAGAACAGCAAAGACAGCGGTTGCTCGAAAGCCGCTGCCGTCAGGATAATATCCAGCGTTTCTCTGGCTGTCTGGTTGCCATAAGGTGCGCTTCTGATGACGATCAGTACTGACTTGGGGGTGAAATCCGACATAGTCTGCCCTTAGTAGCCAAAGGTGATGAGACGATCAGAATGATTAATGGCCTCGAGTAACTGCCCCAGTCCCGACAGCGTAAATGGGCTGCTGAGGTTGAAGGCCGACTTTTCGTGTCGTCGTGCTTCCGTTTCATCGAGAAGCCCCCGGCGCACCGCCGCCGCGATGCATACGACCGGATCGATATCATGCTTGCGAAGCAGTTGCTGCCACAGACTCTCAATTGAGGTTTCATCTTGCTGCGTTACCGTCAGCGAGGACGCCGTATGCACGGCGTCTCCGTAGAAAAACACACGATGAATGGTGTGGCCCTTTTCCAATGCCGCCGCGGCGTATCGGTACGCAGTGTGTGGCGCCTGGCTGCCCGTGGGTGAGCCGTAGATAAGCAACGATAATTTCATAATTTTCCAAAAAAAGCCCCCGCACAAAGGCGAGGGCGTAATTGAAGCAACGGATTGTCGTCGATCAGTCGTCGCTGAGTACGCCCACCAGATGTAGCAGGTGGATCAGCAGGTTGTATATGTTCAGGTAGAGGCTGACTGTCGCCATGACGTAGTTGGTATAAGTGCCATTGACGATGTTGCTGGTGTCGTAAAGGATGAAACCCGCCATCAACAGGACAACCAGTGCCGAGAACGCCAGGCTCAGGCCTGAAATTTCAACGCCGAAGAACGGTAGGGCGAACAGGGCTACCATGGCGATCAGGGCAACCATCATACCGGCGGCCAAAAAACCACCCATAAAGCTGAAGTCTTTACGGCTAGTCAGCACGTATGCGCTCAGTCCTAGAAAGGTCATGGCGGTCATGCCCATTGCGGTCATCACAATCTGGCCGCCATTGGGCAGTGCCAGATAATGGTTCAGGACCGGGCCGAGTCCAAAGCCCATCAATCCGGTGAACAGGAAGGTCAAAGGCAGTGCCCAGACACTATTTTGCATCTTGTTAAGAATGAAAATCATGATAAAGCTAACGATGACACTCCCCAGATACACAAAGAAGGGCGGGTTGATCGCCATGGAGATGGCCGCAGTAATCGCACTGAATACCATGGTCATGGCCAGCAGTGCGTAAGTATTGCGGATCATTTTCGAAGCGCCGCTCACTACCGTTTGTGAGCGGTCAATGACCACGTCAGGGTTTCTCATATATCACCTTTTCAGTCCGTTTAACGTTAAACAGCATCCTTTGCATAGACAGCAGCCTGGCGCCGGAGTTTAGTTTGATGCACTCGGCTTAGTTTATAACAAGCCTCCGTGTCAGGATAGTTGTCTGTAACCCGCATCCGGTGCTGAAAGCGGCAAACCTCTCTCGGGCGCTTGATCTGGTTGACTTGAACCACCGCGCCTTTAAGATAGTCGCTTTACACTATCAGTCCTTTTATAGGGTCTATTTTTAGGATTTCAATGCGCTCCCTTGCCATACTTTTCCAGGATGAGCGCTATGTCGCCATCAACAAGCCCAGCGGTTTGCTGGTACATCGTAGTGAAGTCGATCGCAGTGAGCGTCGCTTCGCGTTGCAATTGCTGCGTGACCAGCTTGGTCAGCATGTTTATCCGGTACACCGGCTCGATAAACCGACCTCCGGTGTCTTGCTGTTCGGCCTCGATAGCGAGGCGGCCAGTCGCATGCAAGCCCTGTTTAGACATCGAGACGTGCACAAAGAGTACCTGGCGGTCATGCGGGGTTATTTGCCGGAAGAGGGCGTAATCGATCATCCGTTAAGCGACATTCGTGAGGCGTGCGAGAAAAAGGGCGCGACTCAAAAGGTTCGTCCACCGCAGGATGCGGTGACGGCCTATCAGAGGCTAGACCAAACCGAATTGCCGTTTGCTGTCGGTCGCTACCCGACCTCACGGTATTCGCTGGTTCGAGTCAGCCCCGAAACAGGGCGCAAGCACCAGATACGGCGCCATTTTAAGCATCTGGCCCACCCGTTGGTTGGCGACACCCGTTACGGTGAAGGACGTCACAACCGTTTTTTTAGAGAAGCCTACAATAATCATCGCTTGTTGTTATTTGCCACCCGACTGCAATTTTGTCATCCCTTTACCGGTGAATCGATCGAAATCGTTGCGCAACTGCCTAAAAAAGCGCGCCGAATCTTTTCAGAGCTGGGATGGTATCGTCATATTAATGACCTGGGCGGTAATGATGAGCAGGATTTAGAGATAGCCGACTATGAGCAGCAGCACCATGAAGAAGCGTGATTTTGACACCATGTACCAGGAAAGTGAGCGCCCTTTGTGCGTCGGGATAATCGGCGCCATGGAAGAGGAGGTCGAGTTTCTGCGCGCTCAAATTGAGAATGCCGAGCATTTTCAGCGCGCCGGTTATGACTTTTACAGTGGCAAGCTGGCGGGTGAACAAGTGGTGCTACTCAAATCGGGCATCGGTAAAGTCAATGCGGCGATCGGCACGGCTATTCTGTTAGAGCACTTTAGCCCCCATTGCGTGATTAACACCGGCTCGGCGGGCGGGTTTGATAAAACACTGGAAATCGGTGATGTCGTCATCTCTTCCGAAGTGCGGCACCATGATTTTGATTTGACGTGCTTTGGTTATGAGCACGGCCAGGTTGCGGGTATGCCACCGGCATTCATACCCGATGCGCGCCTGGTGGCCATTGCGGAGCAGAGTATTCGTACGGTCGATGGCGTTAAAGTGGTTAAAGGCCTTGTGGCGACGGGTGATTATTTTATGAGTGAGCCGAGCAAGGTTGCCGAGACGCGGGCTCGTTACCCGAATCTTATGGCGGTCGAGATGGAGGCCGCCGCAATAGCCCAAACCTGCTTTCGTTTTGACGTGCCCTTTATGGTTTTCAGAGCGTTATCCGACATTGCCGGTAAGGAATCACCGGTGTCATTTCAGCAGTTTTTGACCACCGCCGGCGTGAATTCAGCGCAGATGGTTATTGAGATGGTTCGCGAGCTCGGCGAGCGAATTAAAGGCTTTAGCTTAAGTCACTAACATATTGAATAAAAAGATAACTGTAATAATAATTCAAAAAGGATTAACGTATGTATAAGTCATTTTATCCCACAGAAAGAACGTTGATGGGTCCTGGCCCATCCGATGTGAGCGCGCGTGTTTTGGCGGCGATGGCCCGCCCAACTATCGGTCATCTGGACCCACAGTTCGTCACGATGATGGATGAGGTAAAGCAGCTTCTTCAGTACGCGCTGAAGACCGGCAATGCCCTGACGATGCCGGTATCGGCACCGGGCTCTGCGGGGATGGAGGCATGCTTTGTGAACTTGGTCGAGCCCGGCGACAAGGTTATCGTGTGCGTGAACGGGGTCTTCGGCGGACGTATGCAAGAAAATGTCACCCGTTTTGGTGGTGAGGCGATTATTGTCGCCGATGATTGGGGTTCGCCTGTCGATGTGGCGAAGGTCGAAGCGGCGTTTGCGGCCCACGACAACATTAAAGCCTTAGCGTTTGTGCATGCTGAAACCTCAACCGGTGTTCGCTCTGATGCCGCGAAGCTGTGCGCAATAGCACAGGCCAATGGCGCGCTGTCCATTATGGACGCGGTCACCAGTGTGGGCGGCATCGAAGTGGATGTTGATGGCTGGGGTGTTGACGCGATCTACACGGGTACCCAGAAGTGCTTGTCTTGCCCCCCTGGGATTTCGCCGGTCAGCTTTAGCGATAAAGCTGTCGCCGCTGTGCAATCGCGCACCACGACAGTTCCTAGTTGGTTTTTGGATAAAAACCTGGTTATGGGGTATTGGGGGGAAAGTGCCAAGCGGACCTATCACCATACAGCACCGGTTAACTCGTTGTATGCGTTGCACGAGGCGCTGGTCGTGCTGCACGAGGAGGGGCTGGAAAATGCGTGGGAACGGCATGAAAAGAACCATACGGCATTGCGTTGTGGTCTGGAGGCCATGGGGCTGAAAATGCTGGTGGATCCCGAATACCGGTTGCCTCAGTTAAACACGGTGATGGTCCCCGAGGGGATCGACGAGGCGATGGTTCGTGCGAGGTTGCTCGAGCACAACTGTCTTGAAATCGGAGCGGGTCTGGGCGCGTTGGCTGGCAAAGTATGGCGGATCGGCCTGATGGGGCATGCCTGTAACGGCAGAAATGTGCTCTATTGCTTGAATGCCCTGGAAAACGCGTTGCTGGCGCAGGGGTATGCCTTGCCGCATGGTGCCGGGGTTGCAGCGGCCACCGAGCGTCTCGGCTAACTTTGCGCGTTTAGCACAACCAAATAAGGCGGGGTATTCGCGATGAAAGTAGCTTTTCTTGGGCTTGGTGTCATGGGGTTTCCGATGGCCGGCCACCTGCAGTCTGCAGGTTATGACGTGTGTGTTTATAACCGGACTGCCGCCAAGTCGCAGGCGTGGGTGAAGGCCCATGGTGGACGCTTGGCCGCAACGCCCGCGCAGGCGGCCCGTGGTGCCGATATCGTGTTTTGCTGTGTCGGCAATGATGACGATTTACGCCAGGTTGTAATAGGCGATGACGGTGCGCTGGCCGCGATGAGCCGGGGGGCGGTGTTTGTTGACCATACCACCGCCTCTGCCGACGTCGCTCGCGAGCTCTATGCACAAGCCCAGCAGTGCGGTGTTAGTTTTCTGGACGCACCGGTATCCGGCGGCCAGGCTGGTGCCGAGAACGCTGCTCTGACGGTGATGGTTGGTGGTGAGCCTGAGGCGTTTGCGCGGGCAGAGAAGGCTATTCAGAGTTTTGCCCGCTCCGTGCGCTTAATGGGTGCTAGTGGGGCGGGTCAGCTGACGAAAATGGTTAATCAGATCTGTATCGGTGGCCTGGTGCAGGCGCTTGCTGAAGGTGTGCACTTTGCCAAGCGTGCCGGGTTGGATCCGGAAGCGGTGATCGACGTGATTTCTAAAGGTGCGGCTCAATCCTGGCAGATGGAAAACCGTTATAAGACGATGATCGAGGATGAGTATGAATTTGGCTTTGCTGTCGATTGGATGCGCAAGGATCTGGCCATTGTACTCGGCGAAGCCCGCAAAAATGGCGCGCAACTACCGGTTACCGCGTTGGTGGATCAGTTTTATGCCGATGTACAAACGAGCGGTGGTGGCCGCTGGGATACGTCGAGTTTGCTGAGTCGCCTGGAAAAAACGTCTAAAGAGGCTTAGTTGGCGTTTCTCTTGCGAACAGGCTCGCCTATGCGGGGCTGTTCGCCGGTTTCATTGGCAAAATAATGGTTCGGCGTCACGACGCCCCAGTCGATGGGTACCCATCGATCGACTCTTCTTTCAAATCGTCTAAGCATCTGAGGGCGCTCGCAGCAGATAGCGATCGTTTCGCTGGCGGTGATTAAAGGCGCTGTACGGGGCGGCTCGTTCCCCAGCCATGATTGTTTCTCGACGGGTAAAAAACGACTGTCCGAAAATAGTGGTTCGAGATCGCGCTGGGGAAGCCACCAGCCACGTAGATGATCTCGGCAAGCAACCGGGTCCAAGCGGTCTGCCAAATAGTCCCGCCAAGGATAAAACAGCCGGCCTTTCATGACAGCATAACGCGGTCCCAGCACAATGTTGTGGGCATGCAGCGTGTCTTGCGCTGCCGGTTGGTCGCCAAGCCTGAGTTGGTGTGACTCGAGCCGGTTTATTTTACGGGTGAGAGTGTCGTTTCGATTGAGGCCGACCCAGAGGTATTTGCCTTGGCCGCTCGGTACGCCCAGAAAAAATTTCACACAAATTTCAAGGTGCGTATGCCGATCATCGCCATCAAATCGATATAAAAAATCAAACTCCCCCAGCGTACGCTTATCGCGATTGACTTGAAGATGATCTTTTAAATCAATTAGTTGCTGGAGGTTGTTGAGGTGGGCTAACAGGAGGTTTTCAAAGTAGATGCCGAGCCGAAAGGCGTGCCCCTTTGGGCGGCAGGTGTTTTGCTCGAAGTACTGAAGAAAAAAAATACGCTGTTGCCGGGTTAGTGGCTGGAGCCACAGACGTGTATCAATGGTGCCGCTAACCCAGAGCGGGTTGGCGTTAAGGCTCCATATTAAGTCATTGACCTGCTGTGCCGGCGTTAAGGCTGATCGGTCCGCAGGAGGTCTGCTCACGTAATCCACGCGCACAATCTACTCACACAATCTACTCACACAATCTACTCACACAACAGGGACTTGATTAACGCTTTAATATGTTCCGGATCAAACGGCTTGTTGCAAACAGCATTGACGCCAGCCTGTCGGACACCGCTCAAGCGCGTTTCATTTTCCTCGGAGGTAATGAGCAAGATAGGGACGTAGGATTGATTCGAGTGTTCACGAATGTGTCGCGTGAGCTCTTGTCCATCCATGTGCGGCATGTTGAAGTCGGTAATGATCAGGTCAAATTCCTGCTCGCTCATTGCGCGCAAGGCATCGGTACCATCGCAAGCCTGGCTGACGTTTATGATGCCGGCGCTGTACAGCGCACGGGTGATATGGTTTAGCGCCAGCGAACTGTCATCGACTACGAGCACGTTGATATCTTCGGGCTCGTAATCTCCAAGATCCATTTCCGTAGGGTCGACAAAATGCAGGGTCGCCTGTAGTGCGTTGATCAGGTCTTCGTGGCGAAAAGGTTTGGGCAGGATGGCGACGGTACCGGCTTGGCGGATCGGCTCCAGATACTGAACGTTATCTTCGCTGGAGACCAGCATAAAAGGAACTTCTTCCAGTTGAGGGTCGGTACGCATCCGCGTAACCAGCTCAACACCGTCACCGTCGGGAAGGTACATGGCGCTAACGACAAGATCCGGGGTGTAGCGGTGCATGGCCGCGATAGCGCAAGCCATGTCTGTTTCAGTTTCTATCTTGGTACAGCCCGCCTTTTTAAGCTCCTGAGAGATGACTTTTTGTTGAAAAGAGGAGGGCTCGACGATAAGGATGGCGAGTTCGGTGATGGATAATGAAGACATTGGGCGGTGATCCTTAGTCTAAGTCCTTGTCTGAAGTCGATTTTCGCTTGAAAAATGACCGCTATATCATGGCTGCTTGTGATAAGCTGTGTCAAACAAAAACACGGTGACAATGGTTT
Organism: Motiliproteus sp.; assembly: GCA_041586615.1. GTDB lineage: Bacteria > Pseudomonadota > Gammaproteobacteria > Pseudomonadales > Balneatricaceae > Motiliproteus. The sequence continues at coordinate 51,236 of JBFGZS010000015.1, read as the reverse complement.
TTACGATGAATCAAAACAACCGAGACAAGGAAGAACTCGCAGCTCAAGATAGGCATCCGTTGCTGTATAGTACCGATATTAATCAGATTCTGATCAACGGCGCGACGATTGCGCTGACGAAGCTGCGGCGGGCCAAATCTTTCGATGCCCGTTTGTATTATTACGCGGAGATCAGCGTTTATCTCGAAGTATCACTATCCAGTGGCGCGGGCATCACGGATGAGACCCGTGAGCTTTTACAGAAAGTTCATAAAGAAGCGACGCATTTTCATATGCAGCAGAGCAAAAATTTCAAACTGGCACGGTAGTAGCGGTGAGCGACATTGAAGAACATGAGCCGTCATTATTTGACGGCGCGGCTTTCGTTGCCCGAACGACCGAGCGTGCTGGTGTTTATCAAATGCTGGGTTCTGCAGGCGAGATCCTCTATGTCGGCAAAGCGAACAATCTAAAGGCTCGGTTGGCGAGTTACTTTCGTGCCAACGGTCTATCGGTCAAAACCCGCGCCCTCGTCGGTAAGATACAGGCTATCCAGTTAACGGTTACCGGCAGCGAAACGGAAGCGTTGCTGCTGGAGCAGAACCTGATCAAGCAGCTCCGTCCGCCTTATAACATCCTATTACGCGATGATAAATCCTACCCCTATGTGTTTGTCTCCAGTGAGCATGACTTTCCGGCGTTGGTTTATTTACGGGGAGGTAAGCGCCGAAAAGGACGTTATTTCGGCCCCTTTCCGAGTAGTGGTGCCGTCAAAGAAAGCCTGAAGCTGCTGCAAAAGGTTTTTCGTATACGCCAGTGCGAAGATAGCTTTTATGCCAATAGAAGCCGTCCTTGTTTGCAGCATCAGATCGGCCGGTGTACGGCGCCTTGTGTGGGTCTCATCAGTCAGGAGGCTTACGCAGACGATGTCCGTCACGCGTTGATGTTGCTTCAAGGTAATAGCCAGGAGGTGAAGCAGGAACTTGTGGCCGCGATGGAAAGTGCTGCGGCGACCCTTCAATTTGAAGAGGCGGCGGTATTAAGGGATCAGATAAGCAGCTTGCAAAAAGTACAGGAGCAGCAAAGTGTTTCCGGACACTACGGCGATGCGGATGTTGTTGCTTGCGCTATTAGTAATGGCAGTGCTTGCATTCATCAGCTGTTTGTCAAAGAGGGGCGTGTTATTGGCAGTAAATCTCATTATCCGCGCTTGCCGCTTGAAGCGAATGAATCGCAGCTGCTGAGCAGCTTTATTGGCCAGTATTATCTTCAGAACGAAGGGCATCCGCTCCCAGGGATGTTGCTGGCCAGTCATACGCCAGAAGCGGTTCATAGCTTGGAAGAGGCATTGAGTCATGCGCGCGTAAGGCCGGTTAGCATTCAGGCTCAGGCTCGCGGCCAGAAGGCCTCGTGGATACGTCTGGCTACCAGCAACGCAGAACAGCAGTTAAGTAGCTATCTCGCCAGTAAAGAAAGTATGCATCGGCGCTTTATTGCGCTTCAGGAAGCGCTGGGGTTGGATTCGCCGATCCAGCGCATGGAGTGCTTCGATATCAGTCATAGCTCGGGTGAGCTAACGGTCGCATCCTGTGTCGTGTTTGGGGATCAGGGGCCGCTTAAAGCGGACTATCGGCGCTTTAATATTGCGGGTATAACACCCGGCGATGATTATGCTGCTATGCAGCAGGCGCTGCAGCGCCGCTATGAGAAGCTCGTGAAAGGCGAGGGGATGCTTCCGGATGTACTGGTCATTGATGGCGGAAAAGGTCAGATCAGTCAGGCGAGGGCGGTTCTGGATGGGCTGCAAATTTCTGATGTGCGGGTACTGGGAATTGCTAAGGGGGTTACCCGTAAACCGGGGCTGGAAAAACTGCTGTTGGTTAGCGGCGACACCAGCATAGAGGTCGTGGCGGGGTCCCAGGCGCTCCATCTGTTGCAGCATATTCGGGATGAGTCACACCGCTTTGCCATTTCAGGTCACCGGCAACGTCGAGATAAGAAGCGACGCAGTTCGACGCTGGAGGATCTTCCCGGTGTCGGGCCCAAGCGCCGCAAGGCATTATTGCAATATTTTGGTGGCTTGCAGGAAATCAGGCGAGCGAGTGTTGAAGAAATTGCAAAAGTCTCTACCATTGGTCGCTCTATGGCGGAGGAAATCTACGCTTACCTACATCGCGACTGATCTTTCTCAGTCAACGGATTTTTAATGAATATCCCAAATATACTTACATCCTTGCGCATTGCGCTTATTCCCTGTGTTGTTCTGGTCTATTACCTGCCTTATGACTGGAGCGGTCAGGTTGCCGCTATTATATTTACCGTTGCCGCGCTAACCGATTGGCTGGATGGGTATTTGGCGCGCAAACTCGAACAATCAACCGCACTCGGCGCATTTCTTGACCCGGTTGCCGATAAGCTGATGGTGGCTGTCGCATTGGTCATGCTGGTAGAAACGTATGGAGAAATCTACGTAACACTGCCGGCGATAGTGATTGTGGGACGCGAGATTGTCATCTCGGCCTTGCGCGAATGGATGGCGGAGCTGGGCAAGCGCGCCAGTGTGGCTGTATCGATGGTAGGAAAAATCAAAACGACGCTGCAGATGATGGCTATTGTGGGGTTGCTTGCGGGCGTGCCGCATTCAAGTCTTGCTTATGCCGGTATCGCAACGTTGTATGGAGCGGCTGTTCTGACGCTATGGTCGATGCTGGTTTACTTGAAAGCCGCCTGGCCTGAGCTGGTACGTGATCTGTAAGCCAAATATGCCCCTTTAACAATCAAATACGTGTAGGGGGCGCCTGTCAGCGGATTCGGGATTTAGCTAGCGCAGGGTCGAAGAAGATATCAATTAGTTACAATGGTTTGTATCTTATTGACATGCAGGAGCAGGTCTTTATAATACGCAGCACTCGAGCAGCAGCTCGGAGTAAAGCGGGAATAGCTCAGTGGTAGAGCACAACCTTGCCAAGGTTGGGGTCGCGAGTTCGAGCCTCGTTTCCCGCTCCATTTTATAATTCATACTCACCTGTAATTCATACTCGCTCTTTCTATGACCGGCGCGCCCTAAGCTTCGCTTATTCTGCGCTAGCTGATCGGATATTGACCCTGTTATGATCCTCTCATTCTAGCGGCATGAATCAATCCACGTCCTTCTTGCCTGTTTTGCGGTCGTTTCTGCTCGCTTTAACGCCTGGCGTATCAGTATAATCCATACATATTTAAATGTATTTCATATGGTGAGGCATGAAGAGCGATACGTACAACCTGGCTCTACAGGCTGCTGATAAGCTGCTTTTATCTGGCGTGCGGCCAACGCAGCAAAACATCCGAGACGAGCTGGGTAAAGGCAGCATTTCGACGATTCATCGCGCCCTTACCGATTGGTGGCAGGCGCTCGGCCCCAGGGTGCTGGAAAAACAACAAACCCCCGGTCTCCCGGACAGCGTCTCTGGCGCTATGATCGAGCTTTGGAAGCTTGCTATGGGTGAGGCTCAACAGCAGCTGGTTACCCAGGCGGAACAGGTCAGGGCTGAATTAAAGAAGAGCAAGCAACAGCTTGATGCTGAGTCAAGGCAAAACGTACAGCTCGTACAAACACTTAATAACCAGCTAACGGCAACCTACGAACGATTGACTCAGCTTGACGACGAATTGCGGCAAGAGCGGGGCGAAAAAAATGACCTGCAGCGTGAATTAATGCGTGCCCTGACAACACAAGCAGAGCAGCGGCGGGAGATCGCCACGCTGGAGACGCTGATAGAAACCATGCGCCAAGAGAGTGTGGACAATGAGAAGCAACGCGTTTCATACCATGCCCAGCAACACGAGATGGCCGATACCCAGCGTATGCAGCGTCAGGTTGATCAGCTAAACGAAGAGAATAAAAACCTCAAGCAACTGGTCAGCGCGCTTGATCGGCAGCTCAATGAATCCGAGAAGCCGTTAAACTACTAACCTGGCATTGGCCTATAGGCCGCTGTTAATGCATCCCTGAGTTCGTCTAGTAACCCGCCGGAATAGTGGGTATCGGCTTGCGCCAGCGGTGCGCAATGCTGAGCAGGAAGGCTTAACCCTGATAAAATAGCGCGGCTATTGCGCATAATCATCGCGCGTAACAATCTCAACAAAGTCTGCGTATTAGGCGACAAAACACAGAGAGAGCCTGAATGGAAATCATCATTTCTGAAAAACTAAATGCCTCTGAAATCATAGTCTTGATAAAGGAAGCTAAGCCAGGCTCTATTATTGTATGTCAAAGCGAGCGCATGTTTTCGCTGACAAAAATTGTCGTTGTTAAATTGAAAAAGACCGAACTCAGCATCCATCTGATCGATGATGAAGGCTATGTCACACGTAAGGTCGTCGCGCAGCGTAAGCAGAGTAGCCGCGCCGCGCCAGGATCAAGCGTGGCGCCTGAAGAAACAAAGCCTAAGGATCGCTTAAGCGCCCCTCAAATGTCGGCTGTCCGTTTGCTTGAGGACGCGTTGAGACGGTGTGCGCAACAGAAGTTACTTCTGGTTGGCTTTAGCGACGGGCTGGTTGCCGTGCCGGAGCATCTGGGGTCGGGTGCGGATATCTTAAGCTCAACGATCGCTCATGAAGTAGACGCGCACGATGTGTATCGGGGCTTTGATCCGGAATATGACGATGAATAACCGCGTATGAGTGCGTGTCGACGTCGTGTGGTGAAGCATGAGGAAGGCGGCTTAAAATAGGCTTTTAAACCGCCGTATTGTGCGTGTACAAAATAATTAAGGCGCAGCAATCTCCTCGACATCGACATCTTCTTCGGCGAGTTCGGAATCAAGCAGTTCCGGCGCGAGATGTTTGATGCCTGTGCCTTTCTTGTTGGTTTTCTTATCCAGAGCTTTTATAAGCTGGCGCTCCACTTTGTCTGCTGTTTCATCGATCGCAACATAAAGATTGTCCGAGGTTGCTTTTGCAAACAGCTCTTTTCCAGTGATGTGGAAGCAGGCTTCTACCATATAGTTATCTGCTTCTTTGTCGACGGTCACTTGCATTCGGGTGACTGCGTCAAAGTAACCGTCGCTTCGCCCAACTCGAGACGCAATATGTTCACGAACCGCCTGTGAAACTTTACTGTCGTGCCGTGCAGTGATGTTTAATTGCATGAGATGCATCCTTATCTTTGATTCTAAAGTGCGCCGTATAGCTACGGCACACACTCATGTTAAAACGCTTTGCCGTGGAAAAATAGCAAAACGTTCACCATTTTATTGTCGTAGATCAACCAAGAAAGGTACGCGTTTCTTCAATGACCGTGCTGTGAGGTAGTTCAACCATCTTCAGCAACTCAAGACCGTCTTCGGTGATTTGAAACAAGCCAAGCGTGAAGCTAACCAGGTTAAGACGGTACTTCAACAGATAGCCGTCATCCTTAAAGGACAGCGAGATGTAGCCGCCGCCTTCAGTCTCAGCATGAGAATGGGTTTCAATACTGAGCAAGCGGGGATTGAGTTTTTTAAAACTCGTCCCAAGCAATTGATTCAAGACGTAATCATGCTTAAGAAGTTTTTGCGCTCTGCGTCCCTCCGTAAGGTGCTTAATCTGGTAGCCGAAACCTTTGTCGACGACTTTATAGCTAAGCTCTGCGCCGGTGATGCGGTTTTTAAGCGTTAGCCTGAGGCGGTCCTTCAGGATAGATTGTGTCAGTATCGACCAGGCCTCCCAGGAAGATCGCGGGGTGAAGGGTTCGTTTATTTCGGTGATCTGCAGGCAATACTCACGGAAAACATCCGGATCCGACTCGTGCGCGTAGCGCCAATAGTTACCGGTGCGCGGTTCAAAGCCCGCATAGCCCCGCGAATCAAAATCGTCGATACATAAGCCGGGTTCGTTAAGATCATTGGCCGCAGGGGAGGGCAGAAGCTTGCCATCGGTGATCTCACCCCACTCGATCTTTTTTTCAAAGCTCTCGCCAAGGCGGTATTTAACCTGCAGCCCCTCAGGGGGGACATCCTCGGGTTTGATGTGAATCATCACATGCGCCGCCATAACTCCTCCTCACTCATCGATATCTTAACCAGGTTGACATGTATGGCTTGCCTCACAGCGCACCTGGACAGTTTTATAATAGATTGTAGTTGATAGGCTAACGGATAGACTTTTCCGTGATTTGTCGAGACTGAAGCGCTAGAATTGACATCCATGCACAAGCGCGTATTTTCTCAACTGCGTACCAATACAGAATATCGGAGTGACTATGACCGCAGCGATACGTGTGATGCTGGTTGACGACCATGAGATCGTTCGCGCTGGATTTCGCCGATTACTCGACAGTACCAACGATATTACCGTTGTGACAGAAGCGGCTACGGGGGAAGATGCTTACCGTAAGTATTTTGAACGTCCCCATGATGTCGTTGTGATGGATCTGTCTATGCCACCGGGTACCGGTGGGCTTGAAGCGTTAAGCCGAATTCTTGCTGCCGACGCCAAAGCGCGGATTTTGGTGTTGACGGTTCAGGAGTGTGAGCCTTATCCGTCGCGGGTCTTAGAAGCAGGTGCGAAAGGGTACCTCACTAAGCGCTGTGCGCCTGAAGAGTTGATCGAAGCGGTACGCTTGGTCAATGAAGGCAAGCAGTTCATCGCACCGCATATCCAGTCAGAACTTGATCAGAAAGAACCCTCAAAACTTGAGCTGCTCACCAAGCGCGAACTGCAAATTTTTACTGAGCTGGCCAGTGGTGCCAGCGTTTCACAAATTGCCGATGCTATGTTTATCAGTCAGAAGACCGTGCACGCACACCGATCCAACATCCTTGGCAAGCTGGGTGTTAAGCGAACAGCCGATCTAATACACCTTGCAATCCGCCATGGCATTGTGGAGGCCTGATCGCATTTTTAAGCCCCTCGCAGACGGCTAAGACGAGCGTCCCGCTACAGTAAAGCCTATTAAGGCGGCAACTTAATACCGTGCAAAAATGCCGCCTTAATAGGCGGTTCATGGATGAACCGCCGTGGCGCAAAGCCACGTGCCAGGTTAATAAAAGAGTGGCAGGCTTGTCGCATTGTTTTCTATGAACTTGTTTACCATGCTACAAATTGAGCCCCTGTAGCGTGGCTACCCTCCCCATCGTGTACTTTTTACTGATGAGCCCCCCCCGCTCAGTCATTGCAGCCATCGCCCTGCGGAGGCTGGATACAGGGGGGAATATGTAACATGGAAAGCCGGATGGCGGTGCCTTTCGGTATGTTCTGACTTTGTGCACTATTATTTCAGGTTGAAAGCTAATCGTTTTGGTATTGGCATGCATTTCAAGGGGCTAGCAATGGAATTGTTCCGATGGTTTACGCGAAGAAAGAGAGGCCAAGACGCGGCCGATGATGCGGAGCAACGCTTGGCTGGACACCGCCGTGTCGAGCGCAGCCGAGTCGAACGCCGGCGAGCCGAGAGATCGCTGCAGTTGAATGAGCAACGCTACCGCGCCATTGTCGAAACGGCAGGAAGTGTACTTATTGGGCTGGACCTCCAATGCCGTATTTTCGAATGGAATAGAGCGGCCGAGCGAGTATTCGGCCACCTGCGAGCGGATGTGATCAACCGAAACTACGGTGATCTTGGTATTTTTAAAGGGGCGACGCCGCCGCCTGTACTTGATATGGATAAGGTACTAAAGGAAAGCGACAGCCAAATTTTTGAAACGAGCCTTCACACCCAGGATGGCCGAGACTGCACCCTATTGTGGACGATTAGTCCGCTGATTATTGGCGAGAGTCCACCGGGGGGAATCATTGCCATCGGTCAGGATATCACCGAACGCAAACGGATCGAGTTGCAGTTGCTGGAAAGCGAAAAGCGGCTGAATTTTATTCTTAACACCGCAGCCGATGGCATCATGACGATTAACGCAACAGGGCAGATAGAATCCGTTAATCGCGCTGCAGGTCAGATGTTTGGTTATACGCGGGAAGAGATGCTGGGACAAAGGATTAATATGCTGATGCCGGAGGTCTATCGAACGCAGCACGATGTTTATTTGCAAACCGAACAAAAAAAAATAATGGGACAGGGGCGCGTGGTGCCGGGATTAAGGCGCGATGGCTCCACCTTCTCGATGGATATTACGATCGGCGAAGCCCGCATGGAAGCGGGGCGGATGTTTATCGCGGTGGTGCGGGATATGAGCCATCGCCCCCCGCAGGGCTCAGCAGCACAGAGCCATCATTAGACCTGCCATCCTTGGCAGTGGTCGACCGTTAAGGCTGTTCGCAGTTAGTACAGCAGCTCCACACCGATAGCCCCGATCAGATCGGAGCGCAAGCCGTCGTCGTTAAGCGGGACCACCGCGTTGGCAGAAACGATCACCCGCTTACCGGGATTCCATTTTATCCCCGCGCCGAGGTCGGTTTTATCATCGCCGACATCGTCACCGTTTAGCTGATATCGGCCTAACAACTCGAGGGATCCCGTGACCTGGGCGTTACCGAAGGTCACGCCCAGGATCGTGCGCAGGGTGTTTTCTTTGCTATCGTCGGTGTCCCACTCGTAACCCAGGTTGCCATGTACCCCCCAGAGGTCATCGATCTCATACTCGGCATAAACGGCCGGCTGAACCGTGGTCGATCCGGTGCCCTGGAAGTTATCCTCGTCACCGGTATCCAGCTTAACCACCAGCGCGGCGGCGAGATCCATATTATTCCAGTCGCCATGATGGTATTTGGCCGCCAGGATTACGTCGCCGATGCCGGTCTCATCGCCGCGCGCGCTATCGGCGGGGCTGTCTGGGGCACCGGTAAAGGTGTGCGCACCCGGAAAGGGGTTATTTACCGTGTCGACTTCCACTTTTGCCACGGCATTGACGTTCATATCGACCGAGACAATCGGCACGACCAGGCTGAGGTCGAGGTTGTCGCGCACGCCGTAGGCGAAGTAGAAGGCGTAGGTTTCCACCTCGATATCGATATCGAAATCGACGGCGACGATATCGTTTTCAAAGCTATCGGGAGCATCGTTAGGGGGGATGATATCGAAGTCATGCAAGGCCTCCACTCTGAGACGGCCGATATCCTCGCCATTGAACTCGTCATAGTCGAAGCGGGTGGCGGTCACGGCAAAACTCCAGTTACCGGCCCCCAGGGTGTGGCTCGATTGACCGAGCACCGGCCCGAGGTTTCTTCTGGACAGGGAATAGGTGCCCAGCTCGGAGTCGAAACGGTACGAGACCCCCCCCGGAGTACTGCTGATCGGCAGGGCGCGGATCTCCTTGCCGATCTGGCGGTTGAGTAGATTGACCGCCGCGAGCGAATCCAGGGTAAAGTGTGCAGAATGAGAGGGAAAAGGGCCGGAAGGCGGCGCCAAGGTTATGCCCGCTTCACCATCACCGGTATACAGATTGGGGATCAGATCGACCAGGTCTTGTGCCAACGCCACGTTACACAAGCTAGGAATCAGCGCCAGCGATAATGCGCCGCCCGTGAGTTGTTTGTTCATCGTTCATCTCCTTGATGGGGGCTCGGTGTTCGACTCGGTCAAAGCGATTCAAGCCTGGCCCGGTCAGGAACAAAGGGATTTTAGGCGCCCCATGAGCAGCCCTTAAATCGCTTGTTTAGCACTAAGATTAGTCGAGATAGTCGCCGTCACGGTGGCTTTAGTCGGGAAGGCGTGACGAATGTTATTTTTGTCAATTATTAATTGATTGATAGTTAGGGGGATTCAGACTTGTGTCACCATGCGTATTTTGTCGATACGCGAGGTTATTAACGCGCTCTGACCACCCGCACCCCCAGAAAAAAACTCTTGAATGGGGGGGCGAAATTTACCCGCATCGACGCTCGAGAGAAACGGGTACCGTCGAACCAGGAACCGCCGCGCACCACGCGCTTGCTGTCGTCGACTGCAGCCCGATCCAGGTGGTTGGGGGTATAGGGGTCGCGTGTCCATTCATACACGTTGCCGGCGGTATCGAACAGCCCGTAAGGGTTGGCGGCAAACGACCCTACTGGCAGGGTCTGTTTGCCGCCCCCCGAACTGCCGCAGTCCTTGCAATTGGCGCGATTATCTCCGGCATTGTTCCCCCACCAATAATCGGTGCTGGTTCCGGCTCTGGCGGCAAACTCCCACTCGCTCTCGCTGGGTAGGCGGTAGCGCCGCCCTGTCTGCTGCGACAGCCAGTTTACGTAGGCTTGGGCATCCTGCCAGGTGATATTGATAACCGGTCTGTTACCCCGTCCCCAGCCCTCATCGCTGACGCGTTGTCGCTGGACCGCATCGGTAAAACGGTCAAAATCCTCGAAGGTGACTTCGTAGCGGCCGATAAAAAAGGCATCGCTTATCTGCTGTTGGTGGACCGGTTTTTCGTTCGCAAAGCCTCGACCGCCGCTATCGCCCATCTGGAACCTGCCCGGAGGAATAAACACCAGCATCGGGCCGACGCCGCCATCCTTGAGTCGGTCCTGATGCGGCAGGCCGGTGAGCTGGTGTCTTAGGGCCTGTAATGCCGGGTGTTCGGGTGCCAGGGCCAGGCCTTGCTCTATGTGGTCGATACTGGCGCCCAGATCTCCTCGCGCTTTGCGCCCTAATGCCTGTTGATAGAGCTGGTCGGCAATACGGTCTATCCCTCGTAACGCTGCGTTACTTCCCGGATCGATCGTCAGAATCTGCTGATAGGTTTCATAGGCGTTATTTCCGGGTGGCTGAGTAAGGCGCAGGGCAGTGAGTTGGTGTTGCGCCCTGGCCACAAGTTGACTGACCCGTTGGTCGCGTACCTGCTGTTCAGTCTTGGGCTGCTCAGGGCGGATCTGTGCGTTTGGTTTTAGCGCTGCCGGTTGTTCCGCTTTGGCCGTTAACGCCTGTTGCTGCTGCTGCCGTGCTTGTTCCCCGGCTAACGCCAGTGCTTGCCGACGTGTAGCCAGTGTTTCCTGCAACGCGCGTAAGGGCGGATGATCGGGAGCAACGCTAAGCCCTCTGTCGATCAGGCTCTGCGCTTGCTCGATCAGGTCGAGGTCAATTTTGCCACGGGCCAGGTCGGCATAGGCATCGGCCACCCGAGTAATGCCTTCCAGAGCCTGAGTCTGCTCCGGGTCGATGCTGAGGATCTGGCGGAGGGTCGATAGGGCGTTGTTATCCTCGGGCAAGGTCAGCTGGCGCCGGGCAATCTGTCGTTCGGCCTGTGCCAGTAGGTCCCGGATCTGCCGCTGCTTAGCGGCTTGGGCCTGTTGCCCCTCGGTCAGCTGTTGTTGTAACGTCAGCAATGCAGTGTGGGTGGGGATCGCGCGCAGTCCGGCCTGGATCAGCTGGTTACTTCCCGCCTCATCGCCCTGATTCAGCCGTGATCGTGCCTGCGTAGCATATTGGTCGGCAATCCGTTCCAATCCTGCCAGCGCTTGGGGGTGGCCTGGCTGTAGTGTTAGAACGTCCTTGAAACGCGTCACGGCATGATCAGCATCAGGCTGGCTGATACGCGGCTCTTTAGCTAGCGTCTCTGCTTGATCGAGCAGCTGGGCTATTTGTTGTTGGCGCAAGGCTGCTTGTTGTTGGCGCAGGGCTGCTTTTTCTTGCTGGCGCAGGGTTGCTTGTTGTTGGCGCAAGGCTGTTTGTTGCTGGCGCAAGGCTTGCTGCTGAAGCGCCTGAAGTCCGGCGTGCTCGGGGTTGATTTGTAGACCCTCGGCAAGCAGTTCCAGACTCCGCGTCAACGCCTTGGCGTTTAATTTCTGCTCGGCTTGGGCCCGAATAAGCTCGGGCAAGGCCGCCAACGCCGCATTAGCTTGCGGGTGGTTGGGATCCAATTCGAGGGCCGCTCGGTAGCTTTCCAGGGCGCTGTTTCCCTTGGGCAGGGTAAAGTGTTCGAGGCGTACTTGCTGCTCGGCACGTGCGAGCCAGGTCTGAATCTGGCGTTGCTGGCGAGCTTGCGCGGCTTGCAAACGCTTGCGATCCTCGAGTGCTTGTTGTTGCGCCAGCAGATCCGGGTGGTCCGGCATGACCGTCAGCCCATGCTCAATCAGCGCCTGGCTCTCGATCAGCTGGCCCTGTTGCATTTTGGCCGAGGCGAGCGGTGCATAGGCCGCGGCGATGCGGGTCAATCTTTCCTGCGCCGGCGGATACTCTGGGGCCAGTTGCCGCAGTTTCTCGAGCGTATCCAGAGCCTGATTATCGACAGGAGCGCCGGCAGGCGCGCTGAGCTGGCCCTGTTCGATCTGACGGTCGGCCTGAGCCAGCAGGTCGAGGATTTGCTGTTGCGTTGCGATCTGTTGCTGCAGTGCGTGCAGTCCTTGATGCTCAGGACTGATGGTTAGACCTTGAGTAGCCAAGTCCCGGGAGCGAGCTAAGGCCCCGTCTTTCATGGCGTCTGTGGCCAGGTTCTCGATCAGTTCTGGTAACGCAGCGACAGCCCGGCTCGCCGCTATATTGTCGGGATCCAGCGTCAGCACCGCCCGATAGTGCGCATAGGCATTGTTGCTGGCCGGTTGACTAAAATGTTGCTGCTGGACCCGCGCTGCAGCCTCTGCCAGCAACGCCTCGATACGGCGTTGGCGTTGCTCCTGCGCCAGTTGTCGCGCGTCGAGCTGTTGCTGTAACGCGAGCAGAGCGGGGTGGTCTGGATCAACCGCTAAGCCTTGCGCCACAGCTGTCGCGCTGCGTGTCGCATCGCCTTGATCGAGCAGGGATTGACCCTGGTCGGCAAAGAGACCGGCGATGCGATGCAACCCTGCCAACGCCTGAGGATGGTCTGGCGCCAGCGATAGCAGTTCTCGGAGGGACGTTACGGCATTGTCGCCGTCCGGCTTGAGCCAGTGTTGCTGCGCGATTTGAGCGTTAGCGTGGGTCAACAGGGCAGCGATGCGCTGCTTTTTCACTGCCTGTTGTTTGAGGCTCAATAGCGCCGCATCATTGGGTTGCAGCGTCAGCCCCTGGGCGATCAGAACCAAACCCTGCTCCAGCTCCCCGGCGTTAAGCGCCGCTTTGGCTTGCGCTGCGGCTTGCTTTGGAAGCGTTTCAAGACCCTGTTTTGCCTGGTCATTGGCTGGATCCAGGGTTAACACGGCCTGATAACGCGCGAAGGCATTGTCTGCCAAGGGCGCACTGTCTGAAGGTGTACTGTTTGAAGGCATGTTATCTGAAGGTGTTTTGTCCGAAGATGCCTGGTCTGAAGGGTCGCTGTCTGAAGGCGTGCTGCCGGACAGCGCGCTAAGCTGCCCTTGCGCGATCAAACGGTCTGCCTCTGCCAGCAGCCTGTCGACAGCGCGCTGTCGCTGCCGCGCTGCGATCTCTACCTGCAGTTCCTCCTGCAGTGTCAGTAGCGGCTCGTGATCCGGGGCAACCCCCAGCCCCAGGGCGATATACTGCAAGCTTTGATGTTCCTGTCCTCGTTGCCATTCGGTGCGGGCGAGCTGGGCATAGGCCTCGGCGATGCGCTGCAGACCGGCCAGCGCACGAAGATGGCCAGGGGCCATCGTCAGTATCTCGTTCAGGGTGGCGAAGGCGTTATCGCCCGTCGGCTGGCTTAACTGTCGGCGCAGAATCTGCTCCTCGGCCCGAGCGAGCAGGGTCTTGATCTTCGACTTCTGCTGCTGCAATAAAGCCGCTTGGCGCTGTTGCTCCGCCTGCGCCTGCACCTGCCGTTGTAGGGCCAGTAGCGGGGCGTTGTCAGCATCGAGCTGTAACCCCTCCAGGATCCACTCTCGGGAGCGGGGAAGATCGCCTTGTTGCAAGCTCTGCTGTGCGCGTTGCTGGAGTTCATCAAGGAGGTTTTCCACGCCAGACTTAACCTTGGTATTGTCGGGATCACGGGTTAGGAGTTCAGCGAACGTCTGGTAAGCGTTGTCATTTTCGGGCTGGAAAAGTTGCCCCAACGCCAGCTGGCGCTCCCCCTGTGCCAGTAACAGCGCGATGGCCTGCTGCCGTTCGTGGCGTGCTTGTTGGCGCTGTAAATCCAGGAAGTCCAGATACTGCACAATGAATAACCCGCCCACACCTAAGGCCAGCAGAGCGCCGCCCCAGGCGAGGGCTTTACGCCACCGTAACCGTCCACTTCCCAGATAAGCGCGATAGCCGCTCACTAACGTCTGGTGCCAGACTTCGGTCTGATCAGAGAGCTCCGCGTCGGACAGTAATACCCTGATTGTTTGGGTCTTGTAGGCGTTAGCGAGTCGATCGATCTCGGCGATAAACGCCTCTGCGGTCTGAAATCGCTTAGACGGGTTCTTTGCCATTATCTTGTCGAGGGTTCGCTGCAGGAATCCTAGACGCGGAGGAAGCTTGGGGATCGGGTCATGGATATGTTTGAGCGCCAAGGCAAAAGGATCGGACGCGACATAGGGACGGGCGCCGGTCAGGAGTTCGTAGAACACTACCCCGAGGCAGTAGAGGTCCGAGCGTCCGTCCAGATTCTCTCCTTTGGCCTGCTCCGGACTCATGTAGGTAGGCGTACCGATGGCGGCACCCGTTGCGGTAAAAGCAGTGTTGGCCGCCTCGATGTCCTTGGCAATACCGAAGTCGGTCAGTACCACCGAGCCGTCGCCACGGAACATGATGTTGTGCGGTTTTATATCCCGGTGAATAACATGATTGTGGTGGGCAAAACCCAGTGCCAGGGCTGTCTGCCTGACAATATTGAGGGCTTCGTCGAGATACATCTGCTGCTGCATGCGCTCTTTCAGTGTGCCCCCGGAAAGATACTCCATGGCGATATAACAACAGGCAGCGCTGGTACCGATGTCCCAGATATTGACGATATTATTTTGTTGCAGCTTGGCGACGGTCTTGCCTTCATGGATAAACCGGCGCGAGAAGGTATCATCGGTCATCAAAGCTGGCGACATCACTTTCAAGGCGACATGACGACTCAAGGAATTTTGCACAGCAAGGTAGACCGTGGCCATGGCTCCCTTGCCTATCTCTTCCTCAATGGTGTATCCGTCTATCTCCAGTGGCCTGGACATCGATGCTCAACCTTGTCTGCGATAGTGGCTCCGGTCCTTTTTCAAACGGCGCCAAAGACCTTATAACTCTACGTAAAACACCAACAGTGGAACTTCCTGCCATTGTCTATAATAGGTCATATCGCTAAGGAGAATAGGTGAGGTCCTATTTTCCGTCCCCCCTTTTTCATTAACCTCTTGGGAGGCTGCCCTACCAAGCGGCTATGAGTATTTCGAAATGGTGATCCTGGATTACGGGTACGGTTCAAATGTAGGCTGTGTCCGTGAGCTCAATGAAGACAGTTATTATGCGGATGCTGAATTGGGACTTTGGTTGATTGCCGATGGCATGGGCGGCTACGAGGGCGGCAATGTTGCCAGTTTAATTGTCAACGAAACCGTGGTTGAGGGGGTACGCGACGGCAGGAGCCTGGGCGAGGCGATTCAACGGGCTCACGAAGCCGTGCTGAGCGCGAGTACGGCGGGAAGGGGACCGCCCCGTATGGGGTCGACTATTGTGGCCTTGCGCGGGATCGATGAGCGCTATGAAGTGGCCTGGGTAGGGGATAGCCGTGCCTACCTGTGGGACGGCCGGTTGGCACAGCTCAGTCGCGATCACTCCTATGTACAGACCCTGATTGATAGTGGCGATATAACCAAGGAGCAGGCGCGCACCCATCTACAAGCCAATGTGGTAACCCAGGCCTTAGGCGCGGGAGGCCAGCAGGTCCGTGTCGATAGTGTTTCGGGTCACTGGTTACGCGGTCAAAAAATACTGCTCTGCAGTGACGGCCTTAACGGCGAACTGTCCGATAATCAGATCAGTCAGATCTTGCTGTCAGCGGGGTCGGATCAACACCGGGTTGACCGCCTGATTGATGCGGCGCTTCAACAGGGTGGCCGTGATAATGTGAGTGTGATTGTGATCTCCGCTCCCGCCGCGCTCGCCAATAAGCAGTCCACCACTAATCAGTCCACTGGGTTGGCGCGGAATTCCTCTTGGTTCAGCCTCAGCCGCCGCAGGCAGCTGCTCTGGATCGTTCTGGTTGCTCTGGTGCTGGTGCTAGTAGGTCTCATGGTTGCCTGCGCAGCGCCAAGCCGGGCCGCGTATCACCCGGCTGTCGCTCTAACGGCCGCATCGATTCATCAACGGGAGCCTATAGCCGAGTTCAGCGTCCCCGTAAATAATTTGAAGCATAACACTGCATAATCTCGGTAAATTCCTGCCGCCCACCGCTGGCCTGGCTGCATCAGCGTCCGGAACTGGCCTCACTCCAGAACGTTAGCGACTGCTTACATAGACTGCTATCGAGCGAAGCTGGAACTCATATTTAATCCATTACTGATCCCAATAAAGGCCAGAGGCAAAGCGCGCAACAATAAAATCGATAAAGACACGCACCTTCATTGAGAGGTGCCGACGGTGAGGATATAATGCATAAATATCCATCGCAGGCTCTTCATATTCAACTAGGACAGATCGAAGCTTTCCTGTCCTCAAATTATGCCCAATTATGAATGCAGGTAAGTGAGCGAACCCCATCCCGCTCAGGGCCGCCGCTAACAGAGCATCTCCATTGTTTGTACGAAAACAGCCCTTTATCGGCACGACGATATTTCCTTTTGGGCCTCTAAACGGCCATCCGCGAACATAACTAGGGCTGATGCTCTTTAGGCAGTTATGCGTAAGTAAGTCTTCAGGTGTTTGGGGTATATCGTGTTTACACAAGTAGGCTGGGCTGGTGCACACGATATTTCTTGAGGATGCCAACTTACGGGCGATAAGGTTAGAATCGCAGAGTTGACCTACTCTGATGGATATGTCAAACCCTTCTCCGATGACATCAACATACCGATCTGTGAGCGACATCTCCACTGAGATGCGTGGGTAGCTAGCCTGAAAATCTGCAATCGCTGTAACTAGGTACTGAGAGCCAAAAAATACGGGTGCATTTATTTTAAGGGTGCCACGCGGCTCAGTTTGAAGTTGCGCAACTGACTGTTGGGTTTCTTCCACATCGCAGAGTATTTGTTCACAGCGCTCATGATAAGCGTGACCAGCTTCAGTCAGGCTCACCTGTCGGGTTGTCCTGTTCAACAGGCACACACCCAGCAAATCTTCAAGCATGGCAATATGCTTACTGACAGCAGAGTTTGACATCCCTAGTCCACGGGCTGCTGCGGAAAAGCTTCCCTCCTCCGCGACTCGAACAAACACCTCCATAGCTGTTAAACGATCCACAACACCGCCTTGACTGATTTCAATATGGAAAAAGTATTTTATAAAAAACGCTGTTAATTCTCAAATTGGAAACTATTACACTGGTTACGTGCTCAACTTGAGATAGGCAAGTTGATAAGTTGAAAATATCAGATGCATAGGATTTACCTTATGGACCATAGAGCAAACGTAGCGACTGACCGATATTCTCCAGCCTTTGAGGGGCTCTATAAAAAGCTACCAGGTATGCATCTTCTTAATAATGAAGATCTCGGAAAACTGGTGATGCGCCTATCGGTTGGTATCCTGATGTTGCTTCACGGACTGTCTAAGATCGGCAATACGGGATCACTAGATTTCATCGCTGGCTCGCTGACCAATAACGGCCTACCAGGCTTTATCGCCTACGGTGTTTTTGTCGGTGAGATCATTGCCCCGCTGCTGTTGATTGTGGGTGTCTACTGTCGTATTGGCGCGCTGCTGATTGTCGGTAACATGCTATTTGCCATTGGTCTGGCGCATATGGATGATCTGTTTAGTTTGACCAAAAATGGTGGCTGGGCGCTGGAACTGCAGGGGTTCTACCTGTTCGGGGCGGTGGCGATTGCCTTTCTTGGCAGCGGTCGCTACTCGATCAAGCGCGATTGACACACCAGAGTCTATGCTAGAAGACGGCCCCTCAGTCCTCTGCAGCGGTTGCATCCTGAGGCGTTAGCTCATCGCCAGCGTCCGCCGGAGGGCGCTGCTGCGAAAGTTGCTGTTGCAGATCAAGCAGGGCCTGATCGTCGGGCGCGATGGTCAGGCCCTCAAGAACCAGAGCTAAGCTCTCGGCGATGGCCCCCTCGGCCTTGGCACGGCTGGCCATGTCGTAGAGGCTTTCGCTGAGTCCGCGAATGGCGCGCTTGGCGGGCCCGTTTTCAGGGTCGAATTGAAGAATGGTACGGTAACTCTCGTAAGCATTGTTACCGCGGGGTTTGGTGTAGCGCCGCTGGCGCTGTTGCTCCTCTGCCAGTACCAGCAGGCCGCTGGTCAGACGCTGACGGGTGGCCAATGCCGCGCGACGGGCTTGTATCTCTTCGCCTAGTTTCAGTAGTGGCGGATGGCTGGATAACACGCTTAGCCCCTTGTCGATCAGCGCCTGAGCTTCGGTATCCTGGCCATTTTTGATCTTCACCAGAGCGAGCTCAGCATAGGCATCGGCGACCTGTTGCATACCGGTCAGCGCCTGGGGGTGGCCTGGCGCCAGGGTCAACAGCTGAGTCAGGGTGGCCACGGCATTGTCGTTGGCGGGCAGGGTCAGTTGCCGGCGCTTGATCTGCACTAGCGCCTTGTCCAGCAGCGCGACTATCTGCTGTTGCTGGGTCACCTGTCGTTGCAGCTGCAACAGCTCTGACTGCTGGGGGTCGATCCGCAACCCCTGCTGGATAAGTTTTGTGCTGTTGTCCAGCGCACCTTTTTGCCGTGCTGCGCGGGCCTCGCTCAGCAGTGCTTGCAGTTTTTCCAGCAGCTGCGCCTTGAGTGCCCGTAGACGCGGGTGCTGTGGTTCCAGCTGCAAGCCTTCGTCCACCCGCTGTAGTCCGTTCTGCAGCGCACCGGCGTTCAGCATCGACAGCACCCGAGCATGGATGACGTCAGGCAATGCAGCCAAGCCGCGCAGGGCCTGATTATTGGCGGGGTCGAGCTGTAATATTTCCCGGTAGCTGCGCTGGGCGCTATCCTCAACGGGGGTGGTGAACTGTCCCTGGGTGATCTGAGACTGGGCCTGTAACAGCAGTTGCTTGACCTGCTGCTGCTGTCGCTGCCATGCTTCACGGGCTTGTCGGCGCTGTTCAATCTGTTGTCGCAGTGCCAGTAATGGCGGGTGATCGGCCACTACCCGTAGACCCTTGTCGATCAGTTTCAGGCTTTGTTGCTCGTGATTGTTTTGCAGCCGTTCGCGGGCCAGTTCTGTGTAGCTGTCGGCCACCCATTGTATTCCGGCAAGGGCCTGGGGGTGCTCGGGTTCGAGTTCCAGCACCTGCTGCAGGGTCGCAAAAGCATTGTTGTTGGCCGGCAGTGTCAGTTGCTTATTGTGGATCTGCTGTTCGGCTAGCGCCAGTAGCGTCAGGATTTGCTGCTGTCGAGCCACCTGTTGGCGTAGATCCAACAGGAGTGGCTGCTGCGGAGCGAGCTTGAGACCCTTCGCGATAAACGCCGCACTGTTGTCCAGCGCGCCGCGTTGCAGTTCCGAGCGGGCCTGCGCCAGTAAGGCTTGGACCTGTTGCTGCCTCAGTGCCTCGGCTGCGCGCGCCTGTTGGCGTTCCGTCAGGGTCCGTTGCAACGCTAGTAATCCCGGGTGGTCAGCGTTGATCGCCAGCCCGGCCTTGATCCGCTGCCTGCTGCCATCCTCGTCACCCTGCTCGGACAACTGCCTGGCCTGCGCCTCATAGTCATCGGCTAGGCGTTGTAGGGCGGCCAGGGCTTGGGGGTTAGCGGATGATAGGGTCAGGACCTGTCGATAGCTGGCGATGGCGGCCTGAATAAAGGACGTATCATCAGGTTGGTCGATCTGCCTGGTGTCGAGTTGCTGCTGCGCTTGACGCAGTAATCTGTCTATTTCACGCCGCTGCTCGACCTGGCGCTGGATATCCAGCAATGCCGGATGCTCGGGAGACAGGTTCAGGCCTTTTTGGAGCAGCGCCTGTGCGTCGGTTTCTCGATCCTGATCCAGTTGCTTTCGAGCCAGCAGTGCATAGATCCCGGCAATCCGCTCTAGCCCGTCCAGGGCCTGGCGCTGCCCAGGGGCACGTTCAAGGACCTGTTGCAGGGTCGCGACGGCATTGTCACCCGGGGGTTCGCTGAGCCGGCGACGTTTAATCTGTGCTTCGGCATGGACCAGCAGCTTGTGGATCTGCTGTTGTTCCCGTGCCTGGCGACGAGCGGCCTGCAACGCCTCATTGTCTGGGGCTAGAGTCAGACCCTGTTGCAGCAACGCGAGGCCGCGCTCAAAATCACCCTGTTCACCGGCTGTTTTCGCCAGGGCCAGTATCTGCGCGGGCAACGCGTCCAGGGCCTGACGGGCAGCGCTATTTAGCGGGTCTAGATCGAGTACTGCGTGGTAACGGGCGAGGGCATTGTGATCAATCGGTTGACTGAATTGTTGCTGCGCCGATAAGCGCTCGCCTTCCTCCAGCAACCGAATGATCTCCCGTTGCTGCTGCTGGCGGGCGTTGATCTGGGCTGCCAGACGGTCTTTGAGGGTTAGCAGCGCAGGGTGGTCGGCAACCACCGTTAGGCCCTCCTCGATCAATGCACGACTACCGGGTTCGTCATCGTGCAGCAGCGCTTCGGCTCTGCGGGAAAAGCGATCGGCGATGTGTCGCAATCCAGCAAGCGCCTGGGGTTGGTCGGCTTGCAGGGTCAGCACCTGGCGCAAGCTCTCGACGGCGTTATCGCCGGGCGTCTGATTCACGCGACCTTGCTCGAGCTGAGCGTTGGCTGTCGCGAGTAGGCTGTCGATGCGCTGATCCAGCGCGGTCTGCTGCTGTAACGCCAACAGCGGCGGGTATTGCGCATCGATTCGCATGCCTTGATCAAGCAGCGCTAGCGCCGCGCTGAAGTCTCCTGAGCGTCTTGCCGCATCTGCCAGCCGCCGAATCTGCTCCAGCAGGGTGCTAATGCCACGTCGTGCGGCTGGGTTGTCGGCATCAAGATCCAGCACCGCTTGATAGCGCTGCCAGGCGCTGTCATCAGCCGGCTCGACAAAGTGCTGCTGAGCGGCGAGCCGCTGCGCGTCCGACAGCAGCCCGTCAATCTGGTGCTGTCTACGCTGGTCTAGCAACGACTGCTGCAGGCCGATTAGGGCAGGAAACCGATCAACCACGGCCAGTCCCCGGCTGATAAGGGCCTGGGCCTCATCGAGTTCGCCTTGCTCCAAGGCTTGCCGGGCTTGTTGAGCATAGGTTTTAGCGAGCCGTTGCCGGCGATCCTCTACCCGAGGATCCTCAGGCGCCAGTTCCAGGAGTCCCCTGAGGGTGGCAACAGCATTGTCGTTGGTGGGCTGCTCGAGACGCCCCGCGTTGATCTGCTGATCGGCCTGAGCCAGCAGTCCGGTGATTTTCGCTTCCCGCTCCCGTTCCAGTTTCTGCTGGTGGGACCGCTCCTGAGCCTGGTGGGCGTTGCGCTGCAGGTCCAGCAGCCGTTCATGGCTGGCATCGAGTCGCAGACCGTTATCGACCAGCGCCAGGGTGCGGTTCCAGTCGGCATTTTCATAGGTGCGCAGGGCCAGGGTATGGATACGGTCGAGCAGGGTGGCGATGGGCGTGATTACCTGTTCATTGTCTGGATCCAGCCGCCGGATCTGCAGATAGGTGTCAAAGGCGTTATCGCCTTTGGGGAAAAAAATTTGTGATTGGGAGAGTTGCCGCAAGCCTTCGTCCAGCAGGCGTTCAAGGGTTTGGTTGTGCTGGACTATGCGCTGTTGTTCCGCTCTGTCGCGATGATCAAGGTAGAGCAGCGTAACGCCGAATATCAGCACCAGTGCTGTTGCCGCGACGATCAGTGGCATGCGCTTACGGCGGATGATTCGACGCAACCGGAGTGGAAAACGCTGTTTGGCGAACTGCGATCGCCAATCGGTCAGCAATGTCTTGTACCAGACCTGCGTTTTGTCATGACTCATACTGTCGTTCAGCAATACACGGATTTTCCCGGTGTCATACAGATCGAAGATGCGGTCGATGGCGGCGATCAGCTGTTCGGCGTCTTGGAACCGTTTGGCCGCGGATTTGGCCATCATCTTATTGATCATGTCCTGCATAAACCTGAGCCGTTCCGGCAGCTTGGGAATTGCCGCATTGATATGCTGCAACGCCAGAGCAAAAGGCTCCGACGCCATATAGGGGCGGACACCGGTCAACAGTTCATAAAACACCACGCCAAGACAGTAGATATCTGAGCGGCCGTCCAGCTCTTTACCCTTAGCTTGCTCCGGACTCATGTACGTGGGGGTACCGATCGCCGCCCCTGTGGCCGTCAGGCCTGAGGTGGCGGCGGCTATCTCCTTGGCGATGCCGAAGTCCGTCAGCACCACCGTACCGTCGGCGCGGTACATAATGTTGAGGGGCTTGATGTCGCGATGAACAAAATGATGACGGTGGGCGTAGCTCAATGCCAGGGCGATCTGGCGGATAATACGCAGTGCTTCGTTCAGGTACATCGGGTGCTGCATACGGTCCTTGAGGGTGCCCCCGGATAGGTATTCCATGGCGATGTAACAGCAGGTCTCACTGGTACCGATATCGAAGATGTTGACGATGTTGTTCTGTTCCAGCTTGGCAATGGTCTTGCCTTCCTGAATAAAACGCCTAGCAAAGGTGTCGTTGCTCGCCAATGCGGGCGACATCACCTTGATGGCGACCTGGCGGCCCAGGGAGGTCTGTTCGGCCAGGTAGACCGTAGCCATCGCACCGGTACCGATTTCCTTCTCGATGGTGTAACCGTCAATATCCAGTAGCCTAGGCATTACTGTTTCAACCTCGTTCCGGGTAGCAGCTGGCCGGCATGAAGTGCTGTTGAGACCGATTCAAGGGAGTACGCTCTGTTGTTAACTTATTAAATCGGCCATGGTTATGTCCGTTTACATTCATCCCTATCGTTGCGAATAGCGGGGCGGAACCTGTTATAAGCGCGGGACATTCAGTCCGTCGAAACCCCGATGTCTCTCAGTAAAGGTTCAATGTTCTGCTATTTTATATAGAAGACCATTACTTGTTTGAGCATAGTTCAGTTGTCATTCAGAAACCGCATCTTAGTGGCTGATCCCGCTATGTAAGCTGAATTTTAAGGCTTTCTGGTTCCTATTAACCGGGCATCAAACTACCGATACGTTCGGCCTTTTGATGGCGACAAGGCCGGCGCCTGTCCGTCCTTGTCTCACGTGGCGTTATGCCACGGCGGTTCCTTCATGAGCCGCCTATTAAGGTGACATTTTTTGCTCGGTATTACGCTGCCGCCTTAATATGTCGCTGTGTCCTCAAAGACTAAGGGATGCTAAGGATTGTGCAATGTCGACCATTTCTTACGGTGACGGGTCCGATGTGGGGCGTGTCAGGGAATTGAATGAAGACCGCTACTACGCCGACAGCGAACTTGGTCTCTGGTTGGTCGCGGACGGCATGGGGGGCCATCGGGGCGGAGATGTTGCCAGTACTATCGCCAGTGCCACCGTGGTGGAGGCCATTCGTGCGGGGCGGAGTCTGAGCGAGGCTATTCAGCGTGCCCACGATGCGGTACTGGCCGCGGCCGAGCAGGGACAGGGGGCGCCGAATATGGGCTCCACCATCGTCGCGCTGAGGGTGTCGGATCAGCGCAATTATGAGATCGCCTGGGTGGGAGATAGCCGGGCTTACCTTTGGGACGGCCAATTGCACCAACTCAGTCGTGACCACTCCTATGTACAGTGGCTGGTGGATCGAGGGGAAATCTCCGAGGAGCAGGCGCGCAAACACCCTAAATCGAATGTGATTACCCAAGCGCTAGGGGTACGCGGGCAGGGTATTCGAGTGGACTGCCGCAGCGGAACCTTGAACAAAGGCCAGAAAATCCTGCTCTGCAGTGATGGCCTCAACGGTGAGGTGAGCGATGCCGAAATCAGTAAAATCATGATGAGCGAGGGTAACGAGCAGAGTTTAGTTGACCGCCTGATCGAGACCGCTTTACAACGCGGCGGACGGGACAACGTCAGTGTGCTGGTGATTTCAGCGCCATCGGCGAGCAAGGGGATCGAGGATGAGGATACCGATCTATTCAGCACACAGGAGTTGGTCTTTCCCCGTTTCAACCGCCGCCGAAAGCGTGTGTGGTTGTTAGCCCTCGGCGCGTTCGTCTGTGTCGCCCTCGTGCTGGTCGGTCTATGGCGCGGGTAACGGCCACCGTGCTGTGTTCTGATTCGCTCACAGCACGATACCTAACCGTCGAGATACCTAACCGTCGAGGTCAAGACAGTCATGCCTATGTTTAAGTTAAAGTTTAAGGACAATCGTCAACAGCCGATAAGCCTTACCGGCTCGACGCTGACCATCGGCCAGGATGAAAGCAATGACGTGGCCCTGTTGGAGCAGGGCATCTCCGATTTTCACGCTGAAATCCGGGTTGAGGGTGATCACCTTTATCTGGTCGATCTGTTGAGCGGCAAGGGCACCTACGTCAATGATCAATCGATCTCCAAACGGCATAGGCTGGAAGCTTGGGACGTGATCAAGATATCCTCGGTGGAGCTGGAAGTGGTGGATCCGGCCAAGCACCGGCCCAGTGACTGGGCGCTAAAAGCTGAACTGGAGCTGCTTTGCGGTCAGTTTTTCCCGATCAGGGGAACCCTGTTGGTGGGGCGGGAACAGGATTGCGACCTGATCATCAATGACCAGCTACTGTCACGGCATCACGCCCGGCTTTGGCTGGACGACGGAGGGCTGAACATCGAAGATCTGGGTTCGGCCAACGGCACCTTCGTCAATGGCCAGCGTATTGATCGCGCCGAGATTCAGTCGGGTGACGAGATCCGCTTCGATAGCGCCGCCTTCAGGGTGATCGGACCCAAGGTTCTGGACCAGGAAGATGACAACAAGACCCAGCTGCGCCCGGCGCTGGATCCCGATGCCACCTGGGTTCAGGCCCCGTCATCGGCCATCACCCCGGAGCCTGCCCCAGAACCTGCCCCGGAACTCACACCAGAACCTACCCCAGAACCTGCTCCGGTGCCCATACCTGAACCCAGTCCCGAGACCGCCGCAACAGCACCGGTCGAAAAAAACAGCAGCGCCTTCGGCCCGGCAGCGGAAACCGACGACGCGATCCATGCGTCGGCTGCCCCCCTGACGACAGCGGACGTGGAGGCTGAATTCGAGGCTACCTCAATTTTCAAGGTGGCTGCTGATGCCGATAAAACTCAATTAATGCAGTCGACCTCGGCCTTTCTGCTGGGCCAGTCGGCCTCCATCAAGAACGACCGTTTCACTGTAGAAACCGAACCCTGTCTGATTGGACGATCCCATGGCAGTCATATCCAACTGCTAGAACGTAGCGTCTCCGGTCGCCACGCGGAGATCTTCCAACAAGATGGTGGCTGGGCCATTCGGGATATGCGCTCCAGAAATGGGACCTATCTCAACGATAAGCGCGTCACGATGTCGGCATTATTAGACGGGGATAGCCTGCGGATGGGGCGGGTCGAACTGCGTTTTTATTCGGGGGCGAACAAGGACCCCGATACGGCAGTATTTAAACCTAGCAAGGGCGGTAAATCGTCGATCCTCGGCTGGGTGCTTGGGGTTACTGCCCTCTTATTGGGGGCGGGATTCCTGTGGTTACTGCAAGGTTAAACCACCGGAAGCGAGGCCAAGTTGCTGGTTTTGCGGGGCCTCGAATTGGCCTATAGGCCAATATTAACTCATCCCTGAGTTAGCCTATTAACCCACTGGGTTAATAGTAATCGCGTGAAAAGGTTGCCGAAGGCTCTATGGCTAAATTACGGGAGCTAGAGCAGATCCTGGCCGACCACCGTCGCTGGTTGGAAACGGATAAGCGTCAGGGAAAGCGCGCCGACTTGTCTGGCGCTGATCTGGACGGGGTGGACCTTTCCGGGGTGCTACTGAGTGGCGCCAATCTCTGCGGCGCGTCTCTGAACGGGGCCAACCTGTCTTCGGCACAGCTAAGCCATACCGACTTGAGTGGTGCCAGCCTGCAAGGCGCTAATTTACGCCATGCCGATCTGTTACTAACCAACTTTAGCGGTGCCAGTCTCTGTAGCGCCGACCTTAGCGCCGCATCGCCGACCGCTGATAACCCCTATGTCAGCACCCGCCGCGGCCCCAAATTCAAAGAAGCGGATCTCACCGATGCCCGCTTTGTCGGTACTTACTGTTACCGTTCAGATTTCTCCAACGCCAAGCTGATACGTACCGATTTTACCCAAGCCTACCTGTCCGATGCCGACCTCTGCGGTGCGGATCTTTCCTGTAACAATTTGTCGCAAGCGGTGTTGGTTAATGCGCATCTAGACGGTGCGAATCTGAGTCGGGCCAACCTGACTGGCGCGCAGATGGCACATGCCGACCTCAGCAACAGTCGACTATCGGGTGCCACCATCAAAGGGGCGAACCTGGAAGCCGCTAATCTTGCCGACGCCGAAGTGGAGGGTATTCGCTACGACCGCAAAGGCCGCTACCGGGGGGTGCGGGTGGCATCATGTTACGGTAGCAGCCGCTTTAAACGCTTCGCCCAGGACCAGGATTTTATCGAGGAATTGAAAGATGCCCAGCCGCTGCGCTATTACCTCTGGTTGCTACTGACCGATTGCGGGCGTTCTCTCATGCGGGTGTTTTTCTGGTCTCTGGGACTGGTGGTGCTGTTCGGTTTGGGCTTTTACGGTCTGGGTGAAGAGGCGTTCAGTGTTGCCAATAAGGATTCTTTAGGGTGGAATCTTTTTACCGTGATTTATTACAGCCTGGTGACCTTTACTACCCTGGGCTTCGGCGATATTACGCCCCGCACGCATATGGCCGCCTCGCTGGTGATGTTGGAGGTCGTATTAGGGTACTTGATGCTGGGGATGTTGATCTCAATCCTGGCGGATAAAGTGGCGCGAAGAAGCTGATAGATTTTCAGATATGTTGGATTAAAACGAACCAAATTCAATTTCAGGGGGGGGATTTGGCGTCTAATCACCGACCCACGCCTCACCGCAAGCGCTCAATTAACGCTGCTTGTGTATGAAAAGGGAGACGTTTCCCTGGCTTGGCTTGATCCCTGCATCAATATATCCCGAACGTTAACCTTAATCCATACCGTACAAACAGCATGAAGTAAGTCCCGGCTTGCTGCTAGGTAAGCAGGCTATGCTTGTTCTTATATCTGACAAGTTATGGCCGACATCAAGCCGTCAAAACGAGCGGGGCGACCCTGCGACGGGGAGAGACACCCGGTTCAGCGGAAGGGGCCGGACTGGGCGCTGCGGGCGAGGTTGCAACAATCTTCGCAGTTAGACGGATCGTCGCCGCGCCTGTGCGGGCTCTGCAATGCCTTTCCTGGCCCTCAGTGAACCTGATTGATCGGTTTTCGCGTTGTTGTTACAGGGTATGGGTTACCCGTGAGGAAATCGCTGTGGGCAGACAACACTATTCAAAAAGCAGGGTGCCAAAAAGCAGGGTGCAACGAGCTGTCGGGTTGCCAGGGTATCGGGGGCATTCGGTGGCTGGGCTGTTAATTGCGCTGCTGCTGGCGGCTGCCATCAGTGGCTGCACAGGCTTAGCCGGTCCGGATTATCAACGTCCCGAGCTGGCCGCTAAGCCGGAATGGCGTCGAGGCGACACCTCCCCCAATGCCGCCGACGTCATTCAGCATGACTGGTGGACCGGGTTTGAGGACCGCTACCTTAACGAGCTGATTGGCCGGGCCATTAAGGATGATATCGATCTGCGGATCCTCGCCGCCCGAATCGAAGTGGCTCGGGTAAGGGTGCAATCCGAGGGTGCAGGGACGTTGCCCAAATTCAATCTTGACGCCTCAAAAACACTCACCCGGCAAGCCGGTCAAGCGGGCGTATCAAGATCCTATTCCGCCCTGGTTAATCCCAGCTGGGAGGTAGATATTTGGGGGCGGGTCAGTAAAGGGCTTGAGGCCGAGGTATCACAATTCAAGGCGACCGAAGCCGACTGGCGGGCCGGTTATCTGACCCTGGTGTCCGATGTTGCCAACAAGTATTTCGAGATCGGCAAGCTGGATCAACAGATTAGCCAGCAGAACACCTCTATCGGTATGAACCAGAAGATATTGTTGATATACGCCAACCAGTACAGAGAGGGGATGATCCCTGAATCCAAGTTGATTCAACAGAAGGCAGAGACCAATAGCCTGCGCAAGGAATTGCTGGAGCAGCAGCGTTTGAGAAAGGTTGCCGAGAACAATCTGGCGACCTTGCTGGGGATGCCCGCCGGTGAATTTCAGCTGCCCAGCCAGGTCCAATTGGACGCTATCCGTATTCCTGACGTACCGATAGGGCTGCCTTCGGATCTGCTGTCCCGGCGTCCGGACATCGTCGCCAAAGAGCTACTGGTGCTGGCGGCGCACCAAAAACTGGGGCAGGCACGACTGGCCCGGCTACCAAAATTCAGCCTCACCGGAAGCGGAGGCTTGAGCAGCGCCGCATTGAGCGCATTGCTGAATAACTGGTCTCTGAGCCTGGTACCGAGCCTCGCCATTCCGATCTTCGATCCCACAATTAAAATCGACATTAAGGCCAATGAAGCGGCCACCAAGGTGGCTGAAGAGGAGTATCGCAAGACCGTGATGAAGGCCTTTGAAGAGGTCGAAAACGCCCTGGTTAACCTGTCTTCGCATAAGCGGCAACAGCAACAGCTGAGTCAGCGCTTGGAACATCTGAATCTGGTTAATCACACGGTTCACTCGCAACTGAGGGAGGGCATGGTTTCGGAGCTTCAGGTTCTCGAATCCGAGCGGTCGTTGCTCTCCGCCCGGCTAGGGATGGCCGAACAGAAGCAGCAGATATTGCTCGATACTGTTGCCCTGTACAAAACCTTGGGCGGCGGTTGGGAGCAGCAAGACCTACTTACGGTTGAGGGGAGCGCGGTTGAGGGGAACGCGGTTGAGGGAACTGCTATTGAAGGGGCTCCTGTTGAAAGGACTACTATTATTGAAGGGAATAGGCGCTGATGAATTCACCTACGTCGTTAAGCTTGTGCCTTGAGCCCATCAGTCATCCCGACCTGGGGGAGATCGTTGTCGCGGGTTGCTTGGTGGCGATCGGACGGATGGAGTCGCCGTTTTCTGCCCATCCCAATGATGCTGTGAGCAAGCTTTCCCGACGTCATGCGCGGATCTTCCAGGAACAGGGACGCTTTTATCTGACCGATCTAGCCAGCCGTAATGGCACCACGCTCAATGGCGAGCGGGTGTCTCAGAAGCCGGTGCCATTGGCCGATACGGATATCATCGGTTTTGCGGATATCCGTTACCGAGTCGCCCTGCGTATTCGCGAGCCGCTGCTTGAAGCCGCGCCGAAAGTCCCGTTGCGGCTGATGCTGGTACCGTTGGGTATGGCAGGCTGTAATCCGATCGAGATCAGCCTGTTCCCGTTCTTGGTGAGTAAGTCGGATGGCGTGTTCAGCCAGCACCCCGAGATGTTTAAAGACTGCCTGAATTATATATCCAGGCGTCATGCACACCTGTACCTTGTTGATGACACGATTTTTATTGAAGACCTCAATAGCACCAATGGTACCTTCGTCAATGGCGACAGGCTGGAGGAGCATGCTCGGCAGCTGCAGGATGGCGACATCGTGGCCTTCGGTAATCCTGACCGCCGTTTCAGGGCGCAGGTTATATGGCCGTATAACGGCCTGACGAACACCGCCGAAACGGAAGTGGCCGCCTCTATCGGAGCATGGCGCGAGGCCGAGGAGGTAACCAGCGTTACCGAAAATTTGGCATCAATCTGGTCCGGAACCGATCGCTCTGCCGTCCCCGAGAGCGACGCGTCGGCGGCCCCTGCTGTTGGGACTGAACCGGAGCCAGGGCACGACGTCGAGATGGAGCACGGTACCATCCTGGTCGATAAAGCCAGTCCGTTCCTGGATATCTTTTACGATAGGGACGCCGATGCAGGGGCCGAGGACGCGGTTGCGTTGGCATCGGAGGCCACTAAGGCGCAAAGCGACAGCCATTCCCGGCGCAAGATGCACAAAATCTCTGTGTTCTGGTCCGAACTGAAAGGTGCGCTGCGGGATGAACCCGGTAAGAAATCGCGAATACCGGTGGTGCTGGGCGCGCTGGTGCTGGTGCTGGGGGTCGGCCTGGTGTGGTACCAGCGTGGCGCTCCGGAACGCCAGATAAATGCCTTGCTGGAGCAGGGAGATTATGCCGCCGGAGCGGCCTTAGCGACCCGATATCTGGGCGAGCAGCCCGATAATGAAGCGGTAGGGCGACTGGCCAAGCGTGCCATTCTCAAACAGCTGATGCCCGGTTGGCAACAGCGGATCGAGGCGGGCGATTTCGACCGTGCCGCAGCGCTTATCGCGCAAACCCGAAGCTTGACATCCTCCCATTCCGACCTCTCGGCACTGATAGACCTGATTGAATGGATGACCAGGCTAGCGCGTTATTCACAGCGCCAGACTGACGAAAGCGCCCTTGTGATTTATCGGGATGAAACCACCCTTCGCGGGCTGACCGACCAGTGGCAGAGAGATGCGACGGACAATCGCCTGCGCCTGGGAAGGATCTTGCGCGAGGTCCCGGACTTCAAGAACCTTCATGCCGAAGTCATGAGCCAGCTGCGGCTGCTGCAAAGTTACGAAACGGTCTATCTGAAGGCCAGTGACGCGCTCAAACAAGAGATTAATGATCTGCTGGCACAGGGGCAGTTGCCGCCACTGCGCGCCCTGATCAACAGTTTTCAACAGAAGTACCCTAAAGTTGGCGGCACGGAGAGGCTGCTGGCTGATTTGAACGATTACCTCCGTTTGCAGCAACTGCTTGATCAGCGCCACCTCGTTGCGTTATTGCGGCAATGGCGGCAGACGACATTACGGACGCCGCCCTTTCAATTGCATGCGAGCGAACGGATCGCCTCGGTGCTGCCTCCCGAGACTGTAGCCAATCGCTACCTCGAGAGTGACGCCGCCTGGCGAGCCGGACACGCCCAGCAGGCCATCACCCTGCTTGAACCCCTGACAGAGCTGCCCTGGGGCGATGTCGCTACCGCGACCATCGCGCGTTATCAACAAGTCCACCAAGGGAGTGAGGCGCTCACTAGCGTGCAACAGCAGTCGGATTACCCGGAACAGCTGGTGCGTTTTTACCGTCAATTGCACCAAGGCAGCGACGGTTACTATTTGCAGCGTCTGCAACCGGCCTTCAGCGAGGCGCGCGATAAGCTGTTGAAACGGGCGGAGTCACAATTTCTGGAGGCAGAGACCTATTGGTTGGCCTACCACTCGGTGGGGGGGATCACCGGCTTGTTGCGCCTGGAAGAGTCGGTCTCCCGGTCTTTTCGCCAGCGTGCGACGGAGCTGTCCAAGGCCTTGCAATACCTGACGCTGGGGAGTGGCCATTATCAGCAGCTGGATATGGATTACCCGCCGCGCTGGGCGTCCCTCAGACACCATGTGCTGTCGGAACTCAAGCGCCAGCGCAGCTGGTTGACTGACTTGGAAAAGGTGTTGCCGGAAAAACTGGTCAAGGGGAAGCTGGAACTGCTACCGCAGCCCACACCAGCGACCGATAGCCAGGTCTCGGGATGAATCAGAATAGACCTGGAGGAGGATGTTATGGCCGCTGACGACAAAAAACAACAGCAGCTGGTCGCTGCCTTGGCTGAGCACAGTTCTGAGGGCATTGATATTCTCAGTTCAGAGCCTTCTCGGTTAATCCGGATCACGATTCTGATCGTGATCACGATGCTGTTATGTGGCGTGGCCTGGTCCTTTGTCGGCCGTGCCGATGTCATCGTTTCAGTACCCGGTTCACTGGCACCGGAGTCGGAAGTGCGTCGGATCTACGCCCCTATCAAGGGGGATATGGAGGATGTCTATGTGACCGAGGGAATGCCGGTTTCCGAGGGTGATCTCCTGTTCCGGCTCAATGCGCGAGGGGTGGTAGATCTCGCCGCTCGGGCCATGGATGCCCAGCTCAAACTGGTCGCCGCGCAGCAAGAATACGATCTCTACCCCGAAAACAAACGCTTTGCCGAGCTTAAAATAGAAGCGTTTCAAGCCACCGCCAAAGCCGAGGAAGGCGTGTATGAGCAGCGGATGACCGCCAGCATGGAGATACTGGCGCAATCGCAAAAATTGCAACTGGAAAAGGTCCGTTTCGAACTGGCCAGGGCCAAGGGTAAGGTGGACGGCGCGAAAGCCCAGCTTGAGAAGTTCCAACGGCTGCTCGAGTCTCCGGGTGGCGGGGGGATATCCCGCAAACAGGTCGGTGAAAAAAAGGCCGCCTATACGGCTGCGATAATCGGCTACCGGCAGGAGCAGACAAAGCTGGCCGAGCTGGAAATAAAACTCAACAAGGAGTATGCCCAAAAACTCTATGAGCTGGAGTCCAGCTATAAGCAGCTGGCCGAGGCCCGAGCGCGGGTACAAGGGGAAGTGCTGCAGCTGAAGACCCTGAAGAACCGGGTGGAAGTGGGGTTACGCAGCGCCAAGATGAATGCCGAAGCGGCGGCACAAATCAGCTTTGACAATATCGACGAGGATAATTTTCTACGGGTCTTGGCTCCCACGGCGGGGGTGGTGACCTTTGTCAATTACGCCCAGGCGGGAGAGAAAGTTCCGGACAACCAGCCGGTTGTCGGTATCGCGGCCAGTGATGTGCGGATGGTATTGCAACTCGAGATTCCGGAGCAGAACCGCGGTCGGCTACGTGAGCAGATGCCTGTCAAGATGAAGTTCAACGCGTTTCCTTATCAGCGCTACGGTTTTATTACGGGAAGGCTGGAATTTATTGCGCCCAATACGGTGATCTCGCCCGAGACTAAAAAACCGGTATACCGGGGACGAGTGGGCCTGGAAAGCTACCAATTTGAGGCCGGGGGGCAGACCCACGCGCTGCGCTATGGCATGCGAGCCCGGGCAGAGATTGTTATCGAACGGCGTCGAATGATCGATCTGGCGTTAGCACCCTTTAAACAGTTAAAACGCTAAACGCTAGGTCGACCGAGAACAGCGATCATGTGGGCGTCTGCGGTTACGCCAATCAACGTAGAAAGTAACGCAGAACTTTGCGCAGCAGGTGATTGACAGATCAATACGATTCGAGCGAGGGCAGTGCCATGATGGTGTTAGCGAAAATTGATGAGGAAGTAATCAGCGCCGAAGACTTCGTCAAAATTCTCAGGTTCCGGGCGGACTACGAGGAGCTGGTAGAACCCCTGTTAAGTGACAAGTTGACCGTGCATGCGGCCCTCAAACACGGGTTAACGGTAACCGATGAAGAGGTACAGGAGCGAGCGGATCAACTACGTCGCTTGCAGGGTTTGCACCGAGCCAAGGAGATGATGGATTACCTGGCCGAGACGGGATTGACCATCGAGGAGTACGCCGAATTCGTTCGTGAGGGCTTGCTGAAGCAAAAGATGGTGGCGCAGGTGTGTTCGGATCAGGCGATTGATGCGTATTTCCGCTTGCATTCGCCGAAGTTCGACACCGTCGAGATGCGTCATATTGTGGTGGATTCTAAAGGCAAGGCTCAGGAGCTCTGTGCGCTGCTGGAAGATGATCCGGACAGTTTCAGCGAGTTGGCCCGAGAGCATTCACTCTCCTCCGACACGGCCCCCGAGGGTGGGTTGTTGGGGACGCTGACGCGTGGCTCCCTGCCCGATGACGTGGATGCTAAGGCCTTCAATGCGGCGGCCGGTGACGTGCTGGGCCCCTTCGAATCGGAGGACGGTCTGCTGTTTGAAATATTTCAGGTCATGGAGTTGCATCCGGCTCGTTTGGACAATAACACGCGACAAACGGTGCATAAACAGGTGTATCGGCAGTGGCTGGAACAGCGTAGTCAGGAGCATGTGATCGAAATCCCCTGATAGCGTCTAACGGCTCCGGCGGTGTGCATTGACACCACCGTTATGGCTTGAATTGAATCAACCTGGCTAGCGATCTTCAGCCGAGAGGAGGTGCCCATTGAGCCCCGAATCCACCGCCGAATTATTGGCATCCGTCGAGATTTTTTCACCCCTGAATCCCGCGGAGCTGCAGACTCTGGCCGCTGCTGCCGAACTGAAAAGCTTTGAATTCGGGGATTCGGTGATCAGCACCGGCGATATCGCACCGGGTATCTATGTGCTGAAATCCGGTACCGTGCGGCTTTTTAACGAGGTTAACGGCAAGGAGAAGAGTCTCGGTATACGCAAGCAAGGCGATGTATTCTCCGAACAGTCGATTCTGATTGACTATGTTCAAGAATATTCGGTACGCGCGTCAGCAAAGACCGAATTATTGTTGATCCCACGCGAACCCCTGAGCCGGATCCTGGCCGGCAATGACCCGGCACAGACCTTTATTGCGCGCTACGCAGCCATCAGCGCCGCCGGGGGCGTCGTGACCCAGCTGTTTGATCTGCGTGGCAAGATCGATAAGGCCGCGATGGAAACCCATATCCGTACCCTTGGCATCAAACGGGTGAAGGCCGGACAGGTGATTCTGGAACAGGACTCACTGGAGGATCGTCGGCTGTATGTCGTACGCAAAGGGGTGGTCAAGGTGGTACACCAGGACAAGGAGGACACCTACCCTCTGGCCACGCTGGAACAGGGTGAGGTATTCGGCGAAAATAGCTGTCTGCATAAACAGCCGCAGTTTGCCTCCGTGATCGCTCAGGAGGATGGCGTTCTGTTGGTGATTCCCGAAGAGACCATTAACTTTATTCTTGATCATAACAGCCAGGTGAAGGCGGTGCTGGAGGAGCGCATCCGCTTCCATCAGCGGGAACTGCAGCGCCAGAGGACATTGAAAGAACGCCGCAACCCCCGCTTATTGCTGGACATGAGTTCGAAACCGAAAGTGGGTGAGCGGATCATTAAGCGTTTTCCCCTGGTGGAGCAGGCAGAGGAGATGGACTGCGGTGCCGCCTGCCTGGCGATGATCTGCAAGCACTACGATATCAACCTGACCCTGGGGAAATTACGCGAGTTGGCCAACGTCACCACCGAAGGTGCCACCCTGGATAGTCTGGCCAAGGTCGGTGAATCTCTGGGGTTCAGCACCCGTGGCGTGCAGTGCACGTATCAGTCGCTGTTGGGCTTTGACCTGCCCTTTATCGCCCACTGGGAGGGGTATCACTATATTGTTGTTTATGGCATTTCCAAGCACTGGGTCTGGGTTGCCGATCCCGGGGTAGGATTCAAGAAGATGACCCTGGATGAGTTCGAAAAAGGCTGGAGTGGCACCTGTCTGCTGTTTACCCCGGGGCCGAGCCTGGCGAAACTGGCCGCGACCCGTTCGCCCTGGGTGCGCTTTGTCGGTTACCTCCGGCCCTACAAGTCACTGCTGAGCTACCTGTTTCTGGCGACCATGGTGATCGAGCTGTTGGGGGTGGCACCGCCGGTAATCATGCAGAATGTGCTGGATAAGGTGGTGGTGCACCAGAACTACGATCTGTTGTTTATTTTGATCGTGGGGTTGGTGATCACCCATCTGTTTATTGAATTGACCTCGGTGATGCGGGCGTTTCTGTCGAGTTTTCTGGTGCGCAATCTCGATTTCAGCATGATGTCACAATTTTATAAGCATGCTATTTCGCTGCCGCTGTCATTTTTTAGCAAGCGGCGCACCGGGGATATCTTTGCCCGGTTTCAGGAGAACGAGACGATTCGGAATTTTCTTACCGAATCGACCATCAGCACCATTCTTAACCTGATGATGGTGTTTATCTATTTTAGTGTGCTGTTTATCTACAACGTCAAGATGACGCTGATCCTGCTGTTGATGTTGATACCGATCCTGGTGCTGACGGTATCGATAACGCCACGACTCAAACACTATGCCCGCCGTAGCTTCGAAACCTCCACCGATGCTGAATCGGTACTGATGGAGTCCCTCAGTGGCGCCGAAACCATCAAGGGGATGGGGATTGAGCGTGCCATGCGGATCAAGTGGGAAAAGAAGTATGCCAAGGCGCTGGAGGTGCAGTATAACGCGCAAAAATTCACCGCGCTGGTATCGACGGGTGGTCAGATTCTCAATTCGGCAACCTCCATCGTCGTGCTGTGGGTGGGCGCCACCCTGGTGCTGAATCAGCAGCTGACCATCGGTCAACTGATCGCCTTCAATATGCTGATGGGCAGTGTGATGGCGCCGTTGATGGGGCTGGTGGGTTTGTGGGATGAGTTGCACGAAGCGGGTGTGGCGATGGAGCGGTTGGGCGATGTGCTGGACCTGGAACCGGAACAGAAGCCGGAGGATATTTCCAGTCGGGTGCTGTTGCCGAATATTCGCGGTGATATCCGGCTGGAAAACGTCTATTTCCGTTATGGCGGCAAGGAGAGTGCCTATGTGCTGGAGAACGTTAGCTGTGACATCAAAGCGGGCGAAATGATCGCCATTGTTGGCCAGAGTGGGTCGGGGAAAACGACGCTGGCCAAGATGCTGGTGGGGTTCTACCCCCCCACCGAAGGTAAAATAATG
The DNA here is from genome assembly GCA_041586615.1 of Motiliproteus sp. Classification (GTDB taxonomy): domain Bacteria; phylum Pseudomonadota; class Gammaproteobacteria; order Pseudomonadales; family Balneatricaceae; genus Motiliproteus. The sequence goes on along the minus strand of JBFGZS010000015.1, from coordinate 14,975 downwards.
GTGGATGACTACGACCTTAAACTGGTCGACAAAGAATATTACCGGGCCCAGATCGGCTATGTGATGCAGTCCAATCTCCTCTTCTCCGGTACCGTGGCCGAGAACATCGCCGCCGGCGATGAAAATCCGGATCGTGCCCGCATTATCGAGGTGGCCAAGATGGCCGATGCCCATGGGTTTATTTCGGCACTGCCGTTGGGCTATGAGCAGATGGTGGGGGAGCGGGGCATGGGTCTGTCGGGAGGCCAGATGCAGCGCCTTTGCATCGCCCGGGCTATCTATCACGATCCGCGACTGTTGATTTTTGACGAGGCGACTTCGGCACTGGATACCCAGTCTGAGAGTAATATTCTCAAAAATATGCAACATATTCTTCAGGGGAGAACCGCGGTGGTGATCGCCCACCGACTCAGTACCGTTATGAATGCCGATAAAATTCTGGTGCTTTATGAAGGTGCCATCGTCGAAGAGGGTGCCCACCAGCAACTGCTGGACCGTAAGGGAATGTACTATCAACTGGTTCAGAAGCAACTGGGGGGGTAATGAAAAGTCTTTTTCGCAAACAGACCTCCAGTGCCGCCTATGGCGGCCTGATTGAAAAAATCGAAGTACTGCGTTCAAACCTGCGCTGGTCGGCGGGATTAGATACCGAAGACAAGCAGAAACTGATGGCCCAGGTGGCAGCGCTGCGCAGCGAAGTGATGCTGCTCTCTAGGCATGAACGGCTCAAGGGGGCCGACGATGAGCCGTCGCCGGCAGAGGACGCGCAAATACCGCGGCATAAAAGCACCCAGCAACGGCGCCAGGAACTGATTGATCGCAACTTTACCTTCGAAGGCGTATTTGGCGAGAGTCCGGCGCTGCTGGAAGCGCTAGAGATCGCCGAGAAGGCGGCACCCACCGATCTGCCGGTGCTGATTGATGGTGAGAGCGGTACCGGCAAGGAGTTGATGGCTAAACTGGTGCACACCAACGGGCACCGGGCGGACCAGCAGCTTATCTCCGTTAACTGCGGGGCGATCCCTGAAAATCTGATCGAATCGGAACTGTTCGGCCATAAGAAGGGCGCCTTTACCGGGGCCACCAGTGATCGTCGGGGTAAGTTTGAGAGTGCCGACGGCGGCAGCATCTTTCTCGATGAGGTGGGGGAGCTGCCGTTGCAGGGGCAGGTCAAACTGTTGCGGGTGCTGCAATCGAGCGAGATTCAGCGGGTCGGTTCCGACGAGGTTTTCAACATTGACACCCGTATCGTCGCGGCCACCAATAGAGATCTGCTCGCGATGTCTCACGAGGGGGCTTTTCGCGAAGATCTCTATTACCGGCTCAGCGTGATCCAGGTAACGTTGCCGGCGTTGCGAGAACGGCGCGACGAAATCCCGCTGTTGATCGATTTTTTTTGTGATGAGGCCGCTGAAAAACTGCAGCGATCGCCTCTCCAGCTGGCTCCACGGTTGCGTACCTTCCTGCTGGGTTATGCCTATCCAGGCAATATTCGTGAGCTGCGCAATATTATCTTCCGACTCTCCTGCCTGGCAGAGCGCAGCGCCGACCTGGAGCACCTGCCTCCCTCGGTCCGCTCTTTCAACACGGTCTCCGCTGCAGAGGCAGAGCCTCCTGAGAAACCGTTGAACTTGAGTGAATGCAAGAAAGCCGCTGGCGATGCGGCGGAAAAAAACTATCTGGAGCAGGGGTTGTTGCAGATGGCTGGCAATGTCACCGAATTGGCGCAAAAATTGAAACTTAACCGCTCCCACCTGCAGACCCTGTTGAAAAAACACGGGATTCAATCGAAACAGTTTAAGGCGGCGAAACGCCCGCCGCCCGGACCTTGATACGGCTTAGCGGTGATCTTGTGGCGTCCTGCGCTACCGGATCAGTCATCGAGATTTATTACCTTGACCGCTCGAGCAGCCTGCTCGCGGGTATAGAAACGCTCCTGACGTAAAAATCCAGCAATCACCGAGTCCTTGATCGCTAACACCTTACCCTCGGGTGAGCGCTCTATGATCCATTCACTGGGTAGCCCATCCAGCAGATGCAGAGGCGCTGCCCGACCGTCAACGAAGCGCGAAATTTCATGGATCTGGTCCAGCGTATCCTGGAAGGCAGGCACAAAACCGTACGCATGATTCAGCTGGCTAATGCCGCCGGTACCGGAATACTGACGGTTCTCCATGCGCAGCGTATGGAGGCTGAGACCAGGAACACTTTCCAGCAACGCTAGCTGACCTTCCTGAATCTGGTGGCAGAGTTCATTGATTTGCAGTGTCATGGAAGTACCCTCCGGGATTGCTGTGCAAGCCTGTGTTCGCTGTTGCAAAGGAACGCAGCCTCTGTCTGCGTCCCTTGCCCGCTTGTTGTTTTACCGTTTGTTTTACCGTTTGTTTTATCGTTCGCCTAACGCGCGTGTTATCGGTAGATACCATTCAATGAGATGTAGCTGTATCGCTTGCGGCGTGGCAGGCGGGTTGGAAAGCGCCGACCACCGTACACCGCTTGCATCGCTTTGCGGTCCAATTCTTTATCGACGATTAGGTCTTTTACAATCAGGGTGCCCATGGCTGTATCTCCTCTTTTCCCTTTCGTGTGTTTCAAGAATGCAATTGGCTATTGCAATTGACTATTGCAATTGGCTGTTACAATTAGATAGAGCATAAATCGCGCCATCGTAGCGCGTACCCAGTATTTTTGTTTAACTTATTGTAAATAAAGTATATTTTCTGGTAATGGGTAGGTCTGCGTTAATCCCGCAACGTACCGACATACGCATAAAGTTAGTTTTTAACAACCAAATCCTATGAGCTGTTTGTTTTTTTCGAACATCTGTGTCTTTTTTTAGGGGTGAGAAGAGAAGAAGAAGAGAAGAAGAAGAGAAGGGAGTGGAGGAGAGTAGCTGGATTATAGTTAATACTTGTTAGTAGCCGCATTATCAAGGCAGCAACGTCATACCGAGCAAGCCGTGTCGCCTTGATCGGCGGCTCATGGATGAACCGCCGTGGCATAACGCCATTATTTGTCATCAATTTGTCATCATTGACTTCATTGCCCTGAGTTCAGGGCCTTGGGCTGATTGAAATCCGAACCATATCGATCAGGGAGGGCTATGTTTTGACGCCGTTGCATGCCGTTAGGCCGCGCCTCAATAAGCATCGCTTCAGAACCACGAACACCAGTTGGTGGGCAAGGGTGGCGTTGCTGGTGGGGATCGCGCAGCTATCCGGCTGTGGCGGGGGGATTTTACCGTCGGCAACTGTGGATCTGTACGCCAAGGAGCTGATTGCCCAGGATGCTAACTTCCTGCTGATACGCAGTCGTCCCGGCGATAGTTTCCATGCCATTGCCGAGCGCCTTTACGGGTCTAGCGTCGATGCTCAGCGTATCCGTGAGCTTAATCCCGCCCTGGATCCAGAAGGCGGAGAGCTGGTGGCCGCGCCGGCACGCGTTTTTAATCCTTCCGGGGTGTACCGTACGGGTTACCGGACCATTCCGATTCTCGCCTATCACCGCTTTACCGCCAGGCCACAGGCCCGTAATCGGCTACAGCAGACCGCATCCGGATTTAGGGCTCAGCTGACATTTATCCGCGACCAGGGTTATCACGTGCTGCGTCTGTCGCAGCTGCCGGAGTATCTGAATGGGAAACGGGAGATTCCCTCTAAATCCGTGGTTATCACGATCGATGACGGGTACCGCTCGGCCTATGAGGTCGCTTACCCCATACTTAAGGAGTTCGGCTACCCGGCCACCCTGTTTGTCTATACCGATTTTATTGGTGCGCCTGCAGCCGTGAGCTGGCAGCAGATGAAAACCATGTTGGCCAGCGGGCTGGTGGATATCCAGTCCCACGCCAAGAGTCATACCTCCCTGGTGGCGCCTCCTGGGACGACTGCGGACTACCCGCGCTGGTTAGAAACGGAGGTGGCGGATGGGCGCAGAATTGTAGAACAGCGGCTAGGGCATAGGGTCGATCAATTTTCCTATCCCTACGGCGATAGTAATGACCTTGCCGTGATGCTGCTAAAAAAACATGGTTTTCGTCTGGCCACCACGGTGCATCGAGGTGGCAATCCTAGCTTTTCTGATCCCTACCGGTTGCGGCGAACCATGGTTTATGCGGACGATGACCTCAGCAGCCTTCAGCGCAAACTTGAGGTTTTCGTGTCGGTAAGGAACTGGTGACGCCATTGCACTTACGGGGGGTAGCGATGATTGGCCTGATGTTGACCGGGTGCGGGAGCGTGCCCCTGGATAGCCGCACCGGCTTGAGTGACGCTAAACGACAGCAGTTCTTACACTTTCATGGCCAAGCAGCCGTGACCCAGGAGCAGCAGGGCCACGTGCACCAAGCGTTGCTGCACTGGCGGATACTCGCTGTCGCCGAGCCGCACGATCAAAAGCGCCAAGTAACGATTGACCGATTACAGCAGCAGATCGACACGCTTAGCGCAGCCAAGCTCCTGCGCGGACGTGAGTTCGTGCGCAAAGGCCTGTTGAAACAAGCGCGCGCGGAATTTTTGGCGGTGCTGATGCTCGATCCCAGCCACGCGGAGAGTGTTGAACAGCTCCGCCAGTTGGTGAGCCTGCAGATGCAGCGTAAGGAAAGCCGCACAGCTGGACGTCCAAGGCCGTATCGCGGCCCTGAAGATGGAGAGTCCTATCGACCCGACTCAGAAGATAGCTTGCCACCCGACCCAGAGGATAGCCTGCCATCCAATCCAGAGCCCAGGGTTGCGCCGCCGCCGCCACCGCCGCCACCACCACAGGGGCTGTCAACGGCGCTGCAACGCTTTCAGCAGCTCCATGAGCAAGGGCGACATCAGGATTTGATCGGGGCGGTGGTAGACGCAAAATTTACGGCACCAATCCCCGAACCGCTGGAAAACTGGTTGTTGCAGGCCTATCTTAGTGTGGCCCAATCGCTTAGGAGCCAAGGGCGCCTGCGTGCCTCGCTGGACCTGATTGACCAGGCCCGAGTGTATCCGGGGCAGGCAATCCTGAACCAAGCCTTCAGGCGCCAGGTTCGTCGCCAGATTGCCGTTAGCCTGTTTGCTCAGGGCCAAGAGCGACTTGGTTCCGATATCAATCAAGCCATCGACGTTTGGCAGCAGGCCTTGCAGTACGATCCGGGTTATTCAGAAGTACGTTTTCAGCTGGAAAAAGCCATCAGGAATCGGGATAAGCAACGTCACTGATAGCTGCCGGCGCGTTTATGTAGCGGGCAAGGGCGTTGGATGGTGCGGGTGAGTGCCCGTCCCCGTGAAGCAGTACAGTGACGCCATTAACGTTATTGTGGGGATTCCATATTCTGCGGTTGGACCTTGCGTGCCTCGATGTCGGCCAAGTGATCTTTGGCCTGCGGGTGTTCGGGGTCGATATCCAACACCCGGGTCCAGAGCCGGATAGCTAGATCCCACTGCTGGTTGGCATAGGCGACGCTGGCCTTGCGTTGGTATTGGAGGGTCAATTCCTCTTTGAGGATGGTATAAATCTCGCCTGCCGTGGGGTTGTCAGGGTGCAGAGACAGGCTGTGCCGTAATGACCGCAGGGCGGCTTCGGAGCGATTGAGCTTGATCTGCAGTTTGGCCGCTTCGAAGTAGTACCAGGCTGCTTGTCGCGGAGCCGTGTTTTCGAGGACGCCCGCGTAGCTAAGATAAATATCCGAGGCTTGGCGTTCCTGTGCGACAGAAAACCCTGGACTAGCACGCAGTGTTTCCAAATGGGTTATGGCGGTTGCGTAGTCGTTTTGCGCGAGCGCGGATGCCATCAGCCGGTGGTGGTCAACGGGGGGTGTCTCTTCGGCCCCTGATGCCGGTTCGATTACTGTATTAGAGGAAGGGGCTTTGGCTTGCTTGGCCAAGTTCTTTCGGATTTGTACTGCCGTTTCGGTTAAAGGAATCCTGATAACCCGGCCGGCGTTAAGCCGTGAAAGCTGTGTAATATTATTGTACTTGGCGAGAGCATAGAAGGCGTACAGATCCCCCAGGTAGTCCCGAGCCAGTATGGACAACGATTCCCCCGGCTGCAGCGTTCTCTCAAAAAAGGCGCTGGGGTAGTACTCCGAGGCAGGGGTGTCGATCTGACGAATGATTTCACGCGCATTATTGCTATCGGGGTGGTGTACAAGAAAGGCCGTCAACTCCACCCGTGCTTGCTGCTCTTCGCCCTGTTCCAATAATTGCAGGGCATAATAGAAACGCTCTGTTTCCTTTATCTCGGCATTGGCCGTGTAGGCGGGCTCAACGGGCGTATTCACGTCGATATCACGACGGTCTGGCAACGACTGCGGCTCAGGCTTGATACCCGCAGATCCACAGGCGACCAGAAGCATCAGCAGACCCAGGCAGAAAGTGTATTTGACTGTGTGATTCACTATCCTGTACTCCCGCTACTTGATTGCCCCGTCTAGCCTATCTTTTTACTGCGCCTCATTCTGCTGCACGGTCGTGTTGGTGCTACGTTAGTGTCGGTCATGCGGCTGTTCAGGTAACCGTGAATTCAAACCCAAGCGCTGAAAAATGCCTCCAAGCGCCAATTAATGGGTGTGCTGATGATCCTTGCTAGGTAGCAGGCAGCCAGATGCGGGACAAACGTGACGCACCAAGCAACACCCGGTGCGGTGCGCTGGATTCTGACACTAATGCACGAAGATGACGTCGGGCGCCGTGAGCGATAAACGTCCACTTCATAGTCAGTATAAGTACTGACGCAACAAATAGAAAAAATGCCACGAAGATTGATGCGATCAAACGGGCGTCATCGAGAGGGATCTGTGCTGCCTATTTGCTGCAGTAAAAAGCGGCTGGACCCTCAGGGCAGGGGAGTAGGCTTAACCCTGGCGTATGGAGGTCTTGGAGTTGGTGTTAAGCAATGTTGTTTATTTCAGAACTTTATGGCGTAGGTAGTTAGCCTAATAGCAACTAAACGCTTCTTGCAGACCTTGTCGGCTAGTGATGCAGTCACAACAAATAAAAATTAATCATTTAAAAACAATATATTATAAGTAATAGCGTAAAAATAAAACAACCTGGCACGGTGACTGCAATACCTTAAGGGTCTCAAACAAAAACACGAAGTCCAGGAGAATACCCATGACTGCAGCACTTCCCATGAATCTGATCGCAACCCCGATGACGCTGATTGACCTGCCGGTAAACAAAGAACTGGATCGCGCCGCGATGCAACAACTGGTCGGTGGTCACAGCGCCGGTACGAGTAGCTCGACCTCGTACTACACCACCAAGCAGACGCAATCATACGGTTACTTTAAACGTCACCGTAAGGTCTACCACTTCACCCGGGTGACCACCCAGAAGTGGCACGTCAACGGCCGCTGGGGCAGCTGGCACTTTCACTTCTAACTAGATAACCATCTTTCATCAGTAATCCAGGGGCTTCGGCCCCTTTTTTGCGTTAGATGATTTTGATAATTGGCGGCGAAGTTTCGAATTCGTGATCCTGAGTTGAATGCGATACGGGAAAGCATCGGGTCACAGGATGGGTGGCAATACAGTGCTCAACCCTAAATTATTCATTCCAATGTGTCAATTTGAGACAGCTGACTCCTTTTTATCCATAGCTCATGGTTGTAGAGCCCGATTTATAGGCCTTCTGCGGGTGGCGCAATCTTTGCTATGATTTTTAAAGCATGAATTCACAACATTTTGACATCCTCGTTTTAGGCGGCGGTCCGGCGGCAGCGGCGACGGCTTTAGGCCTGCTGCGTTTGGGCTATAGCGTTGGACTAATCGCGCAGCCGCGCCCTTTTGCCGCGTTGGAAGGGGTCTCTCAGCGCGTTATTGAAGGCCTCAAAGGTGCTGGGTTGGAGGCCTCGTTAGCAGGGCTGCCTCCCGAGTCGCCCAGACAAGTCAGCTGGAATGGCCAAACTAACGCTGCCAATGTTGAGACGTTGGTGGATCGCAGCTGTTTTGATCGAGCCCTTGTTACTCATTTGCAGTCTGCAGGTGTCTCGGTATTCCAGGGTCGCGCTGAGGCGCTGACAGAAACGCTTGAGGGCTGGAGTGTTGTCAGGAGAGGTGTGGATAACGAGCTCTTATGCGGACGGTTCCTGGTTGAGGCGCGCGGCCGTAGTGCGCCCGCTGCTGGCATTGAACGCTTCAAAGGTCCTGATACGCTGTCCCTGCTTCACTACTGGCATGGCCCGGTTTGCCAACCGTTTTCTGCGGTAGAGAGCTTTGAGGATGGATGGGCCTGGATGGCAGTTGGAGGAGATGGGCGCCGGTATCTACAGCTGACGCTGGATGGCAAAGATAGCCAGATTCCAGCCAAGAGAGATCTGCCCAAGTTCTGTGTCGGTAAAATTCTAGAGCTTGAACAATCAGCCCGGTTTATTGAAAACGCCACACCGACGGATCAGGTTCATGCGCGTACCAGTGCTTCAGTTCTGCATGAGCAGGTCGTCGGCGAGCGCTGGATTCGCATCGGCGATGCAGCGATGGCGGTCGATCCGTTATCCGGCAATGGCATCTTCCAAGCGTTATCGAGTGCCTTGGTTGCACCTGCGGTGATCAATACGCTGCTGGTTGATCCGCAGGGTGCCGCGATGGCGAAGCATTTTTATCAGCAACGCACCCAGCAGTTGTTTTATCGATTTGCGCGTATCGGCCGTGACTTTTATCAGCTGGAATCACGCTGGCAGGGCCGGGACTTTTGGCGCCGTCGTGCTGTTTGGCCTGATCGGCAGCAAGCCCACGTAGACCCTCAGCCGGGCTGCTGGGAAATTGAGCCACGGCCGGTGGTGGATCGTGACCTGATTCGTGTAGCCGATGTTCTGGTGACACCGGATCAGCCATTGGGCATCTGGCGGTTGCAGGACATAGAGCTGGCACCGGTGATGCGGGTGCTGGCGGCGCATCCCTCTCAATCCCTCGCAGACGTTAGCGCCAGGCTAGAAAGTTCGCTGGGTCTTGATCGGCAACAAGCCGTACGGGTCTGTCGCTGGCTACACACCCAGGGGCTTCTGTCACAGGGCCATCCGTCACAGGCATCGCTGCCCTAGCAAACGCAGCATTTTTCCTGAGTTTCCCTGTCGCTGCTGGCCTGCTGTTGCTGGCCGGTTGTGGGTCATACAAGTGTCTCGTTTTTAACCAGGCTTTCTTGTTCTGAGACAGTCTTTAATCTGTTTAGTATAAATTAACCACCTGTTTCTAAATAACTTTCTGTGTTGGCATGGCCGTTGCTATATCTATCTTCAGGTTAGGGTGTATCGGGCCAGCATTAGGTTGGCTCCGATAACAAGTAACAAGAAGGAGGTCTGGCCTAGATGAAAATAACAAAAATATCACCGCTGATGGTGGGTGCGGCAACGATGGTTGCGTCCATGCTGCCGATCCAGGCGGTAGCCCAGCAAACAGCCGTACAGCTCATTAAAGATAACTGCCTGGCATGCCATACCGAGGAGAGTGCCGGAACGCAGTGGAGTCGTATGAGTCATCAGCGCAAAAGCCCCGAAGGCTGGCTGATGACCATCGGTCGGATGCAGGTCATGCATGGCCTTAACATCAACGATGACGACCGCCGCACCCTGGTGAAGTACTTCGCTGACCGTCAGGGCCTGGCGCCTGAGGAGTCACAGCACTATCGCTACGCAATGGAGCGTCGGTTGAATACCCAGGAGGTTAATGAGTCCGATGAGATGGCGCAGATGTGTTCGCGCTGTCACTCCGAAGCCCGGGTGATGTTGCAGCGGCGCCCGGCGACGGAATGGGAGCACCTGGTGCACTTCCACCTGGGCCAATGGCCAACGGTTGAATATCAGGCGATGGGGCGGGACCGGGATTGGTTTGGAACGGCATTGACGACGATGGTGCCTAAATTGGCCAAGTTACTACCGCTGGAAACCAACGCCTGGAGCCAGTGGCAGAAAGCCACCAAACCTGTGATCGCGGGTGAATGGCGCTTCTCGGGCAATATGCCCGGCAAAGGGGCGCTCGAAGGGACGATGGCGATCAGTGGCTCAGACGCTGAGGGCTATGAGTTGAGCCTGGCGGGTAATTATGCCGATGGTTCCGCCTTCAAGGGTCGTGGTCAGGGCGTGGTGTACACCGGCTATGAGTGGCGCGCCAACGTCAATGTCGGTGGTGTCAAAATGCGCCAGGTGCTGGCGGCGTCTAAAGATGGCACGCAGCTGGAAGGCCGGATGTTCGAGGTGCTGCATGATGAGATCGGCATGGATCTCAGCGCCACCAAAAACACCGGCGTTGCCAATCAGGTGCTGGCGGTGCAGCCGGGTCATATTAAAGCGGGCACTACGCAGCAATTGACGATTGTCGGTAACAACCTGTCCGACAGCCCCTTAGACAAGCTAGACCTGGGGCAGGGGGTCAAGGTCACCAAGGTGCTGTCTAGCAGCAACCAGCGCCTGGTTGTTGAAGCGCTGGCCACGTCAGATGCTCCGCTGGGCAGTCGTAGCATCACACTGGGCGGTAGCAAAGGCGCCCAGCTGAATGTCTATGACCGGGTGAGCAGTGTCCAGGTTGTACCTGCGTTTGCGGTCAGTCGTGTGGGAGGCAATGGTGGCTCGTCGGCCAAAGTGACCGCTGCGTTCCTTGCCGAAGGCTGGGCGCCGGGCAAAGACGGCCAGGCCGGCACCCAGGACGATCAGCGCATCGGTTTCCTACCTGCTAGCTGGAGCGTGGCGCCGTTTGATCAGGCCGCCGAGACTGATAAGGATACCCAGTTCTCCGGACGTATGGATGCAGCCAAGGGTGTCTTTACCCCAGGACTGGCCGGTCCGAATCCGGACCGTCGTATGTCGACCAACAATGCGGGCAATCTCAAGGTTGTAGCGCAGCTGAACGATGCGGGGCAGGCCATCCGTGGTGAAGGACAGATGATCGTCACGGTACAGCGCTGGAACAACCCACCGCTGCCATAGGCCACTCAGATATGAGGGGCGCGCTTGTGATACTGCAACCTTGAATATGCCGATGAAGATGCGGGGCTCGTCCTGTCATCTTCGGAATCTCGCCTCGGAGGGCGAATAGCATGAAACATCTAAAACCCATTAATCAAAAAGCCGCGGCGCTATCGCAAGCCGCTGACAGCAACCAGGCCGATGAGGTGATTGCGATGCAAACGGTCGTAGGCTGCACCTCTACCACCGATCCCGGTTGGGAGATCGATGCATTTGGCTCGGTGACTTCATTGTGCCAGCCGATGGAATCGGATCTTTACGGCTGCGCCGACCCTTGCTGGTGGCCGGCTCAGGTGCCCGACATGATGAACACCTACCCCGACTGGAATAAGGATGCGATGAGTTCAAAAGATGGCTGGCGCAATCTGGGTAATGTTTTCCCCAAGGACAAAGATTAATCGGACTAGGAACCAGACCATGAAAAAGACCTATCACAACAATAAAAATGGCACGGCCTGCTGGGCTCGTCCGTTGGTCACACTGCTCTCAGCAGGCGTCCTTCTAGCAAGCGGCTTCCCCGAGGTAGCCGAAGCCGCTAAGAGTCAAAAACTCACGGCCGGTAACGAGTACCTGTTGGTCACCAACTACCCCAACAATCTGCATGTGCTCGATCTGAAGACTGAAACATTGCTGAAAACCTGTCAGCTACCTGATGCCTTCGGCCCTGGCACAGTGGTAACTTCGCCGGACAGTTCGACCGCGTATATCCTCAACAACCATTATGAGGATATCTATGGGGTGAACCTGGATAGCTGCGAAGTGGTCTTTACCGCACGCCAGTCCAGCGGCAATGAACGCGTCAAGAGCATCTTCTCGCTAGCGGTCAGCAGCGATGGTAAAGAACTCTATACCGTCCAAAACCCAACTCAGCTCAATAAGGATCACTACCGCGTGCAACAGCCTCGTCTGGCTGTATATAAAACTAATGCAGGTCTTGATGCCAAACCGATCCGCACGCTGCCCGCACCGCGGCAGATCTCGGTGATGTCGGTTGCTGATGATGGCACCTTGCTGATGGCGGGTGAGGACTTCTACTCGTTTGATGTCAAGAGCGGCAAAAAAGAGGTAGTGCTGGCCAACCGTAACTGGCAACGGCCGTTGTACGCGGCACCGGATGTTCTAAACGTATGGCCGATGGATACGCCCAGTCATGAATTCTTAAGCCTGTACACCACCGTGCGGTTTCAGGATAAGAGCATGAACATGGATACGGCGGATTGGATCTACGGTTTTCATACCATTGATCTGAAGACGGGTAAGGCGGAGAGCCTCGATTTTGGTCCCATTACCGAGATCTATTTCACCGGCATGCGTAACCCCTCTGATAAAAATCAGGTCTTTGGCGTACTCAATCGTCTGGCTAAATACGATTTGAATAAGAAAGAGCTCATCAAAGCCGCGGAGCTTGAGCACTCCTATTACTGCATCGCGATGAACCACAGTGGCAGCAAGGTCTATCTGACGGGCACCTATAACGAGGTGGCTATTTTCGACTCTGAGACACTCGAGCAAACCGGCAAGATCACGTTACCCGGTGGCGATATGGCGATCACTACGGCTCAAGTCATTCGGCGTTAATTCTCTGTATTTAGCTGTTCCCCCGAGTGTACTTGGACGGCGCTCTCGGGGGCTTTTTACTAAATTTTTAAGAGATGATGTATATGATGCTTAATAAAAACAAATTGTATCTGGCGGTTTCTCTTGCGAGCCTGTCGTTGTCGCTCAGTGCCGCTGAAATTCATAACAGCGACGGCACCAACCTACAGTTCAATGTCGAAGCGATGGCTGGAATTTTCTCTATCGATGAGAATTACTCGGGTACTCCCGGCAATAAAAATTGGCAGGAAGGCTATGCTAAGGCAGACCTGCTGGGAGAAAAAACCATAGGTTCAGGGTCTTTTTATGGCGGTGTCGGCGCCATCGTATTAGGCACCCGTGGTGATGGTGACGGTCTGGGGATTACGACTGGCAACGAAGAGGATGTCGACCTTGAAAAAGCTTTTGTTGGCTGGAAATCGGAATCCGGAATGATCGATCTGTCGCTGGGCCGGCAAGGCTTTCAGCTGGGCGACGGTTTTCTGATCGGTGGTGATAAAGTCAGTCCGGGTAACGGCTTTGGCGATAATATCGATCGCGGTGGTGCCTACTACTTGGCAGGTCGGAGTAGCTTTAGTAATACCGCTATTTTGAAGTACGATCCTGAAGGCCCGCTTCGCGGTGATCTATTCTGGTTAAAGTCTGATAACGCCTACCAGCAAGATACCGAGTTAACCGGTATTAATGTCGAGTGGGTCGATGATGCACTCGGAACTCTGGGTATCAGTTATATGGAAGTGACCGACTTGGCACTGGGGACCGGTCTGAGTCTGTTTGACCAGCGCAAAGGGTTAGAGGTGACCAGTATTCGTGGCCAGGGAAGTGCGGGGGTTGAGAACCTGTTCCTGTCGTTTGAGTACGTTAACCAGCAAGGTGGCGACACCGCTGTCGATAATGACGCCAACGCTTGGTATGTGGAGGCAGGTTATACCTTCGCCGATCTGTGGGCCTCACCGACCCTTAACTACCGCTACGGTGAGTTTTCTGGTGATGATGCCTCAACCGCTAGCAACGAGGCATTCGACCCATTATTTTACGGCTTCACTCGGGGCTTCGGTACCTGGTATCAGGGTGAAGTGGCGGGCAACTACTCGGGGCCTTTTAGTAGCGGCAACGACGTCAGCCGCGTTGACTTAAGTTTGTCGCCCCGTGACGATCTGCAGATCGGTCTCCAGTACTGGAAATTTGGTGCTCAGGATGATGCAGCTGATCTGGCCGGTAATGAGATCGATCTCTACGCGATGTGGACCATCAACGATAACGTTATATTCAGTCCTTTGGTGGGTTACTACGAGCCTAAAGGGAGTGATGTTATCGCTGCCCAGGGTAACGATAGTAGTAACCTCTACATGCAAGCGATCCTGATGTATTTTTACTAACAAATAGCATTTGGATGTAGGTGTTTCAGATTAAAAACGAGGCTGCGGCAGTTCCCCTCCCTTCAAGCTGTCGCGGCACTCTTTTTAGTAAACTCTGAGACTGGTCTATCTTAACTATTATCTGTCCTCAAACCGACATACAGTAAAATGAAATATTCAGTCTGGTTTGTCTGTCTATTATCGTTTCTATCTGAGGTATCGCTAAGTCATGCCGAAGCCTTTAATGCTGCTTTCGAACCTCTACCTCCCCATATTGAGGCGAATGGGCAAGGACTTTTGCCAGCGTTGCTTGAACAGCTGGCTTCCTCTTCAAATGATAGCTATTCCATAGAAATGGTGCCTTACAGTCGCGCCAAGCGTGAGCTGCAAAACGGTCGGGCCGACTTGATTGGTTTCACCCCTTTAGCTGCAGAAACTAACTCTTTCTACAGCTTCGCTATGGAGGTTCGTTGGCCTTATCCTGTCGCAACAGATTTTATCGCACTGACTCCTGATCGGTTGGACGATATCGCTAAACGGCGGGTGGGGATCCCTTACGGAAATGAATCTTTTGCAGAGCAGATGCTGGGAATCCCGCCTGAGAATCTCTACCTTGCCGAACTCGATGAACTGATTCTGATGCTGTTACGCGGGCGGCTTGATCTTGTCTGGTTCGAAAGGCGAGCGCTGCATCAGGCTCTGTTAAAACACCCCGATCGGCCAGCCATTCATTATCGTCAGCAACCGCCACGACCTATCTATCTGGGCATAGCGGTGCGCAGAACAGGCAAAGGAGAGCGGTTAAAACAATTTTTGCAGCACGGGATCAATCAGCAAAGCATGCCGCTACTTTCAGAGGAGGATAGAAAGTTAGGCATGCTCCCACTTCGAGGCGAGCTGCCTGCGGCGATGGATTGAAGGCTGTAGTTAGCTCACCGATGGCTCTCTAGCGGCGTTTTTCAAGCGAGTTGTCGCCTTAGGTTAAAATTTATGCCGCCTTTTCTTCCTTTCTTTCTGCCCGTTGGTTTTCCGGATTAAGATGGACCTCTGTTATCAAATCCCAGTTTCTAATGTCGCCACTCCAGCGC
>JBFGZS010000014.1:0-74690 GCA_041586615.1 Motiliproteus sp. | reverse complement strand
TGATCACCGCCCGGTTATCACGACCCTTGCTATATCCTTTCTTAATGTTCAGCTCTCCGCTTCAACCAGACCTTTGTTCGCGACTTCCGCAGCCAGTTTGTCACACAGCTCGGTAAGACCGAAGGACCCTAGATCCTCTCCGGTGCGCGTCCGTACAGTCACAGTTTCTGAATCTACTTCCTTATCGCCAATAACGAGCAGATAAGGAACCTTCTGAATTGTATGCTCGCGAATTTTAAAGCCGATCTTCTCGTTTCTCAAGTCCGCATGGACTCTAAATCCGCGTTCAGCCAACATTTGTGTCACTTTCTCACAAAAACCGGCCTGCTTGTCGGTAATATTGAGAACAACCGCCTGCAACGGTGCCAACCACAACGGCATCGCACCCGCGTAGTTTTCAATCAAGATGCCAATAAAACGCTCAAAGGAACCCAGGATTGCACGATGCAACATGACGGGCGTTTCACGATCACCCGACTCATTCACAAACTGCGCATCCAGACGACCCGGCATCGAGAAGTCGACCTGAATGGTGCCGCACTGCCAGACACGACCCAGACAATCTTTTAGCGAAAACTCGATCTTAGGCCCATAGAAGGCCCCCTCACCCGGCAACAGATCCCAGGCCAGCTGTTTGTGGTCCAATGCCGCGGCCAGAGCCGCCTCGGCCTTATCCCAGATCTCATCGCTACCGACACGCTGTTCGGGGCGGGTAGAAAGCTTGAGAATCACTTCCTCAAAGCCAAAATCATGATAAACCTGATACAACAGGTCGATAAACTGCGACACTTCGGCCTGAATCTGGTTCTCGCCGCAGAAGATATGCGCATCGTCCTGGGTAAAGCCGCGCACCCGCATTAAGCCATGCAGGGTTCCTGAGGGCTCATTACGGTGACAGGAACCGAATTCAGCCAAACGCAGCGGCAGATCACGATAACTGCGCAGCCCCTGATTAAACACCTGAACGTGACAGGGGCAGTTCATCGGCTTAACAGCATAGTCGCGGCTTTCGGAATGCGTGGTAAACATCATCTCACTGAACTTGTCCCAGTGACCCGAACGCTCCCACAACACCCGATCCACGACCTGCGGGGTCTTGATCTCTTTATAACCGCTGGCATTGAGCACGCGGCGCATGTACTGCTCGATTTCCTGATAAATGGTCCAGCCATTGGGATGCCAGAATACCATGCCCGGGGCTTCTTCCTGGGTATGAAACAGATTTAGACGCTTGCCGATCTTGCGATGGTCACGTTTTTCCGCTTCTTCCAGCCGGTGCAGATACTCTTTCAGTGCTTTCTTGTCGGACCAGGCGGTACCGTAAATGCGCTGCAGCATTTCATTGTTGGAATCGCCGCGCCAGTAGGCGCCAGCTACCTTCATCAATTTGAAGGCTTTGATATGCCCGGTACTGGGCACATGCGGACCACGGCACAGGTCGATAAAGTCACCCTGCTGGTAGAACGACAGCACCTGATCGGCGGGAATTTCTTCGATAATCTGGACTTTGTAGCTTTCGCCTTTCTCTTTAAAGAACGTCACCGCGTCGTCGCGTGTCATCATCGAACGCTCGACCGGCAGATTGGCCTTGACCAATTCTGCCATTTTCTTTTCGATTTTCAGCAAGTCTTCCGGGGTAAAGGGACGCTCGTAGGCAAAATCGTAGAAGAAACCATTTTCAATAACCGGCCCGATGGTAACCTGCGCGCCCGGAAACAGCGCCTGCACGGCCATCGCCATTAAATGCGCGCAAGAATGACGGATCACCTCGACACCCTCTTCATCACGGCTGGTAATGATCGCGAGTTCGGCGTCACTACTGATCACATGGCTGGTATCGACCAGCTCACCGTTGACCCGACCCGCCAGTGCGGCTTTGGCAAGTCCTGCGCCGATGGAGGCGGCGACATCAAAAACACTCACAGCGTGATCAAACTGTCGGGTGCTGGCATCAGGAAGAGTAATTACAGGCATGTTGGTTCCTTTTCCCAGTGGTGACCCCTACCAAAGGCCACATAAGGATAAATATCGATTACAGCGAGACACAAAACGCCGGCGATGTGCCGGTGAACAAGAAGTCGTCGAGCCGATGGCTAAATTTAGCCGGCATTTTAGCAGCGCCAAGCTGCAGCGTACAACCGTTCACCCTACAACCGTTCACCCTACCTTGAAACCGACCAGACAGACGACTTCGTGCGTTCTTGGCCCGTTGCACCGCCGACGGCGGTCAACTGTTGACGGGTAAAGGCGATATGCCTGCAAGCCGCCTCGCGCGCCTTGTCAGCATCGCGGGCCTTCAGCGCCTCATATATCTGTGCATGCTGGGCCGGAATGCCCTGGGGATATCGACCGGTTTTCTGCAAGGTGCGATCAAGAACCCCGTAGATCGCATTGAAATAACGTGTATAGAGGATATCACTGAGCGCCATCACTAAAAAATGCTGGCTGGACTGGGCGATCAGCATATGAAAGGTCAAATCTGCTTTGGCCTTGCTCAAGGTCGTATCGCCCCCGCTGCGCCTGAGCATACGCTGATACTCCTCACCCAGTGCGGCCAACTGCTCATCACTGGCGCGAAGCGCCGCATAATAAGCCGCTTCCCCCTCCAGCACTTCGCGCATCTCCATCACCTGCACCTGAATCTGCAGATCATTCTGCTGCTCGCTGCTCAGCGGTAACTGAAACGACGCAGCCAAGGGGTTGGCAAAAAAACTGCCCCCCCCGTGGTAGGTTTCGACCAACCCTTTATTTTGCAGTTCGATAATGGCTTCACGCACCGTAGCACGCGATACGCCATAGTGCTGCGCCATCGCCCGCTGCGCCGGCAGTTTAATTCCCAACGGGGTTTTACCACTCAACAGCTCAAGACGCAGCACGTCCACCAGCTGCGCAACCCGACCAGCGCTTCCTGTTGTCATCATCCTGAACTATACCTACCCCAGGTTAACTAAAGTCACCGCGTCAGCGCAGCCGACCACAAAACACCAACCGAGCCCGAGTGGCTGCCAACATTAATCCACCAACATTAATCCAAGAGCCGATTGTAATGACTTATTTTAGGTCAGACCACTTTTGCCGATATGTTAGAGCATACCCTTCGACTCGGTTACTCTTTGCGCACCCTGAAAACAGACTCTCCGGCAGACCTCTGACTCAGACTGCGACCTGTTGGTGATGCAAACAGGAGTGACTGCCAAAATCCATTAGCGACCCGTGAAAGTGCAATCCAACGCACCCTCATGGGTATTTCATAACAAAACAACAAACGGATACGCCTGATGAGCACCCAAACGCCTAAGCACCATGTTGGTCTTTTCGTGACCTGCCTGGTGGATATGTTTCGGCCCAGCGTCGGCTTTGCCACCGTAACGCTACTGGAAATGGCCGGCTGTAACGTAGAGGTCCCCCAAAACCAGACTTGCTGCGGCCAACCCACGTTTAATTCAGGCGACCGCCGCTCAACACGCGCCATTGCCGAAAATGTGATCGATGCCTTCGACGGCTTCGAGTACGTCGTCGGCCCCTCCGGGTCCTGCATCGGCATGCTGCACCAATACCCAGACCTCTTCGAAGAGACACACCCGTATCATGCACGCGCCAAGGCATTGGCAGCCCGGGCTTATGAGATCACCTCGTTTCTGACCGACGTGGTCAAATTCGATGCCATTATTGCCCGCTATGCAGGCAGCATCACCTACCACGACTCCTGCGCCGGATTACGCGAACTCGGGGTAAAGGAGCAGCCGCGTCAGTTACTGCGAAATGTAGCGGGACTTAGCGTTCGCGAAATGGCAGAAGCCGAAACCTGCTGCGGATTTGGCGGTACCTTCTGCATCAAATACCCCGATATCTCTAACCGTATGGTGAGCAACAAGACGGCCAACGCCAGCGCCACGGGTGCCGACATGCTGGTCGGCGGTGACCTGGGCTGCTTGCTGAACATGGCGGGTAAACTCAAGCGCGAAGACTCGCCACTCGAAGTACGCCATGTTGTCGAGCTATTAGCCGATATGCTCGACCAACCCGCTATCGGCAATGCGCAACACGAACTGGCCAAGGAGCTTTAACGTGCAGATTAACAGCCCCGACTTTAAACAACGTGCCCACGATGCACTGGACAACACCTCACTGCAGCGCGCCTTAGGCAACCTGCACGACGGCTTTCCGGTCAAACGCGCCGCAGCCGTTGCCCGCATGCCCGAGTTTGAAACACTGCGCGACGAAGCCCGCGATCTTAAAAACCACACACTCAGCCATCTCGACCTGTATCTCGAGCAGTACGAAGCCAACGTGATTAAAAATGGTGGACAGGTCCACTGGGCACGCGACAGCGATGACGCCTGCCAACAGATTCTCGATATCTGCCGCAAGGTCGACGCCAAGACGGTCACCAAAGGCAAGTCGATGGTCTCGGAAGAGATCAACCTCAACGACTACCTGGAAGCCAACGGGGTCAAGCCTGTCGAGACCGATTTAGGCGAATATATTCTGCAGCTGCGCGGCGACCACCCCAGCCACATTATCGCCCCGGCCATCCACCTGAACCTGGAGGACGTCAGCGATGTGTTTGCCAAAGAACACAGCACCCCACGCACCGAGGATCCCGCCGAGCTGATGCAAGAAGCACGGGAAATGCTGCGCAAACAGTTTGTCGCCGCCGATGTAGGCATCACCGGCGCCAACTTCCTGGTGGCAGAAACCGGCAGCAGCATCATCGTCACCAACGAAGGCAACGGTGATCTGACCCAAACCCTGCCCAAGGTGCACATCGTGATCGCGACCCTCGATAAAGTCGTGCCCACGCTGGAAGATATGACCCTGTTTTTACGCCTGCTGGCCCGCTCGGCCACCGGCCAGGAATTTACCGTTTATAACACGCTGTCGACCGGTCCGCGCCGCGCCGAAGACCAGGACGGTCCTGAAGAATATCACGTCGTCTTGCTGGATAACGGTCGTAGCGAGATGATTGGCAGCGAACTGCAGGACATGCTGCGCTGCATCCGCTGCTCGGCCTGTATGAACCACTGCCCGGTCTATGGCGCCATCGGCGGACACGCCTACGGCTGGGTCTATCCGGGCCCCATGGGTTCGGTGCTGACGCCACAGCTGATCGGCGTCGATAAGGGCGGCCACCTGCCTAATGCGTCGACCTTCTGCGGCAAATGCGAGACGGTCTGCCCCGTGAAAATACCGCTGCCAAAATTGATGCGTCACTGGCGAGAGAAAGAGTTCGAACGCCACCTGTCACCCAAAGGCTTCCGTTTCGGCCTGGGAGTCTGGTCCTATTTTGCCCGCCGACCCGCCCTGTATCGCTGGCTCGCGCGCGCCAGCAGTTTCAGCTTAACGTTGATGGCCGGCAAAAAAGGCAAGGTCCGCTCACTCCCTCTGGCCAAAGGCTGGACCGCCTGGCGTGATATGCCAGCACCGCAAGGAGGCACCTTTATGGATCAGTGGAACGCCGGCAACAGGCAGAACAAGGCAGAGGACAAATAACCATGACCACGTCACGCGAACAGATTTTAGGCAATATTCGCCGCGGCCTGCACCGCGACCCTCAAGATGCCTCCGCGCAGGAGATCGTTGCCCAGCGCCTGGCAGCCAAGACGTCAAACACCATTCCGGCGCGCAGCCAGCTGCCCCACGACCAGCAGATCGCCCTGTTTGACGCGATGGCAACGGAGGCCTCCGCCGAACTGGTCCCTGTGGCGACAGAAGCCGACCTGGCCGCGGCGATTGCCGCTTTTATAGATAAGGCAGGCATAACAACGCTGGTAACCGCCAAAACGCCAATCATCGCCGCGCTGGACCTGTCCAAGCATACGCGCGCATCGATCCAGACCCGGGTCGCACAAGCGGGAGACATTGCCAGCCTGACCGAATGTTTCGCCGGCATCGCCGAAACCGGCACACTGATGCTGCTATCCGGTCCTGATAGCCCGACCACCCTGAACTTTTTACCCGACCTGCACCTGGTGATTTTAAAACGCTCACAGATCGTTGGTCCCTACGAAGATGCCTGGCAGATGGTGCGTGACGCCAGCGACAGCATGCCACGGACGGTCAATATGATCACCGGTCCTTCGAGGAGTGCCGATATTGAACAGAAGCTGCAGATGGGTGCCCATGGGCCGAAGCGACTGATTATCTTTATGATCCCCTAACCGCCCCTCCCCTTAGCGGTTACCGAGCGACGCCCTACCCGGCGGACTGGCCCTGGAGATCAGTTCGCCCTGCGGTGTTTCGCCTAGGCATCCAGGCATTCAATCGGCACGCCCAAGACCAATAGGAAGACGCCCTCTTTACTTGCTTCTACGAGCCATCGACCGTATAAAGAGCCTCTTTTGGGAGATGCGCTGTGAACCTGGTCCTGCTGGAACCCCATGATTTTTTGGACGCTCAGACCGCCCGCATCACCGGACGCCGATTAGCCCATATCCGTGATATTCAGCGGATCGCCGTCGGGGACTCACTCAAGGTCGGCCTGCTGGGTGGTCAGATAGGCCGTGCCGACGTTAGCCAACTGACGGTCGATTGCCTGACCCTTCATGTCAGCCTGTCGCAACCCCCACCGCCGCAACTTCCGCTGACGCTGCTCCTGGGTCTGCCGCGCCCCAAAATGCTCAAGCGTATCTTTCAAACCTGCGCCACCCAAGGCGTGCGCGACCTGATCCTGATCAACAGCTACCGGGTCGAGAAGAGCTACTGGCAAACACCGTTTTTGCAGCCGGACAAAATCCGTGAACACCTGATCCTGGGGCTGGAACAAGGCGTCGACACCCAACTCCCCCGTGTGCGACTGGTCAAACGCTTCAAGCCCTTTGTCGAAGACGAACTGCCGGCACTGGCCGCCAACACCCGCGCTATTGTGGCCCACCCTTACCGCGCCACACCCTGCCCCAGCGCGGCGCCACAAGAAACCCTGCTGGCCATCGGCCCTGAAGGCGGTTTTATCGACTATGAAGTGGAGAAACTCGCCGAAGCCGGACTGCAACCGGTCACGCTCGGGCCGCGTATCCTGCGCGTCGAAGCCGCCATACCGGTCTTGCTGGGCAAGCTTTTTTAACGCAGGTTTCAGGCTTCAGGCTTCAGGCTTCAGGCTTCAGGCTTCAGGCTTCAGGCTTCAGGCTTCAGGCGAAATGATTGGCCTATAGCATGCGTAGGACAACCCTTTCTTAGCCCATACCCCGACACCGGTAAGTGTGACGACACGAGCCTTTTGCTTTTGCCTGCCGCCTGCCGCCTGCCGCCTGCCGCCAATCTTTTTAAATCACCTACATTAACCAAGGTAAAAAACGCTTGACTTCACCTCTTTCTTGAATAAGAATCAGTCTCATTCTTATTATCAACATCAAGTGAGATGCCGCCATGACCACACTGAAGTCCCTGAAAAAGCTAGCCACACTCTCCCTGCTGCCTTTGGCCGCTTCTGTCGCCGCACCGTTCGCGCAGGCCGCTGAAGAGGTGAACATCTATTCCTACCGTCAAGCCTTCCTGATCAAGCCCATGCTGGATGCGTTCACGCAGGAAACCGGTATCAAGACCAACGTAGTTTTTGCTAAGAAAGGCTTAATTGAGCGTCTTGAAAATGAAGGGCGCAACAGCAAGGCCGACCTGGTGCTGACCGCCGACACCGGCGCCCTGTTCGACGTGGTTAACCGCGGGCTGGTCCAACCGGTGCAAAGCAGCACCCTGGCGGGCAACATCCCCGCACAATACCGTGACCCTAACAATAACTGGTTTGCGCTGACCACCCGTTCACGCATCATCTACGCTGCCAAAGACCGCGTTAAGCCCGGCGAGATCAAGAGCTATGAAGACCTGGCCGACGCCAAGTGGAAAGGGCGTATCTGTACCCGCAGCGGCAAGCATTCGTACAACCTGTCACTGATCGGTTCCATGATCGCGCACCTGGGCGAAGACGGGGCTGAGACCTGGCTCAACGGTGTCAAAGACAACCTGGCACGCAAGCCCCAGGGTAACGATCGCGCCCAGGTTAAGGCCGTCTATGAGGGCGTTTGCGACCTGGCACTCGGTAACACCTATTACTTCGGCAAGATGCTGCACAACACCAAGAATCCTGAACAGGTCGATTGGGCCAACGCGGTCAACCTGGTTTTCCCGAATCAATCCGATCGCGGTGCACACATGAACATCACCGGTATCGCGCTGACCCAGCACGCCCCCAACAAAGGCAATGCAGTCAAGCTGATGGAATACCTGAGTGGCCCCAGCGCCCAGCAACAGTACGCCCAAGTCAACTACGAGTTTCCTGTTCGCCCGGGCACACCGCTGGCCGGACTGGTTAAAGCGCGCATGAGCGGCTTCAAAGCAGACGACCTAAGCCTGGCCGTTATTGCCGAGAATCGCAGCAAAGCCGCCAAACTGGTTGATAAGGTTGGCTTCGATAACTGATAATCGAGCTTTTGTTCCGCGCAGTGGCTGATCACAGCCGCTGCGCGGCACCCGAACCAGGCAGATCGGCATGAGCAGTTCATCAGTTGAGCCCGCATTAACTCTTCCCCCTCTAGGCGACAGCGCGCTGCGTTCGGAAAAACACCTTAATCGGCGTTGGTTACTCTCGGCCCTCCTCTGCGCCGTACTGGTCGTCTTGCCCGTCGCATCCATCTTCTGGCTGGCCCTGTTTCCCAGTGAAAATATCTGGGACCACCTCGCCAGCACCGTTCTCCCCCACTACATCATCACAACCTTATTACTACTGGCCGGTGTCGGAACCATCGCTACCCTCATTGGCGTTGGCTGTGCCTGGCTAGTCACCATGTGCCGTTTCCCGGGCAAGCGCATTTTTGAATGGGCCTTGCTACTGCCGTTTGCCGTACCCGCCTATGTGATTGCCTACGTTTATACCGACCAGCTCGAATACGCAGGTCTCGTCCAGTCCGCGCTGCGCGAACTGTTTGGCTGGCAAACCGCCAGAGATTACTGGTTTCCGGATATCCGCACCCTGGGCGGTGCCATCCTGATGCTGGCGCTGGTTCTCTACCCCTACATTTATATGCTGGCCCGTGCTTCTTTTCTGGAACAATCGGCCAACATCCAGGCAGCCAGCCGCACCCTGGGTTGCACGCCGTGGCAGAGCTTTATACGTGTCTCACTCCCCATGGCCCGTCCCGGCATCGCGGTTGGCCTGTCATTGGTTTCCATGGAGACGATTAATGACTTTGGCACCGTAGATTTCTTCGCCGTTAAAAGCATGAGTGCCGGCATCTACGACACCTGGCTGAATATGGGCAACATCGGCGGTGCCGCCCAAATTGCCTGCATGATGCTGATTTTTGTCGTCATGCTCGTGTCACTGGAACGGATTGGGCGCGCCAAACAACGCCAATTCAATGGTGCAGACCGCTACCGCGAACTCATCACCTACCCCTTGACGGGCTGGCGCGCCGCCTTCGCCACGCTGGCCTGCCTGCTGCCCTTTGCTGCCGGTTTTTTAATCCCCTTCATGGTACTGAGCTACTACGCCTGGGACAATTTCAGCGAATCCTGGAACGATGAGTTCCTGACCATCGCCGGTAACAGCTTTATGCTGGCACTGCTGACTGCGTTTATCTGCTGCCTGGTCGGCTTGCTGCTGGCCTATAGCAAGCGCCTGCACAGCAGTCGTGCCCTGAACAGCGCGGTTCGCTTGTCTGGACTGGGTTACGCGCTGCCGGGTGCCGTGCTGGCCATCGGCGTCATCATCCCCTTTGCCGCGTTTGATAACGGCCTGGACAGCCTCATGATGGACCTGTTCGGTATCTCAACGGGCTTGCTCCTAAGCGGGACGATTTTCGCGGTGCTGTTCGCCTATGTGGTCCGTTTCTTAACGGTGGCCACCGGCTCGGTCGAATCCAGTCTGGCGAAAATAACCCCCACCATGGACATGGCGGCCCGCTCATTAGGGCTCAACAGCATGCAAACCCTATGGCGGGTGCACCTACCCCTGATACGGGGCGGACTCCTGACCGGGGCCTTGGTGGTGTTTGTCGATTGCATGAAAGAGCTACCGGCAACCTTGATCCTGCGCCCGTTCAATTTCGATACCCTGGCGACCTATGTCTATCAATACGCCTCGGATGAAATGCTGGAGCAATCGGCACTCGGCGCCTTACTGATCGTCCTGGTGGGGCTGATACCGGTTATCTTGCTGAGCCGCACGATTACCTCGTCAACCCAGGCCAAGCGCCCTCCCAGGCATGCAAAAGACAGCTCCGCACCCCAGGGGGCTTAAACCTTACCGGTTGGTTAAGCTCAACGGCAGTTATGCCGTTTTGCCGTTAGACATAAAGACACAAAAAAAGGCTCCGCAGCATTCGCCAGGGGCCTTTTTTAATCGGCCATAAAGAGAGCATGGCCGGAATAGACTATGGTCGGAATAAACCATGGCCGGAATAAACCATGGCCGGATCAACATAACCGGGATCCCCCGCCCAAACCGACAGGCTAAGCCGATAAATTAACCGGCTTTAAAAGCCACCAGATTAGAGGTCTCGACCCGCACGGAAACCCGGTCGCCCAGGCGAAGGTCTTCGTTACTGATAAAAGAGGATTCCACCAGGCGACCAGTCGGTAGCTTTAAGGTGTAGAGCGTCGTTGTACCGAGGAACTCCTTCTTAACGACCTCGCCACTCACCTCGCAGCCGCTGCAGCCGGGCACGACTTCATGGGGGCGCAGGAACACATCAAGCTTATCACCTGACTGCCAAGTCACCTTATTAGCCTTGACCAGCCCGATATCGGTTTCAATGAGCTCGCCATCCAGGGCGCGGCCCGGAATAAACATCCCTTCCCCCACAAAACTGGCGACTTTGGGGTTGACCGGCTGGTGATAAACCGTAAAGGGCGTATCCCATTGCTGCAGATAGCCATCGGCCAGCACACCCAACTTATCGCTGACCGTGAAGGCCTCATCCTGATCATGGGTAACGACGATTGCCGAGATTTTTTCTTCGCGCAGAATATCCCTGACTTCCACCGATAACTGCCGCCGCAATTCGGTATCCAGATTAGAAAACGGCTCATCCATCAACAGCAAACGCGGTTTCGGCGCCAACGCACGCGCCAGTGCGATACGCTGTTGCTGACCGCCGGATAATTCATGCGGAAAACGCTTCGCCACATCCGGCAACTTCACCAGCTCCAGCAGATGGGCGACGATACGGCGTTTGTCCCGGCGCGAACCGTTGGTCAGGCCGAAGGCGATGTTATCCTCAACGCTAAGGTGCGGAAATAGCGCGTAGTCCTGAAACACCATACCCAGATTGCGCCGCTCAGGGGGCACACTGGTGGTTGCCGTCGCAATGACTCGTCCTTCAAGCTGCAGAGAGCCCGAATAGATCGAGTTAAACCCGGCTATAGCACGCAGAACGGTGGTCTTGCCGCAACCGCTGGGGCCCAGTAAGCAAGCGATCTCGCCCTCTTTGACCTCAAAACTGAGTTGCTCGACAACCCGATGCTGCTCATAGCGACACTCTATGTTCTCAACACGCAGAAGCGTACTCATGGCTAGTTCACAATCCTTATCACAAGTGTTGCTCCTAAGAGCCTGGCCGAGACTAGACAGATCTACTGAACGTTAATCTACTGCGGAAAAGGCCCTACAAAAGAGAAAGCTTTGCCGCGTATAATAAATGATAATTATTCTTGTTTGCAATTAGTTTCCATACATTATGCCGACCAATCACTGCGTTACGCGCAGGACAGCAACCTTCGCAGACGTCCCCAGTCGAATGACGGTCCGGGGTCGGTTTTTCGCACCGGCGCAATATCGCAGTGACCCACGATGCGCTCAACACTCAATTCGGGATATGCCTCCAGTAAACAACGACTCACTGCGACCAGCACCTGATACTGCCGATCGGTATAAGGCTCATCATCACAGCCTTCCAGCTCGATACCGATGGAGAAATCATTGCAGTCCGATCGCCCTTCAAAACAGGACTGACCGGCGTGCCAGGCACGTCGATTAAACGGCACAAACTGCACCAGGGTGCCATCGCGTTCGATTAGCAGATGGGCCGATACCTGCAGGTCGGCGATCTCGGCAAAATAGGCATGCGCCGTGACATCCAGCCGGTTTTGAAAGAACGCCTGGATATGCCCGCCGCCGTATTGCCCAGGCGGCAGGCTGATATTATGCAGCACTAGCAGATCAATGGACGCACCCGCGGGACGCTCGCCACAGTTCGGCGACGGCAACAGCACGGCCCCTTCCAGCCAATGGGATTCAATTCGATACGGCGCAGGATTAACCGCCGCGTCATCACAGCCGCTCAAGACGCCTCCTTCTTTGACCAGATTGGTTTTCCGCCAGTATACCTCATCAAGTTGTTGAAAAAGGCCGTCTCCTGGTAAACCCAGCCAGCGAATCTGCTACAATCGCGTCCAGTTATTCATAAAGAACGGCCGCCAGGCATCACGCCCAGCGGCCTACGCCACCGCGTCCACCCGGCTGATGTCGACCTTACTGTGCCCGGTGATCTATTCTGGAGAGCTCAACCATGACAACCCCGCAGTACTGGAAAACAGACCTGGCCCTGACGGTCCAGCGCGCACTGGAAGAGGATATCGGCAGCGGCGATATCACCGCTGCACTCATCCCTGCCGACCAGCAAGCCACTGCACGGATCATATCCAGAGACCAGGCAACCATCTGCGGCCGCGACTGGGTCAACGAAGTGTTCAAACAGGTCGACCCGACTGTCACAATCCACTGGCGGATTGACGATGGCGACCGCGTCGCAGCCAATCAGGTCTTGTTTACCCTCCAGGGCCCTGCCCGCTCCCTGCTGACCGGCGAACGCTGTGCGCTGAATTTTCTGCAAACCCTGTCCGGCACGGCAACCCGCAGCCACTACTACGCCGAACTGGTCCGCGGTACCGACGTGAAACTCCTCGATACACGCAAGACACTACCCGGGCTGCGTAATGCACAGAAATACGCCGTCACCTGTGGTGGCTGCTACAACCACCGCATCGGCCTGTACGACGCGTATCTGATCAAAGAAAACCATATCGCCGCCTGCGGCTCCATCGCCCAGACCATCGCCCAGGCCCGCAGCAACGAACCCGGCAAGCCGGTAGAAGTTGAAGTCGAAAGTCTCGACGAATTGAACCAAGCCCTCGAAGCCGGTGCCGATATCATCATGCTGGATAACTTCAGCCATGCCGACATGCGCCAAGCGGTGCGCACCACCAACGGTCGCGCCAAGCTCGAAGCCTCTGGGGGCATCACCGACGAAACCCTGCGCAGCTACGCGGAAACCGGCGTCGATTACATCTCCATCGGCGCCCTGACCAAAGACTGCCAGTCCATCGACCTGTCGATGCGTTTCGAATAAGCACCCACGCCATCCAAAAACAAAAAAGGGCGTCCTGCGTAGGGTGCCCTTTTTTATAGCCTGTAGCCTGTAGCCTGTAGCCTGTAGCCTGTAGCCTGTAGCCTGTAGCTTCAGTCTAACGACACTTCGCGTAACCGACCTGCTCCCACACGGCACCGTTAGTCTGTTGAACCTTCAGTACATCCACCGCTTCGATCGAGACCTTATGCCCGCCCAATTTTTCGATATCGCGGCACAGCGCGGCGACGAACGCCTGCGGCTCGACTTGATCTTTTATCACCCCCACCGACAAACGGCTGTAGTTCCAGACATAAGACTTAATCTGCGCATCGCTGTCGAGGCGCTGATTAATGCGGACCACCACATCAGGGTCCAGCGTCTCAATTTGCTGCACATACCAAACCATGGCAACCGAAGCCGCGATCATAATAAACATCAGGGGACGGAAATATTTTTTAAGTAAAAACACGGTGCACTTCCTTCAATGGGGCCAGACTCGACTGATCGATTTTTAATCGATTTTTGTTAATTATTCAGCACGCTTAACGACACCCAGCTATGATGCCGGAATTACTCAAGAGTACAAGGAGGTACTCCCCTATGGCGCGCCAACCTCGCTTCCAACTACCCGGCCATCCCCAGCACATTATCCAGCGCGGCAATAATCGACAGATTATCTTTGCCAGCGAGGATGATTACGCGTTCTATCTAGAGTCCTTGGCAGAAGCCTGCAACACATTCGAATGCGAACTACACGCCTATGTGCTGATGAGCAATCATGTCCATCTACTCATCACGCCGTGGTCTGACGATGGGATTAGTCGCGTAATGCAATCATTAGGGCGTAAATACGTCCAATATTTCAATTACCGGTACGGTCGAACAGGCACACTCTGGGAAGGACGCTATAAGGCCACGCTCCTGGATTCAGAGCAGTACCTTCTGACCGGCTACCGGTACATCGAATTAAATCCGGTCAGAGCAGGCATGGTCAATAGCCCTTCTAATTACACCTGGTCGAGCCACAAGCATAATGCGCACGGAAAACAGGACCCGTTGATAACGGCCCATCCGCTCTATACCGCGTTGGGGAAAGCTGCAGAAGACCAGCAGAAGGCTTATCAAGATCTATTTAAAAGCTATTTTGCAAGGACTGGTGTTTTTAAAATCCGTGCTTTATATATAGCTAGTTCCTTATTATTTGGATAGACACTCAATCCCTTTGTTAATATTTGTCCACTCTCTTCCATCCTGCCAGAAAGATGGTAGGCCAGCGCCAACCCCCCGTACACGACCGGCTCAGTCATCGTCTTTAGCGTTTCTTCTGCCCACTGAACATACATCGCTAGCAACTCTTTATTATTAGAAGTTTCAGCGTATTCCAAATAAGTCTGCATTTGTAAAAACTCAGTGTAGTCTGAAAAATAAAGATTTCTACTGGAAACTTTTAATTCAGATAAATCTCTGGGTAAATAATTAACGAACCCGAACAACTGTTTATTACTGACAAGTGACTGACTAAAGAAAAAAGCAACAAAATAAGCAACCAAAGCGAGAAACACAAACAATGTTTTTCTCATGACATTAGTCAAATGCAAGCGAACTTGAATTTGACTATGGTGGACAGCCATTGTAATAAAAAATAAAAACAAAAACCAATGCAACGACGACAGATAAAACGGGTACTCAACCTGTGTATGTAACGCGATAGGAAAAAGTAAAGCTCCGTAGGCTCCACCTCGACTCCAACCGATCTTAAATAGCTGTACAATAATGGCAATACAAGCAAAAATCATCCCACTTAGCGATACCAAACCACCCTCAACCATCCAATAAAGCAATTCATTATGAGGGTGACTTGTCCGCCTTGTGCCATAATTAGCATTGGGATCTTGTTTCATGAAATCCGATTTCTTATCTTGATACACTTTTTCAAAGCTGCCGGCTCCATGGCCAACCCACGGCGATTCTTTAAACAATTCAAGACTAATATTATATATAGAGATACGAGCTTCCAGTCGGCCGTTCTCTTCTGTGCCACCTAATTTATGGACACCCTGTTGAAGCTGACTGTTACCGTATTGACTACCGACAAAACACCCTACCAACAACATTAACAACCACCCAATGAGAGCCCGCTTATTTCGCACAAGAAGCCGAATGCGACAACATAGCAACAACCCAAGAGCTGTTAAGGCACCTAACATGCCAACTCGCGAACCGGAATAAGTCACCACAGCGGCAGCACTGAACGCGCTAACGTAAATGAGCGAATGGAGCAACCAGTGATTCCGCTTAAAGCTCGGACGGCTAATCAGGTACAGACTGATACTCAGGCCAGTAGCCTGGTAAGACGCTGCCACATTAATTTGCTGGAATATGCCGCTGGGTATGGTGGGAGAAAACGGCAACCATGCAAGCACAGAAGAGTCGAATAAAATTTGAAACAAACCAACAGCCGCCTGGAGTAGCACAGAAGCCAGAATTATATGCAGACAAAGCTCGAACACCCTAACTGATAAAGAAAGCTGCAATACAGAAAAAACAAATAGAATTCCACCCAGCAGTGCCAACACCCGAAATAGCCACGAAACAGGATCGAAACTGCTAGTGAAAAAACCAGTGGAGGTTGTAGTGATCAACAAAAATAAAAAGAAATAAAAAACCCTAGAAAATTGAAAACGTTGCGTTTCTACTACTTTAAAAACACCAGTAAAGATCACTAAACATGCTGAAAACCACACTAAAATATTAAAAGGTAAAAAAAGTCCTCCTCCAGCTAGATGGCGATGGTAATATAACGGGGCAACTAAAAATAACGCCCCGAATAAAAAAACATAGAGGATATGGTAGCGCTGCTGACTGCTGTACAACGGAGTACGAAACATAGATATGATCTTCTCGTAAACTGTATAACGAAACAAAAAATTAACACGCCAATGCCGTATCTCCCGATGACCCACAGGAACAATCAATCACGCGGCAATCATACAGCCACAAAAAAACCCTGATACAATCAGGGTTTTTTTGTGGCTTATATCAATTGAAATTATCCATCGATATATATTATTAGCAGAGACCTAATACTACGCAGTTATCAGTACCGGTTGACTCGTCCTGGGTCCAAGTAATCTCACCGCTGTCATCCATAGTCGCCGCCAAAATATATTTTGCGGAATCAACATCACTAGTACCAGTTGCAGTAATAGTAACTTTATTTGATGCGTTACCCACAGTCGCTACGGAGGTCAAAAAACCTTTAGCAGTGACCGCCGTCACTCCATTTGCACCAATAATACATCCTGTTGTTGCATTAGAGAAGGCAGCTTTGGTTGTTTTCTTTACCTGTCCGCAGATATCGATCTGAGACTTAACGCCAGATGTCGCCAAGATAACCTCAGAAAACTTCGCTTTCTTGGTGTAAGTCTGATAGGCAGGCAACGCAATCGCCGCCAAAATACCGATGATCGCCACAACGATCATCAATTCAATCAGGGTAAAACCCGCTTGCTTTTTCATGGTGTGTTCTCCAGAACCAAAAGAATGTAAGCTGCCAGCGTCTGCCGGCGTATTATTAGGCCACAGGATAGTAGACGTCCTAGCAACCGACTTCAACTCATTCGTTCATCTTTAGCAAGCCGACTTGACTTACTCCCCTTCTAGCTTGAAATCGAGTATAGGCGGCGTTCCCTAGCAAGTACATAAGTGCTATCGTTTAGCAATCAACTCTTTGACCTAACTCAATTATCGAGAATTATGGGCATACAAGCACTTTCCGGTCTGGCCAAGCGCCTGGTCAACGACAGCATCCTTTCGGTAGACAATGCTTCGAACGCGCTTGTCGAGTCGAAAAAGGCTAACCTCTCCTTTATTACCTACGCGGTGCGCGAAAAACTGGTCAGCCCACATAAAGCGGCGGCGGCGGCGGCGGATGAGTTTGGGGTACCGCACCTTAATCTGGATGAGTTCGATATCAGCCACTCACCCGCTGACCTGGTTTCCGAAGAGCTGGTTCGCAGACACCAGGCGATACCGCTTATCAAGCGAGACACCCGCCTTTATATCGCGCTGGCCGATCCGACCAATATCCAGGCACTGGATGAGATCAAATTCCATACCGGTATCAAGACCGAGCCGGTGGTGGTCGAAGAGGACAAGCTCACCCGTCTGATTGAGCAATTTCTGGAATCGCAAAGCGGCTCGGCTTTGGATGGTCTCGACGATGCCGATCTCGAGAATCTGGAGCTGGAAGATACCGAAAAAGCCGATTCAGGCGATGCAGACCCTGGCGATGGCGCCGGTGAAGCCCCTATCGTCCGTTTTGTGAATAAAATATTGCTCGACGCTATAAAGAAAGGCTCGTCGGATATTCACTTCGAGCCCTACGAGAAGAGTTACCGCATTCGCTTTCGCACCGACGGTATCTTGCACGAAGTCGCCAAGCCGCCGGTCAACCTGACCCCGCGCTTATCGGCGCGGCTCAAGGTGATGTCGCAGATGGATATCTCCGAGCGGCGGGTCCCGCAGGACGGGCGCATCAAGATGCGGATATCTAAAACCAAATCCATCGATTTCCGGGTTAACACCCTTCCCACCATCTGGGGCGAAAAAATCGTGTTACGGATACTCGATTCCTCCAGCGCCAAGATGGGGATCGATGCGCTGGGTTATGAAGAACACCAGAAACAGCTGTTTATGAAGACCCTCGAGGAGCCACAGGGCATGATCCTCGTCACTGGACCCACCGGTAGCGGTAAAACCGTTTCCCTGTATACCGGCCTGAATATCCTTAACACCCCGGAACGCAATATCTCCACGGCCGAGGATCCGGTAGAGATCAACCTGGAAGGGATCAACCAGGTGCATGTTAACGCCAAGGTAGGGCTTACCTTCGCCATGGCGCTGCGCTCGTTCCTGCGTCAGGATCCCGACGTGGTGATGGTGGGTGAGATTCGAGACCTTGAAACCGCTGAAATCTCCATTAAAGCGGCCCAAACCGGTCATATGGTGCTCTCGACCCTGCACACCAACAGCGCCCCCGAAACCTTGACGCGCTTACGCAACATGGGCGTTCCGGCCTTTAATATCGCCACCGCGGTGTCGCTGATTATCGCCCAGCGTCTGGCCCGGCGCCTGTGCAGCAAATGCAAGACCCCGGTCAATATTCCCAAAGCCACGCTTCTGGAAGAAGGCTTCAGTGAAGAGCAGATCGAAGCTGGGCTGACCATCTACGGCCCCGTGGGTTGCAACAGCTGTGTCGGCGGCTATAAAGGCCGGGTCGGTATTTATGAGGTGGTGCCGATCACCCCGCAGATTTCCGAGCTGATTATGAATAACGGCAACTCACTGGAGATCGCCGAGTTGGCTGAAAAGCAAGGCTACCCCAACCTGCGCAAGTCCGGGCTGGTTAAAGCCGCGGGCGGCCTGACCAGCATGGAAGAGGTCAACCGCGTGGTGAAGGCTTGAGGCTACTGATTAAGGCGGCAACTTAATACCGTGCAAAAATGCCGCTTTAATAAGCGGTTCATGGATGAACCACCGTGGCATCAAGCCACGTGAGACAAGGACGGACAGGCGCCGGCCTTGTCGTCATCAAAAGACCGAACGGATCGGTATTTTGATGCCAGGTTAATAGCGACGTTTCCTGATATACTCCTTTTCATTTTGTTCGGCAGTGGATTGTTGGCATGGCGGCTAAAGAAGCAAGACCGGTTTCCTTCACCTGGGAAGGCAAAGACAAGAACGGCAACCCCAGTAAAGGCAAGATCGACGCGCAGAATGTCGCGTTTGCCAAGGCCCTGTTGCGCAAACAGGGTATCGTACCCGGCAAAATCACCAAAGAACGAGGCCCTCTGCTGGGAGGTAGCGGAAAAAAAATCACGCCGCTGGATATCGCCCTGTTTACACGCCAGCTCGCGACCATGATGAAGGCCGGCGTACCACTGATCCAAGCCTTCGATATCGTCGCCGGTGGTGTCGACAAGCCCTTGCTTAAAGCCATGATACTGGACATAAAAAACGATGTAGCCAGTGGCGGCACGCTGCATCAAGCTATGGCAAAGCATCCCCTGCATTTCGACGACCTGTTCTGTAACTTAGTCGAGGCCGGTGAGCAGTCCGGTGCCCTGGAGACCATGTTGGACCGGATCGCCATCTACAAAGAAAAGACCGAAGCGCTGAAAGCCAAGATCAAAAAGGCCATGAGCTACCCCATCGCGGTCGTTATCGTCGGTGTCGTGGTCTCGGCTATTTTGCTGATCAAAGTGGTGCCGCAGTTCGAATCGATCTTTAAAGGCTTCGGCGCCGACCTGCCTGCCTTCACCAAGATGGTGGTCAACCTTTCCGTCGTGGTTCAGGAATATTGGTTTGTTGCCCTGATTGGTTTTTTCGTGGCCAGCTTTTTAATCAAAACAACCCACCGTAAATCTGAAAAATTCCGTGATGGCGTGGATCGCTTTTCCCTGCGCGTCCCCGTGATCGGGGATGTGCTCAATAAATCGGCCATTGCTCGCTTTGCCCGCACGCTGTCCACCACGTTTGCCGCCGGTGTGCCGCTGGTCAATGCGCTGGATTCCGCCGCGGGGGCCTCGGGTAATGTGGTTTATCGAACCGCCATCATACAGATCCGTAACGGCGTATCTACCGGCCAGTCCTTACAGAACGCCACGCGTATGACCGGCGTCTTCCCGAATATGGCGGTACAGATGATCTCGATTGGTGAGGAATCGGGCTCACTGGACGAAATGCTCGATAAAGTCGCTACCTTCTATGAAGACGAGGTCGATAATGCGGTGGACAGCCTCACCAGCCTGATGGAGCCGTTTATCATGGCCTTCCTCGGCGTGATGGTGGGCGGCCTGGTCATCGCCATGTATCTGCCCATCTTTAAGCTAGGCGCGGTGGTGTAAGGAAGAGTGACTATTAACGATTTCTTTACCCTCTATACCGGCGCCTTTGTAGCAACAGTCACGATACTCGGGCTCCTGGTGGGCAGTTTTCTCAATGTGGTTATCTACCGGCTGCCGCTGATGATGGAGCGCGAGTGGCATGAACAGTGCCGCGAGCTGCTGGAGAACGAAACAGCGCCGGCGCCAAAAGGCAACGTGAAGGAGACGTTCAATCTCGCGGTGCCCCGCTCGCGCTGCCCCAATTGCAACCACGCCATCAGCAGTCTGGAAAACATCCCGGTGCTTAGCTACCTGTTCCTGCGTGGGCGCTGCTCGCAATGCAGCAATCCGATATCCATGCGCTACCCGATCATCGAAGCGGTAAGCGGGCTACTATCCGCGCTTATCGCCTATCAGTTTGGCTGGTCCGCCACCACGCTGCTGCTGCTGCTGCTTACCTGGGCGTTGATCAGCCTGACCATGATCGACTATGATCATCAGCTGCTGCCGGATAGCATCACCCTGCCCCTGCTCTGGTTGGGACTGATCGCCAACAGTTTCGGACTGATTACCGATCTGAGCAGTGCGGTATGGGGCGCGATTGGCGGCTATCTTATCCTCTGGTGTGTCTACTGGGCCTTTAAGCTGCTGACCGGCAAAGAAGGCATGGGCTTTGGCGATTTCAAACTGCTGGCGGCGCTCGGGGCCTGGATGGGCTGGCAGTTTCTGCCGCTGATCATCATCCTCTCGTCGCTGGTCGGCGCACTGGTCGGCGGGGCGCTGATCGCCTTCCAAGGCCGCGAGCAAGGCAAACCCATTCCTTTCGGGCCTTTTCTTGCGGGAGCCGGCTGGCTGGCGATGTTGTGGGGCAGCGATATGATCCAGATCTACTTCCGCTGGGCCGGATTAAGCTAAATGACATTCGTGGTCGGACTCACCGGTGGCATTGGTAGCGGTAAAACCACCGTCGCCAACGCCTTTGCCGATCAGGGTATCGTGCTGGTCGATGCGGATATCATCGCCCGTCAGGTGGTCGAACCGGGCAGCGAAGCATTGCAAGGCATCGCAGCACATTTCGGTGCGGCGGTTATTCGCCGTGACGGCAGCCTGGATCGGGACAGGATGCGCCAGTTGGTTTTTAAAGACCCGGCCCAACGGCGCTGGCTCGAGCAGTTGCTGCACCCGTTAATCCGCCAGGAGACCGAGCGGCAACTGGCCGCCGCGAAATCGCCTTACGTGTTGCTGGTCTCGCCGTTGCTGCTGGAAACCGATCAGCACCTGCTGGCCCAGCGCATCGTCGTGGTAGACCTTCCGGAAGCGCTGCAGATGTCCCGCACCATGGATCGGGACAGCAATGACCCTGAGCAGGTGCGCGCCATTATCGATACGCAGATAGCCCGCAGCGCCCGCGTCGCCCGCGCCGATGATCTGATCGACAACAGTGGTGAGCCTGGCGCGATTCTTCCGCAGGTCATTGCCCTGGACAAAAAACTGCGCCAACGGGCCCTAACCGCGGCCCATCCCCTAACCCCTAGTCAATGAAGTATCGATCTCTATGAGCACGCTGACCGTCAACTGCCCCTCCTGCAAAAAACCCCTCGAATGGTCGACCGACAACCCGCACCGCCCGTTCTGCTCCGAACGCTGCAAGCTGATCGATCTTGGCGCCTGGGCCAATGAGGAGTTCCAGATTGAAGGTACATCGGTGACGGGCGAGGATTCGATCGATCTGGATTCGGATGAGAGCTGGAATGAGCCGCCGCTTCATTAAACCAAGGAGCTAGGGACTAGGACGCCTCTACAAGGCTTGCTAGGCGCTAAACGGCAAGAAAACGAAAAGCTTCAAGCGGCAGGCTTCAGGCGGCAAGCAGACGGTGACGTTGGTTATCCTGAGTACAGCCTGAAGCCTGAAGCCTGTAGCCTGTAGCCTGTAGCCTGTAGCCTGTAGCTGTAGCCTGTAGCTGTAGCCTGTATGTAGCCTGTAGCCTGTAGCCTGTAGCCTGTAGCCTGTAGCCTGTAGCCTGTAGCCATAATTATTCCGGCCAATAGCCGCGGATGGTGGCGATGCCTTGCCCGCCATGCTGGATGGCGACGCTCCGCTGCTCCGCTGTCATTCCGCCTAAGGCATACACCGGTAGCGGGGTATCTTGGGTCCAGTCGCGAAAAACCTCCCAGCCGATTGCCGCGGTATCCGGATGGGTTTGGGTGTGGCAGACCGGTGACAAGGACACGTAGTCCAAGTCCAGGCGGGTAGCGGCGGCTAGCTCTTGTGGGGAGTGGCAGGATGCACCGATCAGGCCTGTTCGCCAGGGCAACAGTTGCTCGTCGTTGCTGGCCATTAAGGTACGGCTATCGAGGTGGATGCCGTCGGCAATTGCCGCGGGCAGGCTGCGTGGCGATCCATTGAGTACCAGCTTCGCACCGGCCTGACGGCAGTGCGTCGATGCGGCTTTCGCCAAGGCGATAAATTCGTCCGGGGGCAGCGACTTGGCGCGTAACTGTACCAGCTTCACGCCCGCCTGCAGCGCCTGCCGCAAGCGGGCAATAAAGTCGTCCTGTCGGTGAAAATCACCGGTGATCATATAGGCGTCA
This sequence comes from Motiliproteus sp., assembly GCA_041586615.1. GTDB lineage: Bacteria > Pseudomonadota > Gammaproteobacteria > Pseudomonadales > Balneatricaceae > Motiliproteus. Next base: position 51,871 of record JBFGZS010000014.1, on the reverse strand, counting down.
GGCAGCTGCAACGCGGTAATGATGCGTCGATTCGCCGCGGGAAACGGCAAGTCATCGAGCTGATCCAGAGGCACCCAGCGCAGGGGCTGGCCTTCGCGCCCGCGCGGTTCGCCGTCATAGGCGCTGACCCGCCACACATCCAGGACCACGCGTTTATCCGGATAATCGAAAGGAATGCGGATCAGCGGCGTCGAGGCGGTTGGTCGAATCCCCAGCTCTTCGTGAAGCTCGCGACTGAGCGCCTGAGCGCTGGTCTCTCCCGCTTCGACTTTACCGCCGGGAAACTCCCACAAGCCGCCCTGATGCAGGTGTTCGGGGCGGCGCGCGATAAGGATGCAACCGTCGCGGCCGACGATGGCGGCGGCGGCGACATGCACCTGAGCCAGTGGCTTCGATAGCCCTGACGCGGGTACGCTTGTTGCCGAAGCAGACAGCTCAGACACGGGGCGAAACAGCCATCAGCTGCGGTAATCGGCGTTGATACTGACGTAATCGAGGGACAGATCGGTGGTCCAGACCTGCTCGCTCACCGCGCCACGGTTCAAGACCACGCGGATGGTGATCTCCTCGCGGTTCATGACCGCCTGACCCTGCGCTTCGGTATAACCTGCCGCACGACCGCCCTGATCGACGATACAGATATCGTCCAGATAGATCTGCAAGGCATCGACATCCAGATGCTGAATACCCGCCCGTCCCAGCGCCGCGAGGATACGCCCCCAGTTCGGATCACTGGCAAACAGGGCCGTCTTGATCAGCGGTGAATGGGCAATGGTGTAAGCGGCGGCCAGCGCCTCTTCCTTGCTGGCCGCTTGTTCGATGGCGACAGTAACAAACTTGGTGGCCCCCTCGCCGTCGCGGACGATCGCGTGAGACAACTCCAGCAGCAACGACTGCAGCGCCTCGGCGAACAGCGCCCAAACAGGGTTACCGGGTGCGACGGCGACACCCGAGGCGCCAGTAGCCGCCAGCATGCAGCTATCATTGGTCGAGGTATCGCCGTCGATGGTGATCCGGTTAAAACTCTTCTCGGCGGCGTGTGACAACAGCGCCTGCAGGTCGGTCGCGGCAATCTGTGCATCGGTGGCAACGAACGCCAGCATGGTGGCCATATTGGGCATAATCATGCCCGCACCTTTGGAGATACCACTGATACTGATGCGCTGCCCCTGATACACCACCGAGCGCGAAGCACCTTTAGGGCGGGTATCGGTGGTCATGATGCCGTTCGCCGCCGCTTCCCAGTTGTTTTCATCCAGCGCAGCCAGCGCAGCCGGTATCCCGGCAAGGATCTTCTCAACCGGTAATTTTTCGCCAATCACGCCGGTAGAAAAGGGTAAGACCGCGCCTGGCGCAACCCCGCCCAACGCGCCTAGGTTCTCGCAACACTGCTGCGCATCGGCCAACCCCTCGGCGCCGGTGCCGGCGTTGGCATTACCGGTATTCACCAGCCAATAGCGGGCTGGGGCTTGCTGCAAATTCGCCTTGGCGATACGCACCGGCGCCGCACAAAACTGATTCAGGGTAAACACACCCGCCGTGGTACTGCCTTCTGCCAGCTCCATGACGACCAGATCCCGTCGACCCGGCTGCTTAATGCCGGCACAGGTCACACCCAGGCGAAATCCCGGTACAGGAAGAAATTCAGCGGGTAATGTAGCAGGACCTACAGCCATGTTTATGCTCCTTTGCAGATCACAGACTTCGCCGCGATCCTGATAATTAAAATGTGATTAGGCGATCCGACCGTGACACTGCTTGTATTTCTTACCCGATCCGCAAGGACAGGGTTCATTGCGGCCTACCTTGGGCTGCTCGCGGACAAACGGCGCGTGCTCGGGTTCAGCGCTGGCCTCCCCGTTCTCTTCCGCCGTTATGGAACCGCTATCCTGATGCTCAAACTGCATCTGCTGGCGCTCCATTGCTTCGCGGCGCTGCTGCTCCAGGGCTTCGATCTCTTCCGGCGCCCGCACCTGCACATGGCTGATGATGCGCACCACTTCCTGCTTGATATTAACCAGCAGCTCCTGGAACAGCTCGAAGGACTCGCGCTTGTACTCCTGCTTGGGGTTCTTCTGGGCATAACCGCGCAGATGAATTCCCTGGCGCAGGTGGTCCATGGTCGCCAGGTGCTCTTTCCAGAGGTTATCCAACACCTGCAGCATCACCTGCTTCTCGAACAAACGCATGGAGTCAGCACCGACGACGGTTTCCTTCTCCTGATACGCCTCGATCACGGCTTGCTGAATACGTTCGCGCAGCGGCTCCTCGTGCAGCTGGTGATCCTCGTCCAACCATTGCTGAATCGGCAACTGCAGATTCAGATCAGCGGCAATCTGAGCCTCCAGACCTGGCACATCCCATTGTTCAACCAAGCTTTGCGGGGCAATGGAGGCGCTGATCACATCATTGACGACCTCGGTACGGATCGCATCGATGGTATCGGACACATCGGTGGATGCCATCAGCTCGTTGCGCTGGTCATAGATGGCGCGGCGCTGATCGTTGGCCACATCATCGTATTCGAGCAACTGCTTACGGATATCGTAGTTGCGGCCTTCCACCTTGCGCTGCGCCTTCTCGATGGCATTGGACACCATCTTGTGCTCGATCGCTTCACCGTTCTCCATCCCCAGCGCCTGCATAAAGTTTTTCACCCGTTCGGACGCAAAGATCCGCATCAGGTTATCTTCCAGCGACAGGAAGAAGCGCGAAGAGCCCGGATCACCCTGACGGCCGGCACGTCCGCGCAGCTGATTATCGATCCGACGCGATTCATGCCGCTCGGTACCGACGATATGCAGGCCACCTGCCTTCAATACGATCTCATGCTGCACCGCCCAGTCGCTGCGAATCTTGTCGACCTGCGCCTGCGACGGTGAATCCATGCGGGCTATTTCGGATTCCCAGTTGCCACCCAGCACGATATCGGTTCCGCGACCGGCCATATTGGTCGCAATCGTTACCGCACCGGGACAACCGGCATTGGCGATAATCAAGGCTTCCCGATCATGCTGCTTGGCGTTGAGGACATCGTGCTGGATCTTGGCTTTGTCCAGCAAGCGAGAAATCACTTCCGACATATCGATGGACGCCGTACCCACCAGAACCGGCTGCTTGCGCTCTTGGCATTCGCGAACTTCTTTGACGATCGCCTCGAACTTCTCCTCCATGGACAAAAACACCAGGTCATTGTAATCGGTGCGCTGAACCGGACGGTTGGTCGGAATAACCACCACATCCAGACCGTAGATCTGGCGTAATTCGAATGCTTCGGTATCGGCGGTTCCGGTCATACCGGCCAGCTTGCCGTACAGACGGAAATAGTTCTGGAAGGTGGTAGAAGCCAGCGTCTGGCTTTCATTTTGAATTGCCACGCCTTCTTTGGCTTCGATCGCCTGATGCAGGCCTTCGGACCAGCGACGGCCTGCCATGGTACGACCGGTGTGCTCATCGACGATCACGATCTGGTCGCCCTGCACGATGTAATCAACATCGCGCTGGTACAAGACATGCGCACGCAGGCCTGAATGGATATGGTGCAGCAGGTTAAGATTCTTCGGCGCGTACAGGCTCTCGTCGGCGTCCAGCAAACCGATGCCCGACAGCAGCTCTTCGACAAATTGATGCCCGCTTTCCGTGAGCTCCACCTGACGCTGCTTTTCATCGACCGTGTAGTGACCCACCTGGTCTTCAGGGATCTCCTCATCCTTCTCGGGAATGATATCCTGCTTGACCAGCTTCGGTACCAGCAGGTTGATCTGACGATACAGCTCGGAGCTGTCCTCGGCGGGGCCGGAAATAATCAGCGGGGTCCGGGCCTCATCGATCAAAATAGAGTCGACCTCATCCACGACCGCATAGGTCAGCAAGCGCTGCACCTTATCTTCGGTGCTGAAGGCCATGTTATCGCGCAGATAATCGAAACCGTATTCGTTGTTGGTGCCGTAGGTAATATCGCAGCGATAGGCCGCCTGCTTCTCATCGTGCTCCTGGCCGGAATAGATAACACCCACGGTCATGCCTAAGGCGTTATAGAGGCGCGCCATCCATTCGGCGTCACGGCGGGCCAGATAGTCGTTGACGGTGACAACATGTACGCCATCCCCGGCAATCGCATTCAGATAAACCGCCAGGGTTGCTACCAGCGTCTTACCTTCACCGGTACGCATCTCGGCGATACGACCTTCATGGAGTGTAATACCACCGATCATCTGCACATCGAAGTGGCGCATTTCCAGCACCCGCTTGGACATTTCGCGACAGACCGCGAATGCCTCGGGCAACAGCTGGTCCAGCGTATCCCCCTTCTGGTAGCGCGCACGAAATTCGCCGGTTTTTTCACGCAGGGCGTCGTCGGTCAGGGCAGCAAGCGCCTCTTCAAAACCGTTAATGACCTTAACGATCTTGCCCATACGTTTCAGTTCACGATCGTTCTTGCTTCCAAAAATCTTCTTAAAAAGAGGCGCTATCATATTTTTGTGACTTATCTCTGGCCAGACCCCGCGGTCCGGCATTTTGAATAAATGCAGGCATTCTACCCTGACTTGACGCGATTGTAGAAGGATGACACCGGCCGCAAACGTAACTTAATGGGGGGGATTTAACCAAAGTTAAAGCCTTATCACAAAAAAAGCGTCTTATTTACTTGCCGACAGGCCTACAAGAACGCAAGTGCGCATTCCGCGTTCTGCTTCAACACGGGCATGCTAACCGTTTTAGTCAACAGCAGTCTTAGACACGGCGACGTCAACGCAGCATAAATCAGCGCTCAAAAAGCCTGCGCGTGACACAAGAAGACACTTCGCGCCCATTTTTATCGCGCGTTAAAAAAAAAAAAACCGGGTCTGCAAAGAACCCGGCTTTTCTTATCGTCTATTGCCAACAATAATTAATCGGCCAGAACCGGCTTAAAGTAGGAGATGGGGGCCAGATTCTCCTCAAAGGTCACCACTTCCCAGGCATCCTTATTGCTAAGCAGTTCGCGCAGCAATAGATTGTTCAGGTAGTGGCCGGACTTAAAGCCTTTAAACTCACCGATCAGGCTTTTACCCAGCAAGTACAGGTCGCCCACGGCATCCAGCACCTTATGCTTGACGAATTCATCGTCATAGCGGAGGCCATCTTCGTTCAGGACCCGGTAGTCATCGACCACAATGGCATTATCCATGCTGCCGCCAAGGGCTAGATTCTGTTCACGCAGATGCTCGATATCGCGCATAAAACCAAAGGTCCGCGCCCGGCTTACTTCTTTCACAAACGAGGTACTGGAAAAGTCCAGTGAACACTCTTTATTGCGATCACGGAATACCGGATGGTCAAATTCGATGGTAAAGCTGACCTTGAAGCCATCGAAGGGCTCAAAGCTGGCCCACTTGCCGTTTTGTTCGATCAGCACCTTGCGCTTGATACGAATAAACTGCTTGGCCTTTTCCTGTTCGCGGATACCGGCAGATTGCAGCAAGAACACGAAAGGTGCCGCACTACCGTCCATGATCGGAACTTCTTCGGAACTGAGCTCAACATAGGCGTTATCGATACCAAGGCCCGCCATCGCCGACAGCAGGTGCTCGACTGTAGCCACGCGTACATCGCCGTTCACCAGGTTCGTGGAGAGCGTGGTATCCCCGACATTCTCTGCCCAGGCACGAATCTCCACAGCCGGGTCAAGATCCACTCGCCGAAATACGATACCGCTGTCAACAGGCGCGGGCTTGAGCGTCAGATAGACTTTTTCACCGGTGTGTAAACCAACACCGGTGGCCTTTATGGAGTTTTTTAGCGTTCGCTGTTTAATCATGCTTTCCGACAATGTTGGCCACTGTAAAATCAAATGCGGAGCATAGCAAAATTATGCCGCGTTTGACAGCGTAGATCAGTCCGCCTGCCGGCGTAAAAATGCCGGTATATCCAGAAACTCCATATCACTATCCGTTCCGGTACGTTGACGGCTACGAACCTCGACACCGTGAGCGATATTTTCTTGGGCTTCAGCCTGTGAACGCGCCTCATTCTGCCGACGTAGAATCGCAGGCAGTTCCAGCTGATCAAGATCCAGTCGCCCGTCTTTTTTACGGGTTGCGTGCACGGCAGGCGCCGGTGCATTGGCGTTGACGATTTTAATCTTGGGCGCTTCGACGGAGCCCAAACCGGTCGCCACAACGGTGACCTTGAGTTGATCTTTCATCTCGGGGTCGATGACCGTGCCCACAACCACGGTGGCATTATCGGACGCAAACTCTTCGATCGTATCACCCACTTCGGCAAACTCGCCCAGGCCAAGATCCAGACCGGCGGTGATATTGACCAGTATGCCCTTGGCCCCCTGCAAGTCGATATCCTCCAGCAGCGGGCAGCGAATGGCCATTTCAGCCGCTTCACGGGCGCGGTTTTCACCGCTGGCGATACCGGTACCCATCATCGCCAATCCCATTTCGGACATAACCGTTTTAACGTCAGCAAAGTCAACGTTAATCATACCGGGACGAATAATCAGATCGGCAATACCCTGCACCGCGCCTTGCAGGACATTATTGGCTTCCTTGAAGGCATCCAGCAACGTCGTGCCTTTACCCAGTACGGATAACAGCTTTTCATTCGGGATCGTGATCAGCGAATCGACACTTTCAGCCAGTGCCTTAATGCCCTCTTCGGCGATTTTCGCACGGCGCTTGCCTTCAAACGGGAACGGTTTGGTCACCACGGCAACCGTCAGAATACCCAGTTCACGCGCGACTTCGGCAACAATCGGCGCGGCACCGGTTCCGGTACCACCGCCCATGCCGGCCGTAATAAAGACCATATCGGCCCCCTGCAGCATTTCGGCGATTCGCTCACGGTCTTCCACCGCGGCCTGACGACCTATTTCCGGATTGGCACCGGCCCCAAGTCCCTTGGTGAGCTGGTGTCCGATCTGCAACATACTGCGCGCCGTCAACCCCTTGAGTGCCTGCGCGTCGGTATTGGCACAGATAAACTCAACGCCATCGACTTCACTGGTCAGCATGTGGTGTACCGCATTACCACCACCACCACCAATACCGATCACCTTGATTACCGCTGTTTGCGGTACACTATCGACGAGTTCAAACATATCCGCTCTCCCAGTTGTATCTCGCGAGAAATATCTATTCCTGACGGCCCGCGTGTATCGCCAACCTGTCAATGTTATATGTTTATCCCGACGAAACCACTCCACCGAGATGCTGTTAACCACCTATTTTGACTATTCTTTCAATTACTTACAATTACTTACAACTGCTTACAACTGCTTACAACTGCTTACAACTGCTTACAAGCACGTCATATTAACGATCGACCCTGAAAACGTGACTTGGTTATACAAAAATGCGCGACCAAATACCGCCCCCTGTCCGCCCGGTCTAAAAATTATCCTGAAACCAACTCTTCATCGTCTTCAGCATGCCCGAACCACCGCTTAACGGTGCCGCCTTTTTGGCAGGGCGTAGCTGCAGCTGCTTTTGTGCATAGAGCAACAGGCCAACACTGGTGGCATAAATCGGGTTATGCACAATGTCGGACAAGCCCTTGACGCCACTCGGCTTGGCCAGTCGCACCGGCATATGAAAGATCTCTTCTGCCAGCTCGACGGCACCCTCCATCTTCGAGGTACCACCGGTCAATACGATCCCGGCCGCCACCAAACTTTCGAAGCCTGAACGGCGTAACTCCGCCTGCACCAGGCTAAACAGCTCGTCATAACGCGGTTCCACCACTTCAGCCAACGCCTGACAGCTCAGGTCCCGGGGCGGGCGGTCGCCAACGCTCGGCACTTTGATCACCTCATCGGCACTGGCCAGTTGCGCCAGTGCACAGGCGTATTTGATTTTGATCTGCTCGGCATGCGGTGCCGGCGTACGCAGCGCCATGGCAATATCATTCGTGACCTGATCGCCCGCAATCGGTATCACGGCCGTGTGCCGGATAGATCCGCCGGTAAAGATGGCGATATCGGTGGTGCCGCCGCCGATATCCACCACGCAGACACCCAGCTCTATTTCATCATCGGTCAGGACCGAGTAGCTGGAAGCCAGTTGCTCCAGGACCATATCGTCGACGTCCAGATCGCAGCGACGTATGCACTTTTCAATATTCTGGGCGGCATTGACCGCGCCGGTCACCAGATGCACTTTGGCTTCCAGGCGCACACCGGACATGCCGAGAGGTTCCTTAATCCCCTCCTGGTTATCGATCACATATTCCTGGGGCAGGATATGCAGGATTTTCTGATCGGCGGGGATCGCGACCGCGCGCGCGGCATCAATGACCCGATCCAGATCGTACTCCATTACTTCTCGGTCACGGATCGCGACGATACCGTGAGAATTCATCGAACTGATATGGCTACCGGCGATCCCCACCGTCACCGAGTGTATCTTGCAGCCGGCCATCAGTTCGGCTTCTTCAACCGCCCGCTGTATGGAGTGCACCGTCGACTCGATGTTAACCACCACCCCACGCTTCAACCCCCGCGATGCATGGGAGCCGATACCGATAATTTCGGTCTTTCCGTCTGCAGACACCTCCGCAACCAGGGCAACCACCTTGGACGTGCCTATATCCAGACCAACGATTATGTTGCTACTTTCGACCATATTATCCCTGTTCATTTCGTCCCCCGGCCTGTGCCACCCGCGTCCTCGCGAGACTCGTGCCAGGTGACCGTCAACCCATTCGTATAGCGGACATCGATCTGTTTGATCCGTTCGATATAGGGCGTCAATTTATTACTGTAAACGCCGGTAAAGCGTTCAACTTTTTCCACAATCCGACCCCGTCCAATCAGTACCCGAATGCCATTATCCAGCTGCAGCGCCCAGGCACCGCGTGGTTCCAGTTCCAATTTGCTCAGCCTGAGACCGTAGGGCCGTAATAACTGACTGATGGTCAGGTACTGCGTCATCATCTCTAGTGCGCGGGTTTGCGGACCGACCAGCAGGGGCAGGGATTCACTGCCCTCAATCTGATGCGGCCAAAACACATTCCCGGCCTCGTTCAGTAATCCGCCCTGTCCCCAACGTGCAATGGGCCGCTCTTCACGGACGGTCACCTGCAATGAGACGGGCCAGGTTCGCCTTACCTCCACGTCATGCACCCAGGGATGCGCTTCCAACGCGGTCTTAATAACAGCCAGATCCAGGTCGGCGTAATTCTCCACCGCCAACACCCGAACCTGTCGTACCACATCCGCTGTCGCGGTCTGGCGTAACGTTCCGACGATCTCAACATCCGCCAACGGCTGATTCAGCCAGTGCTGAAAGCCGCCGATCAAGGCGAAAACGAAGGCCAGCAGCAACGGCCCCTGCAACCAGCACCAGAGCCGAAAGAGCGCGAAGCGACGGGGCCATACGTCCCCCTCACGTGCGTCTTCCATCGTGCTGTCTTCCACCGTGCTGTCCGCCATCATTACAGCCACCGCTGCGTCCCCGTCCTCTTCAGACTGCTGTCGCCAGAATGTTGACCACCAGCTGCTCAAACTCAATACCCGCTTCACGCGCCGCCATCGGCACAAGACTATGATCGGTCATGCCCGGTATCGTATTAACCTCCAACAACCAGAAGTGACCGTCGCCATCCTGCATCACATCGACGCGCCCCCAGCCTTTGCACCCTAGCGCTTCAAAAGCGGCGAGGGACAACCGGCATATTTCCGCATCTTCTTCTGCACTCAACTGGGTATCAAAGTGATAATGCGTATCATCCGATACATATTTGGCGTCATAGTCATAGAACTGATGCGGGGTTTCCAGACGAATAACCGGCATCGCCTGACCATCTAAGATCGCGATGGTGTATTCACGGCCCTGCACCCAACGCTCGGCAAACACACTGGAATCCAGCGCAACGGCCGTTTTATACGCGGCGGACAGCTCTTGCGCTGTTGTCGCTTTCACCATGCCAATACTGGAACCTTCATGGGCCGGCTTCACCATGGCGGGTAATAGGTTCCGGCTGATGGCCTGCCAGTCACTGTCAGCCGTTAGCTGCTGAAAATCGGGCGAAGGAAGTCCCAGACCGCTCCAGATCCATTTGCAGCGCATTTTGTCCATGCCCAGCGCCGACGCCATCACGCCACTACCGGTGTAGGGGATGCCCAAGATCTCGAGAGCCCCCTGAATAGTGCCGTCTTCACCGCCCCGGCCATGCAGCGCAATAAACGCCAGATCGATCGGTTGTGCTGTGAGCTGCGCGAGTGGATTATCGCTGCCTTGCGGCCCAAACAGATCAATACCAAAGGCATCCACGCCCGCGCGGAGCAGCGCCTGCAGCACCGCAGCCCCACTCTTCAGCGATACGGCACGCTCTGCTGAATTGCCGCCATAGATCACAGCGACCTTACCGAAACGCGCCACGTCGCCCTGCACCGTCTTACCCGTACTCATGCTTGCGCCTCCAGGTCCTTCAAGCCCTGCTGCGCCAATTGCTGTGAGATGCTGCCGATATCCCCGGCGCCCTGGGTCAGCAACAGATCACCGGGTTGCAAAATATGCTGCAACAGCGCGGCTATATTTTCCCCACGTTCCACAAACACGGGGTCGACTTTGCCGCGCTGACGGATACTACGACACAGGCTTCGCCCGTCCGAACCGGCAATCGGTTCTTCACCGGCAGGGTAGATATCCATCAGCAGCAGGACATCCGGCTCCGAGAGTATCTGGACGAAATCTTCATACAGATCGCGGGTACGGCTGTAGCGGTGCGGCTGGTACAGCGTCACCAGACGTCGATCAGGCCAGCCATTGCGGATCGCCTGCAGGGTCGCGGCCACTTCGCGGGGATGATGCCCGTAATCGTCCACCATCAGCACGCTACCGCCTTCGATCGGAAACTCGCCCTGGACCTGGAAGCGCCGCCCGACCCCTTGGAACTGACACAGGCCGTCGATGATTGCCTGATCGCTGACCCCTTCGTCAGTCGCGACCGCAATGGTGGCCAAGGCGTTGAGTACGTTGTGCTCGCCGGGCATATTCAGTGAAATATCCAACGCGGCGTAGCCTTCTGGCCGCAACACCCGAAACCGGGTCACCATGCCCGTCTGCTTAAGATCGACGGCGCGGAAGTCCGCGTCTTCATTCAAACCATAGGTCAACACGGGGCGGCTGATCTGCGGGAGTATTTCGCTGACGATCGGATCATCGGTACAGAGCACCGCCAGTCCGTAGAACGGTAAGTTGTGCAGAAAATCGACAAAGGTTTTCTTCAAGACGTTAAAATCACCACCGTAGGTCGACATATGGTCGGCGTCGATATTGGTTACGATTGAAACCATGGGTTGCAAATGCAAGAAGGAGGCATCACTTTCATCGGCCTCAGCCACCAGATAGCGACTCTCGCCCAACCGTGCATTGGTGCCGGCGCTGGTAAGCTTACCGCCAATCACAAAGGTCGGATCCAGTCCGGCCTGAGCAAACACCGAGGCCACCAAGCTGGTGGTGGTGGTCTTGCCGTGGGTTCCTGCAACAGCAATACCGTGCCGGTAGCGCATCAGCTCGGCCAGCATTTCCGCGCGGCGCACCACGGGAATTCGTTGTGCACGGGCCGCCTGAACTTCCGGGTTATCTTCCCCCACCGCGCTGGATATGACGACGGCGTCAACAGCAGCGATATTGCTTTGCTGATGGCCGATATGGATCGTCATGCCCAGCTTTTCTAACCGTTCGGTAACAGCTGAGCGGCGAAGATCGGACCCGGCAATCGCATAGCCTTGATTCAACAGCACCTCGGCAATACCGCACATGCCAACACCGCCGATACCCACGAAGTGAATCCGGCCGATGCGCCGCATCTCCGGCATTTCATACTGGGTCTTGATTCGCGACGCACTGGACGTTGCATTATTTATTTTCAAGGGCACACTCCTGAATCTGTTCTGCTACCCGCTGACTCGCATCCAGTACCGCCTGCTGCCGGGCGCAATGGGCCATGGTCAGTAACGTGGTTCGGTCGCCGAGTTGTTGTAGTAATTCAAGCAAACGCGACGGCGTCAACGCGGGCTGCGGCAGCAATTGCGCCGCGTTGTGATCGGCTAAAAAACGTGCGTTGGCGGTCTGGTGATCGTCCACCGCATAGGGATAAGGCACCAATATTGACGCGATACCGGCGCAGCTTATTTCACTGACGGTCAGCGCTCCAGCCCGGCACAGCACCAGATCAGCCCACCCATACGCGCTATCCATATCGTCGATAAAAGCCTCGACCCGCCCCTGCACACCCCGCTCGGCGTAACGGGCCTGGGTATCCGCGAGGTTGCGCACGCCGGTCTGATGCCAAACGTCCGGCCGCTCGGCTTCTGGCATCAGCGCCAGGGCTTCGGGTAAACACTGGTTAATCGCCTGCGCACCCAGACTGCCGCCCACGACCAGCAATCGAAGGGGGCCCTGACGGGTCGCGTAGCGGGTGGCGGGGTCCGCCAGGTCCAGAATAGACGCCCGTATCGGGTTACCGGTACAGATTGCCTTGGGGAGCGCGCCGGGAAATGCCTGCATCACCCGCTTGGCCAAGCGTGCCAAGATACGGTTGGTCATGCCCGCAATGGCATTCTGTTCATGTATCAGTAAGGGCCGCCGTAATAGCCAGGCCGCCAATCCGCCGGGACCGCTGGCAAAACCGCCCATACCCAGGACGGCCACCGGTCGCACGCGGCGCAGCACCGCTATGGCCTGATACACCGCCTTAAGCACACGCACCGGGGCAAACAGCAGACTTACGCGCCCCTTGCCCCGCAATCCGGCCACCTCAATACAGTGCAATAAGATGCCGGCTTTAGGCACCTGAACCGCTTCAATACCGGCCCGGGTACCCAGCCATTCAACGTCGTAACCCAGTGCGGATAACTGCTTGGCCGTCGCCAGAGCCGGAAACACATGGCCGCCGGTACCTCCGGCCATAATCAGGACACAGCCCTTGCTACCTTGATTCATGCTACCGTCTCCTTCTGATCTGGCGCTTCGCCGGTCGTGGCAAGTCGGTAGCTTTCCAGATGAATCCGGCACAAGATCGCCAGCATGGTCAGACACACCACCAGGCTACTGCCCCCATAACTCACCAACGGCAACGTCAGGCCTTTGGTCGGCAACACACCGACATTGACACCAATATTGATCAACGCCTGACCGGCAAAAACCAAGGCGATACCATAGGCAATATAGGCATGGAAGCGTAACCCCAGGCGTTCAGCCCAACCACCGATACAGAAGGCCCTAACCACCAGCAAGGCAAACAAGCCCACCACCGCCAGTGCACCGAGCAAGCCCATTTCTTCGGCCAGCACCGAATACACAAAGTCCGTATGGGCTTCGGGCAGGAAAAATAGTTTCTGCACACTGTTACCCAGCCCGAGCCCAAACAACTCGCCACGACCGTAAGCGATCTGAGCCTGCGCCAGTTGATAGCCACTGCCGAAGGGGTCGGCCCAGGGATCCAGGAAGGTAACCAGACGCTGCATACGGTAAGGCTCGAAGACGGCCATCAGAGCGATCAGTACCCCACTGCCCAGTATCACGACCAGAAACTGGCTCATGCGCATGCCGCTCAAAAAGAGCATGCCCAGAACCGTACACATCAGCACGACCACGGCACCGAAATCCGGTTCCAGAATCAGCAGAAAAACAAAGACGCCGACGACACCCATCGGCTTAAAGAAGCCACTCCACTGGGTTCTCACCTCGTCCAGGCGCCGCACCAGATAGCCGGATATATAGATAATAACGAACAGCTTCGCCAATTCAGACGCCTGAATATTGATCGGCCCGATACGGATCCAGCGGATACTGCCGTTGACCTCGCGGCCGATACCCGGGATCAGCACCGCAACCAACAGGACAAAGGCCCCCAACAACCACCAAGGCCCCGTGCGTTGCCAAAATGGAATAGGCGCCAGACAGGCGCACGCCGCGACGATCAGGGCCACGCCAATGAAAATCAGATGGCGCAACGCAAAATAAAACAATGACCCTTTATCGGCCAGTGCCACTTCCATCGATGCCGAGGTAATCATCAAAAAGCCGGTCAGCACCAGCGTTATGGCACAAAACAGCAAGATGCCATCAACGGGTCCCTGCGCCGGCGTCATCAGCGACGGCGCACGCAATGACAGACGCGGCAGGCGCCAGTTCGCCAGGAAACGCCTTGGCGAGCCCCTCTCTGACGCGCTGGCCTGCGCCGACAATGTGCTTTTGGTATCGACTGCCGCTCTGGCCATAATCATAAGGCCTCAACGGCGTTAATAAAGTGATCACCGCGCTGCTCAAAGCCCGTGAACATGTCGAAACTGGCGCAGGCAGGAGACAGCAAGACACTATCGCCCGGCTCGGCCAGCTGTGCCGCGCGCGCGACCGCCTGTTCCAGGGTTGCGCAGTGTTCCTGCGCGAGGCTGGCGGGCAAAATAGCACTAATACTGGCGCTGTCGCGACCGATCAACAAGGCCGCGCGCCCCCAGCGAAACATTGGGGCAGCCAACTCGGTAAAATCGGCACCCTTACCCTCTCCGCCGGCAATCAGGATAATCTTGCCCGTAATTGTCGGCCCAAGCCCGCCAATGGCCGCCAGCGTAGCGCCGACGTTGGTGCCCTTGGAATCGTTGTAATAATCGACCCCGTTAAGGCACCGTACCCACTGACAACGGTGACGTAATCCGGCGAAACCGGTTAGGACAGCGAGCATCGCCGCCATCGAAAGTCCGGCGGCATGCCCTAGCGCCAACGCGGCCAAGGCATTGGCGACATGATGCTTGCCACGCAACGCCATGGTGCTCGTGGGCATCAGGGGGGTCAGGCCCTGGGCCAACCAGGTCTCGCCTTCATGCTCGATCACGCCAAAATCGTTCAGATCGGGGCGCTGAACAGCAAAGCGCACCTGAGTGACATTGTCGGGCAACAGAGGCTGGGTCAACAGGTCTTCGCCGTTGTACACCGCATGACGGCAGCCGCGGTAGATTCGCTGCTTGGCCTGATGATAATCCGCCATGCTCGCATAGCGATCCATATGATCAGCACTGATATTCAGGATGGTCGCCACTTCCGCCTGCAATCGCTCGGTGGTCTCTAGCTGAAAACTGGATAACTCCAGCACATACAGCGCCTTTTCACCCTCCCGTAGCAGGTCCAGAACCGGCAGCCCCAGATTGCCGCCTACGCCGACGTCGCGACCATCCGCTGCGGCCATCTCACCAACTAACGTGGTAACCGTGCTCTTGGCGTTAGAACCGGTAATGGCGATGATCGGGGCCTGCACCTCGACACAAAACAGGTCGATGTCGCCAAGAATGTCGATACCGGCAGCGTCTGCCGCCACGATAGCCGGCTCCAGGCGGGCGACCCCCGGGCTCACAACAATCCGGCTGGCGCTGCCTAGCAGACGCGCGGCCAACGGCCCACAGTGCACGGCAATTCCCGGGAACTCTTGCTGAAAACGCGCCAACTGTGGCGGGTGCGCACGGGTATCGAGCATGGCAAACCGCTCGCCCTTATCATGCAGGTAACGGGCACAGGAAAACCCGGTCTTACCAAGACCGATCACCAGTGTAAATCTGTCACTGCCGATTACCTGCATAGCCTGTCTAACTCCCTTACCTTCGAGTAACGCCGAAGCCCGTCATAGGATTCGGGCCCTGAGCCAACCGCTGTGTTAGCGAATTTTCAATGTTGCCAAGCCAACCAGCACCAGAATAACGGTCACGATCCAGAAGCGCACAATAACACGCGGCTCCGGCCAACCCTTGAGTTCGAAATGATGGTGCAACGGCGCCATGCGAAAAATTCGCCGGCCAGTGAGTTTGTATGAGCCGACCTGGAGAATGACCGACACGGTCTCCATCACAAAGACACCGCCCATAATCACCAGCACCAGTTCTTGCCGAACAATAACCGCCACAACCCCCAAGGCAGCGCCTAACGCCAATGCGCCGACATCGCCCATAAAAACCTGCGCAGGATAGGTGTTAAACCAGAGAAACCCGAGGCCGGCACCCACGATAGACCCGCAAAAGACAATCAGCTCACCGGAGCCGACGACATAGGGAATCTGCAAGTAGCTGGCAAAATTGATGTTACCGCTCAGGTAGGCGAACAGCCCCAGCGCCCCTGCCACCAGCACCGTGGGCATAATGGCCAGTCCATCCAGGCCGTCGGTCAGGTTGACTGCGTTGCTGGTACCGACGATAACAAAATAGGTGAAGACGATATAAAACAGCCCCATCTCAATGGCGACTTCTTTGAAAAAAGGCACGATCAAGATGGTTTCGACCGGGCTGCTTGCGCCCAGGTATAAGACCAGCGCCGCGCCTAAACCTCCCACCGACTGCCAGAGGTATTTCCAGCGTGCCGGCAAACCCCGCGAGTTTTTCTCCACGACCTTGCGATAATCATCGACCCAACCGACGGCACCAAAAATCAATGTGACGATCAGGGTGATCCAGACATAGCGATTACTCAGGTCGCCCCAGAGCAATGTGCTGATACCGATAGCAATCAAGATCAGCGCACCGCCCATGGTCGGCGTGCCGGCCTTGCTTAGATGACTTTTGGGGCCATCATCACGCACGGATTGTCCGATCTGATAATGCCGCAACCGACGGATCATGACCGGCCCCACCAGCACGGAGATCATCAACGCGGTCAATACCCCGAGAATGCCCCGTAGTGTCAGGTATTGAAATACCGCAAAGCCCGGCTCAAACTGGCTTAAAAGTTCGGCAAGAAATATCAACATGTTGGTTTGTTATCCTCGATCAGTAACATCTTTACTACGTTTTCCATCCCGGCACTGCGCGATCCTTTTACCAGCACCACCGATCGGCCTGGCTGCTCCTGCGCGATGTGCGCAAATTGTTCTGAAGCCAATAGCTGCGCTCGGTCGGCGAAAGACGCTCCGTTCTCACCTCCCGCCGCGGTAAAACCTGACAGGGTATGGCCGCTGAAAGCGCCGCAGGCCAGCAGGGTATGAATGCCCTGATCCGCGGCATAGCGCCCCACCTCCGCATGCAGCTCGGCACCCTGCTCACCCAGCTCGGCCATATCACCGAGCATCAGGCAGCGCGGCCCCGGCAGCGCCGACAGCACGCGGATCGCCGCACGAATGGACTCCGGATTGGCATTGTAGGTATCGTCAATGACCCGCAGCCCGCGTGCCGAGCGATACGCCTGCAAACGGCCTTTAACGGCGCGAAAGTCCTGGAGTCCCGCCTGAATATCCTGCAACGAGACCCCGAGCACCCGCGCCGCCGAGGCCGCCGCCAGCGCGTTAGCAATCGAATGCCGCCCCATAACGCGCAGCTCGATAGCGACCTGATCATCGTGGCTATTGAGTACAAAGGCGCAGCAGCCATCCGGGCCCGTTTCGATATGGCTGGCGAAGATATCGGCATGTGCAGAGACCAGGCTAAAGGTGCGCGAACGCCGGGGGCCGAGACGCTCCAGCCAATATGGGGCATTCGCATCATCGAGGTTAACCACCCCGATACCGCTATCGGCCAAGCCATCAAAAATCTCACCTTTGGCGCGTACCACGCCCATCAGGTCACCAAACCCCTCAAGGTGCGCACCGCCGGCATTAGTCAGGATGGCAATGGACGCGGACGCCAAACCTGCCGAATAGGCGATTTCGCTAGGCCCACTCGCTCCCATTTCGATCACAGCAAACCGGTGCGTCGGCGCAATATCCAGCAGGGTCAACGGTACGCCAATGGCATTATTCAGATTACCCGTTGTCGCTAACACCGCCCCCTGACGCGACAGGATCGCCGCCAACATCTCTTTCACACTGGTCTTGCCACTGCTGCCGGTAACGGCAACTAACGGCCCCTGAAAACGTTGCCGGTTCATCTGAGCAATTCGACCTAAGGCCAACAACACATCATCCACCACCAGTTGTGGTAAAGGCCCCGGCTGTAACCGGCTGACAACGGCGGCGCAGGCGCCTTTTTCTGCCGCCTGAGTCACGAAGCGGTTGCCATCAAAATTCGGTCCGCTCAAGGCGACAAAAAGATCACCCGGCTGCAATGAACGCGTGTCGGTACTGATGCGGGAAAACACGGCATCACCGTGGCACTGACTTCCCGCTATGGCGTGTTGCAACGCGTTAAGGGTCAGACTATCGATCATGGTTTGCGCCTCCCGCACCAGGCTCGTTCACCGTTGCTGCGGAAAAACGGGCATCACCGGCCAATACGGCCTCGACCACCGCCGCATCGGAAAAGGGGTATCGAACCCCTTGTATCTCCTGATAATGCTCGTGCCCTTTACCCGCCAGCAAAACAACATCGTTCGGACCGGCTTGTGACAGCGTCCAGGCGATGGCCTCTTCCCGACAGACCACGCGTTCAACCCGGTCCTGCCCCTTAAGCGGTCCCTTAAACTGTTCCTTAAGCTGTCTCTTAACCCCAGGCACATCGCGCAGACCCGCAACAATATCGTCAATAATCAGCTCGGGGTCTTCGCGACGCGGGTTATCGCTGGTAATGACGATCCGGTCGGCACACTGCTCGGCCACGGCCGCCATCAGCGGTCGCTTACCGCGATCACGATCGCCCCCGCAACCGAATACACACCACAGAACACCTTCACAGTGAGAACGCAGCGCCTGTAACGCTTTCTCCAGGGCGTCGGGGGTATGTGCATAATCGACAACCACCAATGCAGCCCCTTCCGATCGGACCGGCTGCATGCGCCCTTCAACCTTGGGTAACGTCGCCAGCTGCTCGAGTACCCGGGGCAAAGGAAAGCCGCGGCCGCACAAAACCGCCACGGTCGCCAACAGATTACCCAGGTTAAAACTGCCCAGCAGAGTGCTACGCAGCAAACCTTTTCCCCAGGGGGTGTCGATCTCGGCCTTGATACCCTGCGTGCTGAATTCGGCGTGGATAACCCGACATAAGCGCACATGGGCATCGTTCGCCGGCGCTGGATCAGCCAGCAAACGTCCCAGGCTATAGCCCAGCACATCGATCTGCGCCGGGAGGCTCTTGGCGAGC
Source organism: Motiliproteus sp. (assembly GCA_041586615.1). Lineage (GTDB taxonomy): Bacteria > Pseudomonadota > Gammaproteobacteria > Pseudomonadales > Balneatricaceae > Motiliproteus. The sequence goes on along the minus strand of JBFGZS010000014.1, from coordinate 32,883 downwards.
TGGCGACCAAAGGCATCATCCAGATTGATAATGGCCTGCTCAACGCCATACTCGGCGAACAAACGCGCTTTGGCGGCCCCGTAATGTTCGAGCGTTCCGTGATAGTCCAGATGGTCGCGCGTCAGATTCGTAAACACGGCCTGCCGAAAACAGACACCGGCAATACGTTGTTGATCAAGGGCATGGGACGAGACCTCCATGACAACCGACTCAGCACCCTGCACCGCCAGATCAGCCAGCAGATGCTGAAGCTGTAACGGATCCGGTGTGGTGTGCGTGGCCGGCTGCAGGTCATCGGGAAAGCCATTGCCGTTGGTACCGATAACACCCGCAGGGCAGCCCAGCTGCTGTAGCGCGCGGGCAATAAAGTGGCTTGTCGAGGTTTTGCCGTTGGTACCGGTCACACCGATACAATGCAATGCCTGGGAGGGATTGGCATAGAAACGTACGGCCAGTTCCGCTACCCGGTGACTCAAGTCACGAACCGGGATCACCGGCACGCACGCCTGGGGGAGGTCGCGATCGGCATCCACCAGCACCGCAATCGCCCCCGCCTGGACTACCGCGTCGATAAACTGTGCCCCATCGAAACTCGCCCCCTGGCAGGCTAAAAAAAGATCCCCCGAACGCACACGCCGACTGTCATTACACAGCCCCGCTATTTCAAGAACAGCAACGTCCGCGCCCAACGTATCGGCGGGTAGCAATTGAGCCAGTGTCATCGATTTACAGATGGTCATGGGGCAGTCGTTCCCTGTCAGCCGTTAATTCCAGGCCAACTGCTGCTCCAACGGAGCGGGCAGCTGATCCGGCGCAATATTCATCAAACGCAACGTACCCGCCATAATGCGAGAAAATACCGGCGCAGCCACTTCGCCCCCGTAATATTCCTCGCCCTGGGGTTCATCGATAATCACCACAGTTGCAAAACGCGGCTCCGCTACCGGTGCAATACCGGCAAACATCGCCACATACTGATCATCTTCATAACCATTGCTGCCCACTTTATGCACGGTTCCGGTCTTACCTGCCACGCGGAATGCAGGCACCCGCGCACGCTTGCCGGTACCGCCTTTTTCGGTAACCTGTTCCATCATATCCAACACGGCCCGCGCCACATGTTCGGGCATAATACGCTCACCTTCAGGCGGTTCTGACACTTTAATCAACGATACGGGGCGGCGTATACCGCCAGAACCAATACTCAGATAAGCCTGGGCCAACTGCAGGGGGGTCACCGCCAGACCGTATCCATAAGACAGCGCGGCACGCTCAACGACACGCGTCTTGGCATAGTGCGGCAAGCGGCCGACACGCTCGCCGGGGAACCCCACGCCGGTTGCCTGTCCGAGCCCCGAATTGAAGAACATACTACGGACTGCTTCTTCATCGATACTCAGTGCCAACTTGCTCGCACCGACGTTACTTGACTTGGTAATGATATGGGTCAGATCCAGCACCCCATAATTGCGGTGATCACGGATGGTCCGGTTTTTAACCCGCAGGTAGCCCGGGTTCGTATCAACCTCACTGTCAGACCGGTAGCGGCCACTGGCAATAGCCGCGGCGACCGTCAGAGGCTTAACCGTCGAACCAGGCTCAAAGGTATCGGTCGTGGCTCGATTGCGTAGCGTGCCGACCCGGATAAACCGTCGGTTATTCGGGTTATAGGAAGGCTGATTAACCATCGCCAGCACCTCACCGGTTTCAATATCAAGCACAACAGCCGAACCGGATTTTGCCTTATGTTGCTGAACAGCCGCCTTGAGCTCCCGATACGCGAGATACTGCAAACGAAGATCAATACTCAGTTGCAAATCATGTCCGGCACGGGCTGTTTTTAGCGCCTGTATATCCTTTATCGAGCGCCCCTTACGATCCTGGAGGATGCGTTTGCTCCCAGACTCACCGTCCAGCCACTGATCGTAAGCCAGTTCCAGGCCTTCCTGGCCAATACCATCAACATTGGTGAAGCCCACCACATGGGTCGCCACCTCGGCCGACGGGTAATAGCGTTTATACTCTTTATCCGCGTAAATGCCCGGTAACTCCAGATCCAGCACCGCCTTGGCATCCTGCGGGGTCATATGTCGACGTAAGTATAAAAACTGGCGGTCGCCGTTATCGGCGATATCACTGCGTACCGACCTGACCGACAGCCCCAGGCGCTTAGCCAGCCGCTGCATCTGCTGGTCATCACTGACAAACTCTTTAGGATTAACCCAGATGCTCTGCACAGGAGCACTCACAGCCAGCGGTTCACCATTGCGGTCAAGGATCATGCCTCGGTGCGCAGGAATCTCAACCACACGCAAGCTGCGGGCATCACCCTGCCCCTTAAGAAAACCGTCATCCAACAGATGCAAAAACACCAGCCGCGAGACGATAATGAGCGCCAGCGCCAGCAGAACAACCAGCACCAACCGGAAACGCCATTTGTACTCCAGCGCCGCATTTTCGCTCATGGCCTCACCACGACAATTTCATCCGGTGACGGCACATACATCTGCAGCTTTTCAGTGACGACCTTTTCGATGCGGCTGTGGGACGCCAGCGCGCTCTGCTCCAGCAGCAACTGCCCCCACTCGACCTGCAACCCATCGCTTTGCTGCTGCAAAACCTGCTGCTCGTGAAACAAGGCTCGATAACGGTAGGCGTTATAGATCACCGCCAACGCAGAAAGAACAACAGCAAGAATCAGCATCGTACCCCAGGCATACCCGCCCCAAGACGTATCGGACGACACATTTTGCCGGGCTGCTGATTCAGGCATCATCAGGCCAGTTTCTCCGCGATCCGCATGATGGCACTGCGGGAGCGCACATTAACGCCCACTTCATCGGTACCGGCTTTCACCGGTTTACCCAGGGACTTCAGTCGCTGATTCAACATGGCCTGGGGCACAGGTAAACCATGCGGCATCGATTCGCCACGAACATGGTCACGAATAAAGCGCTTAACAATACGATCTTCCAGAGAATGGAAGCTAATCACCACCAGACGGCCACCTACCTTGAGCACGTCCAACGCCTGCTCAAGGCAGCGCGTCAGATCATCCAGTTCCGCATTGATATGGATGCGTATCGCCTGAAAGGCGCGGGTTGCAGGATGTTTCCCCTTCTCCCAACGTGGATTGGCTACTTTTATAATCTCAGCAAGGCGCTGCGTGGTGACGATCGGTGACTCCTGTCGCTCGGCAATGATTGCACGCGCCATACGCCGGGAAAACCGTTCTTCACCCAACGTATAGAGCACATCGGCAACCTCTTTCTCGTCGGCGGACGCAATCCATTCGGCAGCACTTTGGCCACGGGTCGGATCCATACGCATGTCCAGCGGGCCATCTTTGAGAAAACTAAAACCCCGCTCGGCGTTATCCAGCTGCGGGGAAGACACCCCCAAATCCAACAGCACGCCATCAACCTGGCCTTCGATGCCTTGCGCTTGCGCTAACTGCGCCAAGTCGGCGAACGAGCCATGCATAATGTTAAAGCGGTCGTCTTCGGCCTCGAGTTCACGGGCTACCGCAACGGCTTCCGGGTCTTTATCGATACCAAACAGGCGTCCGTTTGCACCCAGTCGCGACAAGACGACACGTGAGTGACCGCCGCGCCCAAACGTGCCATCGATGTAGCATCCCTGATCATCGACAACGAGACTCGTCACAGCTTCGTTCAACAACACCGTTTCATGCAGAAAAACCTCAGACACACATCGCTCCTGAAGGCGACTCGCGCCCACCTTGTTCATCACAGTGACAGAGTCTGCAACTCATCGGGTAATAGCCCCTCACTTTCAACATCAGCGAGATACTCTTCACGGGTTTTCAACCAACGATCTTCGCTCCAGATTTCAAATTTCTTACCCTGACCCAACAGGACTATCTTCTTATCGAGCCCGGCATATTCACGCAGGGTCGCAGGCAGCAGCATTCGCCCGGCACCATCAAGTTCGAGATCGGTTGCATGACCAATCAACAAACGCTGAATGCGACGGGTTTCAGGCCGAAAGCTCGAAAGGGCTTCGATTTTCCGCTCGATCACTTCCCATTCGGGCAGGGGATACAACAGCAGACAGCGCGTTTCCGTATCAATCGTCGCCACCATCTGCCCTTCACAGCAGTCCGCAATACGCTCTCGATAACGCACCGGCATCGCCATACGCCCCTTCGCATCGAGACTGATAGGGTTGACCCCTCTGAACATGATTGCCGCCGCGCCCTATCGAATTTCCCACTTTCTACCACCGGGCCCCACTATAACACACGAGAACTGTTTCAATAACACTTTTCCCCCGCAGGGTTAAGGCGAAAAACTCCCGACCAAAGCGTGCATTAACGCTCTGCATAATGAGAAAGCAACAGCACTACTCCGAACAGACAAGCCACTGATAAGAAAGACAAAGAACTACAGATTAGCACTCAGAAAAGAGCACCGACATGAATAAAACCAAACGGCGACGCCGACGCCAGGCGCGATCTGCCCCACGCCTCGACAATCCAAGCCCAACACCAAACCTCAGGCTCAACCACGGCAAAACACGCGCACTACCCAGCAAACCAAACCAGCAAACACCGCTACTTGCGCGGACGATAAGGTTCCACGCTACGTATCAGATCCGGTTCAAGCAAAACAGTACGCCCTTTGCTATCCACATACTCATACAAGCGACTCGCACGATTAAACTCGACCGCGCCCGACGTAATGAATTGCGTACCGTCACGCAGCGTCAACAGCTGCGGCCCCATGGACGAACAACCGGACAATACCAGCATAATGATCGGTATTATGAACAGATTTTTCACAAAAAACCGCCACGAAAAAGCCGATAGCGCACGACCCGCTGACGGGGTATACGCTACCGGCATACAATGAGGTGAGTTCGCCGATAAGCCGGGTTCTGTCGTGGACAGTCATTCCTCTAGGACCTGCGTCACCACAGGCCTCAAGCAACCTACCCGGATCCAGCGCGGGCCACGCCAAAGGATCCCTATTTGGTCTTGCTCCGAGCGGGGTTTACCATGCCGTGACGTGTTACCACGCACGCGGTGCGCTCTTACCGCACCCTTTCACCCTTACCGTCATACCCGAAAGCATGCTTAGGCGGTCTGCTCTCTGCTGCACTTTCCGTAGGCTCACGCCCCCCAGGGATTACCTGGCACTCTGCCCTATGGAGCCCGGACTTTCCTCCCCTCCTCCGCCAAAGCGGAATCGCGGCGACTGCCTGGCGAACTCGGGCGCAATAGTACGCGTATCCCGACCCCGCCTCAAGAGCCATTTTCTGACAGACGCCTGAAAAGCCACCAACTTACATGCAGCGGTGCGCCAACACAGTCGAACGCCGCCCTGGACGATCACAGCAAACCAACGTCCAAAACCCCAAAACCCCAACAGCCTAACAACCCTACCCGACCAACCGCTCGATCATAGACGCCTCACTGGCCGCGGCTCAAGCCTCAGCCTTGCGCGCCAGCGCCGCCTGATAGAACAGCTTCTTCTTCCCTCCACAGATGCGTGCCGCCAAAGCAGAGGCCTGCTTAACAGACAGCTCGTCCAACAACAGATCCAAAACCCGCAGCGACTCTCGGTCTAACGCATCCTCATCGACGGCTGCAGCAACCACCCCTTGCACCAGCAGCACGAACTCACCCTTTTGCTGGTAAGGGTCCTGGCGCACCCATGCCTGCAGGTTCGCCAAGGTATCGCCATGAATCGTCTCGAAGGTTTTGGTCAACTCTCGGGCCAGAACAACATAGCGATCTGCGCCGAGCACATCCTGCATATCGGCCAACGACTCCAACAACCGGTGCGGCGACTCATAAAAGATCAGCGTCCGCCCGTCATCCGCCACAGACGCCAGCCGCTCTCGACGCCCTTTACTCCGGGCTGGCAAGAAACCCTCGAAAGCAAAGCGATCCGTGGGCAACCCCGAGGCACTCAATGCCGCGATCAGCGCGCAAGCTCCGGGAACCGGCACCACGGCAAAACCCGCATCGCGCACCACGCGCACCAAATGAAAGCCAGGATCCGAAATAAGCGGCGTTCCCGCATCAGAGATCAGCGCAATGTTTTCACCCTGCTGCAAACGCTGTACTATTCTATCGGCCTGCCCGCGCTCGTTGTGATCATGCAATGACCACATAGGCGTGCGAATATCAAAGTGCTGCATCAACCGGCCACTATGCCGGGTATCTTCGGCGGCAATCAGGGCAACATTACTGAGAATCTCCACCGCTCGCGGGGTCATATCACCGAGATTTCCGATGGGTGTGGATACAATATATAGCGTGGCATCTGACATAGGTTGGGCGCGACCGACAATTGAATTAATGTGACATGTACTTAGCACTCAGAACGACACGACTGCACTGCCTTTCCCTGCTACCGACAGCCATCCTGGCTTTGATTCTGGTGGGTTGTACCGGCGTACCCACCTCCGAAACGCCGACGCATGAAAGCACGGAATCGATAGAACAGGGACGCGCATTGTCCGAAATTGAGCAACTGTTACTCCAAGCAGAAAGCAGCAGTCCTGTGAGCAAAGCGGAGTATACACTACTGGCCGCACAGCGCCTGTATGACAATGACCAGTTCCTGAGTGCTCAGTCTCAGCTGCAAAACATCAATGCGCTCATGCTGTCTGGTGACAAACTGCAACGACTACGACTTCTGCAAGGACTCAGCGCACAACAACTGGGTAACACGGACCAAGGACTCGCCTGGCTTTCCCAGATCAATGCGCCAGAATTGCTGAATCAAGAAGAGCAGCGCGCCTTACAAAACGCCCGCATTACCAGCTACCAACAACAGGGGGATGAAACAGCGCTTATCAAGGCACTTATCAACGCCACCCCCGACCAGACCGATGAGACGCAAACGCAAACCCAGATCCAGAACGATCAGATCTGGTCTTTACTAAAAGCCCAGGACCCACAGACGGTCGCCGGCTGGGCAAAAGACAGCACGAACACCTTGCTGGAGCAGGGCTGGTATACGCTTTATGTACTGGTCAGCACACTGGATAGCGACATTCGCGCCCGCAGCATCAGGCTAAACCGCTGGCAGCACCAGTGGGCTGCGCACCCCGCCCAGCTTTCCCAACCCTCCGACGTTGCCGCACTGTTCGAAGCCACACCGCCGGCCCGCCAGCATATCGCCCTGCTGCTCCCGCAGAGCGGCAAGCTCAAGCGCCCAGGACAGGCCATTCTGGAAGGCTTTCTCGCCGCTTATTACAGTGAACGTGCAGATAACAGACACCCCACCAACAGCCTTCACGCCGAGCAACCCCGCCAACCCACACTGAGCTTTTTTGATAGCGCAGCCATTGAGGACCTTGACGCATTTTACACGCAGGCCAAAGCGCTGCAGATTGACATGATCATCGGCCCCCTGAGCAAACACCACCTTCCAGCGCTGCTCGACCAGGGTATTCTAGGCATCCCCACCCTGGCGCTAAACTATGCAGAACAGAACAACAACACCATCGACCTGTTCCAATTCGGCCTTGCGGCCGAGGACGAAGCCCGGCAAATCGCACGTCAAGCCTGGCAAGATGGCCGCCGCATTGCACTAACACTTACCCCCTCAACCAACTGGGGCGAAAAAATACGCGACAGCTTCCTCGCCGAATGGCGACACCTTGGCGGCCTTGTTGGCAACAGCGCCCGCTTTAGCGGCTCACAGGATCATTCAGAGGCGATCAGCGCACTGCTAGCGGTCGACAAAAGCACAGCCAGAGCCCGCCGTGTAGCCAAATACTTGGGCGAACGGCCTGAATTTGAACCGCGACGCCGCCAGGACATCGATTTTCTGTTCTTGAGCGCGCTAGCCGAAGACGCACGACAGATCAACCCCATACTGGCCTTTCACTTCGCCGCCGACCTGCCGGTGTATGCCACCTCACAGGTCTTCCAGGGCAAAGCCAGCCCCAAGAAAGACAGGGACCTTAACAATATTCGCTTCACCGAAACCCCTTGGCTGCTTAACCACGACGCCCCGCTCCAACGCACGCTGAAATCCCAGCGCGACGATACAGCCTCACGTTTTGGCCGGCTGTACGCGCTCGGCGCCGATGCCTATTTCCTAACCCCCTTTATCCAGCGCTTACAGGCACAACCCGATAGTTATATGCAAGGCTTGACCGGTCGACTGAGCATCGATGCCGAGGGGCGGACCCAGCGCGCCCTAGACTGGGCAAAAATGCATAACGGCAGCCCACTCCGGATGGACGCGCCGTATTGAGCCGCTCAACCGGCCAGCACGCTGAAGATTTTGCCCTGGCGTATCTGCAAACCAGAAATCTTCGGCTAATCACCCGCAATTACCACTGTCCCCGCGGCGAGATAGACCTGATAATGCACAGCGGTAAAACACTGGTCTTCATCGAAGTACGCATGCGATCAAACAATCGCTTCGGCTCTCCCGCCGAAACCGTTAATTATCGCAAACAGCAAAAACTCATTTATACCGCACGTCATTTTCTACAATATCACCCCCAGTATCGCAATTGGGCGTGCAGATTTGATATCCTCGCCTGCGACAAGACACACGGCAATAATGTCAGCTGGATAACCAACGCGATCGAATCCTGAATCCGAGGAACGAATGGAACTGCAAGACCGTATTATCGACCACTTCCATCAAGGTCTGGATCTCAAAGCCCATGCCCTAGAAGAGTTTTGCCCGGCTATCGAGCAGGCTGCCATCATGATCTTTCACTGCCTGATCAGCGAGCATAAAGTTCTTTGCTGCGGCAATGGAGGCTCCGCGGCCCTGGCACAGTATTTTTCTGCCCTACTCCTCAATCGCTACTCCCAGGAACGCCCCGGCCTGCCAGCCTGCGCCCTGTCAGCCGACAGCGCCACCCTGAGCGCCATTGCCGATGACGGCAATTTCGGCGAGATCTACTCCAAGCAGATTCGCGCCCTTGGACAGCCCGGCGACATCTTACTGGCGTTATCACCCCACGGTAGATCAGCCAACATGGTGCAGGCTATACAGGCTGCACACGACAGGGAGATGGACGTCATCGCGCTAACCGGCAATGACGGCGGCGGTATGGCAGCACTCCTGACACCCGAGGAAGTGGAAATCTGCATCCCCTCAACCTCGAGCGCACTGGTACAGGAAGTACATCTTATGGTACTGCACGGTATCGGCAATCTTATTGAATACCAACTATTTGGCGGTGACGAAGAATGAACAGATCAGCCTTATTTCTAGCCTGCACACTCGCACTCGGCGGCTGCAGCAGCATCATCAGCGCAACCAGCGAACAACCGATGAACGAAGTCGCCAGCAGCCGCACGCTCGGCACGATCATCGACGACGAGTCCATTGAAACCAAGTCACTGGTCAATATCAGCAAAGCATCACCGGCCCTGAGCCAGTCACACATCCTGGTGACCAGCTACAACGGCGTCGTACTACTCGCCGGACAAGTCCCCGATACAGCCAGCCGCGAACTCGCTGAAACGGTTGTCAAGCGGCTGAGCAAAGTGCGCAAGGTCTACAACGAAATCAGTATCTCGGGTCCAACGTCGCACATTGTTCGCGTCAATGACACCTGGATATCGGCAAAAGTTAAAACCAAGATGATGGCCAACGAAAAGGTCAGTGCCATGGGGATCAAGGTCGTCACCGAAAACGGGGTTGTTTATTTGCTAGGGCTTATTAGCCAAGAGGAAGCGGCACAGGCTGTCCGACTGGTACAGGAAACCCACGGCGTGCAAAAAGTAGTCAAAATGTTTGAATACATCGACTAGCGTTGCAACCAGAAAAACCAGCAGCCTCCAAGGACAGACTGCCGGACACGCAAAACGCAAACAGACCACCTATCGCCACCCACACTGGGTGGCGAACGTCTAATTAACGCGCAACATTATTTAACGACTTTTAACACGGGGCGCGTCGAGGCCTTGGCTTTATCATCACCGCTCGGCGAGGTCGGCGGCTCTGGCGCACCGGGCTCACGCCCAAAGCTCATCCCCTGACCACTCTCTTTGGCGTAGATAGCCATAACGGCAATAATCGGGACATATACCTGCATCGGCACACCGCCGAATCGTGCGCTAAACTCGACAGCCTCATTCGTAATCATCAGCTCCTTCACGGCAGAAGGCGCGATATTCAACACAATCTGTCCATCGCTGATGTAATCCTCAGGTACCTGAATCCCTTGAATACCGGCATCAACCACAATATAGGGCGTCGATTGATTGTCATTAATCCAATCATTGAGCCCACGAATCAAATAGGGGCGACTTGGTGTCATAAATAAACCCAAAAACAATTAACCATTAAAAAGGGAGACTTAGTCTCCCTCTGTTTACATCGAAAAACGCGCTTAACAGCGAATCTCTTTCTCGGCTTCAGACAAACTATCGATAAAAGAATCTCGATCAAACAGTCGATCCATATAGTCGGTCAACGGCTTAACGGATGGATGATCAAGCTCGATACCCAGCTGCGGCAAACGCCACAAAATAGGCGCGATACAGCAATCAACCAGCGTAAACTCATCGCTCATAAAAAACGGTTTCTCAGAAAAGATGGGCGCTGTAGCAACCAGACTTTCACGCAACTCTTTCCGCGCCGCCTCTTTCTCAGTCTCATCACCGGTCTTCATGATCACATCGACCAAGCGACACCAATCCTTATCGATCCGATAGATAAACAACCGGCTTTCGGCACGCGCCACCGGATAAACAGGCAGCAGAGGGGGATGCGGAAAACGCTCATCAAGGTACTCCATCATCACGTTGGGCTCGTAAAGAACAAGCTCGCGATCCACCAGCGTCGGCAGGTTGTTATACGGGTTAACCTCCGACAGATCTTCCGGCGGATTATTCGGATCGGTGTCCAGAACATCGACAGCAACCCCTTTTTCCGCCAGCACGATCCGCACACGATGGCTGTAATGATCAGCACCATCTGAAAAAAAGGTCATCGAGGAACGTTTTGACATCACACCCATGTTGGCACCTTGAACTATCGCATATGAATTAAAACGCACGCGACCAAAGATCGCGTGCGCTTGCAAGGGGTCAGTAAAAACCCGTTACGTCAGTGGATATCTTTCCAGAACTCTTTCTTCAGTGCGTAAGCAAAGACGAACAGAATAGCCAGGAAGATCAGCACATACATGCCGATTGTACCACTCACCATCTTCGATGGCTCTGACATATACGCCATGAAGTTAGTCAGGTCGTACATCGCCTTGTCGAAATCCTGCGCATTCATGGTTCCGGCAGACTTCAACTCCAGCTCTTCACAGTGCTCACCTTTACAAACCTGGACACCTTGCAGCCCGACGAGAACGTTGGGCATACCCACGTCCTTGAACACCTTGTTATTAACTCCCCAGGGGCGGGAGTCATCAACATAGAAGCTACGCAGATAGGTGTAAACCCAGTCGGCACCGCGTACACGGGTAGCCAACGTCAGATCCGGTGGCGGCGCACCAAACCAGATTTGCGCGTCATCAGTGGTCATGGCAATAGTCATCTGCTGACCGATCTTCTGATCACCAACGATCAGATTCTCTTCAACATAAGCTTTATCCATGCCCAGATCATCGGCAGCACGCTCATAACGCTGGTACTGAGCTGAATGACAACCCATGCAATTTTCAACAAACAACTCCATGCCGTTCTGCAGGGATTGCTTGTCATCCAGGTTCACCTCAAAAGCATCCAGAGGGACTTTAGCGCCGGCCGCCATGACAGACATGGGGAGCGCAGCAAAAAGAATCGCAATAAATAGCTTTTTCATTAGCCTGTCACCCTCTCAGGAACCGGTTTTGTCTTGTCGATCTTGCTGTACCAAGGCATGGCCAGGAAGAACACGAAGTACAGCGTGGTAGCCAGCTGAGCCAGCATCGTCCGCTCTGGTGTTGCCGGAATAGCACCCAACACACCCAGGATAACGAAAGACACAGCAAACACCGCCAGCATCACCTTGGAAATCATACCCTTGTAGCGGATAGATTTGACCGGACTCTTATCCAGCCAAGGCAGCACGAACAGGATAGCGATAGCACCGCCCATCACGACCACACCCCAGAACTTGGCGTCCACACCGAACAGCGGGTACGTTACCGCACGCAGCATGGCGTAGAAAGGCGTGAAGTACCAAACCGGCGCAATATGCTCGGGCGTCTTCAGCGGGTTCGCTGGCTCAAAGTTGGGCTTCTCGAGGAAGTAACCGCCGCCCTCAGGGAAGAAGAACACAACCATGCAGAAGACAAACAGGAACACGACCACACCCACGATATCCTTCACGGAGTAGTATGGGTGGAACGGAATACCATCGAGCGGAATGCCGTTTGCGTCTTTGTTTTTCTTGATTTCAATACCGTCAGGGTTGTTTGAACCCACTTCGTGCAGCGCCAGAATGTGCAGAACCACCAGGGCCAGCAGTACGATCGGCAGCGCGATAACGTGCAGTGCAAAGAAACGGTTCAACGTGATACCGGAGATCAGGTAGTCACCACGGATCCACTGCTGCAGATCTTCACCGATCCAGGGGATAGCACCAAACAGGGAGATGATAACCTGGGCACCCCAGTAGGACATCTGACCCCAAGGCAGCAGGTAACCCATAAAGGCTTCGGCCATCAGGATAAGGTAGATTGCCATGCCGAAGATCCACAGCAGCTCACGGGGATTACGGTAAGAACCGTACATCAGGCCGCGGAACATATGCAGATAGACCACAACGAAAAAGGCGGAGGCGCCGGTTGAGTGCAGATAACGCAGCAACCAGCCATACTCAACGTCGCGCATAATGTACTCAACGGAAGCGAAGGCACCTTCCGCGGAGGGGTTGTAGCTCATGGTCAGCCAGATACCGGTCACGATCTGGTTAACTAAAACCAACAGCGCCAGCGAGCCAAAGAAGTACCAGAAGTTAAAATTCTTCGGCGCGTAGTACTTACTCAGATGATCTTCCCACATCTGGGTTGCGGGGAACCGGTCATCGATCCACCGCATTAAGCCGGATTCGGCTTTGCTTCTATTCGGGTTTCCCATTACGCTTTCTCCTGATCTACACCGACCATGATCACCTTGTCATCGATATACGCGTGAGGCGGAATCACCAGATTGGTTGGCGCAGGAAAACCTGCGTATACGCGACCGGACAGATCGAAACGAGAACCATGACAAGGGCAGAAGAAACCACCCAGCCACTCAGCTCCCAGATCGGCCGGCGCAATCTCAGGACGGTAAGTCGGGGAACAACCCAGGTGGGTACAGATCCCTGTCATCACCGCATACTCTTCCTTCAACGCGCGAGCTGCCGTCTTGGGTATATAATCGGGCTGCTGCGGTTTGGCTGATTCAGGATCCGCCATTTTGCTACTCAGCTTCTCCAGATTCGCCAGCGCTTCGGGGGTACGGCGAACGATCCAGACCGGCTTACCGCGCCACTCTACGATCATCTGCTGACCCGGCGCCAGCTTGCTGATGTCCGCTTTAACCGGAGCACCTGCCGCTTTTGCCTTTGCACTGGGATTCCACGAAGCTACGAAGGGGATCGCAGCTCCTACAGCTCCCACGGCCCCAACTGCGGACGTGGAGGCTACCAGGAAGCGACGACGCCCCTTGTTTACGCCTTCATTACTCATCAAGGTTTCTCCCATTAATCGGCTTCCTGCCCAGACCTGATGGCCCAAGCCCTCTACCGCAATGAATTAAAAACACTAACTCATGGACTCAAAAAATTGACGAGATTTTAAAGAGTATGTCTGCTGCATACAAGGCAAAGACCCTATTATTTTGCGGTGCAATAGGCAACCTTCGTTTTACAACTCAGCAAACAGGGGAAATCAACCCACCCCAACCCTATCTCGACGTCCATGATGAAATAGTTCAGCCAAAAAAAAACGCCCAATCCATAGGGACGGGCGCTTTCCAAGATCGAAAAACGACCTGATTAACGCTTGGAGAACTGAGGCTTCTTACGCGCTTTACGCAGACCAACCTTCTTACGCTCAACTTCACGTGCGTCACGAGTAACATAACCCGCTTTACGCAGCGCAGGGCGCAGAGTCTCGTCATAGGCCATCAATGCACGGGTGATGCCGTGACGGATCGCACCAGCCTGACCGAAGCTACCACCACCAGCAACCGTGATGTACATATCGAACTTCTCGGTGTTCTCGGTCAGTTCCAGCGGCTGCTTAACAATCATTCGCGCCACTTCACGACCAAAGTACTGCTCGATAGTGCGATCGTTGATAGAAATATTGCCTGTACCCGGCTTCAGGAAGACGCGCGCAGTAGAAGTCTTGCGACGTCCGGTACCGTAATATTGAGTTGTGGACATATCTGCCTTCCTTTAAATCTTCAGTTCTTGAGGTTGCTGAGCTGCATGAGGGTGGGTATTGCCCGCGTAAACCTTCAGTTTTGCGAACATGGAGCGACCCAAAGGACCCCGAGGCAGCATACCCTTAACAGCGAACTGAATAGGACGCTCAGGAGCATGATCCATCATTTTTTCAAAGCTCATGGAACGCAAACCACCGGGATAACCGGTATGACGGTAATAGTTCTTCGCCTTGGCTTTGTTGCCCGTCACACGAACCTTATCGGCATTGATAACTACAATGTAATCGCCAGTATCAACGTGCGGAGTAAACTCCGGCTTATGCTTGCCGCGCAGACGACGTGCAATTTCTGTAGCCATACGACCCAGGGTCAGACCCTCGGCGTCTACCACAAACCACTCGCGCTTAACTTCAGCGGGCTTTGTGCTAACAGTTTTCATTGAATTTGCCTTTTCTCTTCCCCGGATCAGAACACTCCGGCGTTTCCTATAATTATTGGTTGCAGACAACAAACAGCATCTCTGCAACGTACACTCCTTTTCGGTTACCACCAAAAAAGGACGGCGCATTATAGACAAACGCGCCGCATATGTAACCCCATAAAACGCTTTCTATCCGCTTTTGTGCTCACTCTGTACAAAACAGCGCCGCAAGCGGGACCCAGGCACTCAAGCCCGGTGTTCACGCCCCAGATATTCATGGGACTGCATCTCTAAAAGCCGACTGGTCGTACGCTGGAATTCAAACTCCAGCCGCCCGCCCGCATAGAGCTGACGCAACTCAACCGCGGCAGACAGGATTAACTTCACATTGCAATCGTAAAACTCGTCAACCAGATTCACAAACCGCCGCGCCTGGTCATCTTTATCGTTGCCTAACACGGGCACATTCGAAATCAGCACCGCATGGAACTGCTTGGCTATCTCGATATAATCATTTTGGCTACGCGGCCCGTCGCACAACTCGACAAAATCAAACCAGACCACGTCTTCACAACAGCGCCGCGAGTGCATTGGACGGTTATTGATGGTCAGAATCCGCCCATCAATACTCTCATTCAGATCAGGCGCTAATCCTTCGAAGCTCTTCGTTAAACTCTCATCGGCAGACGCATCGAGCGGAAAATGGTACAACTCGGCCTGTTCCAGCACCCGTAATCGATAATCGACACCACTGTCGACATTCACAATATCGGTATAACGATTCAGGAGCGCAATGGCCGGCAGGAAGCGCTGGCGCTGCAGGCCGTTCTCGTATAACCCATCGGGAATAATGTTCGACGTCGCCACGAGCGTCACACCCGCCGCAAAGAGCCTCTCCATCAATCCGCCGAGGATCATGGCATCGGTGATGTCCGAGACGAAAAACTCATCAAAACAGATGACCCGAGATTCACTGGCAAAACGCGAAGCCACCCGGTCCAGCGGATTTTTCTCACCTTCAAACGTGCGCAATTCGGCATGCACCCGCTGCATAAAGCGATGAAAATGGGTGCGCGTCTTCTGGCTAAAGGGCAAGCTGTCGTAGAAGGTATCCATGAGGTAGGTCTTACCCCGGCCGACTCCACCCCAGAAATACAACCCCTGTATAGGCTCTTCCCGTGTCTTGCGCAGGCGACGCCCCAAGCGATCAATAAATTTTGGTTTGGATTGATTTTGCCTGCGCAACAAATCATCGTACAGGCGCTGCAGATGCTGAACCGCCATCTCTTGGGCCGGATCATAATGAAAGTCGTCCCGCTGTAAATCTTTCTGGTAACGCTGTAAAGGTGTCATACTCCGACCCTGATTCATCTGACTCACGTGCAGTCATTTATCAACCGCCAACTTGGGCGGCACTTTACCCATTGCCCCCCGTATTGGCAATTAGCGGAAGGATCAAAGCGCTCGCTGGACATACCCTATCCTGCTCTGTCTCGCCGGCACGCACAACGGTCAGACCAATTCCGTCATTATGTTGAGCTGGTGACCCTTAGCTTTTAGAATACGTCCTCTTAAGCTCTTCGTCGTGCACGGAGGGCGACCTACTTGACACTGCTTATCGGATACCATGCCCATGATGCAAGGCTTCTTGCAAATACTACTGTTCTGGTTGCTGGGCGAGTCACTGCATTACCTGGCCGACCTGCCCGTCAGCGGTAATGTCATGGGTATGCTATTACTTTTTTTCTACCTACTCTTTTCCCGCGCCCTAAGCTCCTCGCTGGAGCGGGCCAGCCAACAACTCATCGGCTTGCTTTCTTTACTGCTACTACCCGGCGGCGTGGGTATCTTTTTTATGGGTGAGCGCCTGCAGGGTCAATGGCTCCCGCTGCTTAGCGCCATCATCATCGGCTCGCTCCTGAGCATCGTCGCCACGTTACTTATCATGCAATACCTGAACAACCGGCACGAACGCCGCCGCTAGCCACAACGCCAATTATGACAGGGAGCCATGCCCGTGGAAAAACTCAACGGACTCATCAGCCATCTGATCCAGACGCCGCTGCTAGCCTTAACCCTGACGCTGCTGGCTTACCAGGCAGGCCTCTGGCTATTTAAAAAGCTGGAACGCCCGGCCTGGTTTCCACCCATTGTCGCCGCCAGCGTCTTTCTGGTTCCGATGATCATCTGGTTACCATTGGACTACAGCAGATACTATGACGGTGCCCGTTGGATAACGTTCTTACTCGGCCCTGCAACCGTTGCACTGGCAATACCGCTCTACCTGCAATTCCACCATATCCGGGCAGTATTTATGCCGATTGCGATCACACTCCTGATCGGCGCCCCGCTGGCAGCCGGCGGCTCGCTTTTGATCGCCTGGCAGCTTGGCGTCGATCTACAGATCCTCGCCTCCATTGCCCCCAAGTCAGTCACCGCCCCCATCGCCGTCAGCCTCAGCAACCAACTAGGCGGTCTCGCAACGCTTTCGGTGGGTATCGTTGCCCTGACCGGCGTGTTCGCCTCGCTATCGGTACCGCTGCTTGCCCGACTCTTAAAAATTTCGGACCACCGCATTATCGGTTTCAGCATGGGCCTGAATGGCCACGGCATCGCGACTGCGCAGGCGTTCGAGATTAGCCCGCAAGCCGGCGCCTTCTCCAGCCTGGCCATGGGCCTGACAGGCACATTAACGGCACTGGTGCTTCCGCTGTGTGCTGCATGGTTTATCTAGTTTAACGGTGAAAAACGCCACGAAAACTTACGCGAACAAACAGCCGTCTCAACCGAGGCCGGTAGCATTGCTGCAGATAAGATCTTGAAGTAACGGCCGATATGCAGCGGTTCGCTAAAGCAGACCGCCTCTAAAACAGCCGGGTTAACGCCAGTACAGCAAGAGCAATGAAGAGGCCTCCGCTGACGCGATGAATCATCACCAACGAAAAACGTTTCAATAACGCTTTCCCCGCCAACACACCGATAGCCGTAGTCCCCAGCAGCGCCAGCGTTGCGCCCAACCAAACCGGCAGAGGCGCCTCAGCCCCCCCCAAGCCCGCGACCGCCAACTGGGTCTTATCGCCAAATTCCGCCACAAAGATCATCAGAAAAGCGCTAAGCAACAGACTCTGCCGACTCTTTTTAGCCACGGCGTCATCGTCATCATCCGCTTTCATAAGCAGACTCTGGATCCCGAAGAAACCAAATAACAAGGCCACAATCAGGGTCAACCACAGCTCAGGAATCCAGCCCGCCAACGCCGCACCAAACACCACTGCCAGCAAATTCAAGATTGCAAAAGCAGCCCCCGCGCCCACAAGCACGGGCCAGGGACGGTAGCGCGCCGCCAACGTCATGCATACCAACTGGCTTTTATCACCAAACTCCGCCAAAAACACCAACAAAAATGCCGCGCCCGCCGTCGATAGCGAAGTCCAAGACGCAACAAAATCCAACTCAGCCATACTCAAGATGCCTACCCATAATAACAGCGCGCATGGTGCGGCTTATTCGCAGCCAGCAAACAGCCGCAACGCCCTCGCCCGAGCAGACAACTCAGCAAGCACTGACGCAGCGTTGCTGCGTCCGAGTGCTTTGATGGGTTAGGCCACTATTCATATGCTGCTCTATCGGTGGAGATCACCCGCCCTCTCTGGCTGATAAACAACCTCTCTAATTTTTACCCTGAGCGAACCGCCACCGGGTTTTGGCCATTCGATTTCATCTCCCTGAGACAGACCCAGTAGCGCACTACCAACAGGCGCTAAAATAGATATTTTCTTTCCGCTTGAATCAATATCTTTTGGATAAACAAGCGTTAGCTCGAATTCATCTTTAGTCGATTCAATGATAAATTTTACCGTAGAATTCATAGTAACGATTGTTGGAGGGATTAATTCAGAAGCCATCACATTGGCTCGCGCAAGTTCCGACTCAAGCTCGGCTCTCCCTGCAAAGCTATTTTCCGGCAAGGAGTCAATCAAATCATATAGCCTGTCCGAATCTAGCGAAGAAATCGTTATTTCTGGTCTTGTATTCATTTCTGTTCTCAATAGGTTGTAAATAAAAAAGATTAAAATGATTATGGCCTTGTTAGGCCATGGACAAGCTCATTGACTAAACCTTAGATAAATTGACCGTTTTCTGTGCCCGCCATACCGATCCCGGACCGGACCCGAGCATTGAACGCTAAAGCTAAGCGTGCGGAGGTCCCCACCGCGTATCGGCGATCTTGACTGCCTTTTTATACGCTAAATGGCGCAATATATTCATGATTTTTCGAATAATTTGTAGTAAAGCTTTTCAGCGGTTTCTAAACCTTCATCGGTAAAAATAACAGACTTAGTTTTATTCACTGGGTCAAGGATATAGCCCTTTTCATGAAGTCTATTTATCACGCCGAAATCGATTTGTTTCCATGCTCGGACGTTGTCATGGATGGTTAGATATAGAAGAGCCAATGCAGCTTCGTCAATTTTATTTTCATCAATGTCCATGTATCCTCCATGCTCAACAATGTATATAACGCTATTAAGACGGCAACGCAATACCGAGCAAACAATACCGCGTGGGTGGCTGCTGAATTTCCCGGTAACCACAGAGATCCTATTGCGCCGGATGGGAGACAGCCCCGGTACACACCCTGTTCATGTCGATATACAGCATGCAACGCACCAGGTAGACGTCGGTGTCCACGGCGGTGGCATGGTAGCGATCCTCCCAGTGGGCACCGCGCCGCTGTTTGCGTGCCCACGAGTCCGAGTGTCTCGAGTGTGGGTCCGCCCCCTCGCACCCGAGCATCAGCTAAAACTTATCGGCATTAAGCCACAGGTGCATATAGATACTGGCGATATAACCCAGGGCGATAACCGGGGTCCATTTCATATGCCCAAAAAAGGTATAAAACCCGCGGGCCTGGCCCATCAACGCCACGCCGGCTGCAGACCCGATCGACAGTAAACTCCCCCCAACCCCAGCGGTCAAAGTGATCATCAACCACTGCCCATGCGACATGGCCGGCTCCATCGTCAACACGGCGAACATCACCGGTATATTATCGATGACCGACGAGATCACGCCCAGGGCAACGTTGGCCTGGGTTGCACCCCATTGGCTATAGAGCAGGTCCGACATCAAGGATAGATACCCCATAAAGCCCAATCCGCCAACACACATAATGACACCGTAAAAAAACAGCAGGGTATCCCACTCGGCACGCGCGACCCGACTAAACACATCAAAGGGGACCACGCTACCCAGTTGCTGCAGCCGCATCTGATCCCCTAACTGTTCGGCTAAATGGCGCTTTCTGGCTAATGACCGGGGCAGTGTCATGCGCAGAAAATAGCCGAAAAATTGCAGATAGCCCAACCCCATCATCATCCCCAAAACTGGCGGAAGGTGCAGCAACACATGGGCACAGACGGCCGTTGCTATGGTCAGTAGAAACAAACCTAGAATCCGTCGCGCGCCCCGTTTGAGCTCAACCTGTTCGTTGGCCGCGCCGGGATTACGGTCCTCGATAAAGAAGCTCATAATCAGTGCGGGCAGCAGAAAATTCACCAACGCAGGCAGAAATAATACGAAAAACTCTTCGAAGCGAACCAGTCCTGCCTGCCACACCATCAGAGTGGTGATGTCACCAAAAGGGCTGAATGCGCCTCCGGCGTTAGCCGCGACAACGATATTGATGCAGCACAGATTGATAAACTTTTTATCATCCGGTGCAACCTTCATCACCACCGCACACATCAATAGTGCGGTGGTCAGATTATCCGCCACTGGCGAAATAAAAAACGCCATCAGCCCGGTCAGCCAAAACAGCGTTCGGTAGTTGAATCCCCTATCGACTAACCAGGCTCTCAGGGCATCAAACACCCGTCGCTCCTCCAGCGCGTTGATATAGGTCATCGCGACCAGCAGGAATAGCATCAACTCCGAGAACTCCAGCAGGGTATGCTTATAAGCCTCCTCAACAACGCCGGTTATACCTTGCTGGATATAGACCCAGCCGATGACTGCCCAGATTATCCCGGCAGCCACCAGTACCGGTTTGGACTTCCGCATCTCTAATTTTTCTTCCAGTATTACAAATAGGTAGGCAATACTGAAAACGATCAACACCAGGTAACCAACACCGCTGCGGGTCAAATCCAGGGAACCCACCGCAGCCATTGCAGGCGCGCTCAGCAGCAACAATCCGGTGATCCCGGCTAAACGTGATAACCCATTAATCATAAAGTCCCCCGTGGAGTCTGCCGGTCTTAACTCAGACCTATCCGGTAACCGCGCCAGCACAACTCGATCTCCTGCAGCCATGCAGTTGTGCGGAAAATTGTGACGCGAATACGGCTCTATTTTGTTGATCCAGTACTACTTTTTCAGCAGCGTGTTAGGCAGTAATAGTATTACCACCCAGCTCTTTCGTACAGCATATACTAAATCGATTCATATCGATCACATCAACGGCCACACTCGAGACCTCGGTAGCAATCGTTTCTACTCTTTCTAACAGACATTGACTCAAATGCTTTTTCTGCTGCTCGCTGCGGCCCGACAAAATCCGCCCGAGGATCATTATCGAGCCGCGGGGCCAGTTTTTGCCCCAAGATCACCAACGGGGTCTTCTCCGGTAACTGTGCCACCTCCCAACTCAGCAACACATTATAATCGCCACAGAACCCCCGTTCTGAACCCAACACGATAACCAACGCCGCAAGCTCGGGTTGCTCGGTGTGTAACACGGGGAAGTGCTGCAGAATGTCGCTGGCGCAGGCGCTGGTTTGCAGTGTGATGTGGGGTGAGGAGGGCTACAGTGTGGTGAAAAGAGCAATATGGCAGCAGCCATTCATTTCAAGGAACAGCCGCCGCAAAAAAAGATTAACATGCCGTCATATATCAAGGGGCAACCACTCTTGCTGGGCCGCCCCGCGTCGGTTAAGCGACCTTGGTCGAGGCTTGATGCTCGATGGAATCAGCGCCGCTGCCGATGTTAATCCGGCGTGGCTTCATCGCCTCGGGGATCTCTTTGACCAGATCGATACTCAGCATGCCGTTTTTCAGGTTTGCCGACTTCACTTCGACGTGATCGGCTAGGCTGAATTTACGCTCGAAGCCGCGGGTCGCAATGCCCTGATAAAGGAATTGCCGCTGCTCATCTTCATGGTTTTTTGAGCCGCGCACGGTAAGCACACCGCTCTCTACCTGAAGCTCCAGATCGCTCTCCTCAAACCCGGCTACCGCCAGTGAAATGGTATAGCTGTTCTCACCCACCAGCTCGATATTATACGGCGGGTAACCATTGCTGCTCTTGCTCTGCTGCAGCGACTGATCCAGCAATGCGGCCAAGCGATCAAAACCGACCGAACTTCTGTACAGGGGTGAAAAATCAATTGCGTTCATAACATATTCTCCATTGAGCAATACGCGTAGTGTGTGGTTACAGACAAACCAAGATCTGATTTCAGCTTCCTGACGCTGTATTTCCGTATGTAAGACCGCGCAAAAATAATTCAAGGGCACATTAAAAAAATTGTTGCTGTTATCGGTGACGCAACCTCGAGCAGGCACTTGTCATGGGCCGTTACCTGGTGAGGGCTATTTTGGGGAGTTGCCGACCTTCGGCGAAGCGTTCAGAATATGGCCTACTGTTCTTACCGGAACGGTCTCAGTCAATCCGGAGATATTCATGGGCTTCCTCTACACACTGAAATCACTGTTCGCTGCCAGCAAAGAAACACCCGAACCACCGGTCAGCGAATCCTACAAAGGGTTTGAGATTAGGTTAACGCCCATCAAGGAAGGTAACCAGTTCCGCGTCGGCGCGACTATCAGCAAAGGCGACTGCAGCCACCGGATGATTCGCGCGGATGTAATGTTCAGCCAGCAAGAGTGTGAAGACTTAAGCCGACGCAAGGCGCAGGGATTGATCGATCAACAAGGCGACAACATGTTCGCCACCCAAGGATAACCAGCACCGAGCGGTGCCATTCAAAAAAATGGGCTATACACCACACAGAAGATCTGCACATGCCAAGGAAAGAGATACCGAGATAGGGAGGGAGCGGTGAAACTCATTACACGCACAGAGTTCGACTCACTCAGGCTTAATGAGCTAAATGAGTACGACACAGATAAAAACGGCGATACTCATATCGTCCGAATCTACCGCGACGGCAACCTCATTGCCAAAAAGAAGGTCCATAAGCGCTCAATTCGCTATTTTGGCGCGCCCGGTTATGAGCAGTATCTTTGAGCCGGGGGGTTGCGGCGAGCATCAAGCGCTGGTGATCGACGCGCTGTTCAGCGCCGGCTGGTCTCACGGTGCCGACCTCGGCTCACCTCTTCCTGGAAGGCAACGACCCACTGGACCGGTATCAGGTCGAGACGATGCCGGATCGCGAACGCGGAATCGACCGTAAAAGCCTGACCCCACGTCGTCCAAAGTAGCTACAGGGTATACAACCAATCCGCCGAGAATAAGCCGGCGAGCACGCGCAGCCCCTCAGGTTGCGCAAGCCCGTCAAGCAGCGATTCTGGCGCATAGTCATTGTGATCGCAGAGCAATATCAGCAGGGACAGCACTTCCTGCGAGCACCGATAGGTGCTGCCATCAACATACAACCGAAGCGCCTCCGCGCTCTGATGATAGGCAAAACGTACCCCTTCACTACGGCGCACCCTTTCGGCAGCGCTCAACGCTTGAAGCAACGCATCGGCCACCGGCTGACTGACGTCGGGGAATGCCTGCTCACCCGCCTCGCAGGCCGGCGACTCCCCATACTTGGATTCGGTGACCGCCAGCCCAAACCAGTCCCGCAGGTAGTCGGGATCATTCAGGTAACGCTGCATGATGGCTTGCACCCGTGCTAGATCCGCCGGCTCGATCCGTGCTCCGCTAAGGCGCGGTTGCAGATCCGCATCGGCGTAGCGATCCTCCTCCTGGCTGCGCTGGCTGCAATAACGCGCAAACTGCATCAGCATATCGCCTGCCTGGGGGGCACGGTAGCCCACGGAATAGGTCAGGCAGTCATCGCTGACCGCCACCCCGTTATGGCCAATCCGCGGCGGCAGATAGAGCATATCCCCCGGATTCAATACCCAGCTCTGCTCTGGCTGCCAATCACTGAGAATTCGCACCGGCTTATTGGGCACAAGGGGAGACGATTCGTCATAATAGCCGCCAACCTCCCAGCGCCGCCGGCCTTGGCCCTGAACAAGAAACACATCGTAATTGTCATAGTGCGGCCCGACACCCCCGCCGGTGCTGGCGTAACTGATCATCAGGTCATCGAGACGCCAGCTCGGTATAAAACTGAATTGCTGCACGAAATCCGCCGCCTCGGGTACCCAGTGATCCACAGCCTGTACCAGCAAGGTCCAATGCTGCGCCGGCAACAACGCGAAGTCCTCTGCATTGAACGGGCCCTGACGCAGGGTCCAGTCGCCGGTCGGCGGATTCTCGATAAGCAAACGTGATTCTACTTCTGCCTCACACGCCAGTCCCGCCAGCTCGTCGGCAGGCACAATAGGCACCCTATCCGCAAAGGCATTACGAATGAGCAGCGGTTTTTTATGCCAATACTCAGCAATAAACTGCGCAACCGGCATGCTGCCCAGTCGCGTAAGAGGAATCGTTTGATTTGGGGCGTTGCGGTCCAAGATGGGTCTCCTGCTCGGGCTATCCAGCATTGCGTAGTGGGCTATGATGCCCGAATTAAATCGTTAATACCCTCCCCTTTGCGCTGCTCCATGCACGCGAAGGTTAGCCAATTGCGGGTTTAACCGCATCCATCAGGGGTACCGAAGCGGGTATACTTTAACGCTTGCTTGCTCGCTCGCTTCACCGACGCGACATCCAACTTATGCATTCTTTCGATGGAAGCCCATGGATTACGAATTTTTAACCGATACAGTCGATCGTCCAATCGCCCGCCTCTCAATGGATCATGAGGCGCTGGGTAATTGGCTGACCTGGGAACTGGGGAGCAACCCGGCCAATCTGGCCAACGTGCTGAGTGCGCTGGAGCAGCTACAAACACGCAAGATCTGGGAATTTGAACAGCAGGGCGCCGAATTCAACCTCCAGCTGACCCGCGAAGAAGCACGGGTGCAGGCCAATAGCATGTTTCAAGATGGCGCGGAATTGGCGGATGATATCGACTTTTACGATAGCGAGGCGCAAGCACACTGCGGGCTGGATGATTTCAGCGCACTGATCAAAGCCTGGTGCGAATTTGTCGGTTACCGCCCATAAGCGCCAACAACGCAAGCCGTTATCGACCACCGCTGCCTGCTTATTAACCGGTTATCACCATACCGATCCATTCGCTATGGTGATGGCGACAAGGCCGGCGTGTCCGACCTTGCCTCACGTGGCTTTATGCTACGGCGATATTTTGTGCTCGCTATTACGTTGCCGCCTTAATAACTTAGCGGCCCAGATGTATTGATACGTGGATAAGCTGATACTGATATTTACGCCATAACGGGTCGCTTGCTTTTGCGCCTACGGGCAAGCAAACGACCTCAGGCTATCTATCCACCACAATCAGGCACTATCCCGCGGCGATTCGCCCAAGACCTTGGCCAGACTCGAGCGTGATAACTCGCCTCGCAGACTACCGTCCTCGTCCACCACCGGTAAGGGGTAATCGGTATCCAGGGTCTCGGGGATAACCGATTCCAGCAGGGCGTCGGGCGAAATGACCGAGACATCCTCCAGAATATGATCTTCCATCAGATCCTCTTTGCCGGTCTTAACTGCTGCTTCCAACGACTCCTGACTGACCACGCCCTGATAGCCTTCCTTGGATACGTAGTAGCCGTAGTCACCGGGAAATTTCTTCATCTGCGTTAACGCTTCACCGATCGTCTCGGCCGTAATCCGGCAGGCCGGTGGCTTCATCACCGTCTCAACGGTTAAAGCGCGGGCACGGTTCACATCTTTAACAAACGCTTCGACATAATCATCAGCGGGATTCAGCAGAATATCCACCGGTGTTCCTTCCTGAACCAACCGCCCATCTTTTAGAATCGCGATACGATCCCCGATACGCAGCGCTTCATCCAGGTCATGGGTGATAAAGATGATGGTTTTGTGCAGTGTTTCCTGCAGTTCGATCAACTGATCCTGCATCTCACTGCGGATCAGCGGATCGAGGGCAGAAAACGCCTCGTCCATCAACAATATTTCTGCATCGGTACACAGCGCCCGTGCCAGACCGACACGCTGCTGCTGACCGCCGGACAACTGCGAAGGGTACTGCTCGCCGTAACCTGCCAGGCCGACGGTTTCTAACCACTCATTGGCCTTTTTTAACCGGGTGGCGCTGTCAACACCCTGAACCGTTAAGCCATACGCAACATTCTCGATCACGCTCCGGTGCGGCATCAGGCCAAAGCGCTGAAACACCATGGACATCTTATGCCGGCGAAACTGTTCCAGCTCCTTGGCCGACAGTTTCATGACATCGATCCCCTCAACCATGATGCGCCCTTCCGTGGGGTCGATCAGGCGGTTGAAGTGTCGAATCAAGGTTGATTTCCCCGAACCGGACAGCCCCATGATGACGTAGATCTCGCCTTTATGGATACTCAGGTTAATCGCTTTCAACCCCACCGTATGACCGGTCTCGGCCAGAATGTCATCTTTGGATTTACCCGCATGCACCATAGGCATGACGGTGTGAGGCTTGTCGCCAAACACCTTATACAGACCTTCGATCTGAATTAACGGCTGATCGACACCGGGATTAACCGGCTGAGAACGAGGAGATTGCTGTACCGATGAATCAGGCATTTTTTACACCCTGCATATGTTTCTGAGTACGCTTGGCGTAAGCCTGCGATACCCGGTCGAAGATGATGGCCAACGCGACGATCGCCAACCCATTAAACAACCCGAGAGTAAAATATTGGTTAGTGATCGACTTAAGGACCGGCTGGCCAAGCCCCTTAACACCGATCATGGACGCAATAACCACCATGGCCAGGGCCATCATGATAGTCTGGTTGATCCCCGCCATAATGGTCGGTGATGCAAGCGGGATCTGAACACCGAATAAGCGCTGCATCGGACTCGCACCGTACGCAGTGGCGGCTTCCAGCACCTCTTTGTCGACCAACCGTATGCCCAGGTTCGTCAGGCGGATGACCGGTGGAATCGCGTAGATAATGACCGCGATAACACCCGGAATCTTGCCTATCCCCAACAGCATGACCACCGGAATCAAATACACGAACGCCGGCATGGTCTGCATAATATCCAACACCGGCGTGACCGCCGCCTGGGTCCGGTCCGAGCGCGCCATTAGCACCCCGATAGGAATACCAAGCAGGATCGCCAGCAATGTACAGACCGTGATAATACTCAAGGTCCGCATGGTGTTCTCCCACATACCAAAATAGCCAATGGCTAGGAAGGCAAGCACCACGCTCAACGATAGCTTCCAAGAGCGACTAGCCACATAAACCAGCGCCGTTATCCCGATGATCACCACAAACCAGGGCGACTGAAGCAGCAGCTTCTCGAACCAGATCAAAAACGACAACAACGGATCAAAAAACGATTCGATCAGATCACCATAGCTTCTGGAAAACTCACGATAGGCAGCATCCAGAGATTTACGGATCGCCAGCAAATCGGCGCGCTCCATTTGCGGAAACTTGGTCAACCAGGAACTTTCGGCCATACGACTCTCCCGACCGTGGTAAATACAGCGGCCACAGCATTATAGAAATGAACGTTGAACACAGGTTCAAAGACAATAAAATCGAATATACAAAAAAGGCGCTACGGCTAGTTACCGTAACGCCCGAACAACTGACTTACAGATTAGCCAGTGCTTCTTTGATGTTGGCGGCTACCGGTGCAGAGACCCAGGGCGTCCAGGTACTTTCGTAGTTAACCAAGAAATGCTCCATGGCTATATCACCATCGGCCTGGTTCTCTTCCATCCACGCCAGCAATTCATTCATCTGTGCATTTTTAAACGAACGCTTAGCCAGGTAGGCATAGGCTTGTGGCGCACGCGAAGCAAACGTCTCGGTGGTTACGGTATGCACGGGAGACGGCGGGTACATAGTCACTTGCGGCGTCAGACAATCTTCATTGGTGGTGCAGGATAGATATTGTTCATTATCCACACCCGAGCCAAAGTCGACCTTAACCATTTTGTACTTACCCAACACGGCAGTGGGGGCCCAGTAATAGCCGAACCAGGGCTTTCGACGCTCGTAAGCACGGGCGATGGAACCGGACAGACCCGCACTGGAACCGGGATCGATCAGATCAAAACCCGCGTCTTCTAACTTCAGGGCGTTAAACAGGTTACCGCTGGTGATCTGACAGTTCCAACCCGCCGGGCAACCGTAGAAAGCAGAACGGTCGGGATCTTCAGGATGCGTAAACATCTTGGCCTTAGCAACGACCCCTTGAATTGTCGCCATGCTGGGATCGCTGTCGACCATATACTGCGGTACCCAGAAACCCTCTTCACCACCATCCGATAACGACTGACCGGCAATACGTAAACGTTTCGTAGCAACACCTTTCTCCAGGGCTTCACGCATGGCGTTACTCCACAGTTCCGGGGCAATATCCGGCTCGCCCTTTTCAATCATGGCCGCACCTGTCGGCATCGTGTCGCCGGGAACCAGCTCGGCATCGCAGCCATAACCATACTCGAGGATAAAGCGATCGATATTGGCGATGAGAGCGGCTGAATTCCAGTTCATATCCGCTATGGTGACTTTACCACAGGCTTGATCGGCCAGTGCCGGTGCAGCCGAAAGCAGCAGCGGCAGTGCCAAAAACAACGCTCCCATATGTTTTCTCCTAGAAATAGTACGGCATTAATTAAGCAATAGATTTATATTATTACATCTCTAATCATTAGAGCTCAAATTATTTGCGAAGCATTTGGTCAGCAAATGCCATTGCGTTATAATCGTTAACCAAAAAAAAGCGGCGGTATTGTATGAAGAACGCTCTCTACTGGCAGGATGTTTTGGTCTCTTTACGACGCATCATCCGCGCCACTGACCTGCAGTCAAAACGCATACTCAAGGTGAGCGGGCTAACAATTCCGCAGGTCATGGTATTGCGTGCCATCGATACGCTGGGAGACGTCACGGTCAGGAGGATCTCTGATGATGTGTCTTTAAGCCAGGCCACCGTAACCACCATCCTGAATCGTTTACAGGACAAAGGATTGATTGAGCGTATCAGGGGGCAAGTAGATAAACGCGTGGTTAATGCCCGGCTAACACCTATCGGTTGCGACGTGCTCGCAGATGCGCCTCCCTTGCTGCACGAACAGTTTATAGACCGATTCGAATCGCTAGAGGACTGGGAGAAAACACAGATGCTGTCAGCTCTTCAACGTGTAGCCAGCATGATGGATGCCGAAAATATCGATGCGGCACCCCTGCTGGATATCGCCCCGCCGCATACTTCCCAGTAATACGCGAGGCCATGACCACAGCCCGGATCGACGGACCGAACCGTGCGAGTAAAAGATGTGCCTTATGCGCGGAAATAACACGCAATCAAAACAACGACGTGACAACATTGACGCCGACCCAAACGTGCACATTAAGACGGCAACGTAATACCGAGCAAAAATACCACCTCGACAGGCGGTTTATAAACACACCGCCGTGGCATAAGACGGGCATACGCCGGCCTTGTTGGCATCAATACAGCGAATGGATCGGTATGTGGATGCCGGGTTAATAGATACGAATCCCCGCAATACCGTCCACAATAAACTGAATGGCCAGCGCCGCTAAAATCACCCCGAGAAAGCGACGCAAAATTTCGTCCCCGGTCCGGCCAATAATCACTTTCACGTACTTTGATAAGAGCATCAGCACCAGCGTTGCAAGCATGATACTTAGGATCGCAAAAAACACCGACACCTGTCCGGACATGGTGCCCGCTTTTGAGAACAGCAGAATAGATAACGTCAATGACCCGGGCCCCGCCAACATCGGGATCGACATCGGAAACACCGATACATCCTTACGCTCGGTTGACTGGGTCAAATCGCTATCTTTGGTAATCATGTTGAACGCGGTGAAAAAAAGCAACAAACCTCCCGAAATCCGCAGCGCATCAATACTGATACCCAACTGACTGAGTAAAGGTTCACCGTAATTACCAAACACAAACAACAGCAATGTCGAGATCAGCGTCGCCTTGGCCGCCATAGCGAAGCGATGGCGGCTATCACTAACGGGCACCAGCGAATGAAAAATCAATGCAGCCCCGATAGGATCAATAACAACAAACAAGGCTGTCACGGCATTAAGATACGTTGAAAGATCCATCGAAGGTCACCTACTGCAGGATGGCATAGCAATGCCGTAAAATAAAACCAAATGGCCAAGCGGAGAAACGTCTTGAATCGGAGCAAAGCCGGTTTAAAAGCTAAGTACCTGGCCTAGTAAAAGACCTGCTGCACCCAAGCGAACCACTCGCAACCAAAGCATGCCTTTGCGGCGGCCAAACAAGTACGCACCCAGACCGATATCGGTAAAACAGGGTCTCAGTAGCGTCTGTCGCCGCCAACGTGAGCCACGGCATCTCAGCGCCAGGCCAATGCAGCCCCCCCTCTTCATCGGCGCAGGGGAACCATTCAGCTGGTGACCAAGCATCGGCGTCAAGCGGACAGGGTGCAACCATTAGCGCTAATAGAGCGCTGCGTCATGCGCAAGAACTCCCGTTGCCGCAGACCAGGCTGCTGAACACTAATTCTAGCGCTATCAATCCAGTGTCAGAATAATTTTTCCAATATGCGCTGATGATTCAAGCCTTCTGTGTGCAGCAACCACCTGATCGAAGGAAAATATCTGATCCACGATCGGCCTGATTTTCCCTTGCTCGATCAAAGGCCATACCCGCTTCTTTAAGTCCCGGGCTATCTGCGCTTTCACCTCAATCGACTGAGGGCGCAAGGTAGAGCCGGTCCAAGTAAGCCGCTTCGCCATGATGGACATGATATTGACTTCTGCCTTCGCCCCCTCCCTACAGGCAATCGAGACCAGCCGACCAGCAACAGCCAACGACTTCACATTACGTCGGATGTACTCACCTCCGACCATGTCGAGAATGACATCCACGCCACGCCCTGCGGTCAACCTGGAGACCTCTTCCACGAAGTCTTGGGTCTTATAATTGATCGCGGCCGTCGCGCCAAAGCCTAGACAGGCCTGGCATTTTTGGTCACTGCCCGCAGTCACGAACACGTCGACGCCCATCGCACTCGCCATCTGCACCGCAGTACTACCAATGCCGCCACTGCCACCGTGAACCAGTAGCGACTCACCCGGTTTAAGCCCGGCGCGATCGAACAGGTTACTCCATACCGTAAAGAAGGTTTCTGGAAGTCCTGCTGCTTCTACCAGCCCCACCCCTTTAGGAACGGGTAAGCAATGAGCGGCAGGGGTACGAACCAGTTCCGCATAGCCACCACCGGGTACCAGGGCGCAGACCGATCGCCCGAGGTAGCCCGGGTCGACCTGATCACCCACCGCCACGATCTCCCCAGCCACCTCCAGCCCTAGAATAGGGGAGGCATCGGCCGGTGGTGGATACAGCCCTTTACGTTGAGCGACATCGGGCCCATTGACACCAGCCGCGGCAACCCGGATCAACACTTCACCGGCCCTGGCGCTGGGCTTTTCCCGCTCCGAGATAAACATCACCTCGGCATCTCCTGGTTGCTTTACGTCGATAACACGAATCATCTTCACCGGATTCTCCACTTGATAAGGTCAGACGGGCCCATACTAAAGAGTCCCCGTCGCTCGATGGCTAGCCTTAGAGTAGACCCCGCAAGGGGTCACTGACCGATAGAGGCAGCCCCTCCCCGGAAAAAACTCAGCACAGCCAAACGGGTTAAGGAACAACCCTCGCAGCCTCCATCATATATACCAGCGCCTCCACATTGCGCCGATTGACTGCCGTGCCTATGCGTACTGTTTATTCACGAAGCCCTGCCCCTGGCACCGTCGGTGTCCCAGAAAAACCTAGGCACCCTGATTGATATGAACCGCCTTTGTGAAGCCTGCTAGCGGCGAACTTAAAGCCGTTGACGGATCAACAAGGACTGAAATTACGTGAGCAAGGCCCCAACGCTTCTTAGTTCATCGCACCGTAGATAAGCCGGTGTTCCAGATGAAGCCAGGCATCGCGCGAGTGGATCATCAGAAGTGCATGGTCATGATTGCTGATGTCAATCCCCAAGCAAGGAAGCCATCGGATCTCTAAGAACTAAAACCTTTTGTCGATTGAGCCGTGATACCACTCACCTTGAGCGCGTTAAGGCGATATGAACCCTAATCGGAATTAAAGGCAGATAAAATGATAGAAAAAAATTTAGTGACGAAGATAGTCTTTAGGTCGTTTTTACAATTGAGCCCAGGCAGGCTCCGAAGCCCGTGCCACAGAATCTGGCACATTTTGTCACATGGCTATTTTTTGGAGTCTAGAACGACAAAAGCCAAATCCAGCAAGTGCTTGATTTGGCTTGATATTACGTTGGTAGCGGGGGCAGGATTTGAACCTACGACCTTCGGGTTATGAGCCCGACGAGCTACCAGACTGCTCCACCCCGCATCAACGTGGGACGTATTATAGGGATGGAGTGCAATATTGTCTAGAGTTTAAGAAAAATATTCATAATCAAATATCGATACACATCCAATAAACCTTGCTTAACCTTTGAATAAAAACAACCAACAAAGCAGGTACCATGCGTAGCATTCACGCAGTCCCAGCGATCAAGCGCGGATGGGGTCAGGTGACCTCTCTGTAGCTGCCTGCCAGAAAGCAACCCCCCCCCCAGCACAGCGTGCTGGGGGTTCTTCTAATAGGCGCTTGGCGATGGGACATCCACGGGGCGGATACGCCCGGGTCGTAAAACCGGGCCGGAGCAGTGCTCCGTCTTTTCCGATTTTACCCTACTCTCACATGGGGAAACCCCACACTACCATCGGCGCTGAATCGTTTCACTTCTGCGCGCCCGCGGCTGGTCAAAAGCGGATGGGGTCAGGTGGTCTCTCTGTACCGCCTTGCCAGAAAGCAAAGAACCCCCAGCACAGCGTGCTGGGGGTTCTTCTAATAGGCGCT
>JBFGZS010000013.1:0-76320 GCA_041586615.1 Motiliproteus sp. | reverse complement strand
GATAGCGAGTAACGCGCACAGAAAACGCGCACACCTTCAACGGCCCTGGCGACTCCATAACCACAGGCGTATTTATCTGGAGGGGCCCCATACAATTAACGGGACATTCATTAACAGGACAGTCACATGATCAAAGTCATAATCGATCGACAGGTAGCTGACGACTTGCTGAGCTATTACAAGGCCGCGTCACTGCGCACCCTGCAATCTGCGATGCAATCGAAAGGCTTTATATCCGGCGAGTCGCTTGAGGACTTAAACGACCCAAACCATCAAATCGTCATTGCCTCCTATCGAACGGCAGCAGACTGGTTTCACTGGCTGAACTCCAATGAACGAAAGCTAATGATGGAAACGCTAGCCCCCCTGCTCATGCAAGAAGAGCGCGTCACCTTGCTTGAGCACAACTAACATAACCATTCATTAGTACGACCATTAGTACAACCATGACCCCAGCGAGCCCAGCGAGCCCAGCCACCAGAAAAAAACAATGTAGCGGGCCGAACAACGGAGCATTTGGTTTTTTTTGCAAAAGAAACGGTTTTGACTTAAAGCAATTTGCCAACTTAGACCACAATGATTATATTAGTCGGTGCCAATCAGCCTTGTCCGCCTACCCGCTAAACAGGCAAAACAGCCACGGCTTGAAGTTTTCGTGCTACCGAAAAACCGTGTTTAAGGACCTCAAATGCAAAAAAAAATCACCACAGACCGCAATCGAAAGGCATCCAAAACGGAGCATATCGCCTGTGAAAACTGCGACTTGTTTCCATTGTGCAATCCGATCGATATCGGCGGAAGGGAGTTTAGCCTGGCAGATGAATTTGTCGAACGCAGAACACCCCTGCAAGCAGGTGATTACTTATTCCAAGAGGGCGCTGAATTTACCGCACTCTATGCGGTAACGTCCGGATCGCTTAAATTGATCAACCGTACCGAAGATGGTGAACTGGTGGTCGGATTTGTTCTTGCGGGGGAAACGGTGGGACAGACAGGCATCTACCCTAAACAATACCCCTGCAGCGCAGTGGCATTGGAGAGCAGCCATGTCTGCGAGCTGCCGTATGCCAACCTGACCGACACAGCGACTCAGGTTCCCGTCTTACTGGCCAATTTCCAGCAGATGCTACATAAAGAAAACTTTGACCTTCACCGCCAATTTGCGATGCTGATGGCGCGCAAAAATGCTGAACAACGCCTAGCCGCGTTCCTGCTGAATCTCTCCATGCGCTTGACCGAGCGTGGCGCCAACTCCAGCGAATTCCAGCTCCCGATGTCCCGCGATGATATTGCCAACTTCCTCGGCTTGCGCAAAGAGACCCTGAGCCGCTTGTTCACCAAGCTGCATCAATCCGGAGCCATTGCGGTACGCGGAAAACATATTCGCCTACTCGACATGAATGAACTCAAAAATGCCTCTGGGCTACCCCAGCGGAATTTGTCTTAACACGCAGCATCTGATTCGGTTATTCGCCCTTGATTGACCAGAGCATATCGCTGGTAACAGCCTTCCTGGTTGGTCTGGTTGGGGGCGTACACTGCATGGGCATGTGCGGTGGCATAGTCAGCGCCTTGAGCCTGGGACTGCCGGGACAACCGCGCCGCAGCGCAGCACAGCAACTCCCCTTTCAACTTGCCTATAACGCAGGAAGAATTCTCAGCTACAGCTTCGCAGGCGCCATAATGGGTGGCGCCGGCGCTCTACTCGTACAATACCTTCCGCTGCAAATAGCGCAAAAAGCCCTCCTTCTGCTCGGTGCAGCCCTCATGCTGCTTCTTGGGCTTTACTTGGGGGGATGGTGGCGTATTTTAGGCCGACTCGAACAGGCTGGAGGGTTGCTATGGAGAAAAATACAGCCGCTATCCCGCCGACTACTACCAATTACCAGTCTCCCCAGGGCGCTAGCAGTAGGACTGGTCTGGGGATGGGTGCCTTGCGGACTGGTTTACAGCATGCTGATTAACGCCGTCGCGGCAGGCAGTGCAGGCCAGGGGGCACTCGTTATGCTGGCATTTGCTGCAGGCACGCTACCCAACCTGCTCGCCATCGGCCTGCTTGTCGGAGCAGCCTCGCATCTGTTTCAACACACACTGGCACGCCAGATAGCCGCCATTACAATCATTCTCTTTGGCGTAATAACCGCCTGGCGGGCGCTTAGCGCTTAGCGCTTAGCGTTTAGCGACAAACGCATTCACACATGCTGAGCCGCTTCAGCTTCCGGGATTGTGGCAGGGACGCCCTCAGGAAACAGCTGCGTGTAACGTTCAGAAATTTTACCTTGCGAAGCCTGATGCAACGCATCTGATTCAGCAACGATCAGAATCAAAACACTCACCAATACCGGTAGCAACCCCACGCCACCGACCAGCGCCAACACCACAATTTTGGCTACCTGATACTGACTATAAGCCACCCAGCCAATCAGACAGACGGTAAGAAGAAGGCCTAACACAATCAGAAAAAAGCGACTACGCTGAGCGGCTAACTGCCAATGACACATGACGAACCAACTATCTTTGTGTTTTTCTGCACGCGCCCTAAGTAGGATATAAGTAAGAATGGATAACGACAATAACGGTACCGCGAACAGCGGCTGCCAAAAGCTCCCCGCGACGCCCAGGGCAGCCACAAAACAGAGAATGTGATTACCAACCAAATTGACAAGCAACAACTCATGAACTTGCTTGGCCTTTTTAATCTCGTCCTCACTGACGTTAAAGATCATTGATAACCCCATAAATTCGTAAACGTATCACACGACCGCGATCCACTACACCAGCAAAAAAGCGAGGACACAGCCCAATGCCAGACTTAACCCCCTCAACAGGCGAAGCATCACCGCAGGATGTGATAGTCTACCAGATCCACAATTAGCGATATGATATAAATCAAACATAGATCACATCACGCCACCTGCATAGGAAAAAACACGTCAATGGACCGCAAAATTGCTGTTGCGCTGAGTATTATAACCTTCGTCATTCTTGTCCTCGCCATTACCCTACCCGGGGGCCGAATTCTAGACAAACCCACGAAGCTCCCTTGGCAGATCCACGTGGATGCCGAAGGCTACCCCACGGTATTGGGTGTTACACTGGGAAAAAGTCGCTTAAAAGACGCCCGAGCCAGCTTTAACTCCGACGGAAAAACCAACTTGTTTCAATCGAGCAACGGGACGCTCGTTATCGAATCCTTTTTTCAACGCGTATTCTTGAACGGTTTACGTGCCGACGTTGTATTGGTCTACGATCTGGATGAGACACTGCTGACACAGATGTTTGAAAGAGGCCTGCGAATAAGCCAAATGGGCAGCGGTGGCAAACGCGTCGAACTTTCGGCCGACGATATGCAACGCATTGAAGAGACCGTCATCGATCACATTACCTATATTCCCGACACCGATTTAGATGAATCCCTGCTAAGGGATCGGTTTGGCCTGCCCGATCAGATTATCGACGAGCCCTCCGGAATCAGTCACTGGCTCTACCCGAAAAAAGGCCTGGACATAGCCGTCAATCCCGAAGACAAAGAGGTTTTTCAATACTTAATCCCGGCTAAGTTCCAGCAAGCTCAAGGCCCCCTTGGACAAAAAACGGCCGCTTTTTCTCAGTAGCAAGCACACCGGCATTTGCGCGGGCATCGACATAACGAACACCCAAGAACGGCCTTATCTTGCGAGGCCCGCCGTGAGCATAAGCTTGCGCCAGGTATTAACCCCACTATTTCATAACGGGGTTAACACCTACAACACCGACTTTACGCGCGGTTGTCTTCGGTTTTTTCGGCATCAAGGGGAAGGTCGTCATCCATCAGGATACGATTCGCCTCGCCATCCATATCATCAAACTGCCCATTTCTGGCCGCCCAAAACAGAATAATGACGGCGACCAAACCAAGAACAACCATCCCGGGGATCAACCCATAAATTACATCCATCCCATTCCACTCAATGCTGAATTCTGAATTAACACGATTTATGTTGGCGAAACAGCCGTTAAGCAATCAGCTGTTAAACAACCAGCCGTTAAACAATCCCTAACAAGCAATACCTACCAACAAGCTCTAACAAGCAATGCCTAGCTATTGCGCCCAAACAACGTTCGAATCCTGGCGGCGTTCCCAATGACAAGCAGCGAGCTGATGGGCATTGTAATCGCAGCGACCAACGGCGTGACTACTGCAGCCATGGCTAGCGGCACCATGATGATATTATAGGCAATAGATAGCGCGATATTCTGGCGAATGGTACGGAGTGTGCGACGGGCGAGTTTTTGCACCAGAAATACCTTTTCAAGCTCACTGCTCATCAAAACGATGTCCGCACTGGCAATCGAGACATCCGTTCCGGAGCCCAACGCGATCCCAACATCGGCCCGGATCAATGCAGGGGCGTCATTAATGCCATCTCCAACCATCGCAACCTTGCGTCCCATCCGCTGCAGATCGGCAATAACCTCATCTTTGTCGGCAGGCATCACCTCTGCGATCACATCAATCTCTGCACCGAGCCGAGAAGCAACCCCCTGAGCCGTCGCCAATCGATCGCCGCTGAGCAACGTCACGCTAACGCCTTCGCGACATAAGGTCTGCACAAGCTCTGCAGCCCCTTCGCGCAGACGATCCTCCACGGCGATAACGGCGGCCTCACACCCATCCACAGCACAAAAAACGACACCCTGCCCCAAACTGTCGTACGCCGCAATACTCGAATCAAGACGACAATCCAACTCGACCTGATTGCTGCGCAGCCATTCTCGATTGCCAATGATCACCGGCCGTCCTTGTACCCGAGCGCGAACGCCGGCCCCGGGATGACTCTCAAAGCCCTCAACGTTCAGAGCAGACAAAGACAGATCGCCGGCAAGCCGAACCAACGCGTCCGCTAACGGATGCTCAGACTGGCGCTCCACTGCCGCGCACAACCGCAAAAGAAAAGCCGTCTGCTCCGGCATATCCTGTCCGTGATCCCACCTATTTAAGGGTGTGGTGATCGATGCGACACTGATAAGCCCCTCGGTCAGGGTGCCGGTTTTATCGAATACCACATGATCGACGGACGACAAGGTCTCCAGCACTTCACCGTTCTTAATCAAAATGCCCTGTCGCGCGCCCTGACCCGTTGCCACCGCAATAGACATCGGCGTGGCCAATCCAAAAGCACAGGGACAGGTAATGATCAGCACGGCCGTTGCGGCCAAAAGCGCCGGTTCGAACCCGGCAGAAAACCAATACATAAAGGTACCGCTAGCCAGGGCTAACGTCATGACGACAAACCAAGGCACAATGCGATCTGCAGTGCACTGAATCGGCGCCTTGCTGGATTGAGCATCTTCGACTAACTGGATGATCCGACCCAGCGCCGTGTGCGATAGGGTCCCGGTTACCTCAATCTCAAGCGCACCACTGCCATTAATGGTACCGGCGCACACCACAGCCCCCTCTGCACGTGGTACCGGTTCGGATTCTCCCGTGAGCATCGCTTCATCAACCAGGCTTCTTCCACTCAAAACCACGCCATCCACCGCGATGCGCTCTCCGGGCCGGACCAATACTTTTTCGCCAACCCGCACCGAGCGAATCGGAACGACCTCTTCCCCTGCGGCCCGCAAAACCGTCGCGACTTTGGGCTGCAGATCAAATAAACGCTGTGTCGACGTTACGGCCTGCTTCCTTGAGACCGCCTCGAGATAGCGCCCAAGCAGGATAACGAACAGAAAATTAACGACCGTGTCGTAATACACCTCGCCGATACCCGAACCACTGACCGTCACATAGACGGAATAGGCAAACGTTGCCGTTGCGCCGATGGCAATCGGCAAGTCCATCGACGGATGGCCGTTACGAAGACCTGACCAGGCACCGCGATAAAACGGCAACCCCGCGTAAAGAAGTGTTGGCGCCGCCAAACAGAAACCCACCCAATGAAACAGCGAACGAAACTCGCCTTTGTCAGCACCCGTGTAGAGCGCTATTGAGATCCACATCAGGTTCATCATCGCAAAACCGGCAAACGCCAGGCGATACAGAAGCTCACGGTTAGCCCGCTGCAGGCCTAACTCGGCCGAATCCGGATCAAAAGGCGTCGCGGCGTAGCCGAGCTGGCCAAGAAACACCAGGATTGAAGAGAGCGGGAGTTGCGCGTTATTCCAACGCACTTTCAAACGCTTACCGGTCAGGTTGACCCGGGCCTCCAGCACGCCTGCCTGCCCTCTCAAGCTATTTTCGATAAGCCAGACGCAGGCCGCACAGTGAATACCTTCAACCAGCAAATTAATGCTTCTTTCATCCGCAAGGCCATCGACAAACTCTTCCTGAATCTCATCCAGGTCGAAAGTCGCCAATCCAGGAGGCAGGTCTGGCGGGGGAGCGAGACGCTCTCCAGGCTGAACGCGCTTATAAAAGCCGTCAAGCCCGGCGCTATAGATTGCCTCACAAACCGATCGGCAGCCATGACAACAAAACACGCGTGGCATACCCGATACCACAGTCTCTATGGCCGCTGACTGCTCAACAGGCTGGACACAATGAAAACAAACACAATCAGCCGTCATCGGCGATCCAATATCGCCAGCAAGCAGGCTGGTCACTGCGCCGCAGCCACATGCACGCGTTGCGAGCTGTTATGCTCGAGATCACCTTGCGTAACATTAACAATCAGATCCCAGACACCCCGTAACGGAAAGGCGACAACGGCCTCGTAGACGCCCTGACGGAGCATCGTCATTTCGATGGAAAAATCCGCCTTGGCATCCGATGGCCGGTAGCCAAACAACACGACCTGATCTGGCACGATCAGCTCACCTTGCCCCGCGCGGATAGAAAAGCGTAGCCGCGCGGCTTTATTTTCAACAACCGGGATGGGCAGATGAATGTCTGATGTCCAATCCGGCGCCTTAGCCATCTTTGTAAGCATATTTTTTTCATAATGCTGGCCGCGCTCATAGTAATCATCCACAACCAAACCTGGGTTATCATTATTCGCTAGATAGATCAAATAGCCATTGGCGGCCACCAGAACAATCATCATCGCAATAAAGGACAAAACCCAGGGACTGCGCCAGGCAGAAGACTTGCTTGCCATATAGTTACCTGCTTACAAAATCATTAAAACGAAACAATCCGGCGTCCAAACTCATCGCGAAGGAGCAATAAAGACACTCTCGCGCTGACTTCCGACTAGAACCCCTTTGCTGTCTCGGCCAGAAATTTCAAATGTGACGGGCGTTGATTCAGCTTGCAAGCGGTTCCTGGGGATACGGACAAAGACAGTCAACGCGACGACGTGTCCGCTTTTAGCCAAAACGCCCTCGTCAGTGCCGACCAGGCGCAGATCAGCGGGGCCATCCACACTAACCGCCATCAATAGATCCTCACTCATCTTGTTCAGTACTTTCAGCGTATATTTATTCTGAATTGACCCATCACTCTGCAGGACAAACAGCGGCTGTCGATCGTGAATAACCTTAAGTTCCGTAGCATCCAGGCTTGCCAAGCCGTAAACGATACCAGACAACGAGGCCAGAAGAATGATGCTGTAGACCCAAACCCGCGGATGGCGCATCAAAGAAACCTGCGGCTTGCCTTGCAACCCATCCAGCGAATCATAACGGATCAACCCCTTCGGCCGCCCCACCTTTTCCATCACCGTGTCGCAGGCGTCGATGCACAGCGCGCAGGTAATACAGCCCTCCTGCTGTCCTTTACGGATATCGATTCCGGTAGGACAAACAGCAACGCATTGATTGCAATCGACACAATCACCGCTGCTCTGCTCTGCAGCAGGCACGCCTTTCTTAATTCGCCCACGGGGCTCGCCACGAATAAAGTCATAGGCAGGTAATATTGTCGCATTATCAATCATAACCCCCTGAATACGTGCATAGGGACACAACCAAAAACACACTTGCTCACGCAAAAAACCCGCCAGGGCATAGGTGCCGGCGGCGAAGAGTAAAATGGTGAAAACAGCGGTAAAGCTGGCATTAAAGGACGCAAGATTCGCCCATAACTGATACGCATCGACAAACCACGCGACGAAGCTCACACCGGTCAGTAAGCCGATGAGCATCCATAACAGATGCTTGGTCAGCTTCACCCGTATTTTATGCGCATCCCAAGGCTGATCCGCCAGCTTTCGACGCTGCTGCGGCACCCCCTCCAACTTTTCTTCCAGCCAGGTAAACAGGTCGGTCCACACGGTTTGAAAGCAAAAAAAACCACACCAGACCCGTCCGGCCACGGCCGTCACCACCGCCAACAAAATCGCAAAAAACAGCAGGACGAGAGCCAGCATCCAAAAGTCTTGCGGAAGAACTGTCACACCAAATATATGGAACTGCCGATTAGGGATGTCGAACAAAACAGCCTGACGATCATCCCAGCGCAGGTAGGGGCCTAAAAAATACACCAACCAAACACTGCTTGCCCACCATTTGAAGCTACGCCACTTACCAGGGAGTCGCTTAGCATGAATAGTTTCTTCACCGGTATTAACATGCCATTGCCCTGCCTCGGCATATAGGTCATCAACGGCAACAGCATCGATTCTATTTTCAGGCTGGCTCAAAGCTTACTCCCTCAAATCTTGAAGAATTTTTTCCATCGGCCGGCATGACTGCCGCGATCCTGCTTGCATTATATCAATCAGACAGCGCTAATATCGCTTAATTCCAGGCTAATTCAGCCCCGCTGCGCGCTTTGTATATTAGCTCCGACACCGCACAAATGCGGTGCACAAAAAAGGGGAAGTCTCCCTCCCCTTTTTTCAAAACACGCTCTTGATCCTGCTTATCGTCACGACCTTTAGTGATGAATCGACTGACCTAAGCCTACAACATCCGCAGATGCGACCACCGCCAGAATAGCGCCTATGGCGACACTATCCATCGCCATTGAAGCCCCTTTGTCATGTAAAGGGCCGCTAACCGCTCGGCCCATAGATAAGACGCTTACTGACCACCGCCCAACTTGTAAACATACACGGCAAGCTTTTTGATGTCATCGGCAGAAAGACGAGAACCAAAAGCAGGCATTTGCGCTTCCCGTGTCATCGGATCGCTGGGATCATTGATGCCATGGGTAATGGTGTACGTCGCAGCAGCCAACTTATCGGACTCATTGAAGCGCCATACCGCATCGGTTAAATTCACGGATCCCATGATCTGCAAACCTTTTGCATCCATGCCATGACAGCCGAAACAGCCTTTTTCCTGATAGAGCTTGCGACCCGCAGGGTCATCCTTGCCTTCACTCAAGTCGACCACAAAGCTCGCCAGCGAATCGATCTCATCTTTTGACAACGAACGACTATGCGAGATCATCATCCCGCGACGACCGTTAGTGATCGTCTGAACAATCGTCTCGATAGAGCCGCCAAACAGCCAATCATCATCCGCCAGCACAGGAAAGCCCGGCCCTCCTTGCCCCCCGGCACCATGGCAGCCCGCACAGTTATCACCAAACAACACTTTGCTTGACGCGACCACATAGCCAGACAGCCCCTCGTCTTCCAGGACTTCTTTTGCCGTCATTCCGCTGATTTTATCTTCGAAGGGAGCCCGCAGGGCATCAACTTCGGCAACGGCTTGTTTATACTCACTGATCTGCGTCCATCCCATGACGCCCTCGGTCGGTTCATCACCGACAGGGAACATCGGATACAGTATCGCGTAGCCGACAAACCACGCCATTGAGGCCCAAAAAGCCATCATCCACCAGCGCGGAATCGGATTTCTTAATTCGCGTATATTATCGTCCCAGATATGCCCGGTATTGTTTTCCCCCGGGAATGGATTCTTATCCGCCATGCTAATCTCCGCTATCTCTGTGCCTTGGTTTCACTCATCGTCCAAGGGGAGGTACTTACGCTTTTCCAGCATCTCCCGATTTTTTGGACGATAGGCGTAGACATATGCCCATACCATCAGACAGAAGATAACCACGTAGGTGATCAACCCCACCCAGTCAGACGTGGTCATCGCTGCCCAATCCGTATAAAAGTACTCCCTTAAGCTATTCACGGTAGACCTTGCTGTCATCCAGCTTAGCCATGGTTCCTAGCACCTGCAGATAAGCGACCATTGCGTCCTCCTCGGTTTTACCCTTAACGAGGTCCGCAGCCTCAGCGATATCGGCATCGGTATAAGGCACGCCGATTTTACGCATCCCTTCCATATTGCCCGTGATGGTCTCGCCATCGACAACGCTTTCAGCAAGCCAGGGATAGTTAGGCATCACGGATTCCGGCACCACTGAGCGCGGAGCGCGTAAATGCTTACGGTGCCAATCATCAGAGTACTTGCC
This sequence comes from Motiliproteus sp., assembly GCA_041586615.1. Taxonomy (GTDB): domain Bacteria; phylum Pseudomonadota; class Gammaproteobacteria; order Pseudomonadales; family Balneatricaceae; genus Motiliproteus. The sequence goes on along the minus strand of JBFGZS010000013.1, from coordinate 66,017 downwards.
GCCCAGGCGCGCCAGGTCAGGCCCCGTCCGCTTAGATCCCCACTGGAACGGGTGGTCGTACATGGACTCAGACGCCAGGGAATAGTGTCCGTAACGTTCGTTTTCATCGCGAAACGGTCGAACCATCTGGGAGTGGCACAAATAACAACCTTCACGCAGATAGACATCGCGTCCCGCCAGCTCAAGGGCTGTGTAGGGTCGGATGCCGTCACCGGCTTTCCAATCCGCCAGCGACTGTCCCGGAGCGCGCTTCCATAAAATTTCCGGCGCGGTGCTCTTATGTTCCATGGTTTTATCCATGACAAACAAGGGAACAATCTCCACAATACCGCCAACAGAAACAGCCAATCCCGTGAACACAACAAGCGCCCAGATATTGACTTCAACCCATTCCTGAAAGCTTTTAGGCTTCACTTTATTCGACATACCCCTACCCCCTAGGCGCTAGCGTTACTGAGCACGACGCTACGTGCTTCTGCAACGCGCCCCTCAGCATACGATTTTCGAACAGTCATCAGCACATTGAACAGCATGATCACCGCACCAGACAGGAAGATCGCACCGCCCACCGCACGCATGGCGTAATAAGGATGCATAGCCTCAACCGATTCTGCAAAGGTATATACCAGCGTGCCGTAATCATCATAGGCGCGCCACATCAGGCCCTGCATAATACCGGAGACCCACATTGCAACGATGTAAACAACCGTGCCGATGGTGAAGCACCAAAAGTGCACATTAACCAGCTTTATGGAATACATCTCGGTATGAAAACACTTGACGATCAGGTGATAAAGCGCGCCAGCCCCGACCATCGCAACCCAGCCTAAAGCACCGGAATGCACATGCCCGATCGTCCAGTCAGTGTAGTGCGACAACGCATTAACCGTCTTGATCGACATAACCGGGCCTTCAAAGGTGGACATCGCGTAGAAAGCCAATGACATAATCAAAAAGCGCAACACGTAATCAGTACGCAATTTATCCCAGGCACCCGACAGCGTCATCATGCCGTTGATTGCTCCACCCCAGGACGGGATGATCATCGCGATGGATATCGCAGCGCCCAGCGAGCCGGTCCAATCGGGCAGCGCGGTGTATTGAAGATGGTGCGCACCCAGCCAAACGTAGCCAAACATCAGCGCCCAAAAGTGAATGACGGAGAGGCGGTAAGAGTAGACAGGACGATTGGCCTGCTTGGGCACGAAGTAATACATGATCCCCAAGAAACCCGCTGTTAAATAGAAACCAACCGCGTTATGACCCCACCACCACTGAATCATCGCATCTTGCACACCGGAAAAAATGGAGTATGACTTAAACATACCCACCGGAATCGCCAGACTGTTAACGACATGGATATAAGTGATCATGATCATCATGCCCAGGAAGAACCAGTTCGACACATAAATATGCGAACTCTTTCTTATAGCAATGGTCATAATGAAGTTGAAGGTATAAGACAGCCAAATAACGGAAATCAGTATATCGATCGGCCATTCCAGTTCTGCATATTCCTTACCCTGGGTCAGACCCAGCGGCAGTGTTATAACAGCTGAAACGATGACCAGATTCCAACCCCAAAACGTAAACCAGGCCAGTTTATCGCTCCAAAGCCGAACGCCACAGGTTCGCTGTACACTGTAAAAAGCCGTTGCCATCAAGACACAGCCGCCGAATGCAAAAATAACTGCATTGGTGTGCAATGGACGCAAGCGACCAAAGCTAATGTATGGCGAATCGAAATTAAGAACCGGCCAAGCCAGCTCCGAAGCGATGTATACTCCGACGGAAGCACCTACCACCAGGTAGACAACCGACATAACTGCGAACCAGCGTACAACGCCAAGGCTGTACTTCTGTTCAGCTGTCGCGTCCATGAACCCCTCCCTTTCTTGGGTCAGACAAAGATTTGAAGCCACTAAAACCAAAGCCATCATATTCGTCTGGTTTTAAACGGCCGTTATGAAAACTCTTTTTGTGACCTATGTCAATTCAACTTACGAGGCAGCGAAAGCCTTCGCCGCTGAACGGCAATCGCTAACCGCCTTATAATTATCAGAAATCGACCGACCCACTCTACCAAGTGATCACCAACTCTTTTTTGACTTACATCAACAATCTGACAACGCGCCGACTTTTAACGCGCAATACCCACAGGCCCTTGACTGCTCGCATCCGCCCAAACTATCAAGTCAAGCATCAAGCCAAACTATCAAGTCAAATTATCAAGTCAAACTATCAAGCCAAACTATCAAGCCAAGCTATCAAGCCAAGCTATCAAGCCAAGCTATCAAGCCAAGCTATCAAGCCAAGCTATCAATTCAACCCATCAACGTAAACCATCCGCATTCACTGACCGTTTTCTAACTCAAAAAAGCACCTGGACCAAGCCCTCCACGGCCACAGCTCAGGCAACCGACGACAAACGCCTAGACAGCCTAAAGCACTGCACTCTTTACGGTTAATTGCTTTTGCCACTTCAGATACTAGCAAAGCTATCGGTTTTTGCCTTTTTCTTGCTTAAATCAGCCAAGGCTCTGCGCCTATTAATCTGGCGGACAAAGAGCTATCCATACCCATCCGCCCATCGCCCCCTCAACCCTGGCAACTGCGTGAAGCTACTGGCTTTGCCGGGCCTCACAGTGGCCTACAGGCCACTGTTAACTGATCCCTGCGTTAGGCGATTCACCCGCCGGGTTAAGAGCGACCGATGCCTTGCGCATGCATCGAAATACGCACCCGGTTACTGAAACATCATCCGCCCTGTGGTTTAATAAGGGTTCGACACCCTATGACGAATGACTACAGGGCTACTTACCACTCTCTTCAGCTTCGGTGTGATTTTCTGTGAAAATTGAAAACCAAATCAAATGGGATCTTGAACTGATCCGTCGCTACGATCTTTCTGGGCCACGCTATACCTCTTACCCTACCGCCATTCAATTCGATCCCGCGCTGTCATCTGAGACGCTGGTAAAGAACGGTCAAGAGACGGCGGACAAAAATGCACCTTTATCGCTTTATGTCCACCTACCTTTTTGTACACACGCCTGTTATTTCTGCGCCTGCAACAAAGTAATCACCCGCAACAAGAAAAAGGCCCAGCCTTACCTCGACAAGCTCTACCAAGAGGTCGCACAGCTTTCAAAATGGTATTCTGACGATAGAATCGTCAACCAACTGCACTGGGGCGGTGGAACACCGACCTTTATCAGCGATGATCAAATGCGTGAGCTAGTGGGCGTACTCCGGGACAACTTCCGGTTACGCGATGACGACCAGGGCGATTACTCGATCGAGATAGACCCACGCGAAGCTGATGCATCCCGGATGGCTGTTATTCGCGAATTGGGCTTTAACCGCGTCAGCCTGGGTGTTCAGGATATCGACCCCAAGGTACAGGCCGCCGTTAACCGCTTACAGCCGACATCCCTTTCAGAAGAGATCATTCAGTCTTCTCGCGAGCTGGGCTTCAAATCGATCAATATCGACCTGATCTACGGACTCCCGCACCAAACAATCGACGGCTTTAGCAAGACGGTCGACTCGATCATCCAGATGAGCCCGGACCGATTATCGGTCTTTAACTACGCTCACATGCCCGACCGTTTCCGCTCTCAGAAACACATCAGCGACAGCGACCTTCCCGTGCCCAGCGATAAGCTGGTCATCCTGGAAAACACCATCAATCAACTGATCGATGCGGGCTATGTCTACATTGGCATGGATCACTTTGCCAAGCCCGATGACGAATTGGCCGTTGCACAACGCGAAGGCCACCTGCACCGCAACTTCCAGGGCTACACCACACACAGCGATTGTGATCTCGTGGCCATGGGCGTTTCAGCCATCAGTCAAATTGGCGATGTTTACTACCAAAACGAGCACGATCTCAGCCTCTATGAAGCGGCAATCGCAACTAAAGGACAGGCCATCAAGCGCGGGGTCATTCTCACCCGAGAAGATCGCATCCGCCGCCGCGTCATCACGCAGCTAATCTGCCATTTTGAACTAACCCCTTCCGTCATTGAGAAAGAGTTTGATCTTGATTTCAACCGTTTCTTTGCGCCAGAGATCCAGGCTATGCAGCAGTTTGTCGATGACGGCCTGGTAGAGAAGTGCGGTGAGACTTTCCGTGTCACACCGTCTGGACGCCTTCTGATCCGTCGAATCTGTATGACTTTTGATGCCTATGCACAAAAATCACAAGCAGGGCGCACTTTCTCACGGATCATCTAACGCCCAGGCTTCAACCGAACTATTAAATAAGCCATAATGGTTCGGTTGTTTGTTTAGCCAATAGAAAAAATAGCTGCAGGGATGTCGTTTATGGCTGAGAAGCCTACATCAGTAGAAAGATCGCGGACGCTGAACCGTACGAGTTGTACCACCTGCGGCCTTGCCTCGTTGTGCCTGCCTTTTGCACTCAGTAACAGCGATATGGAGCGACTCGACAAAATTGTTGAGAAAAGCCCACCGCTGAAGAAAGGCGCTCACCTGCTTCACCAAGGCGACCCATTTCACGCGATCTATGTGGTCAGAGCGGGAACGATCAAAACCTACACGGTAACCAATCATGGCGAAGAGCAGATAACCGGCTTTTATTTTCCCGGCGAAATTATCGGCCTGAGCGCGATCGCCAACGCGGACTACCCCGTTTCCGCCAAGATTCTTGAAACAACCACGGTGTGCGAGATTACTTACGACAAGCTCGACGATCTTTCAGGCCAGATGCCCGAACTTCGCCGGCAACTGATCCGCGCGATGGGCAAGGAACTCCGCGACGAACAACAGATGATGCTACTCCTTAGCAAAAAAACCGCTGAAGAGCGCGTAGCCACGTTTATGATCAAGCTCTCAGAACGGTTTCGTTTACGGGGCTACTCGGCCACACTGTTCAGATTATCCATGTCGCGCAACGAAATCGGCAACTACCTCGGCCTCGCCGTTGAGACGGTCAGCCGTATTTTTACCCGCTTCCAGAAGCAGAACCTAATCAACGTGGAAGGCAAAGAGATAGAGATCCTCTGCCTGGAAGAGCTCTATCGCGTGTCTGGCGAGAATCTGACGAATACCCCATCACACAACAACACACAACAGGCATCCACCTGATTATATCTCCTTCTTTTTATTTTCCAGAGGCGAACCATGCTGTTTGACGAGTGCTATATCAAGTCTGCTATCCGTGCTGTAGCGGACTGGCCAGAACCGGGCGTCACTTTCCGAGATATTGCACCGCTATTGCGCGACCCCAAAGCACTCCACATCGTGACAGACGCACTCTGCCAGCATTATATGGATAGCGACATCACGCATATTGCCTGCCTCGATGCCCGCGGATTCCTCTTCGGCTCAGTGATGGCCTATAAACTGAATCTCCCCCTGATTCTGGTTCGCAAGAAAAAAAAACTTCCTGGCGAAACGATCTCCTGTTCCTATCAATTAGAATACGGAACTGCAACCGTCGAAGTTCAAACCGACGCCTGCGCAGAGGGCGATAAGGTGTTGCTACTTGATGATTTGATTGCAACAGGAGGCAGCCTGCTTGCCGCCGCAACACTGCTGCAAAAGCTGGGCGCCGACGTTGTCGAAGCCGCAGCGGTTATCGACCTACCCGACCTTGGCGGCTCTACACGCTTACAAGAAGCCGGGATTCCCGTTCACACGCTAATCGCTTATTGAGCGCACCTAGCGGCCTCTGATGCAGGTCTTTTAGCTGCCTGCATCCAGAAAACGGCCAATCGCCTTATCGCTCTCCAGAACATGTTTTACCAACCAGTCATTCAGAAATACCAGTAAGGCAACTCCCATATCGGAGTCGCTTTTGGCTGCTTCTTCCTGCATAGCAACGACCTTCGCCAACAAGGCGTCGTGCAACGCTTTATGGGCAAGGAATTCAGGGTAGTTAGCCTTCTGCATGAGCGCCTCTTCTGCAGAAAAATGATACCGGGTATAGGCCAACAGCTCCGCTAAGGTCGTCTGAACCCGTTCTCGCGAATCACAGCTATGTATCCCTTGGTGCAACGCACCTAACAGGGCAAACAGCTTTTTATGCTGCTCATCCACCATCGGATCACCGACGCGAAACGCCACTTTCCATTCAAATTGTGACAAGGCTATCTCCCTGTATTATCTTAGTTAACCAAGCTTTTCTCGTGTACAGCGCACAACACGACTGCCCACCCGCCTATCATTATAGCGACTGCCAGGGTTTATAAACCTCGTATCCCTACAGTAGCCCCAGACTATCAAATATGCCGCTGACACGTGTTGAGCCATATCAAATCAAACACCAGACCTACCACCGCCTTGCTAGAACTTTATCCCCACCACAGGCAGCAGAGAGACAAGGCCACCCCATCGACCAGACATCTATCCATCGCTGGGGCTAGCGAACGACCGCACCAACTGGTAACGTAGCCGGTTGCTCTCACTACCTATCGTCAGAATACAGAGATTTTTTATGTGGTTTAAAAACCTGACTTTCTATCGCTTTACCCGCCCTTTCCAACATAACGCCGAGGCATTAAGTGAAGCCCTACAGGAAAGTCGCTTCGCACCCTGCAGCAGCCAGGAGCAGAGCCGCTACGGCTGGGTATCGCCACTGGGAAAAGGCTTTGACGAACTGGTACATGCATCGGGTAATTACCTGCTGCTTTGCGCCCGCAAAGAAGAAAAAATACTGCCCTCTTCCGTGCTCAAGGACCACCTCGACGAGCGCGTAGAGCTCATCGAACACGAACAGGATCGCAAGGTTCGCAAGAAAGAGCGCGACACGCTCAAAGATGAGATCCTGCTTGACTTGCTCCCCAAAGCCTTCAGTCGATTCCAGCACACGTACGGCTACATCGATCTGGATCAGGGGCTATTGGTCGTCGATGCCAGTAGCGCCAAACGCGCCGATGATTTTTCATCGTTCCTGCGCAAGACTCTCGGCAGCTTACCGGTTGTGTTACCAACGCTCAACAAGGCACCCGCCTCCGTCATGACCAGCTGGCTACAAGAGGACAGCCCCCTTGGCGAAGGGTTTGGCCTTGGCGATGCTTGCGAACTCAAAGACCCGAGTGAAGACGGCGGAAAGGTCACCTGTCAGCAACAGTATTTACACAGCGAAGAGATCAGCAGCCACCTCAACGCCGGCAAACAAGCGGTTAAAGTCGCGCTAAACTGGAATGACAGCCTCAGCTGCATGGTTGCAGAGGACATGATTGTACGTCGGATTAAGTTTTCTGATCTGCTACAGGAAAAAGCAGCCGAGATGGGCAGCGCCGATGCGGCCGCGCTATTTGATGCGGATTTCACACTCCAGGCCATGGAGATTTCAAAATTCATCCCCCAATTGATCACCTTAATGGGTGGCGAAAATGAATCCGCCAACAGCCCGGCGATCGACGCCTGACCTAGGCACAGCGGTTCATAACCATAGAGGCATCGCAGGCACACGCCAGGCGATGCCTCTTTCCTCCAGACCAGTCGCGTTTCCGTGCGTACAGTAGCGCACGGAAACGCGACTGAGCCAACCTTATCTTTTGAGTAAAGTGATACCCTCCCATGTATGCCATCAAAGAGATGTTCTATAGCCTCCAGGGAGAAGGAGCGCAAAGCGGACGCCCTGCTATTTTCTGTCGTTTCAGCGGCTGCAACCTTTGGTCTGGCCGCGAGCAGGACAGGGCCAAGGCCGCCTGTAACTTCTGCGATACAGACTTTGTCGGCACCGATGGTGTCAATGGCGGAAAATTCCCGACGTCGACACAACTTATCGAAGCGATCAAGGCGCTCTGGCCTCAGGATAGCAAGGTGGCACCCTATGTAATCTGTACGGGTGGCGAGCCTCTGCTGCAGCTGGATCCAGCGCTTATTGATGCCTTCAAGACGGCCGGCTTCGAGATCGCCCTCGAAACCAACGGGACTTTATCGGTTCCCGCGGGGATCGACTGGATCTGCGTCAGTCCGAAAGGCTCCAGCCCGGTCCGCCAGCACAGCGGTCACGAACTCAAATTGATCTACCCACAAGCGCAAGCGATGCCTGAACGCTTTCAACACCTGATGTTCGACCATTTTTTCCTTCAGCCCATGGACGGCCCCGACTACAAGGTCAGCCTCGCCGCCTGTATCGCGTACTGTAAAGCGCACCCACGCTGGCGCCTTAGTCTGCAAACACACAAATTGATCGGTATTGCCTGATCTATACTTCACAGACCAACAACCAGGAAGGCAGCGATGCGCCTCTCAACGACCTTTACCGTACTGACCATGACGTACGCTGTATTGAACAGCGCACCCAGTTACGCCAATTGTGAATCGGAACAAACACAGTGTTCCAGCACATGCAGCGCTCAATACACCGACGACAACGCCGCAAAAGCAGGCTGCCAAACCGGCTGCCTGGCGGCACGAGCCGGTTGTTTTGCCAAAAATGGCGCGGAAAAAACCGCAGAAGCCGGCAACCACGCGCTAGGCAAGGTCAAAAGTTTTATTAAAGGGTTATCCGACGAGCCACAACGCTCGAACGAATGATAGGCGCTTCGTGTTTGCGGAGCCGTTTATGAACCAAGCAGCCGATACACCTCATCTGTCAGCCGTGTGGGATATCGCCAAAACGGCAACCTGGAAGCAACTCGACAGTCATTACCACACGCTACAGCAGCGTCGTATCGACGCGTTATTTGCCGAAGACTCCGAGCGTTTCAGCCGTTTCTCGGTATCTTTCGAAGATAATATCTTCGATTTTTCCAAAAACCATATCGACCAACAAACACTGACGCTTTTTTCAGACCTGTGCGCCGAAGCCAATCTCGAGCAGCGCATCGATGACCTCTTCAGCGGGCAAGAGGTCAATGTCACCGAGCGGCGCCCCGCCCTGCACACAGCCCTGCGAAGCCGCGATAACACACCACTGCTGGTCGACGGGGAAAATATCATCCCGACGATCAGAACCATGCAAGGCAAGATCGCCAGCCATGCGGATCAGATTCGGCGCGGCCGCTGGCTGGGCAGCACCGGACAGCCAATTCGGGATGTGGTCAATATCGGCGTGGGCGGTTCAGACCTCGGCCCACGCATGGTTTGCGAAGCCTTTACTTACGAAACAACCCCGGGCACCCGTCTGCATTTCGTCTCCAGTATCGATGGCAACGAGATCATAGAAAAGCTCAAAGAGCTGAACCCACAAACCAGCTTGTTTATTATTTCGTCCAAATCATTCACGACGTCCGACACCCTGACCAACGCACAAACCGTCAAGTCTTGGTTTGAAGAGGATCTGGGCTCGGTTTTCGATATGAGCTGTCATTTCATCGGTGTCTCAGAAAACGCACGCGCCATGACCGGCTTTGGCATCCCGGCGGCCAATCAATTGCCGATGTGGAAATGGGTGGGCGGCCGCTATTCCGTGTGGTCTGCCATCGGTTTACCCATCGCTATCGCACTGGGCATGCCGAAGTTTCGCGAATTTCTAGCCGGGGCTCACTGGGCCGATCAGCACTTCCGATCAACGCCGGTTAACCGCAACATCCCTATTCTCCAGGCCATGCTAGGAGTCTGGTACCACAGCTTCGGCAAAGACGAAAGTCACGCGGTGTTGCCCTACGACCACCGCTTACAGTTCTTACCTGAATACCTACAACAACTGGAAATGGAGAGCAACGGCAAAAGCGTCCGGCTGAACAAGACGCTGGCCAGCTACCCCACCTGCCCGATTATCTGGGGAGAATACGGCCCCGATGCACAGCACGCTTTCTATCAATTATTACACCAGGGCACTCGGCGAGTCCCGGTCGACTTTGTGCTGGTGGCGACCAATCCTCATGTCCCTGACATCCATCAGCAACTTGCCCGGGCCAATTGCTTGGCTCAATCGCGGGCGCTGATGTGTGGCCAGGAGGATCGCTGCGTGCCGGGAGAAGCCATGTGCGGGCATCGGCATTACCCGGGCAACAAACCCTCAAGCACATTTATTCTTGCCGAATTAACACCTCGCGTACTGGGAACCCTCCTGGCTTTTTATGAACATAAAGTCTTTACCCAAAGCGTTATCTGGAACATCAACCCTTTCGATCAATGGGGTGTTGAGCTGGGTAAAAGCCTGGCCAAAACGATACTCGCCCATCAAGCAGGCCAACGCCCCACCCGCTTCGACGGGTCGACCGAGGGCTTACTTGATCATTGCCAACAGATCGACAAAGATCAAACAAGCCCGCAAGGCGATGAGTCTGCGCTGAACCGACATCTGTAACAGACTGCACCCCGTGATAGGTCAGATACAACATCGACACATCAGCACAGAGATCACCCGTCATTCATAGCCAAATGATCGGGCAGGCCGATACTACGCACAGAAAAAAACACCGAGATAGCGAGCAATTTCAACTAGCTGTGTGTCGCCCCACCCCTAAAGAGGCAGCCGATTAGCCATTGACTCCTCATTAGGTGGGTGTATAATTCAGTACAGCTTGAAAGTACGTCTTATATTTATGCGCACATTTTCGATGTCTTTAGTACCTCGTCCTGTTCTTCATAAGTAATAGCATCACTTCCAGCAAAACGGCCTGCTTTAAGGCTTCAATTACTCTTGTATTAATAGGATATTATTATGTCTACAACTACTGGTACCGTTAAGTGGTTCAACGAATCTAAAGGCTTTGGTTTCATCGAGCAAGAGTCTGGCCCAGACGTTTTCGCTCACTTCAGTGCTATCTCTGGTTCAGGCTTCAAAACTCTGGTTGAAGGCCAGAAAGTTCAGTTCACTGTTACTCAGGGTCAGAAAGGTCCTCAGGCAGAGAACATCGTAGCAATCTAATTGCTGCTCTGCTTGCGCACGCTGTGATGCAAGCCTCTCGCTCCGTTTGGAGCTGAGCATTAAAAAGGGTGAGGCCACTGCGTCTTGCCCTTTTTTGTTAGTTTGCCATCATGCCGTCGATACCTCTGCGCGTTAATATCAGCCGTGCACCTATCGAACACCATACGAAGACAAACTACTGCTACGGCAAGCGTCGACTCAGCATGGTCTGCTGGACAGCATGCTCGCCACCGGTCTGCACCACGCAACCAAGATCTGCGTCAACGCAACCCCTTCACACTGTTATCTCTACTCGGTACAAAACATTGCTTACAACCGCAAACATCACCATGCAATTCGGCGCCAAGCCGCTGTTCGAAAACGTCTCCGCTAAATTCGGCGAAGGTAACCGTTATGGTCTGATTGGCGCGAACGGTTGTGGCAAATCTACGTTCATGAAAATTCTTGGCCGCGACCTCGAGCCCACGGCAGGTAATGTATCCAAGGCGCCTAACGAGCGAATCGGCAAACTGAAACAAGACCAGTTCGCTTTCGAAGAGTACAGCGTGATCGACACCGTCATCATGGGACACGAAGAACTGTGGGCGGTAAAAGCCGAGCGCGATGCCATTTATGCCAACCCGGAGATGACCGAAGCAGACGGCATTCGTGCCGGCGAGCTGGAAGCGGAATTCGCCGAGATGGACGGCTACACCGCCGAGTCACGGGCGGGCGAGCTTCTGCTGGGCGTCGGCATCCCCGTGGAACAGCACTTTGGCTTGATGAGCAAAGTCGCGCCGGGCTGGAAACTGCGAGTACTGCTGGCACAGGTGCTTTTCTCCGATCCCGACATCATGCTGCTAGACGAGCCAACCAACAACTTGGATATCAATACCATCCGCTGGTTGGAAGGCATGCTGAACGCACGCAACTGCACCATGATCATCATCTCTCACGACCGTCACTTCCTGAACAGTGTCTGCACCCATATGGCCGACCTGGATTACGGCGCACTGCGCCTCTTCCCGGGCTCCTATGATGAATACATGACGGCGGCAACCCAGTCTCGCGAACAGCTGCTGTCTGAGAACGCCAAAAAGAAAGCCCAGATTTCCGAGCTCAAAGCCTTTGTCAGCCGCTTCTCAGCCAACGCATCAAAATCCAAGCAGGCAACCTCGCGCGCCAAGCAGATCGATAAGATTCAGCTCGACGAAGTCAAACCTTCAAGCCGCCAAAACCCTTACATTCGCTTCGAGCAAAGCAAAAAACTGCACCGCCAGGCACTCAATGTCGAAGGGATGAGCAAAGCCTTCGATGAAGAACTGTTTTCCGGGCTTAACCTCTCGGTCGAAGTCGGTGAGCGCATCGCAATTATCGGACCCAACGGTATCGGTAAGTCGACACTGCTCAAATGCCTGGTTGGCGACCTGGAACCCAACGCCGGCACGATCAAGTGGTCTGAAAATGCAACCATTGGCTACTATGCACAGGATCACGCCGCCGATTTTGAAGAAGACAAACCCCTGCTCGAGTGGATGAGCCAGTGGGGACAGGAAGGCGATGACGAACAGGTCATCCGCGGCACGCTAGGACGCCTGCTGTTTTCCCAAAAAGAGATCGATAAATCCGTCACCCTGATTTCGGGTGGTGAACAGGGTCGCATGCTGTTCGGCAAAATCATGCTGCAACGGCCCAACATTCTCCTGATGGACGAGCCCACCAACCACCTGGATATGGAATCCATCGAGTCGCTGAACCTGGCACTGGAAAACTACCCCGGCACCCTGCTCTTTGTCAGCCATGACCGCGAGTTTGTCTCCTCGCTGGCAACCCGCATTATCGAGCTGACACCGACCGGGATCGTCGATTACCACGGCACCTATGAAGACTACCTGCGCAGCCAAGGGACGGTCTAACACCCGCCTAACGCACTAACCTTGCGCTAAGTAAAAAGCCGTGCACGCCTTCAGCAGCGTGCACGGCTTTTTATCGATAGCCTTAAACCACTCGACTCCCGTGACAACCCAAGCCCGTCGTTAACCGTCTTAGGAAACCACCAGCACCTTGCAGCTGTTCGTTCCGCCTTCCGCACTGTAGTCATCACCATGGGTCAGCAGCACGCGATCCCCGCTAACCAGCAACCCCTTGCCTTTAAGCGCCTCCAGCGCCTGCGTAGCGACGGTCGTAATATCACAGGCCTCAACATCGATACGCTGCGGATACACACCCCGGTACAGCGCCGAGCGGCTTAGCGTATCCTCATTCCGGGACAGGGCAAAAATCGGCAGACCGGAACTTATGCGCGACAACAGCAGCGGCGTCGTACCCGATTCGGTCAGCGCAATGATCGCCTTCACGCCCTGCATGTGATTGGCTGCGTACATCGTTGCCATCGCCACCGCCTCGGTAATATCGGCAAACTGACTCTCCATGCGATGGCGTGATACATTGACACTGGGATGCTTCTCGGCACCCAGACAGACTTCGGCCATGGCGAGCACGGTTTCAACCGGATAGTCTCCGGCAGCCGTTTCTCCCGATAACATCACGGCATCGGTACCATCCAGCACCGCGTTCGCCACATCCATGACCTCTGCCCGCGTCGGCATCGGACTGGATATCATGGACTCCATCATCTGGGTGGCGGTGATGACCACGCGGTTAAGCTGGCGCGACCGGCGTATCAGGCGCTTTTGCACGCCCATCAATTCGGCATCACCAATCTCGACCCCCAGATCTCCGCGGGCCACCATCACCGCATCGGAGGCGAGAATGATCTCATCCATGGCTTCAGGCGTAGCAACGGTCTCGGCCCGCTCCACCTTGGCAACCAGCTTGGCATGCAAACCCGCCGCTTTGGCCAGGGCTCTGGCATTAGCCATATCGGCACCGTTGCGAGGAAACGACACGGCTAGATAATCCACGTCCATTTTTGCGGCAGTCAGTATATCGGCCTTATCTTTTTCCGTCAGCGCCGGCGCGGATAGCCCGCCCCCCAGCTTATTGATGCCTTTATTGTTTGACAGCGGGCCGGGAACAGTCACCCGGGTGTGCACCTCGCTGCCGGCGATAGACGTGACTTCAAGCCGAACCCTGCCATCATCCAACAGCAACACATCAGCGACCCGCAGATCCTGAGGCAACGCCTTATAATCTAATCCGACCCGACACTCATCCCCTTCACCCGCCGGCAGTGCACCATCCAGGATAAAATCCGCCCCAGCCTTGAGCTGCACCTTACCCGTCTTGAAGGTGGATATACGGATTTTTGGCCCCTGCAGATCACCCAGAATCGCCACATGGATACCCAAACGACGCGCTATAGCGCGCACTTCTTCCGCACGCCGAATATGGTCTTCAGCTTTACCATGGGAAAAGTTCATCCGCACCATATTGGCGCCGGCTCGGAGAATCTTTTCAAGATTACCGTCACGATCCGTTGCCGGTCCTAACGTGGTAACAATTTTCGTGCGACGAAACATGTTAAACCTCTTCGTTATACTTAAAACAAGACTGGCCTATGATACGCCCAGGAGCCTGCCGGACTAAACGCTAATCTACTGCGCAAAAGCCGATTATGGTTATGGCCATAGCTATGGAAGTGCTGGCACGCCGCCAGCACATTACTCAATCGCAACAGCTGGCGGAGAACAGGGGCCGGCCTGAAGGATCAGGCTGCGCAGTTGCTACTGGCGCCTGATTGACGGGCTTCAACCAAACACTGATGCAGCCGCTTCACGGCAAGCTCATAGGAGGATTCATCGATAACAAACTGCATATCGACCTGACGCAGCGACTGGTGCATGGCCTCGACGCTGATGCCGGCATCCGCCAGTGCTACAACGGCCTGAGCCAGCAGGCCGGGCACCTTCATATCACTGCCGATTGCAGACACAATCGCCAACTTACGGACCTGGATATCACTTTCCGGCAGCAGCGCCTCTAGTCGTGTCTGGATGCGCTTGACGGTTTTCAGGTTCGCGTCGAGGAAGTGCGTGATGCTGTTGGCGTTACTGTCCTTGGTGATAATATGCGCCTTGAAACGCTCGATGACCTGAAGGATCTCGCGATCATACTGGCTTGAGCTGCCCATCATCTCCTGGTCAAACACTTCAATCGCGTAGACATTCTTGCGACCCGCAATAATCTCCACCCGCGGCGTACCACTGACATAATCGGCGGTGATCAGGGTGCCTTCATGCTGAGGTTCAAAGGTGTTTTTAACCCGCAACGCAATGCCACTTTGGCGCAAGCCCTTCGCGGCCCGGGGGTGGATCGCCTCCATGCCCAGGTTGGCCAACTGATCGGCAACGTCATAATTGGTGCGCCCGATCGGCACGACGTTATCTTCACCGGCCAGACGCGGATCGGCGCTGGAGAGGTGGAATTCCTTATGAATAATCGCCTCGCGCGCACCGCTCAGGACCGCCAGGCGACTAAAGGTCATCTCACTGTAACCCCGATCGAAGGTCGCCATCAGCCCATCTTCTGCATGGGCATATCCGGTGACGATTGGCAGCTCATTGGCCAGATCCAGTGCCGCCAGCCCCTGCAAAACCCGGTCATCCAGGGACAGCTGGTGCTGGCTGCGCCAACCGGAAAGATCAACAAAACGGGCATTGATGCCGTCACGCTGCAACAGGGTCGCCATATTGCGGGCGCTGTGGGATTCGCCAATACTGGCTAGCATCTCGCGGACGGTATGCAGATGGGTTTCCAGCGCAAAGTGGCCATGCTGACAAATGCGCTGCAGGTCACGCAGACAGCTTTCGGCGTCGTCAAGACGCTCATTAATAAATTCATCTGCCGCGACAAGATCATCACCACCGACAAACAGCTCAGCATTGATGTCATGAGCACGCTGGCGCAGGTCCGCCAGCGCACCACGCCAACCCCGGTCGTCATCTGCCGCACTGGCAAATAAACCGTAGATACCCGGCTGTCCAGTTTTTTTATGTTCCAGCAACATATCCGTAATACCGCCGTATGCCGATACCACGAATAAACGCTGATACAGGTTTTCGAGCTGACCTTGCTGTAACACGATATTATCGCGTACCGCTACATAGTTGCTCATGGAGGTACCGCCGATTTTTTCAACGGTATGCTGGTTCATTGCCATGGTAATCCGGGTTCCGTGTTACAGGGCTAATAGGTGCCGCGTTAATAAGAGCCAACGTGACGAGAAACGGGCGCACGTCCGCCCGACTTGCGGCGCAAAATTCGGTGATGCATATAATACATCAGATAACCTTGTTATTGAGCGTTTTCTAGACTAGCAGATAGATTATCCACTGGTGGAAGGCTCCGGCACCGATCCAGCACCCGGGAGGCTTTCCGGCCCAATGAAAGTTAGCACGCCTACAGCCGGGTAGCAGATGAAACGCGCCATTCAATCTGCTATTATGCCCGATCTAGAAACCGGCACGTCCCCGTCCGCACAACCGCTATGTCGCTGCAACCTTTTAGCGTCGCACTAACCGGTTGATCTAGTTAACCTTTTCGAACAACCGAATTACAGGACAGTTTGCAATGAGTCTTGCTGATAAAGTATTGGCCGTGAATAATGATCTGCCGATCCGTACCGACAACCCTGTTCACAGCGGCAAGGTCCGTTCCGTCTACTGGCTGACCGACGCCGACAGCCGTCGTCTGATTAAAGAAAAAGGCTATAACGTCGCCGCGGATGCACCGTTGGCCATTATGGTCATCAGTGACCGTATCTCGGCATTTGACTGCATCTGGCATGGCGAAGGCGGCATGCGTGGCGTCCCGGGTAAGGGTGCCGCACTGAATGCCATCTCTAACCACTGGTTCAAACTGTTCCGTGAGCAGGGCCTGGCCGATAGCCATATTCTGGACATCCCCCACCCTTTCGTCTGGATCGTTCAGAAAGCCCGTCCTGTCATGATTGAAGCCATCTGCCGTCAGTACATTACCGGCTCAATGTGGCGCGCCTATAGCAAAGGCGAACGCGATTTTTGCGGCATTCAACTACCCGATGGCCTGCAAAAGGACCAGAAATTACCCGAATTACTGATCACACCTTCCACCAAAGGCATCCTCACCGGCATCCCTGGTGTCCCCGAAGTGGATGATGTGAATATCACCCGCAGCAATATCGAAAACAACTTCGCGGCGTTTAACTTTCGCAGCAAAGCCGATATCGATCGCTACGAAGTCCTGCTGAAAGAAGGCTTTGACGTTATCCGTCAGGAACTGGCCAAATTGGACCAGATCTTTGTCGATACCAAATTTGAATTTGGTTACGTCACCGATGCCAGCGGCAAGGAAAAGCTGATCTACATGGATGAGGTGGGCACCCCCGACTCCTCACGTATCTGGGACGGTGAAGCCTACCGGAATGGCAAGATTGTTGAGAACTCTAAAGAAGATTTCCGTCAACTGCTGCTAAACCACTTCCCTGATCCCGACATCCTGCTCAACAAAGATCGTATGTCAGAGCGTCAAGCCCTGGCAAACGATAACGCGTTGCCGGAGTCGGTGCTGATGACCGTTTCAGACACCTACGTTGGTATCGCCGAAAAGGTAACCGGGGAAACGCTCCAGCTGACTGAAAACCCCAAGGCGGAGATCATCAACATTCTCCGCGACCAGTACGGCCTGGTCGACTGATAAAGGTCTCAGCACGGGGCTTAACGACGCGGTCATTGTTGACCAGCACAGTCAGGCCAGGCTGCTGATCAGGGCGCAATGGACGTCGTGTTGCGCCTTGCCGGTAAAGCGTTTGTAGTACAGTTTACCGCTACAAACGCTTTACTCAACACGTCCTCGTTACTACCGTTTTTCCTGCACTGTCGCTATTTTCCCCTTGCACAGCGCCATTACGGCCTCGTGGCAGGCTAAAACAAATCACTCAGCGACCCCTCTCAAACCAAGTACTCCGTTACAGCTCTAAAACAAACCGCTCACCAGGCCGTCCTCGTCCAGATCGATCAATTCCGCTGCGGGATGCTTCGGCAAGCCCGGCATCGTCATAATGTTATCGGTCAGTACGACAATAAATCCGGCCCCCGCCGCCAGCTGCACATCGCGCAGCGGTACATCAAACTGTTGCGGTCGGCCGCGCAGCGCCGGGTCGGTTGAAAAACTGTACGGCGTCTTGGCCATGCAAATAGGCAGCGCGCCGTAGCCTGACGCTTCCAGCCCACGGATTTTTTCACGGAGCTTTTTATCGGCTAGCACGTCATCGGCACCGTAGATCGCTTGGACGATGATCTTTATTTTTTCCCAGAGCGGTTCGTCATCCTGATACAGCAAGCGAAAATCGGCACTATGCCCTTCGACCCGCTCAACCACGACTTTGGACAATTCGGTCGCGCCGCGACCACCCTCCGCCCAATTTGTGCAAGGTATGACGGGCACCCCCAGGTAATCGCACTTGGCACGAATACAGTCGATCTCCTGTTCGGTGTCGTTATTAAAACGATTAATGGCAACCACGACAGGGAGGTGGAACAGATGGATATTTTCAATATGCTTGCGCAGATTCGCGACCCCGCGCGCCACCGCCTCACAATTTTCATCATGCAACTGATCCAGCGCAACGCCGCCGTGATATTTCAACGCCCGTACGGTCGCAACCAACACCACGGCGTCGGGCCGCAATCCGGATTTACGACAGACGATATTCATAAACTTTTCCGCGCCCAGGTCGGCGCCAAACCCGGCCTCGGTCACCACATAGTCCGATAACTTCAGCGCTAATCGGGTCGAGATCAGGGAATTGCAACCGTGGGCAATATTCGCAAAC
Organism: Motiliproteus sp.; assembly: GCA_041586615.1. Taxonomy (GTDB): domain Bacteria; phylum Pseudomonadota; class Gammaproteobacteria; order Pseudomonadales; family Balneatricaceae; genus Motiliproteus. The sequence continues at coordinate 47,463 of JBFGZS010000013.1, read as the reverse complement.
GGACCACCGTGTACAAAGGCCGGGGTATGCTCCAGCGTCTGCACCAGATTCGGCTTGAACGCATCCTTGACCAGCACCGTCATGGCGCCCTGCACCTTTAAATCCCTGGCGGTCACGGGTCGATCATCGAAGGCATAAGCGACGACGATATCGCCGAGCCGCTGCTTAAGCTCGGCCAGATTCAGCGCCAGACAGAATACGGCCATGACCTCTGAAGCCACGGTAATATCAAAACCACTCTCTCTGGGCATCGAATTTGCCGGCCCACCGAGCCCGACATTAACCTTGCGTAACGCGCGGTCGTTCATGTCCACCACGCGTTTCCAGACCACTTTACGGCTGTCGATACCCAATGCATTACCCTGGTGAAGATGATTATCCAGCGCCGCGGCAAGCAGGTTGTGCGCCAGGCCAATCGCATGAAAGTCACCGGTGAAGTGCAGGTTAATCTCCTCCATCGGAATCACTTGAGAATAACCGCCACCCGCCGCACCGCCCTTAATGCCGAAACAAGGCCCCAGGGATGGCTCGCGCACACAGATGGAGGTCCGTTTGCCGATGCGGTTCAGCGCATCGCCAAGACCAATTGCCGCCGTGGTTTTTCCCTCGCCGGCGGGCGTTGGATGGATCGCAGACACCAGCACCAGTTTACCGTCTTGCCGTGACTGGACCCGCTGATAGAGCGACAGATTGAGTTTGGCCTTATCCCGACCGTAGGGTTCCAGTTCTTCGGGCCTGATGCCGAGCGCGGTGGCAATATCGCTAATCGGTCGTTTATCGGCCCGGCGGGCAATTTCAATATCAGCCAACGGCTTCTCGTGATTCATCAGACCTCCGTGATTCGATAGGTGGTTCACACAGCGGATAGCGCGCATTCTGGTCAGCAAAAGCCTGACTATAAGAGAGGCTACCAATAGCGATTCAGCCCTCTCACGACCAGGCAATAATCAACCCGCCTGTGCGCATAGCTCCGGCCGGGCCTCGACAGGCAATTCCTCCAGGGCCAGGATAGCGTCCATAACAACCCGGTTACGCCCCTGTTCTTTGGCCTTGTATAGCGCCAGATCGGCCCGTTTAACGACCTCATCGTGATCAAAGGGCTGGCAGCCTTCGGTAAAACAGACCCCGATTGAGATGGTAAGATTGTCGCTGATCGCACTGCCGTGATGTGGGATGACAGCCTCGTCAACCAGAACCCGCAGCGCGTCAAAACGTTCAAAAATACGGCTATCGACCGTATCCGTTACCAGCACGGCAAACTCCTCGCCACCGTAGCGAAACACAAAATCGCTGACACGCCGGAAATGACACTGCATCGTATCGGCCAAGGTCTTCAAAACCAGATCGCCACCCTGATGGCCATACAGGTCGTTATACGCCTTGAAATAATCCACATCGACCATGGCATAAGCCACGACCGTGCCATTGCGCAGGGCGCGCGCCATCTCATGCTCCAGCACATTATCGAGATGGCGTCGATTGTATAAACCGGTCAACGGATCACTGATAGAGAGAGACTCCAGCGCTTCTACTTGCTTACGGTTCTTGGCCAGCATCTGATTGTAATTGGCCGCCAAAAAAGTCAACTCCGGAATCAGGCTCCAACGGTCGGTATCGATCTGGGTGTTCGAACGCATCGCATTGACCATTTTCTGCAACGGCTCTATCAGGCGGTATCGCACCAGAAACATCAGCCCACAGAGAAACAACACGGAGACCCCCAGCAGTGCCGCAAAGAGCATTACAAACCGCTGTTCGATGGAGGTCTGACGGGGGGCGATAAACGTCACCTTGCTCAACAACCGCATGGTCAGGCCCGGCACCGGTTCTAACGTCATGAGTTCATCGTAGATCTGCACGACATTATCCTGACGCCCTTGCATACTTCTTGTTTGAGGACTACCCCCTTCAAATACCTGCTTGAAGCGAATATGTTCCAACGCCATCTGGTCAATCTGCTGATTGACCGCGGCTAATTTTGACACGGGGTCAGAGGGTGCCTCGTCGCCAATACGCATCAGCAACACGCCCCACATCTCCAGAAACAGCTCGACGTTGACATCCGGATGCGCCACCGACTGGCGTAAAAAGGTATCGAAGTAGCTTTTCAGCTGCGGATCAATAAAGCCCAGCTCCAGATAGCTACCGTCCGGCAACGCAGAATAGCTATAGACCTTGTACTGCCGTGAAACCAGCTCCATGGTCGGCTGGCTGACAAGGATGCCACCTTGCTGACTGGAACCTTGTTGACCGGGTTCTTGTTGCGGAGGTTCTTGTTGACGAGCTTGTTGACGAGAAAGTCGCAGGTAGTTCTGCGCATCGACAAAGGCCGGATGGTTAAAATCGAGACCGAGATCGGGTAAGAAGGTTGTATTGGTCACCACGAGGTCGCGATCGATAATAAACAGGTCAACGTTAAAACCCACTCGCTCAGACAACTGCTGCTGCAAGCGGGTCAAGTCTGCCCGGTGACCACGTTTTTCGACCCACTCTTGTGCCGCTTGATGAACGTGCTTGTACTCGGAGGATTTGAACTGCAGAACCTGATGCAACAGGGCATAAGAGGTACGCAGCTGCTCTTGAATGGCGCTATAGATACGCTGTTGCTGGCGGTCCTTGTCGGACTGCAGCTTATCGAGGGTGCCACCTAAAACCAGGTAGGAGGCTAGCGCGAAGGTCATAACAACCAACGCGAAAAAATACGCTATACGACGGGCCATAAGTTAGTTATGCCTAAACGGCCCTCTGTTGGTCATCATCCATAATTCCCATATGCACTTTACTGCTATTCAGATCGTCCGGCAATACTACAGCGCCTATAATACCCGCTAACAAGGCGTGATATATATCACTTTGGTGCAACGTTAATTTAGTGCCACATTAATTTAGTACCCATTAAAGCACCGCGGTCATCAGTGGGCGCTCTGCGGCATCGAAGGCGAGTGGCATCAGCCTGATATCAAACCAGCGGGTCAACAGCGGCTGGTCCAATACCTCAGGCCAATATGTTCCCAGTTCATCCCAGGCAGCCAATTCATTCTCAAGCACAAGGCTGCAATGCAGAGCCAGCGTCTGCTCAAGGCCCTGGTCCTCCTCCAGCTCTTCAACCAGATAGATTCGCCCTTCCTCATCAAGGGCCCCCTCGGCTAATGGTTGTTCTAATTCGCTCACCGCGCTCGGCAGGCTGTTAATCCAGTCCAGGTACCCCTGTTTAGGCTGCAACCAGAGAGCGGCACGGTTTAATAGTTTCATCGCAACATCCTGACATTAAGTAGGTAGCAAATTAAGTAGGTAGCCACATTATGCGGTTTTCACCCCCCCCGTCTATGGCCGACGCTAACGGTTATTGAAAAGGTTCCGGCCTTGCCACGACCAAGATGAACGTCCCGATCGGCGGCCCGTATGACCGGCGGTATCACAGGAATACCTTCAGCGAGCCGATAACGCCACCTGACTGCTACATGCGTCGCAGTAAATTGGCCCTTCGCCGCACAATTGTGCTATCAGTCGGCCAGAGTGCGCTATAATCCCCGCTTTTGAACAAGCGGAGTTAACATGAAAGTCTGTGGTGTTGAGTTACAAGGCAATGAAGCCATTATCTGCCTGCTCACCCTGTCCGATGGGCTATTTGGCCTCCCTGACTGCAGGGTACGGCGTCTTGCTCTGCGTGATAATAACAGCACGGAAGCCCTGAAAGAGTTCCAGTTCGCCTTCGCTAAGCTCATGGCCGATTATCAGGTTCGACAGGTCGCTATCCGACAGCGCCCGACCAAGGGCAAGTTCGCCGGCGGTGCCGTCGGGTTCAAAATGGAGGCGGCGATTCAGCTTGCAGAAGGCCTCGATGTCACGACTTACTCCGCCACAACCATCAAAGAGACCCTAAGCCAGAACCCGCTCCCTGTCACGTTCGCCGACACCGGTCTGAAGGCGTTCCAGGAACCCGCCTTCATTACGGCATTCGTCAGCCTATCACGCACTGACTGAACGTACAAAAAACGACTTACACGCCACTTGGTCAACGGCCAGCCCAGACGGTGCTGGCGTGACCAGGCGGCGCAATGTGACAACACCGGCCCGTATTTTTTATTTATAGGATCTCAGCATGTCCAAGTTTTTTTTCAAAGGCAATATCGACGTAATGGAAAATTACGGCCAACAAGGGTTTAACACCAACCGCAGCCAGAAGCCCGGCAGTGAAAATCACCCGCTAAGCCTGACAGTGACCTCAGCGGCGCGTAAGGCCGAGGTTGAAGCCTTAGTCGCTCAGCACGCGCTGTTTGCCAACATCGACGTTGATGACGACGAAGCCGCCGAGGAAGATATTCGCGCGCTGGAAAGCCTGCTCAATACCCCCAAGACCCAGGTGGTAGAAAAAACACCGGCACGTAACGAGCCTTGCTCGTGCGGCAGTGGCAAGAAATACAAGAAGTGCTGCGGCTGATCCCGCGTGCTACGTAACCCTGGTCTCATTGTCCTGGTCACATTACCCTAAAATCACATAGCCCTAAAATCACACAGCCCTGGCCGCGTAGCCCGTGCGGTTACGTCGCGAACCCCTTTCCCCCTGTGCGCCACGTACAGCCTGTGATGCCGCATACAGGGGCGGAAGCTCATTTTCCTTTGTACTTGTGCCATCGTTGTGTTTTTTCCGCTCTCTCGCGACAGCCTCGAGCAACCGCCCCGCCGGAAAGTCTTTTGTCTCTGCGTGAGTCTTTGCCGCATACAGGCTGACGTCGAGCTGCCGCGCCAGGGCAATCAGCTCGGGGTCCGCGACCCAGGGGCTGAGGTCGCCTAGCACGATGCCTGTCGAACTCGGCGCCACGGCCTTTAGCCACACACACAGCGCCTGACGAATCTCGGCGTGATTATCGCTACGGCACGCCAGCTGGAGCGACTGAAACGCGGCGCGCTCCTGAATCTGACCGCTGCTGGCAGCGGTAGACACGGAAGGCGATGATGGCGTTACCGCAAGCCGTCGGCAACGCTCCCGCCACCACAAGCCAGCAAACAGCGCGCACGCCATTGCCCAGGGTAACTGAAGCCAGAGCCATTGTGACCCAAGCAGTCGAGACCAGAATACCGGGGACCACCAGGGCAATGACTGCCCATCCCCAGCGGCCTTCTCCGTTGCAACGGCAGGCCCAGGGGCGACTGATACGGGGGGAGTCATCGCCTCACGCGTAGTGGCCACCACAGGCGCCGGCGTAACCGGCGCACCGGCAGCAGGTTGTATCTGTAGCGTCCGGGCCGGTAACTCGGCAATACGCACCTGATGGCTGCGGGTATCCCACCAGCGCAGGGTGAGTGCCGGTATGGTCAGCGCACCCGCCTGCGTCGGAACCACGCCAAAGCGCTCGGTTCGCTGCAGCGTGAGCCCATGAGCACTCTTCTGCTCGTCATGTTGCGCCGGTTCGGGATACACCTTCACGCCGCTGATCGCGCCCGGGTCTAAGGGTGGCACCGTCGCGGCCTCGACGCCATCGGCCTTCAGGGTAAGGGTGCGCGTCACAGGCACCCCCACCTGATAACCGCCGGCCGGTTCGCTGAAAGTTTGTGACAGGGATAACTGGCTCGCCGGGAGCCAATTGGCGGCATTAAAGGCCGAATCGGGAGGCAACACTTCGATCTGACGCGGTTCACTGCTCAAGCGTACCCGCTCGCCGTTAAAACGGTCAAACAGCGAGCGCGGTGCGTTTTTAACCGCCATAAAATGCTGCGAGGGGATCGCAAGCACCCCACTCTGCTTAGGAAATAAGGCGTAGATGAGTTCATACACCATGTAGCGGCGCCCATTGTGCTGACGCGCATACTGTCGCTCATCCAAACGTTCAACCCGGGCACCTTCGACGGTTAATGGTGCTAAGGTCAGCTCGGACAGATTCACCGCGCTCACCAATCGTAAGGTCACCAACACCTGCTCTTGCTGATAAACCCGGGATTTATCAAGTTCCATCTCGACAAAATAATCGCCCTGAACGGCGTCGCCAGAGGGACGCTCGCTGACTTCCAGTGTAATGGCGTCACTGCGCGCACCGGCAAACGAGAAGGGAGGGATCAAGATTGTCCCAGCCGTTTTCGGCATCAGGGTCAGGTTCCACTGCGTCCAGCTCTCGCGCTTACCGTTGATGGCGCGCATCTGGCGGCTCTGTGTATTCGCCAAAATGTCGAAATACGGTATAAGCATCGAGAAATCGGGCCGCCCGCTAAAGATCTGGCTATCAAGTCGCAGGCTAAGTGTCAGACTTTCACCCATCGCCACCTGCGCTCTATCGACAGAGGCAGTGAGCTCCGCAGCCTTTGCGGTCATACTTAACAGCAGCCCCAGCATGAATACGAGTATCAGCTTGCGGCTGATGTCAGTAACTTGTTGTCCCATAACGCGATGACTCTTTCTCTTTACTGCTATTAATCCAGGCTCAAAATGCCGATCTATTCGGTATTCTGATGACGACACTCCGTATCACCAGCGCTGCTCGGCGGGCGGCTGCCACAGCCCCTGCCGGTAAGCTTCAACTTTCTGGCGATATTCATATTCAAATTTGCGGCGCAACAAACCGCTGGGATCATCGGGCAATTGCCGCAACCAACGCGCCAATTCGGCATTTTGCTCGGGATTGCCTGATCCTTCTGCCGAATCGCCAGCAGCGCCAGGTTGCTTGTTACTCTCTGCCTGATCCAAATTCTGTTGCGAGGTCTCCTGGGCCGACGACTGATGTTCCTCGGGAGGCGCGGTATCGTTCTGTTCGGGCTGCTGCGAATTCTGCCCTGCCGAAGCATTATCGGCACTTTGATCGTCATGATCACCCTCGGAGCTATCGGCCTGAGGGGACGATGGAGGCTCAGGTGACGCGTCACCCTGATCACCGCGCGAGGATTGATCATCTGGACCTTTCGGCCGACCCGAACCATCGCCACTATCAGCCCCTGGCTCTCCTTGCGGGTTCTGGCCACCCTGGCCGCCTTGTTGTTGCTGACTTGGATCGCCTTGCTGGTCCTGCTGGTCCTGCTGGTCCTGGTTATTTTGCTGTTCCTGCTGCCGCTTAAGCAGTTTTTCAACCAGATCCCGATTAAAGCGTGCATCCTCACCCTTTGGATCCTCGGCCAACGCCGCATCAAAGGCCTGCAAGGCTTCCTCTAACTGCCCGCCGCGCGCGAGCGCCACGCCGCGGTTGTAGTGCTGTTGGCTACCCGCACCCTCGGTGAAACTTTTTGCCGCCTCGGCATACTCGCCCTGTTGGTACTGGGCACTCCCCTTCCATACCGGGTCCTTAAACAAGCGTGCAGCCCGGGCGGCGTCGCCCTGCGCCAGGGCCTTGGCCCCCTGCTGGTCCGGGTTCAGCCACAAGGCGTCCCACTCCAGCGCATAGACCGGTTGCGGCTGGGCCAGCAGAAAAACCACCACGACCAACCAACCTCGCCGAAATGCTAGCGCTGCGATGGGTAACAACAACAGCACTAACCAAGGCCCCCGTTCATGCCAGGTATCGAATTCACGCCGCTGAACCCGACCGTCGTCAGTCGGGCCGCCCTCGGTATCAGCCAACTGCAAGGCTCTGGCGGCAAAGCGGGCTTCTAACGCCTTGAGGTCACTGCCATCAAAAGTCAATTCCCGATAAAGCCCTTCGCTACGCTGAGCCAGACCCGCAAGCCTGTGCCCGTCGAGCTTGGCCAAGTAGATCGCCCCGCTGCTGTCGGTTGCAAAACTGCCATCGCTAAGCGGAACCGGCGCCCCCTCGCGGGTGCCGACCCCCAGGATCGAAAGCTGAAATTGTCCGCGCGCCAATGCGCGTTGTATACCGGCTAAGGCGGATTCCGCCACACCATCGGTGATCAGCAGCAGATCGCCACGCTGATAGCCACCATCGAGCAGCGACTGGACCGCTAATGCCACGGCATCTTCGACCTGACTGCCCGGCAAAGGCATCAATGCCGGCGCAAGTGTGGGTACCAGCGCCAACAGCGTCTGTCGATCGCTACTCAAGGGCGAGAGCAGATGCGCATCACCACCGTACACGACCAATCCGGTCAGGCCCTCATCGCGCGCCTTGATCAGGTCGATCAAGCGGTGTCGAGCATGCACCAACCGCGACGGGGTCATATCTTCGGCCAGCATCGACGGCGACAGGTCCATAATCAGCATTAACGCCGCTTGCTGACGATAAACCGGCTGCGGTAGTTTATCCCAGGTCGGCCCGGCCAAGGCGATCAAGGCCAGTATCCAGGCAGTCATCAGGAGCGACACCGGCCAGCGCGACGCGGTGCCGCGCTCGGCGTCGAGTAAGAAGGGCAACAGATCCGCACGGATCAGGCGCTGCCAGCCACTGCCGTGCAGGCGCTGGTGTTGCAGCCACCAACCCAGCAACAGCACCAGCGGTAGTAACGCAAACCAATAGGGTCGAATAAAATGAAACTGTTCGATCATGGCATCCGCTCCGCGCCACCCTGCACCGACGGGGCACTATCTCGACGTTGCTGTAACAGAACGCGGGCCGCATGGGTCAGCGTCCAGGCCAATGACAGCAACAGGGCAAAACCTAACGGCCAATGAAACAGGCTCGCACGCGGACGGATCAACTCCGCCTCCTGCTGCGCCGGCTCCAACTGATCCAATATCTGGTATATCTGTTCCAGCTCTTGCGTGTTGCGCGCCCTGAAATAGCGTCCTCCGGTGGTGTTGGCAATCGATTTCAAGGTTTCTTCATCCAGGTCTGCCGACGGGTTAACCCGCCGTGCACCGAACAGGCCGCCCACCAGCATCTCATCGGCACCCACACCGAGGGTATAGGTTCGAATAGCCTCTTGGGCGGCCATGGTGGCGGCGTCCAGAGGCTCGACGCTGCCGCCCGTATTGGCGCCATCGGTCAAGAGAATCAGCACCCGTGATGACTGCGGTCTGTCCTGCAGTTTTTTGATGCTCAGCCCGATCGCATCACCAATCGCCGTGTTCTTACCGGCAAAGCCGATCTGGGCCTCCTGTAATAACTGACTTAACGCGTTATGGTCGAAGGTCAGGGGCACCTGCATATAAGCCTGCGAACCAAACAGGATCAAACCCAGCCGGTCCCCGGGCCGGCGCGCGATAAAATCGGCCAGCACCTGCTTTACGACGGTCAAACGATCGACCGCGGCATCCTCCAGCAGCATATCCTGGGTGCCCATGCTGCCGGAAATATCCACGGCCAACAGCAGATCACGCCCGCTCAGCGTTTGCGGTTGCGGCGGCCCGACCCAGAGCGGACGCGCGGCAGAAACAAGCACCGCCAGCCACAATAACCACAGGGTGATTCGACCGGCATAGCCCCTGCGCCGATGCCCCCCTCCCTGCGTAGCAGACCCACCCGCCCATGAATAAAACGGTACCCGTAAGGCCGCCTCCTGCCGCGCAACCGGCGGCATAAAGCGCGTCACCAGCCAGGGCAAGGGCAGCAACAACAGCAACCAGGGCCAGTCCAGCGTTAACATGCCGAGCCCCCCGACGACGCGCGCGCGCCGTTTGCCTCCTTAAGCGGTTTAGGTTCGGGCCGTTCGGCGCCGATAATGCCCGGCGGCGCATTCTTGACCACAACGGCTGTCTGAGCACGCGAATCCCCCTTTCTGGCCGGGGAGCGCTTCAGCCTGCGACGGCTGTGCCGGCGAACCCAGCGCAATGCCAGCGCCTGCAACTTATCCGCGTCAAACTGTGGATCAGGGGCGTAGGGACCAAGCGCCAATATCTGCCCCTCGCCGCCCTGAAACGCGTCAAGATCACTGCTACGGGCTAAAAAAGCAACCCAGTCATCACCGGCTAACGCCGCCACCCGCTGCCGGGGAAATGCCATCAAGGCGGTACGGCGCAGAATCTCATTCACCCCGCGCAGGCAAGTCGCTTTATGCTGATCACCCGCGCAGCGTTTATAATGATCCTGTAGCAGCCGACGCGCCTGTTTACGGTAGCGGTTACTGCGCCAATAGCGCCCTAGCCACCAGCACAACCCACTCCCCAACACCAGCAATAACGCCAAAGCCAGCCACCAACCCGGCGCCAGCGGCCAAAAACTGACCTCGGCGGGCAGATGGATCTCGCGTAACTGGTCCAGTGAAGGCTGATCGGGTGAAGTCTTCTCGAGAAAAGAACCGGCCGCCGCATCAGGATTGCCCCCCGTAGAGGTTGGACCCACGGGGGCTGCCAGGAGTGACGCACCCGGAATAACCAGCCCAGCAACGATCATCAGGATCCAGAGTACTTTTGTGTTTATAAAGGAGACGGCCGGTATCATCGGGACCTCCTTTTCCCGTACAGACGCTGCAGCAAAGGATCTGTTGTCGTCAACGACATCAATGGAATACCCAGACCGGCACACTGACGCGTCAATTCGAGCAACCCCGGGTTGAGCTGGGCCGGCTGATCGACTTCATGACGAAGTAACTTGCGCTCAAGACCATTGCTCACCCATAAGCCGCCGCGCCGGGGTAGCGACCGTTCCAACGGGTCACTGAGGCCAAACAGGGTCAGATCCGCATGCCGGGTCAGTTGATGCAACCGACGGACGCACGAAGCGTCGAAGTCATGAAAATCACTGGCCACGATGATCGCACTACCCGGGCGGCTGATCGCAATCAGCTTATCCAGCATGACGCTCAGGGGCTGCGGCTGTTGCGCCGGGCAAGGCGTCTGCAACTGCCGACTGAAATGATGCAGCTGGCGAATCCATTCCAACACCTGATGCTTACTACGCTTTGGCCGCAGTTCATGATGGGCCTCATCCCCCAGCACAATGCCACCCACCCGATCTCGACCCGCCAGAGCCATCCAGGCCAGCGCCGACATCAACGCCGCGCAGTACACCGATTTAAAGCAGGTTTCACTGCCAAAAAACATCGGCGAACGCAGATCGGCTGCTAATAACACCGGTCGTTCGCGTTCTTCGCTGAACAGCTTGGTATGCGGCTTCTGGCTTCGAGCGGTCACCCGCCAATCGATACTGCGGATATCATCACCGGGCTGATAGAGTCTGACCTCTTCGAAATCCATACCGCGGCCACGCTGACGGCTTTTCCATTCGCCGGCCAGGGCAGATCCGCGCCGCGGCGCGGTCGTCAATCGCATTTCACGCACATAACGATGCAGCCCGACCAGCCCGTCCAGGTCAGGAAAAGCGCCGTCGATCGGAAAATGCGCCTGGGTCCCCGGCAACGCCGCAATGCTCATAGCGCGTACCTCGTTGTGTCGGAATATTGCACGCCAGTCTCAGTCACGTTATCTCAGTCCACGTTTTCACAACCGACGTCACCTCAAGCCACGGGCACCTGCTGGACCAGCGTATCGATCAACGCATCGTGATCGACGCCACTGGCCTGCGCCTCGAAGCTGATAATCAAACGATGACGCAGCACATCATGAACCACCGCCTGAACATCTTCAGGGCTGACATAGTCCTTACCTTGCAGCCAGGCATGAGCACGGGCACAGCGATCGAGGGCAATGGTCGCCCGCGGACTGGCACCGTACTCGATAAAACCGGCTAGCTCCCGGGAATAACGTCCCGGTTCGCGGGTGGCCATGATCAACTGCACAATATAGTGCTCCACAGGCTCGGCCATATACAGCCCCAACACTTCGCTGCGCGCCGCCATCAGGGTCTGCTGGGAGACAGGCTGCGCCATCAGCGCCTCGCCTTGGCCGGCTTCATTACGCGCCAGACGCAAAATCGCCAACTCTGACTGCGCATCGGGGTAGTCAACATTAACCTGCAACAGAAAACGATCCAGTTGCGCTTCCGGTAAGGGGTAGGTGCCTTCCTGTTCGATCGGGTTCTGGGTCGCCATCACCAGGAAAAAGGCCGGTAAGGGGTAGCTCTCCTGACCAACACTGACCTGGCGCTCGGCCATCGCTTCCAGCAGCGCCGACTGCACTTTCGCCGGCGCACGGTTGATCTCATCGGCGAGCACCAGGTTATGAAAAATCGGCCCGGGCTGAAAATGAAAACTGCCATCTTCGGGGCGGTAGATATCACTGCCGGTAATATCGGCGGGCAGCAGGTCGGGGGTGAACTGTACGCGATGGAAGTCGCCTTCGACCCCCTGGGATAGCATCTTGATCGCTTTGGTCTTGGCCAGACCCGGCGCGCCTTCAACCAGAAGGTGGCCGTCGGCCAGCAGCGCGGTTAACAGACGATCCACCAGCACCGGTTGGCCGATGATTTGGGACTGAAGCCAGCGACGTAAAGACTGAAATTGACTTAACGGGCTTGTAGATTCCACAACATTATCCTGAATAAGGCCTTTCTGGGAAAAGCGATCCAATACAACACCGTCATAGAACGGCGAAATAACGTTGATTTTATTGGATAACCTTACGTATTCAAGCCCGTTCGATCAGGTTTTTATGCTGAAGTTCCCTAGAAATTCAGATCATCCCCTTATGAAGCGCGTCAGAAACAAAGGGGATGCCAAAAAAGGTAAAGAAGGCCACGATCCAGGTCCCTAATATAAGCCAAGCGTTAACAACAGGTCCCGTCTTAAACTGCGTGCGGATATGCAGCATCAGCCCGATACAAAGCCAGGTCACCAGCGACCACACTTCCAAAGGATCCCAGGACCAGTAGCGCCGCCAGGCATCTTGTGCCCAGATTGCACCAGCAACAACGCCCAAGGTATCAAAGATGAGCGCCACAGCCATAAAACGGTAAGCCCTGGCATCCAGCCCTTTATCGTCGGGCAACCGGGAGAAACGATCGATTCCAATACCGCCAGCACGCAGTAGTACAATGATCGCCATGCCTAGTGCTATAAAAGCGGCACCCAGGAACAGCTTTAGAAAACCGATATGAATAAACAACCACACGGTCTCATAAGAGTTGGGTTGAGAGGTGAGGTCATCGGGTTTCAGCAACATCCAAGCCATCAGCATAATAATGATCGGCATCAGGACAGCCACCATCGCCCTGACTTTTGGCAACAGCCAATAACCCACGGTCACCGCTGCCATCAGCCCCCAAATATTGGCCGAGAGCATCTCATAGGGGCCGATTACCGGTACATGCCCCTGAATATACCAGCGTAAGCCGATAGACAGCGTATGCAACCCGGTACTCAGTAAAATCAACACAAACAAACGATTACCGGTTGGGCGACGAAACACCAAACTGATTACCGACCAGACAGTAATCGCTACATAACCGAGCAGCGCAGCCCAAAGCGTCAGGGTTTCCAGCTGTACAAGATCTATCACGGCTTATCCTTATACGACAAACGACAAACTACAGACGAGTGATTTCAGCAGACCCCATGCGAAGGTGTTCTCGCACAGATTCGGCATCAATGGCGAAACGGGTTCCGTTGCAGCGGAATATATGGTCGGGACGGGTTGAAAGCCGATGATTTATCCGAAGAAAATTACCGGTAGAGCCCCAGCGACCCCCTTTCAACATCTTCCAGGGGCCTCGCTCGTACTGCTCGGTTTTCTCTGCGAAAAAAGTCCCTTCTGCGGCGGGGATAGGATTCCTGACCCCGTTTTTAAGATTTTTGTCAAAGTCGTGATTGACCCAATCATCCACATATTCGTAGACATTGCCTGCCATGTTGTAGATACCGTAAGGGGAGCGGCCCTTTTTATAGGCATCCACCGGCTGCACCGAGCAGTAGCTACGGGTGCGGAACCGGGCATAAGTCTCATCGGGGTATTCATTACCCCAAGGGAATCGACGCAGGTCGGTACCGCGCGCCGCTTTCTCCCATTCCAACTCCGCGGGTAAGCGGAATCCCATCCAGCGCGCCCAGGCATTCGCCTGCTCCCAGGAGAGATGGGTGGCAGGCAGGTTATCATCGGGGCGGAACTGCATATAACGACCGTTTGACTCCTGCCCAACGGAGCAGCTTTTACCTATTCCTTCATAGACCAGCGTCTCGCCCTGGTCTGCATTAAGAAACGCCACCAGATCCCGGGCTCGTGCCTCATACTTGCCGATATAGTAATCATCCAACCAGATCCGGATGCGATCATCACTCACTCTATCGTCCACCGCCGCATCGGCAACCTCACCGGCGACACCGTCTGTTTTATAGAACCAGCCGGCAGGTATCCGCACAAACTCCACACCGTTAACCACCACTTCCACCGGCAAGCGATCACGCTCTTGCCCGGCTGATGATAACGAGCTGAAACCTGCCAGTACAGCGAGAAACATCAAGGCTTTTAACCTGCCCCACCCAACCAACGTTTTCATACGGATGCCTCATGTTGCTCATACGCTAATATTATCAATTGCTTCAGGCGCACCGGTTATTCACTCTCTGTCGGGATGGAGATCGCAATTCGCAAGCCAACCGTCGGCAGCGGATCCTCGGCAAGCGCAAAGCTCCTGGCACCACAGCGTACCTGGAACCGGTCACTGCGAAAGCTGCCACCGCGGATAACCTGACGCTCTCCACCTTGGTCGACAAACGGATTGGATGGGGCGTGTAAACGATAACCTTCCGGCTGGTAGTCATCACCGGTTAACTCCCAGGCGTTACCCAGCATGTCATACAAGCCCCAGTCGTTGGCCGGCATTGATCCCACAGGAAATATACTCGGATCAAAGGGGGCCGGGTCTAGAAAACGGGCGATGGTGCGCAGGTAAGCCACATGCTCGGGACTAGCCAAATCGGTAGCGCTATCATCGCTACCGGCTCGGCAGGCATATTCCCATTCGGCTTCCGTCGGCAAGCGATAGCCCGCTTCCCCCGACTGATTCAAACGCTGAACAAACGCCTCTGCCTGGGCCAGACTGATATCGGTAACCGGCAAATCCCCCTCGGCAACGGGTAGCGCCATACCGCGTATCTGCTGCCACTGTGTCCGTGTCACCTCATGCGTTGCCAGCCAAAAGCTATCGACACAGACACGATGACGTGGCAACTCATCCGGGCGAGGCCCCTCAGGAATCCGATCTAGCCTCCCTGTCCAGGCACGTTCCGCGCCCATCATAAAGCAGCCTGCATCGATACGGACAAATTGCATGCCACTTTCCGGATGACGCCACTGGCTAGCGAGTTCTGCGCGGGACACCGAGCTCAGTAGGCATAAGATAAAGCCTATGCTCACTGACTTGACCAGCCGATCCATCTGTTTATTCACGTCCTAACCCCTCTAAGCTGATTACGATTCCCTACCCGTTCTTAACGCTCGAACAACTCCGTCTTTTCATTTGAGCGAATATCATACTGCATCGCGCCATTTTCATCGATTGTCTCTGGCCGCGGCATTTTGATGCCCACACCCCGACCATCTCGCGCCAACTCCTCAGCACTAAAGCCCGGAGGTATGCCTTTAGTTGGCCCCCAGGGTCCGCGGCCCAGGCGTGCTTCCCACTCCCAGATAGCAGAGCGAGCCCGCGCTACGTGGATCTGGCCTGGCTTTTTGTCGGTAAGATGCAGGAAAGAACGCATACCTCCCAGAGCAGCTTCCAAATCACCCATGCCTTCTTGGGCGATAGCTGCACCATAGTAAGCATTGGCCTGAGCCGGATTAAGATCAATCGCCTGCTCAAAGGCTAAATACGCATCCGGGTACGCCGCTAACCCCAGCAACGCATAGCCCAGGTTCACATAGCCATCGGAACTGTCTGGCGCCAGGCGAAGAAATCGATCCAGAGCAACAACCGCTTCGGAATAACGCTTGGCATGCAGCATCACCACCGCCTGACCGAAACGGCGTTCAGCCTCCTGCCGGGAGGCCTGATGCATATGCCCCTTCGGGTCTTGTTGAGGATCAACCAATCTTTCAGGTAGCTTAACGGCTTCCTCTGAAGCGTCGTCATGAGTCTGAGCAACGCTGTAGTTCCGATCAAAAGATCGGTAGCCACTGTGCTTTGTATCGATTGGAGGTGCTTCTGTTGTGATGACCTCCAACACCGGACTTTCCCGCCCGGGGGTCAGGTTTACCAGCAACACCAACAGCGCCACCAAAAGCAGCAGCGCACCGATAGCCTTAAGCCGGATATCTTTACGCGGCCGTGAACTTGAACGAGAGACTGTAGTGCTCGAGGTCATAGCTTATCCTGTAAGGTTGTAGTCAATACCGATTGGTCAGGAACAATTGCCATACCACTATTCAGCCATTCGATAACTCGGGACGCATCCAGCGCAAAGCGTACGCCGGTTCGGTCTGTCGAGCGATCCGGGTCTACGTAGTTACGAAATCCTATTGCTAACAGAGTAATATTCGGACTCCAATCGCCGCCTTTACTGATCCGCCGCGGCCCGTCAAAGGGGATCTTTGAGCCAGAAGCGGCTAACTTGGGATCGCGGACGCCGTCCTGCAAACTGGCATCAAACTCTTCGTTATACCAATCGGCGACATATTCACTGACATTACCCGCCATCTGATAGACACCATAAGGAGAGCGTCCCCGGGGATAGCTATCCACAGAGACCGGTCTGCCGGTACGACCGATACCAAAATTAGCGTAAGTATCATCCCCATGAATACTACCCCAGGGCCAGATCCGATTATCAATACCCCGTGCGGCCTTCTGCCATTCCGCTTCGGTAGGCAGTCGAAACCCCATCCCGATAGCGAAACGGTTAGCTAACTCCCAGCTCAGGTAGTTCGCCGGCTGTCTATCTCCTGCACGAATAATGAAACGCCCCGTATTATCTAAAGACAGTGTTCTCCAGCTGCCGAACCGCTCCTCCGTGTCACGGTCCTCAATCAATAAGCGGCGATATGCTTGCTTGAACTGCTCCGAAGCAGCGCTGGAATGAAGAAAACGTAACAGGTCCTCAGCAGTCGCTTCATACTTGGCAAGGTAGAATGAATTCAGCCAGACCGACACATGTCGGTTGTAGCTCTGCCCGGGTTGCATCTCCCGCATGACCGCGCCGGTTTCCACCGTGTAGCGAAAGAAACCTTCCGGAATCAGCACAAACGCCACACCATTGACTTCGACCTCGTGTGGCAAAGCCGCAATCTGGGTCTCGGCCAAGCTGTGGTTCGTCGCCAAAGATAAACTTAGAGCCAACCACCTGGCGAGCGCTAAATATCGCTGAAAAATACTCACGGCTTTTCAACCCTTACCAACCTAAAACCGATATGCCCCAGGCCAAGCTCTGCCGGGTAATCGCCGCGGCTCGCGCAGCGAACCTCTTTCCAGTCGCTGCGATAACTGGCTCCGCGTATCACTCTGTTCCCACCGGCCTGTTCAATGTGAGGGTTGTTTAACGCATGCTGAAGATAAGCCTCTTTCGAATAACTATCCGCTGTCCACTCCCACACATTACCCAACATATCCTTAAGCCCCCAAGGATTGGGGTCGAGCATGGCTACCGGGCTTGGCTGCAGAATACGCCGGCCAGGCAGGCTGTACCAGGCCCTGCCTGCGACACGTTCTCTCGTCGCAGACCCAGGATCCTGCGACGCGTTAGCAGCCTCTCCGCCGGCCAGGCAGGCATATTCCCATTCCGCTTCCGTCGGCAGACGATACAGATACCCGCCCTCAGAAAGCAATGTCAGCTGCTGCGCGAAACGCTGCGCCTGCCGCCAACTGATTCCGCTTGCCGGCTGCTGGTCAAGACCGGCGGGGGAGGGACTCCCCGTCACGGCCAACCACTGGCGGGCAGTGACCTCCGTTTCACCAATCCAGAAAGGATCCAGACACACTTTGTGTACCGGTGCCTCGTCGGCGAAGCGAAAATCCTTATAGCCCAGCTGCCTCCGCTGATAATCGGCCCTTTCTGGGTTTAAAGCATCTGGATTGCCCATTTGATAGCAGCCGCCGGGGATTGCCGCAAAGACCATTCCCGTTATCGGCTCCTGCCAGGTTTCTGACGCCATGGCACTGTGACTGCCGAATAGCAGCGACAACATTAGCGTGCTGCCGGCAGATAATTGAAAGAAAAAACTACTCATCAATCGGAATCCCAGCGGCTACGACGAAATATTTGCCGGGTATAAAACCAGAGCAAGCTCAAGACCCCCACCGCCACGGTTGCGATCAGCCATGATTGGGTCGGGTCATAAACGATGAAGTATCCCATCCAGGGATCGAGTTTTAAGTAAGTCAGCACACCATTGTCGAGTTCAAGTTTGCCGCCAAGTACAAGCTCATGGCGAACCTCACCGACCCGCAGCACCAGTCGGTGCGGTAATGTATCGGCCTCCAGGTCTATCCGGTCACGTCGGGGATTCCTGGGTGCAAAACTTGCCGGATTTTCATCGCTCAGATCGAGCATCGCCCAGACGGGTGTGCCATCGGGTAACTGCCACTCATTGACCGGCGGGGTCTCATTATCGACCGCGTTGTTGAGTTGCACCCGCCCCAGGGTCTCGACGCCGTTACGTCCTTGCCAGTGAAACAGCGGTGCATAACCGCGAATACTGGTGGTATAGATACGATAGCCATCGATAACCAGCGGCTGGTCATCGTGAATCTCCGAGACTCGCAACTGTCCCGCGCCATCCTGCCAGCGCACGCGGTTACGGGTATGCTGAAAACGACTTCCCTCGGGATAATACTCGGTGAAATCCAAATTGGTAAACTGCAAATCATAGATCTCGCCCCCCCGCAGTAAGCCGTAGTCATTGTTGAGCAGGTTGCCGCTAAAACTTTCACCACGGATCACCGTCGTGGTCGCCTGTTGGTAGGTGAGGCGCGCAATAATCAGCAGAACCATCAGCAGCAGCAGCGCCAGATGGAAGGTCAGCAGCGGCAGATCGCGACGAAATCGAGGCAGAGCCACAATCGCAGCCCCCAGATTCAGTAGCAGCAAACCAAAAGGAGCCACCATCAGCGGGGTTGCGGCAAGCCCTAACTGGATCACCGCGAGCACCGACAGCGCCGTCAGCAGAAAAAACAGCACCGTAAGCTGCCGCGAGGCGAGTCGTTGCGCCCACCGCGATGACACCCCCGCCCGGATCCGACGGGACAACAGAGAGATCATTGATTTTTCCCGCATTCCTTCATGTTATCACCGCCACAGTTATTGTAAGCCCAGCTACGACTGGCGGCCCAGGTCGGCACCTGCAGATAGGCATTAACATAATAGGGTGCAAAGGTCTGTGGGTCCTCATAGGCGTTCTGCCCCCCGCCGTAACTGGTACAGGTGTTGGAGTGGCCAGCAACCTCCGGCCCGACACAGTTCATATTCACTAAAAACTGTTTGTTTTTCCAGCCATGAGGAACG
This sequence comes from Motiliproteus sp., assembly GCA_041586615.1. Classification (GTDB taxonomy): domain Bacteria; phylum Pseudomonadota; class Gammaproteobacteria; order Pseudomonadales; family Balneatricaceae; genus Motiliproteus. The sequence goes on along the minus strand of JBFGZS010000013.1, from coordinate 28,320 downwards.
GCGATATGACAGTTGCCGCAACTCTCATTACCCATATTGCCGTCGGGTACATGGTTACCATAAAAAGCACTGCCATCGGCGTTGACCTTAGGTTGATGGCAATTGCCACACAAACCCAGCTGATTCGGATGACTACGCAAACGGGTTCCCGAACTAGAGCTAAAACTATTCAGCGTCCAGGCAGCGTTACCGCTAGGAACATTCTCCGCTTTTTTCAACAAAAATTTGGTATTGGAGCCGTGCGGACCCTGTACCTCATCGCGCTCCGCGCCCCGACCTGCCGTGTAGGAGGTTCCACCGCCATGACAATCGGAACATTGCATGGTCTGGGTACCGATATTATCGGCGAACGGCGCCTTGAAATTAACGTTGGTACCGGTGGCATTAATTCCCCGCTCCGCACGGTCACGGCCCGTTGGGTAAACCACGGGATGCCAGGAGCGGTGATTAATATCCGATGCAGTCGGATCCGGATGGCTGGCACCGGTCGTATTGCTATCGCCGGGGCCGGTGGGAAAAGGCACACAGTCTCCGCCACCGCAGGCGGTTCCCTGCCTATTCCCGGTTGTGTCCGCATCACCTCCTGAACCGCCGTTGGCATCATACTGCTCACCCTGATCAGTACCGCTGGTCGGGGGGTTGGTGGCATTTACCGACATAAATTCAGCCGCAACATTGGTGTACTTGGTCATGCTATTGGCGTTACCCGAACTGGTGCCACCACTATGCCCACCAATCGAAGGCGGATTTGTTGTGTTCATGCCGTAATTGGAGTGACACTTAAAACAGAGCTGGTATTCCCGTGTCAGATAGGTATTGCTAACGGCGGTCGTCGCTCCAGGTCCTGGATCGCCTTCCTTGACGGTAAAGCTGATAGGCGCCTGTGGCCAACCGTTCTTGGTCAAAGCGCCCATGACCGGCTCAACCCCCCACGCCCCTCTAAGCACACCCGATGCGACGTTACCCTCGCGCCCATCGTTCTGCCCGCCGCTCGTGGCGTTAAGGCCGGTCACGTGGGTTCGCAACTGGTTAGCGTTGGTGATCGTCGTCCCAGCCTGGGTTTCAAGGTCATTACTGGTACTGGCCGTATCGATAACACCGTCGGCATTGAAACGGCTGTTACGAATCACACGATGCGGGTTGTGACAATCGGTACATTCAACATGCCGATTAGCATTGTTTGTCTGTCCCAACCCGGCCTGACTCTCTCTGAAATTGGCATCGGTGATATCATGCACCGGCGAGGTGGCGACTTGGTCCGAGGTTGTTATCGGCATTCTGACCGTTTTATCAAACTCGCTCTTGATATCGGGAGCATCGGTCACGTTTGAGCCTGGGGACGTTTCAATCGCCGAATTGGTGCCGGTGTTATGGCACTGATAACAGGTATCCTCGACCGCCGACTTACCGGCGCCGTCCGCACCCGCACGCAACAATCTTTGCGAGCCCGTTTCAGTATGGGTATCGTGGCAATTCAAACAGGCCGCCTTGTAAACCGGGAGCTCGGCGGGAAACTCTCTTAACGCCGACGCACCGGTCTTATACACATCATCCGCCGGATCGCCGCCAAACTGCCCCATGGCATGCACCGATTCTTCCCAGCCATCCTTGTCATGACAGGCCAGACAAACGATATCGTCGGCTTTGTCGAAGGTTGCACTGGGGTTATTGAGCTGGAAGCGGTTCAGGCGCAGGAACTTGATGGTTTCGCCTAGCGCCGGACCACCGGCACTCATATCCGATTCGGTCATGTGCGGATCATGACAGGTACCACATTGAATCTGCCCTTCGCCAGACGCGCCGGTGGGTTCCAGCGGCATAACAGGGATGCTTTGCAACCCTGCCACACCTCGTGTACCGATCAGGGTCGTGGTACCGCCATCGGTGGTGATCTCTTGTTTGGTATCGGCGGAGGGTACCTGCATCTCGCCATCGGCTACCGCGAGGGCGGAGTTATAGGTCACGGAAATGGGATGATCATTACTCAGGTCGACATCGAGCCGGCGGGTATAACCATCGGTGCCGGCGGGCATGGACCCGGCGGGCGAATTACTGGTGCCGGTCATGCTGATGGTGCCGTTGGCACCGCCAGATCCCGGCAGGTTGGCGACAGCCCCGATCGCCAGGGTACCGTCGTGACAGCTCAAGCACAGCTTGGCGCTGCCCTTCGGGTCATCCAGCACCCCGGCATCCATGGTTGAAGAGCTGTATTTGGTGTAGCCGGCGCCGGATTCGGCGCGGTTCCATAACGGGCCGCCAACACTGGTATTGGTTCCGTGAGGGGTATGACAAAAGACACAGATTTCATCGGTACCGCCCGAAGCCTTGGATTGCGCTTTTACGGTGTTGGAGCTACCGGCCGATAAGTTATGCTTGGTCTCGGTGATGTCCGAAATTCGCGCAGCGTGAACGGGATTGCTAACATTGAACACGATCAACGCCGTCAGCGCTAAACCAGAAATGCCTTTTATATACATAATCACCCTGCTTCCAGACACACTTTCACACGCCAGATAGTCCATTATACTGTTGGCTTCGCTTAATCCAACGATCTGGATCAAGTCACAAGCACGCCCAAACAACCACCAATAAATAGTGGTTATTGTAAAGTAAATCAATGCGTCATAGACAGCTGATTTTTACGCGAGACGCCGCTCTTGCCACGCCACAAAACAAAAGCCTTACCAAATGGCTCACCCCGCGGCATCGAGCCGACGCACAAATCCGACCTCACTCCAACGAAGAACAGCCCTCAATAACGCCATAAACGTCGCTCAGAAAAACACGATGCCCGGCGTAACCCGACACTGAGCCGGCTCTGCCCATTTGCGCCACTCAATGAGCCAAGGGCGGCGGGGCCAAGCCGATAACGGCTTCATGCGCAAAAAGCAGAACGACGTAGAGCGCGACACCCCCACTCAACCGCCACCGCCCGATGCCCGCCCAATCGACCCTGGCACGAAGGCGCGGAATATTCACCGTCCCCGCGTGTAGCGATGCCCAGTGCGCGGCGTTATGCCGCCCACGACGGTTGCGCTCAATGGTTTGGGTGCCGATCAAGCCAAGCATCAGCATCAGGCCAAAAAACAGGACCGCGGCCAAATCGCCATTGACGGGGATATGCGCCAGCGCCCACAACACAATGGCCCACATCACGGGATGGCGGGTAACCGAAACAATACCGGGGTGCTCGGCATCGTAGCCCGCCCCCCCGAGCCCCAGGGAAAAAGGGTTACGGGAACTGATTCCCGCGACGACCAACACGCAGGCGAACGGCATCACGAGAACCGGAATCCAGGCCGCCGCCGAATACCAAGGCCAAAGCAGGACGAAGGGCGCCTGCAAAAAAGCCTTAACCAGCCAGGCGATGATCATGAGGGACAACAGGCTGTAACCCAGCAAAAAGCCACGCACCCCCAGGCGCTGCTCCAAGCATAGCCGCCAGGGGCCGTGCATAGGCAACACATGACTCAACACAAAGACGATAAGCGCCAGAACCAACTCCAACATAGGCGTCAACTCATCCCGCTATAAACAGAAAACAGGCGTTTAGCCACAATGACTCACTTTTTATCACCCTGCTCGACCAACTGTTCGATCCCTTCGCCGCAGGGACAATCCGCCCCCATCGCCACCGGCGCAGGATGGCGGTGGCGACGACTCAAGCTCATTTTAAAACGGATCGAAAAATTAACGTAGGTTTCAAGAAAGCGGAAAATCCGGTTATCCCCCATCGGCCCTACCGTTCTCTCGGCAGGCATTTCCGAGACCATGCCATTCTCGACCTGAGCCCGGCCGATAATCTGGAAACTACCATCATCCAGCACAACCCCCAGGTTATCGGTCTGCACACCCAGCACCGTCGGCACATTGGCCAGGTCAAAATGGCGCAACAGGCCGACTTCGCCGGCAGGCAATGGCGACAGATCCAGCGGGTTAACCACATCGGTCCGGACCCAGGGCGGCGGCACCATCCTTCGCCGGGACGAGGCGTTACCCTGCACCCGGTCGCGGAGGCTGTTTTCAAAAAAGTTGGTGGCGCTCTCCGCCATGCCCAGCACATTCACGCAGTGATCGGCGTCGATACCAAGGATCTCCTGCGCCAGGCCAAAGTACGCTTGCCGATCCATCGCACCAAAACGACCGCGATAACCGCCGCCATCACCGATGCGGCTACCGGGCGGTAACCGAAAGCGCAGATTACGTTTCTGGCAGGCTTTGAGAAAGTACACAAAGGCGCCGGTTGCACCGATAAACGCCACCGGCTGACCACTCTGCTCCGCCTCTTCCAGCGCACAAACCAGTGCACCGATATCGATACCACTGCGGGTCAGCAGAAACTGACTGTTGTCGGCGCCAAAACGAACGCGGGTTTCCTCCATCCCCATGGCCATCCCCATGGAGGGTGCCATTTGCGGACTCGGCGCGAGTATCAGCACCCGGCAGCGCGGTGCCGAATCAAAATCGGGAAACAGATAAGACGCCGTCATGACCCGGTTGGCAAGAAAGATCAGCTCCCGGCCTAATTCGTCACGAAATATCTGGCCCCGTTTGTTTGCCGTCGTGCCGCTGGTCAGGTTTGCCATAACAGCCTGTTCAGCCGGGAAAGAGGTCACAAGGGTATTCTTGAACGCATCGGTGGGAAAGGCTGGAATCTGCGACCAATGTGTGATGACAGACGGATTAACACCCCTAGCGTCGCAAAATTCTCGATACGGAAGGTTTGTTTCATACTGATAGGCAAACAACTCCAGCGCCAGGGGTTCAAATTGCTGAAAATCGCCCTGAGGCCCCGCTGTAATTAACGCACGAATTTTGCCGGCCAACGCATCTAGTTCAACCATAACGACACCACTTAAAATTAATCAACGATTAACCTGGCACTGGCCTACAGGCCAATGTTGACGCATCCCTGCATGTAACTATTCAGCACATGCATCGACTTGAAACTATGGAGTATTTGTTCCAAGAGACGCCGTGAATACATCCATGTAGGCTTCGCTTTGGCATCCTTGCCAAAACAAAAATTCCATAATCAATTACATAGCGAAAATAAATGTGCTGAATAGTTACCCCTGCGTTAGCCTATTAACCCGCCGGATTAATAGCGGCCTGTCGGCAGACAAGCAAGGATTGAGCTCGCGCAAGGTAAGCGTTACCCGCTACTTTACTGCACCCTACTAACCACTCCGATCGCATAAACAGCGTCTACCCCTCGCGCTCATCCCGTACAGCCCCGAGCGCAGCATGCTTAACGATCAGCATGTGCTTTTTTTTTCAATGACAACGCTAACACCCCCATCCTGTTCGGTTAACGAGCAGAGCCGGTGCCCGGTAGCCAGGCACCAGTCCTCGATATCATCCGCGAATCCGGGATCATCGGCATAGACCTGCAGCCGTTCGCACGGTCCCAGTTTTTGCATCTGCTCCTGCACGCGGATCAAAGGCAGCGGACAAATCATCCCGCTGGCATCGAGAACAGGTATCGCACCGCTGGCTCGATCAGACATTGACACACAAGAAACGGTCCAGAGCGAGACTCCCAGAAAGAAAATTGATATAAAACAAAATCATATCCAGCGAAGCCTCCTAGTTTATCCCCTTCACAGAAACAGTAGCAACCCCTTTACTGCGGCCCCTGTTTCCCGTTGACCAGCCAGCAAACGTTACACGCCCATGAACTAGCAACCTGCCAATATTAACCTGCCACGCGAACTATTAACCTGCGAACTATTAACCTGTCACGCAGCTTTATGCCGCGGCGACAGGGCTTGCTCGGCATTATGTTGCCGGCTTAATTACGCTGCCGCCTTAATATGGCGCGAACCCATTGCCATCCGTTGTTGCATTGAACCCCACATTAGGATAATTTATTTCTTATAGGAAACTTATGTGAAATTATTTCCAGGCATACCTCTTTGCGCGCTCTACGCGAGATCGACACGAGAATGCGTTGTTAAGGTCTACCGTCCCCCGACGGTTGCAGGATGAGATACTCGCCCTGCAACCAAGAGACTCGAACCGTAGCGAAACGTTTCGCTACACCCTGCTAATCGGCCACGCCTGACGTTGGTCGCCGGAGGCTTCCGATGGTTCACGCACGTACTGAGGCTCAACTGGTCTATCTGACCCTGCAAGCCGATCAAGGCCGCATCCAACTGAATGAAGACCTCTTGTTTTCATCGTTAGGCCTGCAGCATCAAACGGATGATCCGCGCCTGTTGATCGCCCTCGGTGAAATGTCGGCCAGCCCCCGTCCGTTGCCCGTTTACCGGATCAGTCGCTTAGAGCATCTGCTGTTACTCTGGATCAGCCCATCTGAATGGATCGCGCTACCACTGCCCATCAGCATGACCACTCAAGATCATCAAGACCCACCGCCTTTACACAGGCAACACAACATCGAACAAGCCTTTGAGAATGCGTTTGGCGGGGATGTTTTTCTGGAGCCTATTCCGGACGGTAGCTACCAAGCGCAGTTCTCCCCTGCCGGCAGGCGCAAGGCCCTACAGGCAGAAAGCGAGCCTCTCGGCACAGGACATACACACATTATCGCGACGGATATGCCTTACAGCGTCTGCATCCGGCCCTGGATCACCTTGAGCCGCTTCGATTTACTGCTTACCCGTAAAGATCACGAGTTATTGCAGCGCTGGCTGGCGATCCAGCACTGAATCCCGTGCCAACAACGCTCGAACACGCGGCCCGCCTGTAATATCAAGAAACGTAACAGTGACGGCCGCATCTTGCGCTGCCAACGTTGATTAGCCATTCATTGCATGGTTGTGACGGATGCCACCTTCGGGCACCGGCGTAGAGGTTACGCGCACGCCCTCGTTGCTGATCAGCGTGCTCTGCAACTGCTCCGCCCCACCCACGTAACGGCCATCGAGCCAAATTTGCGGAACGGTAACGGGGGTTTTAGGCCCCACAATGGGCTTAACCCTGGCCAGCATTTCATACAGTGACCGAGGCTCTTTAACGACATCGTGGTACTGATACGCGACACCCGCGTTGTCCAGTGCCTGTTTGGCGCTAACACAGTGTGGACAGCCCACTTTACCGTACAGGTGATTGCCGCTAACCGGCCGGGTATTTGCCGAGGCTTCTATAACATCCTGGGTTAGCACGCCCCGGTTTAATGCGGCGCCCTGACTGATGATCCGCCCGTTGACCATAACGATGGGGGCGTGCCAACCGCCTTTAAGTAACGGCTTCCACCAGTTCGTTAACCAGTCCTGCATCTCGAGCTGTACCTCAATCCCCGCCAGCTCCTCCTTGATGGTGTCTTCAATGATATCTTTGCTCAGCGTGCATTCGCCACAAGGAATTTTTACGGAAAAAGGCCCCCAGGAACCGGCCCAGCGATAAACGGTGATTATTACGGGCTTCATTAGAACCTCATACAGTCAAATTATGAATCACAAAGCAGGAGCGTCATGCTGCTTCCTACTATTAACCTGGCATCAAAATACCGATCCATTCGGTCTTTTGATGACGACAAGGCCGGCGCAGGTCCGTCCTTGTCTCACGTGGCTTTATGCCACGACGACATTGCTTGCTCGGTATGATGCTGAACTATATCCACATCACACCTTATTATCAGAGACCACAAACCGATAAATGTTACAGATTCACCGGCATCATGATTAACCAGACAGGTTAATCGACTAGCTCAGGGGGTGCGTTACCATTGGCCTATAGGCCAATGCGAGGCTAATCGTCTCCACTTCATTTTCTGGCCATCGTCCGAGTCATCACCATGCGCTGAAGGCTCCTTCGACGATGATCCTTGCTATATTTATGTCATTATTATGGTTGCGCTGTTTTATTCTGCTAAAATCAGCCCTTTACAGGACCGGCCAAGTGTAACTATTTGATGTTTAGCAAATAGCTTATTGGCATCTATATCTGCAGTTATATAAAGGACAAGACTGTGACATCAAAACGCTTAGGAAAGGCTAGCAAGCTAATTAAGGTATCCCTGTTCGTGGCGGCCATATTGGTGCCCGTAGCGAAAACAGCCAATGCCGCCCTGATTTCACACAGCGAGAATTTCGCCCTGTTTGGCTCAGGTGAAGTAGCGGACGGTGACACGGCCATTGGTGAAAACAACCTGCTGCACTTTGATCTTTACAATGCATCATTGGGTGATTTAACGGACGTTACGCTACGCTTGGACTCCCGTTATTCCGCAGATCTCCGTGCGCAAGCACTCTCTACCGCCGGCCCTTTTTCCATCGCCGCAGCGAACGATGTGAAATTTAGTGCAACGCTTTCAATTGGCACGGCCTCACTGTTTAGTCTAACCCCAGCCTCTTTAAGCACCGGATGTGCTGCAGATCCTTTTTTTTGTTCCAGTACGCAAACAACCGGAAATATTGCCTTCGACGAAGTGTTTACTGTATTAGCCCCATCGCTCGACGACTTTAAAGGAGTCGGTCAGTTTTCTATACGCGTAGAAGAACTCTCGACATACAGCGCGCTTCTTAATGACGTCGAGTTTGATTTCTCTTCATTCGGTGCCAATTGGGCAGGTAGTATTGCGGTGACCTATACGTATATGCCCACGCTTGTCCCTGTCCCTGAGACGTCTACCCTTTCACTCTTTGCTCTCGGTTTAGGCATCATCAGCGTCGCCACTCGCCGCCGTCGCACTTTTCCCAGCAACATGCAGGCAGACCCTCTCTCTGTGTGAGCACATAACGACTAATTGTTTGGCCGTCATTGGGACTGCGTATCCATTAAACATTCGGATATCATGCTCTGTAGGCCGTATCCGCCGTTGAGCGTCAGCGTCTAAACGCAGAACAGGGGTTAACCGGTATCGGCGTCGCGGCTTGTCAGAAGCGTTATTTATGTGCCGGGCTCGATAAAAATTCAACAACGGCATTGATCAGGTTGATGCGTTCACTGGCTCCCAGAAATGCGGCGCGCAGATCCCGCGGCATCGTCGCGACGCCTTCTACGCGGTGCAAACGGCCTGCCGCCAGGTGGGGCTGAACCAAGTTGGTCGGCAAAAAGGCGGCGCCGCCTTTTCGTAACAGGTAGGTCAGCGCGATCCCCGTGTGGCCCGTATGCAGCACCGGAGCAACGGGCTGCGTCATCAGCTGAGCGTGCTGAACATTAAAGGCGGTTCCCCAATCGACAAAGACATAGCCGACTTGATTCACCGAACCTGAGCCAATCCCCCGCTCAGAACTGACCAGCATCAACTCTATTTCACCAATAAACACGCTCTCGGTTTCTGCTACCCGTGGCGGATCGAACACAATGGCAATGTCTATTTTTTGCTCCAGGAGAGCACGCGCCAGTGATATCTGGCTGTCGACTTCGGTCCTGAGTGCAACAGCAGGCAGGTGCTCAGAAAGAGGCGGCAAAGCCTCCTGAAGATAGGTATCCCAAATATTCGGTGTCCCCCCCAGCGATAGCTGCTCAACGAGTTCGTTGGCAACCCCCACATCCTGCAACGCCATCTGCAACGAGGTCAGAATGGCCTTGGCATAGGGAATAAGGCGCTCACCGTGGGGTGTCAGGGTCAGATTATGCCGTTGACGGTTGAATAGCTTGACGCCGACCATCCCTTCCAGATGACGAATTCGGAAACTGATTGCGGAGTGTGTCAGATGCAGATTCTCTGCCGCTCGACCAAAATGCCGGGTTTTGGACACTTCCAGGAATGTTCTTAGTAGTTCGGTATCCACAGTTCACCAACAAATATTTTGGTCATTAAAACAAAAAACTTTCGTTTTACCGCCGAATACGCAGCAACGATACTCCGCAACATCCAGACGTTACCTGCCAGAAGGCTCGGTGACAATATGTATGACATGACTGTCGGTTTTTTAGAACCCACCTTCTATGCAACAACCCTGACCAATAAGGGGTCTTGCCTCGGGCAGCCGACGTCAGCGCTGCCAACCCGTTCGGTACTGTTGCCGAATTTATTGCAAGCGAAAGGAAAGGTTATCCCATGCCCGTTGACAATAGTCGAACAGATGTAACCAGCCCGGTAACGATGAGTTTTGCCAGCCGCAAGAAGTTCGTTGATGACGATAATTTTCCGTATGGATTTCAACGTAGTGGCGAATTCACCACCCACCAGGCAGTCTTGCTGCGTGATCATGGTTGCGCGTTTAAAGCCCTTTATCAGGGGCTACAACAGCCGGAGACCGACGAGGAGAAAGCCTTCGTAGTGTGTTTCGGCACCGGCGCCACACCGGTATCCCCCCATGAAAAAACCTGGGCACGCTATTTGCGGGGCTGTGAGTCACGTAACCATTACATTTCCATGGGTATGAGCCCGACCGACTACAGTGCTGACGACTACGTTTCCGACGCCGATTAATCGATTTTTAACAGAAGAATGCCGCCTTCAACAACGGACCCACTGATTTTTGTGGATGCTATTGACCCGGCGGGTTAATAGCAGCTAGCACTGCTAGCCTGATACTGTACGGTAATTCATGTATTACGCTGCCGCCTTAATACCCACAAAAACATCACCCGATTTCTGACTGAGCGATTCTGTTATGAAAAATGATACTGACGTATCGCCGGCAACCCCACTGGTACCGGTAGGATGGCGCGAATGGCTTAGCCTGCCCGGGCTAAACATCGAACGTATCAAAGCCAAAGTGGATACCGGTGCAAAAACATCGGCGCTGCACGCATTCTGGGTTGAGACTTTCACCCGAGATGGCAACCTGTGGGTCCGTTTTTTTATTCACCCAGTGCAAAATAATGACGGTATCGAACAAGCCTGTGAGGCCGAAGTTGCCGACATTCGCACCGTGACCGACTCCGGCGGTCACCGCGAAGAACGCTATGTCATTCGTACTGACGTCGTGATGGGCGATTACCGCTGGCCTATTGAACTGACACTAACCAACAGAGACACCATGCGCTTTCGCATGCTGCTCGGACGACGTGCCCTGGGCACGCGTTTCACCGTCAATGCTGCCGAATCCTATCTGCAGGGGCCTCCTGCCACCCCTGCTATTAACGAGAAACCATCATGAAACTGGGCATACTGTCACGCAACCCCAAACTCTACTCCACACAAAGATTGGTCGAAGCCGCCAAACTGCGTGGGCATGAGGTTGTTGTGATCGACGCGTTGCGTACCTATATGAATATCAACTCCCAAGAACCCAGCATACACTACCGCGGTGAGGAGCTCAGTGGCTTTGACGCGATCATCCCCCGCATTGGCGCGTCCGTGACCTTTTATGGCACCGCCGTCTTACGTCAATTTGAAATGATGGGCGTGTACCCGGTCAACGAGTCTGTCGCGATTAGCCGCTCGCGCGATAAACTGCGCTCCATGCAATTACTATCGCGCAAGGGCGTTGGAATGCCGATCACCGGCTTTGCCAGCAAGCCCGGTGATATACCCGATCTGCTGGAGATGGTCGGTGGGGCGCCGGTCGTTATTAAACTTCTGGAAGGCACGCAGGGCATCGGTGTTGTGCTGGCGGAGACCCGCAAAGCCGCAACCAGTGTGATTGAAGCGTTTATGGGCCTGAAAGCCAACATCATGGTACAGGAGTTTATTCGTGAAGCGGGTGGCGCCGATATACGCTGCCTGGTCATCGGTGACCGGGTCATTGCCGCGATGAAGCGCCAGGGCAAAGAAGGCGAATTTCGCTCAAATATCCATCGGGGTGGGTCTGCCACACTGGTGAAGATAACCCCTGAAGAGCGCGCTACAGCGGTTCAAGCCGCCCGCACATTAGGCCTGAACGTTGCCGGTGTAGACCTGCTGCGTTCTGAAAGAGGGCCGCTGGTTATGGAAGTCAATTCGAGCCCGGGGCTGGAAGGTATCGAACATGCAACCGGCAAGGATATCGCCGGTGATATCATCACATTTATTGAAAAAAACGCCTTGCTCAACCGCACGCGCACCCGTGGGAAAGGCTAAACCATAAAATAGCCCGCCCGCGACAACGTAACGAACATGTGTCGCTGGCGGGCTTACGCGCGCCCCCGACTCGACCAGGCGGCTCAACATCTGTGCTTTCACATCTCCGTTTTCAACGTCCGGCAACGCATGCCCTGCTACAGACTGGGTAATAGAAGGGTTAAGACTCAGCGGGAGGCTCAAGCGGCGTCTCGCTCTCTACGATCAGGGTATCCTGTTCGATATGCGCATGAAACCCTTCCACACTCCGTTCGGCGATCGCCACAGTATCAAAGCGTGCAATATTGAATAACGCATCGCCTTCATTCACCAGCGGGATGTTATTACGACCAATAACAATCCCGTTATTCGGGCACACAACGGGTTGCTCTTCCTGGCTAAACGGTGAAGCAATCAACGCCATGACGTCACCTTTCTTTACCCGCTGACCTAACTTGGCAATAAACAGGCAAGTACCATCCGCATCGGCGCGAACCCAGTAGGAGGTGCGGGCTACGGCTGGAGTATAGGCCCTTTTACCTTTGCTGGATGGTGCCAGCATGCCTAGCCCCCGCATCACATTCATGACACCGCGCACACCGCCTTTGATCGCATCCATATCGAAGCGTAACGCTTCTCCCGCCTCGTAAAGAATCAAGGGAATACCCGCCTGATCGGCACACTCTCGCAACGAACCATCGCGTAGCTGAGAGTCCAGTATCACCGGCGCACCAAACCAATGCGCCATTTGCTTGGCCACCGGATTGTCCAGATTGGTTCTTATCTGCGGTAAATTGCTGCGGTGAATCGCCCCGGTGTGCAGATCAACGGCATGGGTACAGCGCTCCAAAATTTCGGTCCGAAACAGGAACGCCGCCCGTCCACCCACGGAACCTTTGGCCGTGCCCGGAAAACAGCGATTCAGGTCGCGTCGATCGGGCAGATAGCGCGAACGGTGAATAAAGCCAAAAATATTCACCACCGGTACCACAATAATGGTCCCCTTCAATCGGCTCAGCGATTGTTTTTTAAGCAGCTGGCGACAAATTTCAACACCGTTCAATTCGTCGCCGTGAATAGCCGCGGACACCAGTAGCGTCGGCCCGTCACGGCGCCCATGCAGCACTTCAGCAACCAGTTCAAGATTGGTATGGGTATAGAGCCGGGCAACATCAAGATAGATTTTCTTTCGTTCGCCCGGTGCAATTTCGACACCTGCGATTACAATCGGCTTACGTGTCATGCTGACTTTGCCTCTTACGCTTTAAGAAACGGAAACAGGTTGTGCCTCTACGAGAATCGCTGAAGACGGACCCCGCCGCAAGGTCTGATAATAGTACGATCTCTACAGGTCGAAAAGCGCTTAAACCAACAGATTAAGGCGACAACGGTATACCGAGTAAAAAATGCCGCCTTAATCGGCGGTTCATACATGAACCGCCGTGACTATTGCAAAGCGCGATCAGTGAATCCCCGCACGCTGTTGCCGGTCACGCACATAAGCAATGATATGTGCAGCATCGGTGGGGGAAACCTGCGGCTGTGCCGGCATATCTCCGAACTGCCAATGATGCGCCTTTGTCCCGTCTTTAACCGCCCGATAGAACGCTAAGTTCGAATGGTGCCCTGGTTCATAAACTTTATGCAGCAGTGGCGGCCCTGTTCGGCTACCTTTCAAGAAACGCCCGTGGCAGGCCGCGCAATGAGCCACATACAGATCACGCCCCTGCTCTGCCGATCCGACGAAGTCTGCCGGCGGTAACCCTTGCTTAGCCAACCGCTCGCTTTCATTGGGCGCACTACACGCGCCCAATGCCAACCCCAACGCGGCAATCAAGGCTGTTTTCAGCTTAACATTCATCCTCTTTCTCCATTACCGGGTGTGCACCATGCCATCGCATCTAAACACGGACTCACCCAACGAACCACTTACCGTTCAGATCTCGTCGACACCAGAACGGTAACATTATACCTGCCCGCCAATCCGTTTTTACCCGAACCGTTGCAGCCTCACAACCCCACACAGGCGTCAAAATATTCTGAATCAATCGGCTTGGCCGCAGGGTATCGACACCCTTAATGGTGGCCCTTTCCGTGGTCCATTCCAGGCATATTCATCCCAGGCACGCCCACCCCAGGCCCCCCCATCACAGGCATATCACCCAGGGGTGCATCCGATTTGAATCCACCATGAAACGCCTGATGCACATAGGTCAGGACACTCCAGCGATCGTCCTCGCTTAACACGCTGCCAAACGCCGGCATCGCTGAGTCCATGGCGGCAAATGGCGCAACGGTGCCGCCTTCGGTAACACGCCAGAACAGATACTGGTCACCATCTCCCGGCTTTTTATGGAAATGCTTGGTCAAATCCGCCGGTGGATGCGCCAAACTGGCCGCTACCGGCCCGGTGCCCTTGCCATCGACGCCATGACAACTCATGCAGTTCTGTTGGTAAACCGTCATACCCTTGCTGGCAACAGTATAATCACCCCAACGATCAAAAGAGCGCTTGGCATAGGCGCTGGGGGCTTCAGCCCACGCGGCGTGCGCATGACCACCCATGGAGTGGCCACCCATCTGATGACCTCCCATTTGGTGGCCTCGCGCCGAGCCCATCGCATCAGCCGGACTATTTTGCATCGACATGCCGTCCAGGGTCATGCCGTCCATAGCCATACCGTCCATCGACATGCCGTCCATAGCCATACCATCCAGGGCCATACCGTCCAGGGTCATGCCGTCCATAGCCATACCATCCAGGGTCATGCCGTCCATAGCCATACCGTCCATCGACATGCCGTCCAGGGTCATACCATCCATAGCCATACCGTCCATAGCCATACCATCCATCGACTTGCCAGCAGCGGCTTTCCCGTGACCACCGTCATGTCCACCTCCCGCCTGTACCGTCAGCGAGTGCACCAGCAACGGCGCGGCCAGCGCGGTAACCCACAAGAGTTTTTTCATCGTTTATTGCTCATATGATTGCTCAAGTTATTGCGCAGGTTACAACGCACTCGATCACTCCTTTTCCCCGCGGCTTATCGACCGGAGTAATGCACACCACCGAAATGCTTCTTACCATCGGGGGTTTTGAACAACACCATGACCTGATGGTCACCCTTGGACTCCAGGTCGTAGCCAACCATAAACCAGCTACCCATCTTCATCAGGGCTTTACTTTCGTCTTTGCCGCCGGGGTAAACCACTTTGGTGTTGGCTTGCAGGGAGGTTAACGCCTTACCCTGCTGCTCAACTTTTACCATCAGATTATGTGAGCCCCCGTGATCCATGCCCTCTGTAGCCGGCATAATATGAAAAGTGACGGTATAACCGTCAATGTTGCGCTTCTCAAGGAACATCTGATTCTGTGATGCTTGCTGCCCCATGGTGCTGTGATCCATTGCGCCCGAATCATGGGTTCCAGCAGCCTGTACGTTGCCACCGATAAGTAACATGCCCAGGGTGCTCGCTATCAATGTCTTATTCATATTCACTTCCTCGCGTACTTTTGACTAGTAACCTGGCGTGGCTTTATGCCACGGCGACATTTTTGCTCGGTATACCGTTGCCGCCTTAAATAAGTCGAGCCTTACAGCTCGGTTAATTTCGAAGTTTTTTGCTCCAGAGAACCTGCAAGGTTCTTATCAGTCGCTTCTTCAATAGGATCATGCAGTGGCCGGCGCTTTTCTTTGATCGCCAAGACCAACCCATAGATAACCGGCAACACAATCAGGCACAGTAATGTCACGCTCACCATACCGCCGACCATCGGCGCAGCAATGCGCTGCATCACTTCAGATCCGGTACCGTGACTCCACATGATCGGTAATAATCCGGCAATAATGGCAACGGCCGTCATGGCAATCGGTCGCACCCGCTCGGCCGTGCCATGGTGGACCGCCTGCAACAAGGCGGAGGCGGTCAAACGCGCGTTCGGGTTCAGACTCGACGCACGTCGGGCCGCCACCGCCTGATCGATAAAGGTCAAGACCAGCACCCCGATCTCCGCAGCAACGCCCGCCAAGGCGATAAAGCCCACCACCACGGCGACCGACAGGTTGAAATTCAACCAGAACACCAGCCATATGCCGCCAACCAGTCCAAAAGGAATCGACAGCATGACCACCAGCGGTGCCGAAATGTTGCGGAAATTGAAATACAGCAGCAGGAAAATAATTAGCAGGGTCGCCGGGATAACGATCTTCAGCCGTTCGGCGGCGCGCTCCATATATTCGTACTGACCGGACCAGGCGATCGAGTAACCGGCGGGGACATCGATCTGCTCAGCAACCGCCTTTTGCGCCTGTTTCACATAGCCGCCGATATCCGACACGTAGATATCCACGTAGATCCAGGAGGTCAGACGGGCATCTTCACTCTTGATGCCCGGTGGGCCGCGGCGTAATTCCAGCGTCGCCAGCTGCGCCAACGGGATCTGGCTACCATTCGCGGTCGGCACCAGCACGCGGCGCAACCCATCCAGATCATCACGCAGCTCACGGGGGTAACGAATATTGACCGGATAACGCTCCAGCCCTTCGACCGTACGCGTGACATTCATACCGCCGATGGCCGTCTGGATCACATCCTGCACATCACCGACGGTGAGCCCGTAACGCGCCGCCACGCTACGATTGATGTCGAAGTCGAGGTAGTAGCCCCCCACCGCACGGTCACCAAATGCGGTCAGGGTTCCCGGCACGCTGCGCACGACCTGCTCGATCTGCAGGACCATCTCTTCCAGTTTGGCCAGGCTTGGGCCGCTGACTTTAATGCCTACCGGCGTTTTAATACCCGTGGACAGCATATCGATACGGGTCTTGATCGGCATGGTCCAGGCATTGGCCAGCCCGGGGAATTTGATGGCCTGATCCATCTCATTCATCAAGTCCTTGGTCGTCTTACTCGGGTCTGGCCAGGCATCTTTCGGCTTTAACCGAACGGTCGTTTCCAGCATGCCCAACGGCGCCGGGTCGGTGGCCGTATCGGCGCGCCCTGCCTTACCGAACACCGATTCGACTTCAGGAAACGATTTGAGGATCTTATCGGTCTGCTGCAGCAACTCCTTGGCCTTGGTGATCGATACGCCAGGGTAGGTGGTCGGCATATAGAGGATATCGCCCTCATCCAGCGGCGGCATGAATTCACTGCCCAGCTTGCTGATCGGATAATAGGTGGCAGCCACCACCGAGGCCGCGAGCAGCAATGTCAGCCAGCGCCAGCGCATCGCCAAACCCAGCACCGGTGCATGCATCCAGTGCAACATCCGGTTTACCGGGTTCTTCGCTTCGGGCAGGATCTTGCCGCGAATAAAATACCCCATAAGAATCGGAACCAGGGTAATGGCCAGGATGGCCGCCGCCGCCATGGAGTAGGTCTTGGTAAAGGCCAGCGGGCTGAACATCCGCCCTTCCTGGGCCTGCAGCGTAAAGACCGGCAAGAAAGAAACCGTGATAATCAAGAGCGAGAAGAACAGTGCGGGGCCGACCTCACGGGCCGAATCGGCAATCGCCTGCCAGCGCTCACTCGAGGTCAACTCACGCTTGACCCGATCACAGGCCATCTCCAAGTGTTTATGGGCGTTCTCGATCATCACAATCGCCCCATCCACCATCGCGCCGATCGCGATGGCGATGCCGCCCAAGGACATGATGTTAGCGTTGATGCCCTGCCACTGCATGACAATAAAGGCCATCAAGATACCGACCGGCAGGGTCAGGATGGCGACGAGGGCTGAACGCGCATGCAACAGGAACAAGACGCACACCATCGATACGACAATCGACTCTTCCACCAGTTTTTCGACCAGGTTGTCCACGGCACGCTTGATCAAATCGCCGCGATCATAAACCGGGACAATCTCGACCCCCTGTGGAAGACCCGGTTTGAGCTGCTCTAATTTCTCACGAACCCGTTCAATCGTTGCTTGGGCGTTTTCACCATAACGCATCACGACAATACCGCCGACGGTCTCACCTTCACCGTTAAACTCGGCAATCCCACGCCGCAGTTCTGGCCCAATCTGAACCGTGGCAATATCTTTGATTCGCAGCGGCGTCCCATCCGGTGCCGACCCTACGGGAACCTCTTCTAGATCCGATAACGAACGGATATAGCCCAGCCCCCGGACCATATATTCGGTCTCGGCCATCTCCACCAGGCGTCCACCCACGTCATTGTTGGAACGTTTGATCGCCATTTTGACGCGCTGCAACGGCACGTTGTAGCGCGCCATCAGATTCGGGTCGACTTCAACTTGATACTGTTTGATATGACCGCCGATGCTCGCGACTTCGGAGACGCCGTCAACGGTTTGCAGCTGGTAACGCAGGTACCAGTCCTGAATGGAACGTAACTGCGCTAAATCATGCAGACCGGATCGATCAACCAGGGCATATTCATACACCCAGCCCACACCTGTCGCGTCAGGCCCCAATACGGGCTGAACCGCATCCGGCAAGCGACTGGAGGCATAGTTGATCTGCTCCAGCACCCGAGAGCGCGCCCAGTACATATCGGTGCCATCTTCGAAAATAATATAAACGAAGGAGTAGCCGAAGAAGGAGTAGCCGCGCACAACCTTCGCGTAGGGCACACCCAGCATGGCCGTTGTTAACGGATAGGTCACCTGATCTTCGACGACCTGCGGCGCTTGCCCAGGAAACTCCGTAAAAACGATGACCTGCACATCGGACAAATCGGGGATGGCATCGAGCGGCGTATTCTTGACCGCCCAGATTCCGGTAGCCACTAACAGCAGGCTCGCGATAATGACCAAAAACCGATTTCTCAGGGAGCCATGAATGACCGCATTAATCATGAACAACACCCCCTTTACCGGAGGCCGCTTTTACCCCTGACCCATCACTCAGCGTCATATTCTGCCCATCCATAGCGCCCGCGTTACCCGCAGAGGCGCGACCTGCCGGTTCGGCTGTCGGTGCAGAATCCATGGGCAGGCTGTCCATTGACATAGCATCCATCGACATACCGTCCATTGACAGTGTCTCGGATGCACCGTCCTTCGACAGGCCATCCATCGACATACCGTCTATCGACATACCGTCCATCGACAGGCCATCCATTGACAAACTGTCCATCGACAAACTATTCCTATCTCCGTCCGATAAACCATCTGCGGGGTGCTTGGCCGCCTCCATCATCTTGGCGGTGGCTTCACGTAACTTCGATTCCGAATCGATCAGGAACAACGCCGAATTGACCACCCGTTCGCCAGGTTTAAGCCCGGTCAGCACTTCGACCCAACCCTCACTGCTGTGCCCCAAGGTCACCTCACGGGGCTCAAATTTGCCTGCACTTCGCACCACGAACACCTGCTCACGCTCACCCGAGCGCACGATCGCTTCGCTACGCACCACCGTGGCATTGCTGCGCATTGACGCACCGATAGCGACCTCTGCAAACATATCCGGCTTGAGCAAGCCCTTGCGATTATCGATCTCGATACGCACCTTAACCGTACGGGTTTGGGCGCTGGCGAAGGGGTAGATATACGCGACTTTACCCGTGAGTTGCGGGCCTTGCATGCCGGTGGTCTGCAGCTTGGCGGTATCACCCACCTTTATCCAGGGCAGCTCATACTCGTAGACATCGGCTAACACCCAGACCTTTGACAAGTCAGCCAGCACATAAAGTTCGGTCTTGGGCATGATGTATTGACCTTCACGGGCACCAATACTCAGCACCACGCCGTCAAACGGCGATTCAATGCCAACCGCTTTCTTCACCTTACCGGATGCAGCCAGCGCATCGATCTCATGTTCAGGCACATCCAGCAAACGCAGTCGCTCGCGGGAGCTTTGCAACAGCTGCTGCGCCCCTTGTTGGATATCGGTATAACCGCTGTTTTCCAGTGCTTTCAGATTATCCAAGGCCAATAAATATTCCTGCTGACTGGTCACCAACTGCGGCGAATACAGGGTCAACAGCTCATCGCCTTTACGAACCCGGTCACCGACCCGTGCGGCAAATTGCTTCTGAACCCAACCTTCGGTTCGGGGGTGCAGACGCGATACGCGGCTTTCATCCACGGTCACCCGCCCGGTCGCGCGAACAATCTTGGCTAAATCGCGGGTTTCGACCAACGCAGTCCGTACGCCGATGTTTTGCACCATCACCGGGTCAATTTTCACGGTTCCAGACGGCTCGCTGCTGCTACTGTCCGTATCCTCGTCGGCGTAGACGGGAATATAATCCATGCCCATTTCATCTTGCGCAGCGACGGGAGAGGTGATCGCGGGATTCATCGGATTCCGGTAAAACAAGGCCTTTCGGCCCGCTTTCGGCTTGTCGGGATAAACCGGGATGTAATCCATACCCATTTCGTCTTGCGCCGGAACCGGCGACGTAATGGCCGGATTCATGGGGTTGCGATAAAACAACGGCTTATCACCGGCTTCCTCGACGACGGCTACCGGCGTGCCCGACGGCGACAGGTTCAGGTAACGCGCACCAAACAAACCCGCGCCAACGCCGGCAACCAACATACATGCCATACCTACGACTAACTTACTCATACAGATCCCCTCCCAACGCAGCAGCCAGATCGGCCTGCGCCTGTTGTCCATCGACCAAGGCACGCCAATATTGCAACTGCAGGTTGTTCACCATCAGTTGCGCCCGCACCAGTGCGGTAAAATCAACCTGTCCCACTTGAAACCCCGATAACATCGAGGCCACCGTCTGCCGAGCCTGGGGCAGAATGCCGTTCTGCAACAGCTCAGCTTGGCTACTGGCGCGCTCATAGGATGCGACGGCACTGACAATTTGAGAACGAACCTGCAATTGGGTCTCGTGTAACCGATCTTTGCTGGCGATGACTTCGGCTTCACGCTGGTCGATCTCACGGCGTTGCTTACTCAACGCGTACAACGGAATTTTGATTCCCAGGGTCATTGACAACAAATCTGCGCGATCAGCACCGTTGGGGGCCGACTGTCGGTAGCCATAACTGGCGCCCAGGGTAAAATCGGGAATAAGGCCCAGCGCTGCCAGCTTGGTTTTCTCTTTTGCGGCATCGAGCTGAATCATGCGTTGGCGCAGCAAAGGCCGCTGACGTAGCGCTCGATCCAGAAGCTCTGATTGTTCAGGAATATCGCGGAAGGCGGGGGGCTCATCGTGGCTTAGCGCCAACGATTCCTGCGCATCCAGCGCCAGGAGTGCATTCAAGCCTGCTGCCTGCACCCGGCGCTGTCCCTTTAACACCACTTCTCGCTCCAGCAGCGCCGACAGCTCTAACTGCGCCTGCAACGCGTCCTGCTGAACCCCTTTGCCCACGCGATAGCGACTCAGCGTTATACGGTTAAATTCGCGCATCTTCTGCTGGTTATCCCGTACAACCTCCAAGGCTCTTTCGGTGAAGTAGAGGTTCCACCAACGTTTAACGACATCGCGACGCAGCATTAAGCGTGCTTCGGCCAACTCTTGTTCAGTCGCGGTCACACCAAACTGAGCAACCGAGGACTTTAATTTACGTTTTCCGGGCCAGGGTAAGGGCTGACTAATCCCAACCTGAAACTGCGTCATCGCCTCCTGATCGAGATCGAACGTATTGGTGGGTACGCTTAACAGACCGATCGTTACCGACGGATCCGGTAATGCTCCCATCTGCTCGGGTATGGTTTGAGCGGCTTGATAGCGCGCTTCTATCTCGCTGAGTCGTGGGCTGTCCGCCAGAGCGCGTTGCTGCGCCTGCGCCAAGGAAACGGAAAGCGCCTGGGCCTGCCCTGCCACCACTAGCGCGCCACCCAGCAACGCGGCTGCCATGGCGTGGGTAAATCTTTGCATGAATAAATCCTGCCGAATGCGACCTAAAACAAGCCCGAATCAAGGGCTGGCTACAGTTCCTGCACAATAACGTGCAGAAATAACTCTATTGAAAGAGTCAGGTACGGCAGAACGCTATAAACGTAAAACGCAGAGGGAGTAAATAAGAGGAGGGCTAGAGAAATCACTTAGTTCAGGCGCGGGCTCCCGCAAGCAGGGACCTGCGCGAACTAAGGGTAAGAAGCTGTTATCGAACGACGCTAGAGGAACATCCTGTAAGTCCAATTTGACCAACTGCGGGGACGCAGTCAAGGCACCCATAAACGCACCGGGGCAGTCACCCTCCCAGCAACCTCGCTCGCTCGTCGGATTGCTGTTCTGATCATCCGCGTCCATCATGCCGCCACAATGGTCAGCTATACGATCCGCGGGTGCAAGGGCGGTAGAAAATTCGGATTGATCGAGCCCTTTTGCAAAGGCCATCGAACAATGGCTACTCACAACAATCAGCATCAACAACGCGATCAGCATATTCATGCTGCGCGATGAAAGATTGCGATACCTGTGAGACATCAACGTCATAAAGCGGCCATTTCAATAAGATCCCGTCGACTGTGGGATCCCTTTGTGGCCGCATGGTTCCATTGTTCTTTTGTCTTGTCAATATATTAGAAAAAGCCCGTTACCCGATAGGCTGCGGATATGGCCGGAATAGACGGCGCGACTCCGACGAAACACGAATATGCCCTCTTTACCCTGCTCGCCCTTCGCGTCACGCGGGTTGTTAAAAACCCACACCCCGCCTGTTGCCTGTCAACGTTCAACCCGTTAACCTTTTGACGATGAAAAAAACCGAATTTCTTACGACGCCGTATGGCGCTACGTTAGCCTATCAGCGCACCCCGGGGCGTAGTCCTGGCGTTATCTTTCTGGCGGGATTTCGCTCCGACATGCAGGGAGGCAAGGCCCTGCGCCTCCAGCAGCACCTTGAAAAACGGGGAAATGCCTTCCTGCGTTTTGATTACCGAGGCCACGGCCAATCGTCGGCGCGCTTTGAGGATGGCTGTATCGGTGACTGGGCCCGGGATGCACTCAGCGCGCTGGACGAACTCACCGACGGCCCGCAGGTTATTATCGGATCATCGATGGGGGGATGGTTGATGCTACTCACGGCGCTGCAACGTCCTGAGCGCATTGCGGGACTGATTGGCGTCGCCGCAGCGCCTGATTTCACTAACACGCTAATCAGCAGACACCTAACGGACAGTCAGCAGCACACGCTGGAACAAACCGGTCAGGTTGCCATACCCTCCTGCTATGATGATTCGCCTTTTATCATCACGCAAAAACTGCTGGATGATGGCCAGCAACACGCACTCCTGCACGCCACAGTATCTCTTGATATGCCGGTCAGGCTACTGCACGGCATGCAGGACAGCGACATCCCCTGGCAAACCAGCATGACGCTGGTCAACCAGATCAGCAGCGCTGATCTTGAATTGCAGCTGATCAAGCAGGGTGACCACCGCCTATCGGAGCCACAAGACCTTGACCGACTCTGCACCACACTGGATAGCCTGCTGCATCAACTTGAACAGCGCGTTGACGTAATCAATCAACGCTAGAAACCGGCGACTATTAACCTGGCACCTGTAATCTGGCACGTGGTTTTATGCCACGGCGGTTTATCCATAAGCCGCCTGTCAAGGCGACATTTTTTGCTCGGCCTACCGTTACCGCCTTAATAAGAGCAAACTTTCATCGCGAACAAACACGATACGCTTTACAATGCTCGTCAGGATTTCAAATATGGCCGCTCCATGGACCTGGACATTTCATCTCGAACAGCATTCGCACGGCAGGTTGCCCCCCTCTATCTGTTTTGGGGATTATTGATCAGCGTGGGCGCATACCTCGGTATCGCGTCGGAATACACCCATCTTGAACATAGCTTTACCCGTCAAGCCGAACGCATTGCGCAGCAGATAGGCCGCACCTCTAAAACCCAGGAAGTTGCGCTCGAGGGCTTCGCACAGTTTCTGTCGCTATCACCACCGCCGGACTTCGATTCCGCCCGACAGTACGCTTCAACACTTCGCCAGCATTACCCTGAACTGTATATGTTCGAAATAGCCGAACGCGTAGAGGCCGCGGAACGTAACCCGCACGAACAGCAACAACAATCAGTAACCCCTGATTACCACATTCATGGCTTCAATTTTACCGGCGATCGACACAAAGCGACCACGGGGCAACACACGCAGTACTATCCCATTGTCTTTATTGAACCTGCCTTACCAGAATTAACTGACTTGCTGGGCCTAGACCTATTGAACAGTTCGACGCCTCTGAGTGACGCACTGAACCGCTCACTGCTCCTCGGCCACCCGGTTTCTTCCGCACCGTTTCAACTGCTCGAAAATGAGCGGGGCTTTGTTATGTTTCGCGCCGTTCATCTGAAAAATAGCAACCCCAACGCCGAGCAACCCCAATATACCGCCATCTTGGTGGTCCGCAGTAGCGACTTACTCCCCAAGGCGCTGCTAAAACAACCCGGCATATCACTATCGCTCCGTTTCACCACACCATTCGCCAGCCTCGAGCCACTGATTGAGATTGATACACCTCGCCAAGGACTTGAAAAATGGCTATTCCCGACATTCAGGCACGCAATCAATATTTCCAGTCTCTCAGGCCCCATTCTGCTTAATGTAAACTATCAGCCTGGCTGGGAAGACGTGGACATTACCCATCTGATCACGGTCTCGGCATTACTGCTGATCATCACATTGATTGCTTTGCGCAATATACGCGGCTCAATTAGAAGCCAAAAGGCCGACCTCACTCACCAACTCGCGCTCTACCACCAAGCCAATTACGACAACCTCACCCACCTACCCAACACCAACCTCCTGATGGACCGACTGGAACAGTCCATCAAACACGCACAACGCAACCACGTCCGTGTCATGATTGGTTTTCTCGACCTGGACCATTTCAAATCGGTCAATGACCGCTGGGGACACGACACCGGTGACCAGCTGCTCCAGCAAGTGGGTCAACGACTGGAAGGAATTCTGCGTCAGCAAGACACCGTATCAAGAATTCACGGCGATGAGTTTATTATCCTGATGCCTTCCATCAACGACGACATGCAAGCCGAACACCTGAAAGCCAAGGTACTACAAGCCTTTGCCCAGCCTTTCAGCCTTGGGCAATTCGAGCTGTCTGTCGGCTGTAGCATCGGGATATCGACCTACCCCGAAGATGGATGCGAACCGGAAGAGCTCATCGCCCTTGCCGACCAGCGCATGTACGCGTTCAAGCGCAAGCAACGCACGACGAAGATAGCGGCTCCGGCGCGGTAACGGCCATCGCATAACGTCGATTTTTCGACAGTTATAACGTTTAAGAGACGCGAGGTGGCAGAGAACCCACCACCTTGCAACATGCTTATTTATGCCCGCTGATATCGGCATGCAAGGGCTTTGTCAGCTCATAGGTACGCATTTGCTGCTCGGTAGCCGGGGTCTGATTCAGGGCTTTCCATTCGGCATAAGGCATACCATAGACCTGCGTCAGCGCTTGGGCGTAATCGAGCTCGACACCCTCCTCCTCTGCCGCCGCAAGGTACCATTTCGATAGACAGTTACGGCAAAATCCGGCCAAATTCATTAAATCGATATTTTGCACGTCATTTCGCAACTGAAGATGAGCGACCAGCCTACGGAACGCAGCCGCTTCTATGCGTGTACGGGTATCGTTATCCATCCTATCTCCGTTTATATGCTTTCTCTATTAATTCAGCCGATGCTATCACTCCATCGATAAACCGAAAAGGCTTTGACTAATATCAAGTACAAATCACGTTATGCGGTTTATCCTGCCTGCCAGATACGCCGCGCCTGCCAAAAATCAATTGGGCCGGCGCACGGATGCGCTGAACGCAATAATTAATTTAAACAAAGCTAATACAGGCGTCTTTACATGCCGCGGCAAAATCCGTATATTCCCAAGCTAGGGTTTACCCCTAGGATTAATTCTTAGGAAAAACACCTAGAAAAGCACCTAGAAAAGAACGCTAAAAGCTACCTCTTTGCTGCAAGCCTCAACGGATGACCACGGCTGTGCGTCAAAAAAGACAGGGGCTGTGCGACAGTTACAACCACTATGATGAGGCAACAAACATGATAATCGAGTGCGTAAAGAATGAGGGTTTTGAAGATCAGCTAACCCAGGAAAATGCCTACCAGGTTAAGTCGCTCGGGGAAAATTCCTACCTGATTGAGAATGATAAACAGGAAAACCGCTGGTACGGCACTCAGCACTTCGCCATTAAGCTAGAAAGCTAGAAAGCTAGAAAAACCAATTAGACGACGTGGAGCCAGTACCCGGGCTCCACGTCGGTATTGACCAATCTCTCGCCACACCGTCATGGCCCGCGTCGTTATCTCATCAGCCCCCCTTCTTGCCTTCAGGCGCGTTGTCCCTTTCTTTCCCGCTGCACCATTACAACCCGCGCCCCTCAATATTCGCACCATCCATGGGCAACCTCCCTGCCAGTTCGCGCATTCTGTCGAAACCAGCGGTTATTGAACACCGTCATACATCAACAACCTAACTGATATAGTCATCTTGGCGCGCATCCTGCTTTACAGGGTTATTCCGACACTTATACTGTATTATCAAGAATCTGAAAACACGGTGTCGCCCTGATTCAAAAGGCAATAGTCAAAAGACAATAGCCAAAAGAAATAGCCCATCATAAACAGCGCATCATCGCGGTAGGGAACGGCATGGGGCATCTATTTATCGACTCACGGGCCGTATCCTCGCCATGACCGACTCTGGCAACGCGGCAATCCGAAGAAGCGCCTTAACGGATAGAAAAAAGTGGACATTGACATCAAAAGGTATTCGATGCGCATCCCAACGTGCGTCTTACTGCTGCTGTTAGCGATCAGCCCGACGTTAGCGCTAGCCGATGTAGCCGTCGGCAGCAAGCCTGCGCTTCCGGTATGGCGGGTGGGTTTGGATGGCGACCTCTATCCGCTGTCCTATTTGACACCCCAGGGTGAGCCGGCCGGGTTGGCGATTGATCTGATCAAGGTCATCGCGGCACAGGAAGGGATCGAGCCGACATTCAAGATCGAACCCTGGCATCGCCTGCGTCAGGCGCTGGAACAGGGCCGCATCGACATTCTCCCATTCATGGTCTATTCAGGCCAACGTGCGCAGGAGGTCAATTTCTCCGTGCCCTACCTGCGCGGCCGCCTGGCGCTGTTTCGCCATAAACGGGCCCCCGAGGTCGGCGATGTCGCGGCGTTAAGCGCACGCCGAATCGCGGTGATAAAACACTCGATCAGCCACGACTATCTGCGCCAGCAGCTTCCGACGGCCAAACTGGTGCTGACAGATAACTCCGCTGACCTGTTAGCGCGACTCGACGACGGCGCTGCCGACTACGCCATGCGATTAGTGTTCGAGGGCGATAACCGCGTCGTTCCCACACTGTCTGCGGATTTCGTAGCCAACCCGCTGCAGCAGGCTGACCTGCAGCACTGGGTGGCGATCGCAACGACCCCGCATAACGATGACCTCCTACTGGCCGTCAACCGGGGGCTGGCGGCCGTGATCGGCAATGGCGAGTATGACCGGCTGCAGGCGCGCTGGTCGGCCGAACTGGAACCGGCCACCATCCCCTTCGAACACGCATTAAACATCCTATGGCGGGTCATTCTGGGCGGTGCGGCGAGCCTGCTGCTGGCCCTGCTCTGGTCCTGGTCGTTAAAACGCCAGGTTCGCCAGCGTACCCAGCAATGGCGGGAAGAAAGCACCCGGCGCGAACAGCTGCAGCGTCGCCTGCAGCAGGGGCTGAAGATGGAAGCCTTAGGACAGCTGTCCAGTGGTATCGCCCACGATTTCAACAATATCCTCACCAGTATTCTGGCCTACACCGAATTGGCAACGGAACGACTGGGGCAGCCGCACGACGAAAAACTCGCCGCGTACCTGCAGCAGGTCAAACAGGCCTGCGTTCGGGCCAGCGAATTAATCAACCAGTTGCGGCTGTTCAGCCGCAGCCAGTCGGGCGAACTGCGCCGAATGCAGCCGAGAACCATGATCGACGAGGTTAGCCTGCTGCTGCAAGCCAGCCTGCCCAAGACCGTTGTCGTCGAGATCGACGCGGGCGCGCAGACCCCGCACATCCGGGTGAATCCGATCAAGTTCCATCAGATACTGATGAATCTCTGTGTCAATGCCCGCGATGCCATGCACGGCAGCGGCCGCATTCGCATCAGCAGCCGCCGGCTCAGCACGACGGATCTGCGCTGTAGCGCCTGCGGGGCAGCGGTGACGGGGCCCTGGGTCGAGATCGCTATCGCGGACAATGGCAGCGGTATCGACCCGCAGCTCCTGCCGCAGATCTTCACCCTCGGTTTTAGCACCAAGGAGGCCGACCAGGGCACCGGCACCGGCTTATCGACCGTGAATCAGTTGCTGCACGAGCATCACGGCCATCTGGTCCTGCACAGCCCGCCCGCGCTCGGCAGCACATTTCGTCTGCTGTTCCCGGAGGCCGACAGCGTCGACACGGAGTCGCCCTTATCGTCGCAATCACTACT
>JBFGZS010000012.1:0-80683 GCA_041586615.1 Motiliproteus sp. | reverse complement strand
CGTTGCGGACGCTTTACAATTTATTTCCTACTACCATCCGGTAGATTTTGTGAAAGCCGTTCACGAAGCGTATTTAAAGGAAGAGTCCCAGGCGGCTAAAGACGCCATGGCGCAGATTCTGATCAACTCCCGCATGAGTGCGGAAGGGCACCGCCCACTGTGTCAGGACACCGGCATTGTGACCGTGTTCGTCAAGATCGGCATGAATGTGCAGTGGGATGCGACCCTGAGCGTTGAAGAGATGATCAACGAAGGGGTACGCCGCGCCTATCTGAACCCCGATAACCTGTTGCGTGCCTCGGTATTGTCTGACCCCGCAGGGGCCCGCAAGAATACCCAAGACAACACCCCCGCCGTGATTCACATGACGGTGGTGCCTGGCGACGAAGTCGACGTCCAGGTGGCGGCGAAAGGCGGCGGTTCCGAGAACAAGTCCAAGATGGCCATGCTCAACCCGTCCGACAGCATCGTCGATTGGGTCCTGAAGACCGTGCCGACCATGGGGGCGGGCTGGTGCCCACCGGGCATGCTGGGAATCGGTATCGGCGGTACGGCTGAAAAAGCGGCTGTGTTGGCGAAAGAGTCCTTGATGGATTCTATCGATATCCACGAGCTGAAAGCCCGTGGCCCACAGAACCGCGTTGAAGAACTGCGGTTGGAGCTGTTTGAGAAGGTGAACCAGCTGGGCATCGGCGCACAGGGACTGGGTGGCTTGACGACGGTTCTGGATATCAAGATCAAGGATTATCCGACCCACGCGGCATCATTGCCCGTGTGCCTGATCCCGAACTGTGCGGCGACCCGCCATGCGCATTTCACCCTGGATGGCAGCGGCCCGGCTTTGCAGACCCCGCCATCGTTGGACGATTGGCCGGAAGTGACCTTCGAAGTCGGACCGACCACCAAGCGGGTGAATCTGGATACCGTCACCCAGGCGGATATCGAAACCTGGAAAACCGGTGATACCATTCTGCTCAGCGGTAAGATGCTGACCGGGCGCGATGCGGCCCACAAGAAGCTTTGTGGCATGCTGGATGCCGGAGAGCCGTTGCCGGTTGACCTGAAAGGGCGCTTTATCTATTACGTCGGGCCGGTCGATCCGGTTCGGGATGAAGTGGTCGGGCCAGCAGGTCCGACCACCGCGACGCGTATGGACAAGTTCACCCGCCAGGTACTGGAAAGCACCGGCTTGATGGGCATGATCGGTAAGGCCGAGCGTGGTCCGGTGGCGATCGACGCGATCCGCGACAACAAATCGGTCTACCTGATGGCTGTTGGTGGCGCCGCTTACCTGGTGTCCAAGGCGATCAAATCCTCCAAGACGCTGGCTTTCCCTGAGCTGGGTATGGAAGCGATCTACGAGTTTGACGTTAAGGATATGCCGGTTACCGTGGCAGTCGACAGTAAAGGCGAGTCGGCCCATATCACGGGCCCCGCCCTGTGGCAGAAGAAAATCGCCGAGGCCATCGAAGTCCAATAACGCCCGATTGTTTGGGTGAAAAAAAACGCGGCTTCGAAGCCGCGTTTTTTGTTTGCTCCTCGGTCTGCCCCCGTCCTGCGCGGCGTAGGGTCCGCTGCATAAACCGCCTGACGATTACCTGCGAAATGAGTCCGGGTGTCCCCGCTTTGGGTTGGTTGAAGCGCCCAAAACGCGGATATCTACGCCCGATCCGTGACGTGCTATAGTCCTGCCCTCGTGAGTAGAGGGGGCTCAGATGCAGCTGGTTTTTGTACTTTTTCAACCGCAGGTAGCGGAGAATGTGGGCGCTGCGGCGCGCGCGCTGAAGACGATGGGTTTCGCACGGATTCGGGTCATCGATTCCGCGGTGCACCGGCAGGATCCGGCGCGGTGGGTCGCGCATGGGGCGGGGGATATTCTGGAGCGTATCGAACATTACCCAACGCTCGAGAGCGCGCTTGCTGATTGTGATCTGGTGGTCGGCACCACGGCCAAGCACCGCGCGGGTGGTCGGCCGTTGTTAACACCGCCGCAACTTGGCGTGCAACTGGCTGAGCAGGGCGCGAGTCTGCAGCAGGTTGCATTGCTATTCGGGCGCGAAGACAGGGGGTTGTCGAATAGCGAGCTCGATCGCTGCGATCAGCTGAGCTCTATTCCCTTGGCCACCACCTACCCGTCATTGAATCTGGGCCAGGCGGTGATGCTCTATGCCTATGATCTGGCTGGTGTGCAAGCCGAGGCGCGTCGGCAGAAGCCCGCGCAGGACCCGGAAGGGCAGTTACAGGCCCTGCGGGAGCGGGTATCGCGCATCAGTGAAACACTGGCATTTTCCCCTGAAACCAAAGGCTATCGCTGGGCACAGCAGCGATTGTCGCAGCTTGGCGCAGAGGATGTGCGTTTTTTACATGGGTTTTGTGCGGCCTTGGAGAAGAAACTTTACTAGCGGGCTAGTGTCAAATAAGCCGCCTAATCAGTAACTGACTAGAGGGCAAAGACCGGCGCGATCGCCTTGTCCTGTTTGGCGTTGTGTTGGTCGTGCCTTAATTGGGTTAACCAGCTGCGTGACGTGGCGGGGAGATCGTATGAAGGTTCATGAATTTGAATTAGCCATGGTGCGTGGCAACGTTGATTCCATCAACATCATCTCCAATGAAGGAGATATCTATACAGCACAGGCCATGATACAGGGGCAGGGCTATACCCTGGAGCAGAGAGGCAGTGTTGAACCGTTGGTTTTTCATAGCTATATCGAAGCTAAGCGAAATTTTGACCGCTACAAGCAAGTCCCGCTTTATCTTCAGCAGAGTGATGTTCACGACGAGATGGTCGGCTAAACCTATCCGCCGTCGGGGCCTTTAAGGCCCCGGCCAAGATAACGCTTACTGTCGCTTTTTACTGCGTTCGCGGGGGCCGCGATTAGCTCGCGGTCTGCGCTGCCTCAAGAGGCGGGCAGTGATAGCTTTTGATGACCGCGTCGCCTTTAATCGATTCCAGATGAACGTTGAAGCCCCAGAGGCGGTGCAGGTGTTTAAGCATTTCGTCCGCACTGTCTCCCATCGGTCTGTCGTCGTGAACAAAATGGCGCAATGTCAGTGAGCGATCCCCGCGAATATCCACGTTGTATACCTGAATGTTAGGTTCACGGCTGCCGAGATTGTAGTTTTCCGCCAGACAGCGACGTACTTCGTGGTAGCCGCTGTCATCGTGTATCGCCGAAACCGCCAGATTCGTTTTCTTCTCATCGTCGACCACGGTAAATAGGCGCATATCCCGCATCACTTTGGGGGAGAGAAACTGGAGGATAAAACTCTCGTCTTTGTAGTTTTCCATGGCGTGGTGTAGCGTTTTCAACCAATCGCTACCGGCAATATCCGGGAACCATTGCCGGTCTTCCGGTGTTGGGTTTTCACAGATTCTGCGGATATCCCGCATCATGTTGTAGCCCAGGGCATAGGGGTTTATACCACTGAAATAGGGGCTGTCATAAGGTGGTTGGTACACGACGCTGGTATGGGAGTGCAGAAATTCGATCATGAAGCCGTCGGTAACCAAGCCTTTATCGAACAAGGCGTGTAACAGGGTGTAATGCCAGAAACAGGCCCAGCCCTCATTCATGACCTGGGTTTGCTTCTGCGGATAGAAATATTGCGCGACCTTGCGCACGATTCGGATCACTTCACGCTGCCAAGGTTCGAGCAAGGGCGCGTTTTTCTCCAAAAAGTAGAGGATGTTTTCTTCCGGCTCGGCGGGAAAACGGGGCTTGTTCCGCGCATCATCGCAATCATCGCCGGATTTGGGGATGGTGTTCCAGAGCTCGTTAACCTGCTGTTGGAGAATGTCGCTACGCACTTCCTGGCGGCGTTTTTCTTCATCGGTCGAGATGGGGCTGGGGCGCTTGTAGCGGTTGACGCCGTAATTCATCAGCGCGTGGCAGGAGTCGAGCAGCTTTTCCACCTCATCGACGCCATGGCGCTCTTCGCAACGGGTAATATAGTTCTTGGCGAAGACCAGATAGTCGATAATGCCGCTAGCGTTCGTCCAGGTCTTAAACAGGTAGTTATTTTTGAAAAACGAGTTATGACCGTAACAGGCATGGGCAATAACCAGGGCTTGCATCGCCATGGTGTTTTCTTCCATCAGA
This sequence comes from Motiliproteus sp., assembly GCA_041586615.1. Taxonomy (GTDB): domain Bacteria; phylum Pseudomonadota; class Gammaproteobacteria; order Pseudomonadales; family Balneatricaceae; genus Motiliproteus. Next base: position 76,583 of record JBFGZS010000012.1, on the reverse strand, counting down.
TAGGCGATCGAAGGGTTGGAGTTGATCACAATTTCATAGGCAAGGCCCATCTGGCCCCGCTTGTAGCGCTGCTGGGTGGTGACAAACTGCTTGCCGAAAGACCAGTGGTTGTAGTTCAGCGGCATCCCCACCGACGAATAGGCGTCCATCATCTGTTCCGAGCTGATGACCTCGATCTGATTCGGATAGGTGTCCAGTCCAAATGCCGCCGCTTCTTTGGCAATGGCCTGATCGTAGCGTTCAATCAGTTCGAAGGTCCATTCTGATTTGGTTGAGATCGGTTGCTGCTTTTTTGTCATGCGATAATCCTCTGGTTTTCGCACAGGCTGGGTCTTAGCGACTCGAATGCAAGACCGTTAGGCGCTCTTCCGTTGGAACAACTCGCGAAATACAGGGTAGATATCTCCGGCACTTTCAATTTTCTGGATGGCAAAGGAGTCGGGGAATTCGCTTCTGACTTTCTCATATTCGAACCAAAGATTCTGATGCTCATCGGTGGTGATCTCGACATAGGAGTAATACTGGACATAAGGCATGACCCGTTTCATCAGCAGTTCACGACAGGCGTCGGAGTCACCGTCCCAGTTGTCACCATCGGAAGCCTGGGCAATATAAATATTCCAGTCAGCGGGGGAATAGCGTGCTTCTATCACATCACCGGCCAGGGCGATGGCGCTGGAGACGATCGTGCCACCCGTTTCCCGTGAGTAGAAAAACTCCTCCTCGTCGACCTCTTTGGCTTGGGTGTGGTGCCGGATAAAGACGACGTCAATCTCCTTATAGCCCTTACGCAGAAACATGTAGAGCAGCAGGAAGAAGCGCTTGGCAATATCCTTGATGGACTGGGTCATGGAGCCCGATACGTCCATGATACAAAACATCACGGCCTTGGAACTGGGGGAGGGCACTTTAACCAGGTTGTTGAATTTAAGGTCGAAGGTGTCCAGAAAAGGCAGGCGACTGACTTTGCCTTTCAGTTCTATGAGCAACCGTTCGATCTCCGCGAGGCGCTGTTGCCGTGCAGGCTCCGGTGCGGTTGATTCCAGGGTCAATAGTTCGTCCTGCTCGGCCTGCAGTGCGCGAATCTGGCGCCGGGTGCTGCCGGACAGCGCGATACGCCGGGCATGGGCACCGCGTAACGAGCGGATGATATTGATCCGGTCGGGATTGCCCTGGTTGGTATACCCTGCTTGCTGGAATTTGAAGTCGTTACTGTCACGCAGTTGTTTTTTGATCATATTCGGAAGTTCGAGATCCTCGAACAGGAACTCCAGGAATTCGTCGCGGTTGATCTGGAAGGTGAACTCATCATCCCCCTCGCCTGAATCACTCGCTTTACCGCCACCGCTACCGCCGCCACCGCCGCTAGGGCGCTGGATCTCATCACCGGCGTGAAACTCCTTATTGCCCGGGAACACCCGGGTATTGGTACCGCCGCTACCGTGGTGGAAAATCGGCTCTGACAGATCCCGGTTGGGGATGGTGATTTCGCTGCCACTGTCCAGATCGGTAATGCTGCGTTGCTTGACGGCGTCGGTAACGGCCTTTTTGATATGCTCTTTATAGCGGCGCAAAAAACGCTGGCGATTAACCGAGCTCTTGTTTTTCGCGTTTAATCGCCGATCGATGATATAGCTCATGTCTCGCCCTCTTCTACAGCCAGATGATCCTGCCCGATAGCCCCGATGTTGGTTACAGCAGGGGTCTTAGCAGGCAGATCGCGCACCTGTTTACTGAGATTTACGTACACGGATATACCATTCGGACAGCAGGCGGACCTGTTTCTCGGTGTAGCCCCGTTCGATCATGCGTTTGACGAATTCGGCGTGCTTGTTCTGATCGTCGGCGGACGATTTGGCGTTGAAGGAGATAACCGGTAGCAGGTCTTCGGTATTGGAGAACATTTTCTTCTCAATGACCGAACGCATTTTCTCGTAACTCATCCAGGCAGGGTTGTTGCCGTGGTTGTTGGCGCGCGCGCGCAGGACAAAGTTGACGATTTCGTGACGGAAATCTTTCGGATTACTGATCCCGGCAGGCTTCTCGATTTTTTCCAGCTCGTCGTTGATCGCGGGTCTGTCGAGAATATCGCCGGTTTCGGGGTCACGATATTCCTGATCCTGGATCCACAGGTCGGCATAGGTGACGTAGCGGTCGAAGATATTCTGTCCGTACTCGGAATAGGACTCGAGGTAGGCGGTCTGGATCTCCTTGCCCAGCGATTCGATGTATTTGGGTGCCAGAAACTCTTTGATGAAACGGATATAGCGGTCGTGCACCTCCTGTGGGAACTGCTGCTGTTCGATCTCGCGCTCCAGGACGTGCAGGAGATGGACCGGGTTGGCCGCGACTTCCGTTGCGTCGAAATTGAAGACCTTGGAGAGTATCTTGAAGGCAAAGCGGGTCGAGAGCCCGTTCATGCCCTCGTTGACCCCGGCGCTGTCGCGGTATTCCTGGATGGACTTGGCTTTCGGATCGGTATCTTTCAGGTTTTCACCATCGTAAATGCGCATTTTAGAGAAAATGCTCGAATTTTCAGGTTCATTCAGGCGTGACAGTACCGTGAACTGTGCCAGCATTTTCAAGGTGTCTGGCGCACAAGGCGATTTTGCCAACGAGCTATGCTCGAGTAATTTGCCGTAGATGCGGATCTCCTCGGTAACACGCAGGCAATAGGGAACCTTGACGATGTATACCCGGTCGATAAAGGCCTCGTTGGTCTTGTTGTTACGGAACGTCTGCCATTCCGATTCGTTGGAGTGCGCCAGGATAACGCCTTCGAAGGGGATGGACCCCATACCCTCGGTACTGTTGTAATTGCCTTCCTGGGTGGCGGTCAGCAGAGGGTGAAGCACTTTGATCGGCGCCTTGAACATCTCCACGAATTCCATGATGCCCTGGTTGGCTTTACACAGGCCGCCGGAAAAGCTGTAGGCATCGGGGTCGTGTTGTGCAAACTCTTCCAGCATACGGATGTCGACCTTACCGACCAGGCTGGAGATATCCTGATTGTTTTCATCGCCGGGTTCGGTTTTTGAGACGGCGATCTGATCATGGATAGAGGGGTAGAGTTTGATCACGCGAAACTGTGTGATGTCGCCTTTGTATTCGTGCAGCCGTTTCACGGCCCAGGGCGACATGACGCCGCGTAGGTAACGGCGCGGAATGTTGTACTCTTCCGTCAGGATATCGGCGTCTTCGGCGGGGTTGAACAGGCATAGCGGTGATTCATTGATGGGTGAACCTTTGATGGCATAAAACGGAATCTGTTCCATGAGTTCTTTCAGTCGCTCGGCGAGTGAGGACTTACCACCGCCGACAGGCCCCAGTAAATACAGGATCTGTTTCTTCTCCTCCAGCCCCTGAGCGGCATGTTTAAAATAGGAAACGATCTGCTCGATGGCTTCCTCCATGCCGTGGAACTCGGCGCTGAAGCTGGGGTAGCGCTTAAGCAGCTTATTGGAAAAAATACGGCTTAAACGCGGGTCCCGTGCCGTATCGACCATTTCGGGTTCGCCGATGGCCTTCAACAGGCGTTCGGATGCCGAGGCGTAGGCGCAAGAGTCCTTTTTACAGAGCTCCAGGTACTCCTGCAGGCTCATCTCTTCCTCCAAGGTGGATTCGTAGCGGGTCTTGAAGTTACTGAAGATATTCATAAAATTTACCTTTCACTCTGACGGCTGGGCTACTGCCGGAAAAAGCCCGTCTCGCGAGCCGTGCTCAGACGGCAAAGCCGCGATGCAGCTTGGTTACACGGATTGCCTTGTTCGGTGGCGGTCCTTCCATTTTTTATTCAGTCTCTACTTAAGTGTAGTTGCCGATTTTTTTGGCTAGCCCCCGCGATTCCTGTTTTTACGGGCTTTGCTACAGGTTGGACTCGGTGGGAAGCCTTATGTTTACTGGCTTTGTTGGTTTTACAATCATTTTACAGAAGGGCGGCGTAGCCGGTCGCTTGGTTAACCTTCGATCGTGGTGGCGAGTAACCCGTCAACCACGGATTTAAGGCTCTCCCGTGGGGTGTGCCCCTTGGCGAGGGCGGTCTGGTAGGCTGTGCGTTGATGATGGGCACTGGTGCCGCGTTGGACGATAGCGGTTGCCTGGCGCACTTCGCGTTCACAGCCCAGTGCTTGCGCATCCTCCGCGATAAGTTCCAGCCATTCGTCCACGAGGGTTGGGAAGCCGACAATGCGGCTTTGCCCGAAATCGATCAGGCCTCTGTCGATCCCGTAGCGCTGTGCACGCCAGCGGTTTTCCTGAATCAGCATGGGCGAGTATTCCCGCCAGCGTTGATTACGCAGTCGCAGCCGATACAGCATGTGCAGGGTGGCCAGGTAGAGGGCTGCCAACGTGGCGGCATCGTCGAGTCGGGTGCAGACATCGGTAATTCGCATTTCCAGCGTGGGGTAGCGCAGCGAGGGGCGAATGTCCCACCAGATCATCGACGCATCCTTGATCACACCGGATTCGACCAGCGTGCGAACATGGCGTTCGTAGTCTGCGGCGCTGGTGAATCGGTGCGGTAAGCCGGTACGGGGCAGTTCGTTGAAGACAGACAGGCGGTAAGAGTTAAGCCCCGTGTCTTCGCCGCCCCAGAACGGCGAAGAGGTACTGAGGGCCAGAAGATGAGGCAGAAAGTAGCTGACCTGATTCATCAGGTCGATGCGCAGGTCGCTATCCGCAATACCAATATGGACATGCATGCCACAGGTCAGCAGCCGTCTGGCAACGCCCTGCAGGTCCTCGGCCAGGTTGTCGTAGCGCTCCAGCGGCGTATGGGTCTGTTCATACCAATGGGCAAAGGGGTGTGTTGAGGCGGCAATAATTCCCAGGCCGTACGAGGCGGCCAGCTCACTCAACTGGTTGCGTGAGCGCAATAGGTGCTCGCGGGCGACACCGATGCTGTCGCACACCGGGGTGCCGATCTCGATCTGCGCCCGTAAAAATTCGTGTGTGACTTGATTGGGCAGCGCTTTCGCGCAGGCGTTAAACAGCGCTTCGGGAGGATCGACCGCCAGTTGCCGTGACGCCAAGTCGACTAGCAGGTATTCCTCTTCGATACCGATAGTGAACTCGGGTGGCGTATAGGTGTGGCTCATGGCCCCCATCCTCTGTGGTGATAGGGCGGACAAGCAACGGGTCGAGAGAAGGGCGTGTGCCCTGGTTCTCGCTTGCCTGACCTATTCCCGCATGCTCAGGCCCGCATCGCTGTAGAACTGATAACGATACAGATCCGGATTATTAAGTACCCGCTCGAGACCGTCCGCCAGCATGCCGCCCCACCAGAGTGCTTCCGCCTGGTCGATCAGCACGTCTTGGCGTATCTCGATGGCACAGTTGGCGATACCGCGATCGTGGCCGTGGCGATCGATGGTATAAGCGACCTCGCGCGCGGAGTAAGGTTGGTTGTCGCCAATCGTCAGGTGGTCATGCTGTCGCAGCCAGGCCATCAGCGGATGCGCTATGCGTGGATCCTGGTTCCATAACATGCCGGCGTGCCAGGGGCGCAGCAGGCTTTCCCCCTGCATGGCGGCGGTAAAGGTATGTACCGAAAAAAGTGCCGGTGGTTTACCTTGGCTCATCAGGCTCTGCTGCTGACGCTCAATCTCGGCATGGTAGGGGTTAAACAGGGACTCAATTCTGGCATTGATCTCACGGTCGGACAGCACCAGGTTGCCAGGAATACAGCGCCCGTCGCTGACTTTAGGGATGGAGGAGGCGGCCTCGGTTTTCGGGTCGCGGTTGACGTCGATTAACAGCCGTGAATAGTTCGACAGCACGGCGCGACAATTCAGGCGCGCGGCAATAATCCTGACCACGGTGGCCGCACCCGGATCCCAGGCAATATGGTCGTTCAGTGTTCGCGCATCCAAACCCAGATTGTCTAAATGGGCGGGGATTCGGTTCGAGGCATGGTCGCAGACCAGGAGCAAGGGGCTGCTGCCTTCGGGATTAATCACCTGGAAGGGTGGCGGATCGGTCGGAAGCAGCAGGGCTGCATTGTCGGTGTCAACTATCGGTTCCATACCGCTCTTTATAGTCCTAAACCCGGGAGTCGTAAACCCGATGGTCATAAACAAGATAGCCGGCATTCAGCGCGGATAAAAAAGCTATGTATGAGTTAACTGTTGAGGCGGCCTCGGCTATTGACCGCTGTATCTACAGAGTGGTCACACTGGTTACGAAGTTTGAGGCCCGTTGATCGGCAACTACCAACACATTCTTGCCGCTGACGATCCTTTAACCAGGGACCTGCCGAACTAGAATTATGGATTCTCATAAATGCCGTAGGTGCTAAATTTGTCCTATCTTAAATTTGTATCATTTATGCGCGCACAATACGGCCCGTGGCTATTAGTGTTGTAGTCGGTTTTGGAAGAATGGGGAGAAAATAGCATGAGCAAAAGTCGTAGAGGCGCCATTGCCGTCGCAGCAACGTTCACTTTTCTCGTAGTCTCGCCTGCGCTGGCTAGTGATTCAGCGATTAAGTGCAAGGAGAAGGTAGACCTAATATTCGTGACGGGTCTGGCTAATGAGGACATCGCCGCAGTGACACACGTCGAAAAGGAATTCAAGATGACTCATCTAGACCAAATATCCAACGCCATCATGAGGAACGACATCCCAACAGCGGATATGACACTTTATGCGCTTCGGGGTGAACTTACTTTTTCCATGAGGCAGCTTCCGAACGAAACCCGGAAGACCGTCATAGAGAATGTGGACGCTGCTTATGCCTGCGTAAAGGGATTGTGATTGAAGCGTCTCGAATTTGAATAGGTGGGCTAAGCACTCCCGTCACCAGACCTGAGTTGGTTATCGATGGTTTCCGCATGGGCCGGTCTTGCTACGTAGCCGCTGGCAACTTAAGAGGTGCTCAGCAGATATGGGAGAAGAGAAGATTAGGACTGCGTGGCTCATAAAATTTCTTAGCGTACGATTTTTTCCGAATTTTACGTCCGCCCCTAGATGAGCGGCAGCTTTGTGTTGTTTGCTGTCGCTGGCTAGGGCATCTCGACCTGAGTGACCGCAAAGTCGCATCCAGTGACCATGCTGGCGGGGTCTCGTCTGCTTTGGTCGGCAGTATCTTTGCGGTCACTTCGCTATGAGGCGAGACAGGCAAAACGCATGACTGGTGCTGTTCTCTTCGCGTCTAGGGGGCGCCCTTTCGGTGTGGTGGCCCGTCAGATTGCCCATCGCGCCAGACGTTTTAATGATAGATAGGTCGGCGCAATGAAAGACCGCGTCAAGGCAATTCTAATAAGTGGCGGCCTATCGTTAACAGCCATCCTTCATTCAGCCAATAGCTTTTACCGATAGTGCTACCTATATCTTCTAATGGTTGTGATTCAATGGCGCGGTATCGGCGCTGACCTTGCGTCAGCAATACTTCGCCGGTGCTTCCTACGTTATCGACACGCGAATCGGTGCCGAAAAAGGTTAGTTGCACGCTGCTCCCCGATGGACTCCGCCGCCAGACATGCTTTTGCCCTAAATTTCCGATGTCGGTGTAGGCAATCCAGCCGCTATCTAACCGGTAATCAGGTCCCGGGGATATATCGGTGTCCCTTTCTTGGGTTAATGCTTGTTCCAGACCCTGATGATGGAGCATTAAAGTATACTTTTGTGCGCTACAGCACTTGGTGTGCTTGCGGTATAGTGTGAACGTGCCATCTGAGATCACATAGGAGTTCCAAAGCAGGCTATCAACATCATCCGTCAGGTGACTAACGGTACCATTCACATAATGGTAGATATCGTAGGTCCCGCTTTCCCACCAAAAGACCTGCCCTGTTGCCGTGATGGCATTCTTCCAGTTACCTGCATTGGCGGATATCCGTGTGGTCTGGCCGGTGGAAAACTGATAGCGTTCCAAGGTTAACCCGCGGCTCCAAATGGCATAGTCGCCAGTCACTTCCAAGGAGTGGGTCGAATTGGGTTGTATACCTTCGGACAGGGCTCCATGACGCCAGTGGTAAATTCGTGCAGAAAGGACCGTACCTGCTGCATCCTGAGCAACGAATATCGCACCAATAGGCGTCAAAAATGCGCGTGAATCGGTAACCCGTTTTCCCGCAGCAACAGGGATCTGGCTACGAGTCAGGCTACTGCGGTCCTGAATCCAAAGTTGATCACCGTCGTCTTGGTGAACCTTGTACAGCACCTTATTGTTGTTGATGTCGAGAATAGGGCCATCAACGGTCAATATCACGCTCATTGCATCGCTGCTTTCAATATGAATCCGCCTCTGCATGTTTGTAATCTGGCCAACGGAGTCGCGGCAACGGACCGTCAAGGTACGGCTGCTCCCCTCTGCTGCAGATAAGTCGATACTCTGATCGATTTGAGATAACCCAGCAGGAACCAACGAACTATTACTTGGTGGGAGTAAAACTTCGATATGGGGTGAGCTGTCTATGTCATCGTCCTCACAGCTGGCGGTAATTCGCGTCTGAGGATTGGCTAAAGAATCATCCAAGGGGGCCGTTAAGGTGAGCGTCGGCGGCGAATCGAGCGTGAAATACCGATAAGCATGGCCTTCCTGTCCGGTCACATCCTTGACCGTCACATGGAGCAGTCGTTGTCCCGGCAAGGAATCCATCAGTTTAAGCTGGCCTGAAAAACCGGGGCGGCACCCTCCACGGGAACAGATCGCAGCCGGATTAAATAGTAATACTGTCTGTTGCCCATCAATCTCTGCAATCGCCGAAGACACCTCAAACGTTGCGGTCACCCCCAGGTTGATATCCACAGTACTATCGTGAAAGCCACTGGCCTGAGGTGTTGCAATATTCAAGGTGATCGCACCAGACACGGTGAAGGTAAGGTGTTTCTCGTCAATAGTCGCGTCTTGATTCAGCAGGTGCAATCGAGGCAGGTAAATACCGGAAGAGAGGTAACTGGTTGTATATGTTGACGTGGTGAGGCAATCCTCGATCGTTATAGTGTTTACACCATCGCCTCGAAGATCCAGCAGGCAACGTGGCGATTCACTGGCATCGCCGCTGACATTCCAAGAAAAGGTAACGGGTTGACCGGCGGTGCTAGTGGTGGTTGTCGTGCTAAATTGGCTCAGTTTCAAAGGGTTGAGCGGCAAACTTCCCGCGGTGATAACAACCAAGTCTGATGTCGAGAGCCCGGCATTATCGCTCGTCGTGAATTCAAAGACGAGTCGTTCGCCAGCCGCGACAAGCGGTAGAGTAAAGCGGGCTCGCAGGCTGTTGCTATCCTGCAGGGTGACCGGTTCTCCGGCGACCTGTCTCCATGCCGCCGTTATTGCCCCGTGTTCTGGATCGCTACCGCTGCCCACGAGCACGACCTCACTGCCAGGAGAGAGAGTGCGATCGTCACCTGCGAAGGCGGTAGGTGCCACATTTATGGGATGACGCCAGGGCTCCATACCGAACCGACCTTCAAGTAGCGACAGCCGCTGGGCATCATTAGCCCCTGTATGAATTTGCTCGATCAATGTTGTATGGCCTGCATCATCGTCAGGCAATAATTCCTCATACTCAAAGCGTAAACTTTGCCTGTTATCGGGACGGAATTGAGCGAGGTCGGAGGCATCGATACCTCCATCATTGTTGAGATCTTGATCGATAAGCGCCTGAGATAGCGCGTTCAATCGTTGCTCGATTGCGACAGAATCCATCCGTACGGATTTTGTGAATTGCCAGGCAATCTCTGACAATGCCGTTACATGCGCATGCCCGCTACGCCATTGGCCTGCTCGCGCTAATCCATGAACCACACCGGTATTCAATTGGGGTTGATCATCCAGGATCCCATCATCATTGGCATCCAGATCAAAGCCCCCCGTTGCAGTAACAAGTAACCAGCGATCATCGGGAATACCACGCAGATCCAGAGTGAAACGACCGGCCTGATGAAGGTCATTGAGGTTACTGTTCGCGACGATACCGTTACTTAGCGGTTTAAGGATATCCGCGGGGTCGTAAACTTGAATCAAGGCACCAGAAAGAGGGCCAAGAATCGCTTGGCTGTTTGGGGTAGGTGAAGCGCTGCCAGAGGTTCCCCCGCTATTGCATCCAGTCAGCGTGAGTGCCGTCACCAGCCATACGCTTGCGTGTCGGCACAACGCTATGAAGGGAGGGCTATTCCGGTATGACATGATGATTTCCTTATTCAATAGTAACGTCCCTGAGAAAGCGAGAAACTGGGGAATTACACCGCATGATATAACTCGCACTTCATGCTTGTCAGAATAGGTTAAACGACGCTAGCCGTACATAATTTGGCCATTGTGTGTGTCGATAAAAAGAGAATGTGTTTGAACGAGGCTGCTTTGGAGTTCGACGCTGAGTAAAATGGTCAATCTCTATTAGACAGATTAGAGCGGCCTTATGGTCCGCTAAGCCGCACTAGCGACCATGCACGTCTCGCCTGCTTTGGTCGGTAGCATCTACTTACCCTGGCGGGAACCCTGAATACTCTGGCCTTGTTGACCAGTAGCTATTGCGTCGCCAAAGCGATGGCTTGTGTTCGAATGAGCAGATTGGAAACGGCTGTACGCTGGCTCTGGGGAACCATTGCTTGTGCCCTGTGCTACCTACTGATTAAAACCTTGGAGTACCCGTGGAATACGGAGCAAGGGATTCACCCTGATACCAATCTATTCTTTACCGTTTACTACTACATGACCTTCAACCACTTCCTGCATGTGGCGTGGGGAGGCGGTGCTATTCTTTGGGCAATTTTTCAACTGAAGCGCGGAGCCTATACGGCTGACGACCATGAGGGCATGGAAGCAATCGCCTGTTACTGGCATATGATCGATTTGGTGTGGATTATTATCTTCCCGTTGCTCTACGTATTGAGGTGATTGGCATGGTTACTTTTCTCAAGGCTAAAATTCAAGACGCTGTGTGGCTGGTCTTAATGATGCTGACCCTTGGCAATGCGGTCATCGCCGATTCTGCAGATCACAGCTTGTTGGTAACGATGCTTATTGCTACCTCTATTGCCCTTAAGGGAAGGTTGGTACTGGAACGTTTTATGGAGCTAGGAAATGCCCACCCGTACATCCGTGCTTCCATGAACCTCTACTTCCTGGTGCTGCCACTAATGATCATAGCCGTATATCTTTTCCCGCAAGCCATTGCTGATATGACCCGGCTATAACGATTAACCTGGCATCAACATACCGATACCATTCGGTATGTTGATGCCAGCCAGCGAAGAGCGTGCCTAGCGGTTCTGTTCGCGGACGATAGCGCGGTAGGCGATATCGCGGCGGCAGAACATGCCTTTCCAGCTGATCTGATCGGCCAGTGCATACGCGCGTTGCTGTGCATCCGTGACGCTGTCCCCGATGGCCGTGGCGCACAGAACGCGCCCGCCGTGGGTGAGTACCTGGTCCTGATCGAGTCGCGTGCCCGCGTGGAAGACCTTGCTGCCCGTGGCTTCGGACGCGGGTAGCGTGATCACATCGCCTTTGGGGTAATCATTCGGGTAGCCCGCAGCCGCCAGAACGACGCCGACGGCAGGACGTGGGTCCCATTCGGCAACCGTCTGGTCCAGGTTTTTGGCCAGCGCGGCGCGGCACAGATCGACCAGGCTGCTCTTGAGGCGCAGCATGATGGGCTGTGTCTCGGGGTCGCCAAAGCGGCAATTGTACTCGATGACCTTAGGCGTGCCATCGGCACTGATCATTAGCCCCGCATAGAGAAAGCCGGTATAGGGATTGCCTTCGGCGGCCATGCCGCGCACGGTTGGGTAGATCACCTCTTGCATGATGCGATCATGAATCGGCGCCGTAACAACCGGTGCCGGAGAGTACGCGCCCATGCCGCCGGTGTTGGGGCCGCTATCGCCATCACCCACCCGCTTGTGATCCTGGCTGGTGGCCATCGGCAGGACATGCTCGCCATCGACCATGACGATGAAGCTGGCTTCTTCGCCCTCGAGAAACTCCTCGATGACGACGCGACAACCCGCTTCGCCGAAGGCATTGCCCGATAGCATATCGATAACGGCGGCTTCGGCCTCTTCCAGGGTCAGGGCAACGATAACGCCTTTGCCCGCCGCCAGACCATCGGCTTTAATGACGATCGGTGCGCCTTTTTCGCGCAGATAGGCCAGTGCCGGCTCGACCTCGGTGAAGTTGCCGTAGTCCGCCGAAGGGATCTTATGGCGAGCCAGGAAGTCCTTGGTAAAGGCCTTGGAGCCTTCCAGCTGCGCGGCGGCAGCGGAGGGGCCGAAGATCGCCAGGCCTTCCTGTTGGAAGCGGTCGACGATACCGGCAACCAGGGGGGCTTCGGGGCCGACAATGGTCAGATCAATGCCTTGCTCGCGGACGAAGGCGACCTGATCTTCCAGGGCCATCACGTCGATCGCGACATTTTCCAGTTTGGCCTCACGGGCGGTACCGGCATTGCCGGGCGCGACGAAGACTTTTTCGACGCCGCTGTCTTGGGCGGCTTGCCAGGCCAGCGCATGTTCGCGCCCGCCGCTACCGATAACCAGTACTTTCATCTGCTTCTCCTAGGGGTTGCCCGCTGGCGTCAATTAGTGACGGAAATGGCGCATGCCGGTGAAGACCATCGCAATACCGGCGTCATTAGCCGCCTGGATGACCTCCTCGTCGCGCATCGAGCCGCCAGGCTGGATCACCGCTTTGATCCCGGCTTTGGCCGCTGCATCAATACCGTCGCGGAAGGGGAAAAACGCATCGGATGCCATCACGGAACCTTCGACAACCAGACCTTCATCGGCGGCTTTAATACCGGCGATTCTGGCGCTATAGACACGGCTCATCTGACCGGCACCCACTCCGATCGTCTGACCGTCGCGTGCGTAGACGATCGCATTGGACTTGACGTATTTGGCAACCTGCCAGGCGAACAGCAGGTCACGTAACTCTTGCTCGCTGGGTGAGCGCTCCGTCACGACTTTCAGTTCGCTGGCATCAACCATGCCGAGATCGTTGTCTTGAACCAGCAAGCCGCCATTGACCCGCTTAAAGTCGAAGGAAGGAATGCGGCTGGCGCTCCACTGGCCACATTCGAGCAGGCGGACATTGGGTTTTGCGGCGACAATATCCGAGGCTTCCTGCGTGACAGTCGGAGCGATGATGACCTCGACAAACTGCTGCGCAACGATGGCTTGGGCCGTGGCGGCATCGAGTTCGCGGTTGAAGGCAATAATGCCGCCGAACGCGGAGGTCGGGTCGGTTTGAAACGCCAGGTTGTAGGCGTCAAGAATATTGTCGGCGATGGCAACGCCGCAGGGATTGGCGTGTTTAACGATAACGCAGGCGGGTTCACGGAAGGGCTTAACGCACTCCAGCGCGGCATCGGTATCGGCGACGTTGTTATAAGACAGCGCCTTGCCCTGGAGCTGGCGGGCGGTGGCCACACCGGGCTCCGCCGGATTCTTTTCGACATAGAAGGCGGCACGCTGATGAGGGTTCTCGCCGTAGCGCATCTCCTGAGCCTTGAGGTATTGGCGGTTGAAGGTGCGGGGGAAAGGATTGACCTCCTCATCTTCGCCAACACGGGCGCCCAGGTAGTTGGCGATCATGCCATCGTAAGCGGCGGTGTGCTCGAAAGCCTCGACGGCGAGGTCAAAACGGCGTGCCTGGCTGAGCTGGCCTTGGTTGGCGTTCATTTCGGCGAGCACGCTGTCATAGCTTTCGGCATTGACGACGATCGCGACAAACGCATTGTTCTTCGCGGCAGAACGGACCATGGTCGGGCCGCCAATGTCGATGTTTTCGATCGCCAGTGGCAGGTCGCAGTCCGGGCGTGCCACGGTTTCTTCGAAGGGGTACAGATTGACGACAACCATGTCGATGGGCTGGATGCCATGCTGGCTCATAATGCCATCATCGATGCCACGACGGCCAAGGATGCCACCATGAATTTTGGGGTGCAATGTTTTGACCCGGCCATCCATCATCTCGGGGAATCCGGTGTAGTCGGAGACTTCGACCGCTGGGATGCCCTTGTCCTTTAGCAGTTTAAAAGTACCGCCGGTGGACAGGATCTCAACGCCCTGGGCCGCAAGCCCCTGGGCAAATTCTACGATACCGGTTTTGTCCGAGACGCTGATCAGTGCCCGCCGAACCGGCAAAAGAGATTTTGTGTTAGCCATGGGTGTCGTTTTCAACCTGGTTAGAAATTAAAAAAGAAAAAGGCGGCTCCAGTGGATCCGCCTCATATAACGAGCCGTGTTTAGAGCAAGCCGTATTGTTTCAGCTTTTTACGCAGGGTGCCGCGGTTCAGGCCCAGCAGTTCAGAGGCTTTGGTCTGGTTGTCGCGGGTGTAGGTCATCACAGACTCCAGCAACGGGGCCTCTATCTCTGCCAGAACCATATCGTAAACACCGGTAACGTCCTGACCATCGAGTTGCTGGAAGTAGTTTTTCATCGCCTGCTCGACGCTTTCGCGTAGCCGCTGCCCTTTAACCGGGGATTCGTTGGCAGCAGCTTCTGCCAACTGTAGTGTGTTTTCGCTGTGAAGAGTGCTCACGTCTTTTAGGTTACCCAGTGCCATGATCGTCATGCCGCCTTTGAGGCTGCCTGGCGTTCGCAGAAGAAGCGTGTAATTGATGCCATTTGCTCCTCTACGGACTCCAGTTCGTTAAATTGTTTGCGGAATTCTTTCCCGCCCGAAAGGGTGGATAGGTACCACCCCACATGCTTACGTGCTATGCGTACGCCGGAAAACTCGCCATAAAATTCGTACAGTGCCCCGAGATGGCCACGGAGGATGGCCTGTATTTCGTCATCTTCTGGGGCCGCCAGCAATTCGCCGCTGGCCAGGTAGTGCTCGATCTCGCGGAATATCCAAGGACGTCCCTGTGCTGCCCGACCCACCATAATGGCGTCCGCGCCGGTCTGCTCAAGAACCGCTTTGGCTTTTTGTGGCGTAGCGATATCCCCGTTAGCGAAGACCGGTATCGAGATGGCCTGCTTGATGGCGGTGATGCTGTTGTATTCGGCATCACCGCGGTATCCGCAGGCGCGGGTGCGTCCGTGAACCGCCAACGCCTGAATGCCCGCTGCTTCGGCAATACGGGCAATGGTCAATCCGTTGCGCTGATCGGGTGACCAGCCGGTGCGGATTTTTAACGTGACCGGGACATCGACGGCGGCAACCACGGACTCCAGAATAGTGGCTACCAGTTTTTCATCTTTCAGCAGTGCGGAACCTGCGGCTTTGTTGCAGACTTTCTTCGCCGGACAACCCATATTGATGTCGATAATCTGTGCGCCGTTATCGACATTCATGCGGGCGGCATCTGCCAGCATTTGCGGGTCGCTCCCGGCAATTTGCACGCTACGCAGCCCTGTTTCACCGCGGTGATCGAGTCGTAAACGCGATTTTCGGCTATTCCAGAGTGAGCTGTCTGCCGATACCATTTCTGAGACAGCCAGACCCGCACCCAGGGAGCGACACAGCTGCCGAAAAGGGCGGTCGGTTACGCCTGCCATGGGAGCAAGAATCACCCGGCTGTTAATGTGGTATGGGCCGATGCAGTACACGGGGAACTCGGTTGTCAGACTCGGTTGTTGAGACTTGATTGTTAAGATCCTGTCGTCATGTCCTAATCGCCGGCCAAGTTGATTGGTCGGTACTGACAGGGTACGAAGAATGAACGGGTAATAATACCCTCTCCGGCGGATCGGTAAAAGAGGAAGTTGCCTGCTTAGCGCGGAAAAGCCGGAACAAACGAGAGCGTGTAGTTCGGGGACAGCGGGCCGGGATTGATCAATTCCAGTTGTAATTGGATCGGACTGTTGCTGGGCATAAGGCCAATAACGTCCAGATCACCGCCCAGATACTCCTGGGGCTGAAATGTTCGGGCCGCGCGGATCACATCATCCAGGCCGGTGAAATGGATCTGCAGGGCCGGGAAGGGTTGCGGAAAGGGCGCACGGTTTTCGATCAGCATATCGAGCGTCAGCACATTGTTGTATTGGCTGTGATCCCGCACCAGAAGCCGCAGGCTGATGATGCTGGGTAGGTCTTGCATCGGCGCCAGCCGACAGTCGAACTGTTGGCATAGGGCGCTGTAGAACGGGGCGAAATGCGGGTTGCGCGCCAGTTGATTGCGTTCCAGCCATAGGACTTGGGCAAACAGCCCCATGACAGCCACGATGCCAAGCAGGCCCCATAGCCCGTTGGTCGGTGAGCGGCGGGTTTTACGCGTCTTCAGGACCAGCGTTTCCTGAGGCGGCGTTTGATGCGGCCAGGTTTCTGCCTGGGGTTTGGGGGCGGTTTGCAGCACGTGCAGGGGGGCTTCGAGGTGTTGGTCGGCGCTAAAGACGGCCTGGCACTGGCCGCAACGCACCCAGCCCTCGGCCGCCTCGCGCTGCTGCGCCGTGATCTGAAAACGGCTGTTGCAGGTCGGGCAGCGGGTAACCGTAAAGGACGCGGTGTCGCCCGAGATCGCAGCGGCGCTTGCGTCGGGCGGCAGGGCGGTCCCGGCCTCGGCGTGCACGGTGTTGGCTTCGTGTGTACCGCCGTTGCCGGTTTGGTCGAGACGGCCGTGTTGCGTGGGGCGGTCGTCGGTATCGCTGGTCGGTTCCATGTCCGCGCGTTCCTTGCTGAGGCGGCTAGCGCCGGATGCCGTCGATGCGAATCCACTCATCTTTAAGGGTGGGTGGGTTGAGTTCGAACCAGGGCGCGTAAGCTTCCAACAAGGCCGCTGTCTGGGTTTGTAATAAGCCGGACAGGGCGATTCGTCCGCCGGGGCGCACCAGCTCTGCGAGTGTCGGCGCCAGCTCGGTCAACGGTCCGGCCAGGATGTTGGCGACCAGCAGGTCGGCCGGCTCCTGTGGGATTTTGCTCGGATAATCGAGCCTGATGCGCGTCATATCGAGACGGTTGCGTCCGGCGTTGTCGCGGGTGGCGGTCAGGGCCTGGGGGTCGATGTCTGTGGCAACCAGTTGCTTGGCGCCGAGTAACAGGGCGGCGATGCCGAGAATACCGGATCCACAGCCGTAATCGATCACCCGCTCCTGGCTGTCGATAACCTGGTCGAGCCATTCAAGGCAGAGCGCCGTGGTGGGGTGCGTGCCGGTCCCGAACGCTAACCCCGGGTCGAGAAGCAGGTTGGTGGCCGCCGGGTCGGGCGTGTCGCGCCAGCTCGGGCAGATCCACAGGCGTTGACCGAATTGAATCGGGTGGAAATTGTCCATCCAGGCGCGTTCCCAGTCCTTATCTTCCAGCAGCTCCGCTTTACAGCGCGGCGCATGGCTGCCCGGATACTGCTCGGCGTAGAGGGCGGAGATATCCTGCGCCAGTGCCTTGATATCACGGTCGGCTTCGAACAGGCCGATCATGCGGGTGTGGTCCCAGAGCGGAGTGGTGCCGAGTTCGGGTTCAAACAGGGGTTGGTCGGCACCGTCCTCTAGGGTGACGGCGCAAGCCCCGAGCGTGAGAAGCTGCTGCTCAATAAATTCTGCGTGCGCGGGAATAATATCCAGCTTGATCTGTAACCAGGGCATAAGTGTCTCGGCTTGGAACGGAGGTCTTCGGGAAGTATAAAGCGATGGGGGGAGCGGAGAAAGAGGGCGAACGCCATTGGCGTCGCCCCGGGAGCGTTATCAGAGCTCCAGTTTTTTCTCGAGCAGGAGCGTTATCAGAGCTCCAGTTTTTTCTCGAGATAGTGGATGTTGACCCCACCATCTTCGAAGTTAGCATCGCGAACGATGGTCTGCTGCAGCGGGATATTGGTACGAATCCCTTCTATCACGGTCTCATCCAGCGCATTACGCATGCGGATCAAGGCTGTTTCACGGTCTTCACCGTGGGTGATCAGCTTGGCAATCAGCGAGTCGTAGTAGGGGGGGACCGTATAGCCGCTGTAGAGGTGTGAGTCGACCCGAACACCGTTGCCGCCAGGGGCGTGGTAGTTGGTCACTTTGCCGGGGCTCGGCAGGAAGGTTTTCGAATCTTCGGCGTTGATTCGGCACTCGAAGGCGTGGCCGTTGATCTTGACGTCTTCCTGGCGAATAGACAGCGGCAGACCGCTGGCGATCTTGAGCTGTTCTTTAATGATATCGATACCGGTGATCATTTCACTGACCGGGTGCTCGACCTGAACGCGGGTGTTCATCTCGATAAAGAAGAAACCACCGTTTTCATACAAGAACTCGAAGGTGCCTGCGCCGCGATAACCGATTTCAATACAGGCATCGACGCAGCTCTTCAGAACTTGGGCGCGCGCCTCAGGATCGATATGCGGGGCAGGGGCTTCTTCGAGAACCTTTTGATGGCGGCGCTGCATCGAACAGTCACGGTCATACAGGTGGATGGCATTGCCTTTGCCATCGGCAAGGATCTGAACTTCCACGTGGCGCGGGTTTTCCAGGTATTTCTCCAGGTAAACCGTGTCGTCACCGAAAGCGCCTTTGGCTTCGGTGCGGGTGACGTGGATGGAGTTCAGTAGCGAGGCTTCGGTATGCACGACGCGCATGCCGCGACCACCGCCGCCCGATGCGGCTTTGATAATGACCGGGTAGCCGATTCGGCGTGCGATGCGAATGGTGCGCTCGGTGTCGTCCGTTAACGGTCCGTCAGAACCCGGTACCGTGGGGACACCGGCTTTTTTCATCGCTTCGATGGCGGAAACCTTGTCACCCATCAGGCGGATAACGTCGGCAGAGGGGCCGACGAAGACAAAACCGCTCTGTTCGACCTGGTCGGCGAAATCGGCGTTTTCTGCCAGGAAACCGTAGCCCGGGTGAATGGCCATGGAATCTGTGACTTCGCCGGCACTGATAATGCTGGGGATGTTGAGATAGCTGGCCGCGGAGGGGTTGGGGCCGATGCAAACGGCTTCGTCAGCCAGTCGCACATGCATCAGATCCCGGTCAACCACGGAGTGGACCGCGACGGTCTTGATTCCCAGCTCCTTGCAGGCGCGCAATATGCGCAGGGCAATCTCACCCCGGTTGGCGATAATGACTTTATCTAGCATGACGTTAGGAGCCCTTTTTCAACACAACTGTTTTTCAACACGACTGAATGATGTCGTGAAGAACTAGGAGATGGAGAACAGTGGCTGATCAAACTCAACCGGCTGTCCGTCTTCGACGTGGAAGGCGGAAACGGTGCCGGCTTTATCGGCAACGATCTGGTTCATCATCTTCATGGCTTCAACGATGCACACGACATCGCCTTCGGCGACCTTCTTGCCAACGTCGCAGAAGGTTGCTGCACCCGGTGCCGGCGCACGATAGAAGGTACCAACCATCGGCGAGTTAACCAGATGACCGCTCAGGGCCGGTTGCTGGCTAGCGGCTTCGGGAGCAGCGACGGGCGCAGGGGCCGCAGGCGCCGCTTGTACTGGAGCCGGAGCGTAACTGACCTGATTAACCACGGAAGAGGCGCGGCTGATACGTACCGATTCTTCGCCTTCTTTGATTTCAATCTCATTGATATCGGATTCTTCGAGTAATTCGATCAGTTTTTTTACTTTACGGATATCCATGCTGCTTCTCTAAATACTGTGATAATCGAAGTGTTTGACCTCAGAAGAGATCGCTATGCTGCCCTGAATAGGCTCTGCAGAGATGTACGGTTCCGCAGTGCAGCGATCCAGGTCAGTGGTTACTAATCTGTTTCGCACAGAGGTCCTGAGGGTTAATAATAATATTTTCGCAGAGCCTGCTTTGCAGGTCGCAACCCTGAGGGATCCGGTACGCTTAAGAGGACAAGTTTGCCCGAAATGGGCAGGCCTGTCTAGGTTTGAGTTGGCGTCATTTGAACGTATTTTCTCGTCTTTTGGCGGGGGTTTTGCTCTATTTTATCTGTATGTCTGGATGTTTTTTGCACAAACAGATCGTCATTCTCAGGCTGCTGTGCGGGTGCTATGATAGCCGCACTATGCAAACAATTAATAATCACCTTTCTGTTCTTTCTGGTCGTGCCGCTCTGCAGGGGGTTGTGCTGCCTGGCGCGGGCATGTTTCCCACAGCGTCACCGTTACTGACGCGGCGTTTGCGTGGGTTCAGTATCGTATTGCTGACAACCGTGCTGATGGGGTGTAACAGTGTGCTGCAGCGAGACAGCATACGTTCATTGCCCCCAGAAGCGGGCGCGGTCGTTGCGCCGCCATTTGCGCAATCGGAGCGGGCGGCGGCGCGCTCCCCGGCAACCGCTCCGGCCAAGCGCGAGGCTCGCCGCTTCAGCACGGCTGAAATTATGCAGATCTTGCAGCTGCTGGATCGAGCCTACGTTGCCGAAGCGGAGAAACATCTGACGACTCCCTCGGGTAGCAGTGCCTGGGATTTTTACGATCAGGTGTTGGCTATCGCCCCCGGGAACGAGGCGGCACGCAGCGGTCAGGGAAGCATTATCGAACAATACCTATCTTGGACCGATGGCGCATTACGCCGTGGCCAACCTGAGGCCGCCCGCAACTATTATTCCAGACTTCGCCGTATTTCACCTGCGCATCCGCGTTTGAGTGCGCTAGACCAGCGCATTACCCAGCTGCAGCGGGAAGCCGAGAAGCGTCGCCGTAGTGCCCAGGCCAAGGCGGAGAAGGCGCGGGACCTTGACGACAGGCCGCCCACGCCGGGGCCGCCTGTCTCTGCGGGTCAGCCAGACACGGGTGCGGTTGCCGTATCATCGGCCGCGCCTTCGACTTCCCGCGCGATTTCAATTCCCGCGGGTACAACGCAACGGGAGAGTCATACGGCGCTGGGCCGTGATGCGAAACGGGAGGGTCATACAAATACCGCCGCGTCAGATACCCCCGCCTCAGGTGCCCCTGCGCTACCCCCGCAGCCAGCATTGGAGCCGGTGGTCGTGCCTTTTCCACCGGGATTAAACGTGTACCCGTTGGATGCTGTCGAGCTCCGTGGCCGCAGCGTCGTGCTCGAGACTCAGCTGGCGCTGCTGGCCGATGAGATCAAAGCGCGTAATGCACGGGTGTTGATTGAAGTGCCTCGTGATGATCAGGGACGTTGGGTCTATCAGCAGTTGAATACCCGGCATGAGAACTACCGGATTCGTGCGATTATCGAACGCACAAAAAAGCCGGTAATTCGGCTGTTGGATTGATTATTTGCGGTTGCTGTAGCCTGAAGCAGGATGCATGACCAAATAGGTTGGATAGGAGAGCGTAATGCGCAGAGTTGTTTTCAATCAAAAAGGCGGCGTCGGAAAATCCAGTATCGCCTCGAATTTGGCCGCTATCAGTGCCAGTAAAGGCCATCGAACGCTGTTGGTCGACCTGGACCCGCAGTGCAATTCCAGCCAATATCTGTTGGGTGCCGCCATCGACGACGTCACAACCGACGTGATGGACTTTTTTGAGCAAGCCCTGACATTCCGTATGTCGGAGACACCCTTTGAAGACTTTATCAGCCCCTCGCCCTACGAAAACCTTTCGGTCATCGCCTCCAATCCCAACCTGGGTGACCTGCACGCGAAGCTGGAAGCCAAGCACAAGATTTTTAAACTGCGTGATGCGCTGGCGGCGTTGTCCGGCTACGATCATATCTACATTGATACACCGCCGGCTTTTAACTTTTATACGCTGTCGGCGTTAGTGAGTGCTCAGAACTGTCTTATTCCTTTTGATTGCGACGAGTTTTCTCGCCAGGCGCTCTATGCGTTGCTAGAAAATGTTCATGAAACCCAGGCAGACCATAATGCCGCGCTGAAAGTTGAAGGGATCGTGGTCAATCAGTACCAGCCTCGGGCATCCTTACCGCAACGCATTGTCGAGAACCTGCGTAATGAAGAGTTACCGGTGCTTAAGACGCTGATCTCATCCTCGATCAAGATGAAAGAGTCGCATAATGAAAGTGTGCCGTTGATCCACTATGCCCCCAAGCATAAGTTGACTCAGGAGTTTGTGGCGCTGTTTAACGAATTGCACGCCTGATCTACGCTGAACAAAGCAGCCTAAATAAACAAACCGTTATAACGAGGCCTGAGCTAGGAGGCCTTAACAGGGAGGCTCGGCATGTTCGCGCGACCCGATTACGATGCCAGTATTGTTAACCTGGTGAGCGCCCTGTGCGGCGAGCGCCCCGAGACACCGGGGCTTTATCCGCCACTGCCCGAACTGATGACCTATGATGCCGGTCAGCGGCCCGTTGCGCTGCTGGTGATCGACGGCATGGGGTACCACTTTCTGCAGCGTTTCCCGGGCAGCGCCTTGGCGCGGCATCTGCGCCGCCCCCTGACCTCGGTATTTCCGACGACGACGGCGACCGCCGTTACCGCGCTGGCATTGGGGGTGCCAGCGCAACAACACGCGATTACCGGTTGGTTTACCTATTTTGACGAATTGGGTTGCGTGGCTGCGCCCTTGCCTTTTTTGCCCCGTGGTGGTGGCGCCACCTTTGACACGCTGGGTGTCGATGCGGGACAACTGCTGGGGACCACGCCGTTATTGCCGCGCCAATCACGCCGTTGCTGCGTTGTTTCTCCGCATTGCATCGCCGATTCGCCCTATAGCCGAGGTCTGTTCGCGGATACGCCGCGGCTGCCCCATCGAAGCTTGGCGAATTTTTTTGCGAATATAGAGCGCGGTTTACAGGGTACTGATAACCCCTTCGTCTGGGCATATTGGACGGAGCTCGATGCCTTGGCGCATCAGTTTGGCATCGACAGTGATCACGTGCGTGAACACTTCCTGGCAATCGATGCGGCTTTCTCGGGGCTGTTGCAGGCGTTGGCCGGTAGTGGTGCCCTTGTGGTGGTGAGCGCGGATCATGGCTTGATTGATAGTCATCCTGAGCAGGTGTTGCAGGTTGCGGAGCAGCCTGAGCTGCAGCGCCTGTTGCGCCTGCCTTTGTGCGGTGAGCCGCGTGCCGCTTTTTGTTACCTGCGCCATGGGGTTGGTGATGCCTTTTCTGCGTATGCGCGGGCCGAGTTATCCGATAGCTTTCAGGCTTACCCCGCAGAGCAATTGATGGATGAGGGCTGGTTTGGCCGAGGGCGGCCGACGCCGGCGTTATTACGCCGCATCGGTGATTATCTGTTGTTGCCACAGGGGCGCTGGGTCATCCGGGATCAGCTGTTGCAGGAACGCCCCTATCGGCTGATCGGTGTGCACGGTGGGTTGAGCGACCAGGAGCTGCTGGTGCCGCTGGTCGTGTGCGAGCCTTAATGTTTTCACTGTCTAAGGCCCTAAGGCCCTAAGGCCCTAAGGCCTTCTTGCCGTTATGACGTCTCTGGCGTGGACGGCCGGTGTTGTCGGCAGAAGGCGTCGAACTCGCCGGGCGGTAGTGGCGCGGTGTAGAGGTAACCCTGAATGTTATCGACCCCCCGCTGGCGCAGGTAGCGTAATTGCGCCTCGGTCTCGACGCCTTCGCCGATGGTGCTCAACCCCAGGCCTTTGGCCAGCGCCAGGGTCGCATCGATCAGCGCTTTATCGCTTTTGCCGTGATCGGTCTCGGGGTCGTGCGTGGCCTCGCCATCGCACTCAATCTCGCCGATAAAGGAGCGGTCTATTTTGACGAAGTCGAGCTTGAAACGCTGCAAGTTATGCAGGGAGGCCGGACCGGTGCCGAAGTTATCCAGGCCCACCTTTATGCCCAGATTATGTAGCTTGTGGACGACGTTGAGGGCTTCCTGAGGATTGTGGCTCAGAACCGATTCGGTCAGTTCGAGCTGTAACCGCGTCGGATCCAGACGGTGCTTGTTCAGTGCGTTAAGCAGTTGCTTGATCAGGCCTCGGTCCAGAATCTGCCGCGGCGATAGATTAATGGCTAAGCGGAATCGGTCCATCCCCTGTGTCGACCAGTCAGCCAGCTGTTTGCAGGCGGTGTCGAGGACCCAGTGGCCAATCGGCACAATTAGCCCCGATGCCTCGGCAATCGGCAGGAACTGTTCGGGTGCGATGCGGCCAAGTTCCGCATTGTCCCAGCGCAGCAAGGCTTCGGCACCCATGATGGCGCCGGTATTGGCGTCCATCAGGGGCAGATAGCAGAGGCTGAATTCGCCGGCCTGAACGGCCGTTTGCAGGCGTTTTTCCAGGTCTACCTGCTGTTTGGCGGCGCTATTGACCTGTGCCGAGTGGAAGTGGCAGCCGTTGCCGCCGTCATCTTTGGCGGCATACATGGCCGCGTCGGCATGCCGCAACAGCTCGTAGGGATCCTGACCATCCTGTGGATAAACGGCGATACCCACACTCGCCGTGCAGCCCAGCGGCTGCCCTTCGTACGAATAGGGTTGTGCCAGGGCGGTACGGATTTTTTCCGCGATCCGCGATATATCACTGAAATATTCCAGGCCGTTAATAATGACCAGAAATTTGTCGCCACCGAAGCGGGCGACGGTGTCGGTTTGGCGAACGCTTTCCTGTATGCGCATAGCGGCCAGCGAGATCAGGTTATCGCCCGCATCCTGGCCATGGTCGGTGTTAATGGCCCGAAAATTATCCAGGTCGATAAACAGCAGCGCGACCGTCTGTTCGTTGCGAATGGCGTTACTGATGGCATGGCTCATGCGGTCGGTGGCCAGGAAGCGGTTGGGTAGCTCGGTAAGTTCGTCGTAATTGCTGTCCTGGCGTACCCTGTTTCGTGCGATTTTCTGCTCGGAGATATCTTCTTCGATGGCCAGAAACCGGACGACGCTGCCTTGCGCATCCTGAATGGGGGAAATGTGCGCGTGGACCCAGTAGGGATGACCATCTTTGCGCTGGTTGAGTAATTCACCGTCCCAGGCTTCGCCATGCTGCATTGCCTGCCACATCGCCTCGTAGGTTTCCCGTGGCGTCTGGCCGGATTTGAATATTCGGGGGTTGGCCCCCAGCGCTTCCTCTTGTTGGAAACCGCTCATGGTTTCAAACGCGCGATTGACAAACTCGATCTCGCCCTTGAGGTTGGTGATCATCACCGAGACGGGGCTTTGGCTGAGTGCCTGGGTCAGCTCACCCAGGCTTTGTTGCTGGCTGCGAAGTTGCGCCACAACGCCTTGTTGACGTTTACTTTCGCGTTTCAGCAGCGCGAGGAGCAACAGGCCGGTTATGATCAGGAGGGTCCAGCTCTTGTAAAGCATCATCTCTTGCGTTGGATGAGGTAGCCAGTCGCTGATGGTCTTGGCGGGTAGGGCAAGCCAAATAAGCACCAGTAGCGAATAAAGACCGATGATGCGCCAAGAGAAATAATTCATAGTTCAGGCCCAATCAATAGCGGATCGTGTAGGAAAGAATCGAACTATTCTAGCGAACCGGTGCAGAGCGTGTTTTGACGCACGTCAGTAAAGTGTTAAGCGGGGAGGGCTGCCGCGTGCAAACGCCGCAGCCGGTGCACATGATCGCCTTATTGGACCATTTCGTTGTCGGAAAACATGCCGTCAAACAGCACGGTGGACAGGTAGCGTTCGCCGGAATCGGGCAAGATAACGACAATTTTCTTGCCTTTGTGCGCCTCTTGCTGAGAAACCCGCACGGCAGCGGCAACCGCGGCACCGCAAGAGATACCGGCCAGAATGCCTTCTTCGCGCATCAAGCGCCGGGCATAGTCGATGGCATCGTCGTTGGTGACCCGTTCCACCTGGTCGACGAGGGACAGGTCGAGGTTGGCGGGGATAAACCCGGCACCGATACCCTGAATCTTATGGGGAGAGGGTTGCAGAGGTTCGCCGGCCAGAGCCTGGGTGATAACCGGTGAATCCTGTGGTTCAACGGCGACGGAGGTGATCGCCTTACCCTGCTGGTTTTTAATATAGCGGGAGATACCGGTGATGGTGCCGCCGGTACCGACGCCGGCAACCAGTATGTCAATTGCGCCGTCGGTATCATGCCAGATTTCGGGCCCGGTGGTTGTCTCGTGAATCTCGGGGTTGGCCGGGTTTTCAAATTGTTGTGGCATAAAGTAGCGCGCCGGATCGCTGTTCAAAATTTCGGTAGCTTTATCAATAGCGCCTTTCATGCCCTTAGGGCCTTCGGTCAGGACTATGTCGGCACCCAGGCCTTTCATGATCTTGCGACGCTCCAAACTCATGGTGCTGGGCATGGTCAGTACCACCTTGTAACCGCGGGCTGCGGCCACGAAACACAGCGCAATACCGGTGTTGCCGCTGGTGGGCTCAACAATGGTCATGCCGGGTTTCAGTTTACCGGATTTTTCCGCATCCCAGACCATGTTGGCGCCGATCCGACATTTGACTGAGTTGGCCGGGTTACGGCTCTCGAGCTTTGCCCAGATATCGGCATTAGTGATACGGTTAAGCTTGACCAGAGGCGTTTGGCCTATAGTCAGTGAATTGTCGTCGAAGATGTGGCTCATTGACGTTTCCTTTATGTCAGTCGAGACGGTGTTATGGCAGCACCTATTGAGACCCATTTTTTTCTGGCTGAAAAGCAGTATAGCGAGTTTCGCTATAACGATTTATTTTTTGATCAAATAAGGTTGTTGGAAACAGTTAGACGATCAAAATCATTATAAGATCAAAAAAACCATTATAAGATCAAAACAGTGGCAGTGATTATGCCAAGGGCGCAAAAGTAGGGATGCTGTTAACCGGCGCGCGCTGCTGGTGAGCGTGTCCAACCCGTCGAAATAACACAGTTTTTTAGTCGTGACTTGCCTGATTATCCCGAGGCACTATGGGGTAGCCGAAGTTGTTGCGAGCCTGTCCGATGGGGTGTCGTACGGCTGTCGGGCGACGACTCAGTAAGCGAAGTGTTTTAACGGATCGAAGTAACCAGCGCATATCCAATACCTTGCCAAATAAGATTGCGCTTAGCTTAACCGCGGCAAGTGACAGTCCTGTGACAGGCGCTACCAAAACATCCGTTTCAGCGTGCCGTCCCGATCAATAAACTGATGTTTCAGCGCCGCCATGGCATGTAGGCCGGTAATGACCAGCACCCCGTAGGCCAGGAATTCATGCACATCGATGGCGATATCGCGTAATGCATCACTAATGGTGATGAGCGCAGGGACTTCAAACCAGCCGAAAAGATCGATCCCTTCCCCGGCCGAGGTCGAGATGAAATAGCCGCTGACCGGTATCACGACCATCATCAGTAATAACACCCCGTGCACCGCATGCGATGCAAAGACCTGCCAGCCAGGCAGGGGCGCGGTAGGGTCCGGCTGCCTGTTGCTCAGGTACCAAAGAACCTTGAGTACGCCCAGTCCGAGGGCCACAATGCCAAAGGCTTTGTGGTACGTGAGGCTAGCGTGGTAATTCGGATCGTAGTAACTGAGATCGACCATGTAAGCCCCCAGGGCGACCAGTCCGAGGATATGCAGCGCGACCAGCCAGTGCAGCAGACGGGTCAGCCAACCAAACTGGGTGCTTGAATTGCTAAGAGCCATGATCGATCCCATCCATCATTCAGTTATTTCTGCTTAACGCCTTCGATGTTGAAGGTCATTTCCACGATCTCAGCCGCCGGCCCCAGGTTGTAGCTGATATCAAAATCGGCGCGCTTGAGGTTATGGGTGCCGATGAAGCCCGCGCGGTAACCACCCCAGGGATCTTTGCCTTCGCCAATTTTTTCAACAGCGATGCTGATGGGTTTGGTGACGCCGTGCAGCGTCAGGTCGCCGTTCAGGGTCTTGCCATCAAAGCTGCGGCTTTTAAAGGTTGCGGTCGGGTACTTTTCCACATCCAGAAAATCCTCGCTGCGCAGGTGCTTGTCGCGCTCGGCGTGGTTGCTGTCGACGCTGGCGGTTTTAACCGTCATGTCGATCGTGCTGTTTTTTTCTTTGCCCGCTTCGTAGTTAAAGGAGCCGGTAATATCATTAAAACGCCCGTTCAGCCAGCTGACGCCCAGGTGTTGGACGCGAAAATTGATAAACGTATGGGTCGGATCAATCTTGTATTCGGCGGCAGAGGCATACTGGCCTGCGGAGAAAGTGGATGCAGCCAGAGCCGCAGCGATCAGCGTTTTTTTCATGTCTGAATCCTTTTGATCAGTCACTAACAGAGGTTGAGAGTACATAAGGTAGACTAAATACCCTGGGTTGATAATAAGGCGGTGATTAAATTGATTGTTTTTCTTGTGTGAACAATCAATGCAGGCGCTTGTTTATTGCCGGTCTGCTTTGTGTGCGTAAGTCGCCTGTCGACATCCTGGGATTGCGGGCCGTGTTGATAGCCGGATCGTTGCTTTTTTGCGCCATGATGCGCGCGATTGCTGCTTTACGTTTACGTTAAAGTAGGGTAAAAATAGCCGCTTGCCCTATCCGGGTAGGCTCGTTGTGCGATTGGTTCTCATATCCAGGAGCATTCGCTGACGAAATACTATAGTTAAAGCGGCCCCCAAAAGGGGAGCGCTAAGCATGCTGATAATAATAACGAGGATGCTATGAGTACAGGGTCAAAAGACCGGGCTATCCATAAGCCCCAGTTTCTTCGCGGCGACGAGCTGCACATTCCCACCTACCGTGTGATCCGTCAGGATGGCCACCCGTATAAAGGCGCAGAAGTTCCTGATTTAGAACAGGATCATGCACTGAAAATTTACCGTAGTATGGTTCGTACCCGCGTACTGGATGAGCGAATGCTCGCTGCCCAGCGCCAGGGGCGACTCAGCTTTTATATGCAATCGACCGGTGAAGAGGCGACGACGGTAGGCTTTGCGGCGGCGCTGGACGATGAGGATATGATCATGCCCCAGTACCGCGAGCAGGGCGCATTGGTGTATCGCGGTTTTACCCTCGACGAGTTTATGAACCAGTTGTTCAGCAATGAACGCGATTACGGCAAGGGCCGTCAAATGCCGATCCATTACGGCAGCGCCAACTTGCATTACATGACCATCTCTTCGCCTCTGGCCACCCAGATCCCGCAGGCTACCGGCTATGCCTATGGCCAGAAACTGGCCGGCGATGGCAAGTGCACGGTGACGGTGTTTGGTGAAGGCGCCGCCTCGGAAGGGGACTTTCATGCCGCACTGAATATGGCTGCTGTGCTCAAGGTGCCGGTTATCTTCTTATGCCGAAATAACGGCTATGCGATATCCACCCCTTCCAGCGAACAATTTGCCGGCGATGGTATTGCGCCCCGGGCGCTGGGGTACGGCATGCATACCATTCGCGTCGATGGTAATGACCTGCTGGCGGTCTATCAGGCAACGCGTGAAGCACGCCGTATTGCGGTCGAGCAGAACGAACCCGTACTGATCGAGTCCATGAGTTATCGCCTGGCCGCGCACTCTTCTTCCGATGATCCTTCCGGTTATCGCTCTAAAAAGGAAGAGGAAAAATGGGCCGCTAAAGATCCCCTGTTACGCTTGCGCCATTGGCTGGAACTGCAGGGGTGGTGGGATGATGCACAGGAAAAGGCGTTGTTTGATGCCGAGCGCCGTGAGGTCCTGGCGGCCATGAAAGTGGCGGAAAAACGGCCGATACCGCCGCTGGATGAGATGATTACCGATGTCTACGACACGCCTCCCAAGACCTTGCAGGCCCAGTTCGATCAGCTTAAGGAACACGTATCCCGGCATCCCGATGTCTACCCCAAGACGGCAGGGAGGCTGACCCATGTCTAAGATGAATCTGTTACAGGCGGTCAACAATGCCCTCGATCTGGCGATGGCCGACAACAAACGCGTGATCTGTTTTGGCGAAGATGTCGGCAGTTTTGGCGGTGTATTCCGTGCCACCAGCCATTTGCAGGAAAAGTACGGGCGCGAGCGCTGCTTTAACACCCCCCTGGTCGAGCAGGGGATTATCGGTTTTGCTAACGGGCTCGCCGCGCAAGGCTCGGTTGCGGTGGCCGAGATTCAGTTCGCCGATTATATTTTTCCGGCCTTCGACCAGATCGTCAACGAGTCGGCCAAGTTCCGTTACCGCTCCGGCAACCTGTTCAATGTCGGCGGTCTGACCATTCGTACCCCCTACGGTGGCGGGATTGCCGGGGGCTTGTATCACTCCCAGTCCCCCGAAGCCTACTTCGCCCACACACCGGGGTTGAAAGTGGTTGTGCCGCGTAACCCCTATCAGGCCAAGGGCCTGCTGTTGGCGTCGATTCGTGACCCCAACCCGGTGATCTTTTTTGAACCCAAACGCATCTACCGTGCGTCGGTGGGTGAGGTGCCCGAAGAGGATTACGAGCTGCCGCTGAGTCAGGCCGACGTGGTCAAAGAGGGAACGGATATTACCTTGCTGGCCTGGGGTGCCCAGATGGAGGCGCTTGAGCAGGCGGCGGAAATGGCCGAAAAGGAAGGTATCTCCTGTGAAATCATCGATCTGCGTACCATTATGCCTTGGGATGTGGACACGGTGGCCGAATCGGTCTGTAAAACAGGCCGATTGCTGATCAGCCATGAGGCGCCTCTGACCGGTGGTTTTGCCGGTGAAATATCCGCCACCATTCAGGAACGCTGTTTTCTCCACCTGGAATCGCCGATCGCGCGCGTCACCGGTATCGATACCCCTTTCCCGCTAGCGCTGGAGAAGGAATATATGCCCGGACCGTTGAAGATTTTTGAAGCGATCACGCAGAGCGTCAACTTCTAGGGGAGGGCCGTACCATGATTAAAGATTTTATACTTCCCGATATCGGCGAAGGCATCGTTGAATGTGAGCTGGTCGAATGGCTGGTGCAGGAAGGGCAGGTTATCGAAGAGGATCAGCCGGTGGCTGATGTGATGACCGATAAGGCGTTGGTACAGATTCCATCGCCCTATAGCGGCCGCGTTGTCAGGCACCACTACGCTCAGGGCGATGTGGCCAAGGTGCATTCACCGTTGTTTGCCGTGGAGATCGAGGCCGAGGATGTGCCGGTAGCCGCTGCTGCCGCCAAACCCTCGCTACCGTCAGTCCCCGCCGCGAGCCCTGTGAGTGCCGAGAATGTGGCGCCCGAAGATTTTATCTTACCGGATATCGGTGAGGGGATCGTCGAATGCGAGCTGGTCGAATGGTTGATCGCAGAGGGTGATCAGATCAGCGAAGATCAGCCTGTCGCCGATCTGATGACCGACAAGGCGCTGGTACAGATCCCTGCCCCCAAGGCCGGTAAAGTCGTTCGGCTTTACTATGCCCAGGGCGAGATAGCCCGCGTGCACCAGCCGTTGTTTGCCATTATACCGACGGGTGACGATGCTGTTTCGCCGTCACCGTCAGCCAGTACGGCGGCTACGGTCTCGACACCGTCTGCCGTGCCGGTGATTGCCCCGGTTAGCGCCAGTGGTAAGCCCCTGCGCAGCGGCAAGGCCCTGGCCAGTCCGGCGGTACGTCGTCTTGCCCGTGAGCTGAATATTGACCTGAGCCAGGTGCCCGGCAGTGGGCGGGACGGGCGCGTGATGAAGGACGATATCGCGACGTTCCAGCAAGGTACGGCGTCCGCACCGACTCCTGCGGTAGCGGCGGTCTCAGCGCCCGTTATTGCGGCATCAGCACCGGTGCGGGTTGAGCCGATTCGGGGTATCCGCGCCGCGATGGCGCGCCAGATGACCCTGGCGACGCAAACGATTCCGCACTTCACCTACGGGGATGAGGTCGATCTGACGGCGTTGCTACAGTTGCGCCAGCAGCTCAAGCCACAGGCCGAAAAGCGTGGTGTCAGGCTGACCATGATGCCTTTTTTCATGAAGGCGATGGCGATGGCCGTGCAGCAATACCCGATTCTTAACAGTCGGGTGAACGCCGAGTGCACCGAAATTCACTACCTGCCACAGTGCAATATCGGCATGGCGGTGGATTCGAAGATTGGTCTGCTGGTGCCTAATGTCAAAGGCGTTGAGAAGCTGTCTATCTTGGACATTGCCCGTGAAATACAGCGCTTGACCGAGTCGGCCCGCGAGGGACGGGTCGCTGCGGCGGACCTGCAAGGCGGTACGATCAGTATCTCCAATATCGGTGCGCTGGGTGGAACCTACGCCGTACCGGTGATCAATGCGCCGGAAGTGGCAATCGTCGCGTTGGGCAAGACTCGCCGGCTACCGCGCTTCGATGCACAGGGGCAGGTGGAAGCCCGGGACCTGATCAATATCAGCTGGTCTGGTGACCATCGGGTGATCGACGGCGGTACCATCGCGCGTTTCAGTGCGCTGTGGCAGTCCTACCTGGAGGACCCGGCGAGTATGCTGCTGGACCTCGCCTGATCAACACCGCTAACCAAGGGGGCCTCGAGGCTCCCTTGTTGTTTGTGACTTGTCGCTGCTTCGGGAACCGTCATGCCGCCACATAATCTGGAACTGTTCTATATTCCGGAAGAGCAATCGATCTATCTGCTCAGCCACCAAGACGCGAAAAAGCTCAAAGACTGGTTTGCCCTCTGTCAGCAACAGCTGGAACAGCTGGGCTACCGGAACATCGAGCTGATTGGCAAAGGTGCCTACGGCTTTGTCTTTGGCGGCGTGCACAGCGATGGTCGCCGTTTCGTGTTTAAATTTTCCCGCATAACCCTGCCGCAGCATATTCAGGACCGCCTCGAAGAGGAGGCCTATATGCTGTCTCAGGTTGAGCATCCCCATGTGCCGGGCTTGATCGAATTCCAGCGTATCCGCCGTCAGGCTATCCTGGTTATGGAGCGGGCGCGGGGGATCGACCTGGACCAGTACGCGTTACAGCATGGGCGCTTGTCGCCGCGTTTGTTAATCCGGATAGCCGATCAGTTAGCGCAGCTTCTGCGCGCGTTACGGGGGCGGGCCATCGTATCGCGGCGGCCGTTGGTGCACGGTGATATTAAGCCCTCCAATATCGTGTTTGATCCGGACAGTGAAAATATTGCCCTGATCGATTGGGGGTCGGCGGTTTTCGCACAGCTTGACCAGAATCAGCAGTACGTTTCGACCAGCGTGATGGAACTGATGTCCGATGATCTTCAGCACTCCAACGCGCGCATGGGCGATCTGTATTTTATTGGTTCGGAACAGCTTAATGGCGCCATGTCATCCCCCCGCTTTGACGAGCAGGGGGTGGCCGGCACCCTGTATGCCCTGGCGTCAGGGCAATCCTGCCGGTTCGGGCACCGCGTCATACCACCGACGTCCTTGGGTCTGCCGCTGGAATTTGCCCGGGTGCTTGAGGCCATGCTGGCCGATGACCCGCGCGAGCGGGCCAGGGCCGGTGACTATTTCTTGAAACACATGCCCGATATGGCGCGAATGGTGCTTCCCGACCTGCCTGCGGCGTCTGAAACACCGCTGGTGCCGGTTTGGAGCCATGCCGCCGGCGCGGAGATCGATACGGTGGTTTACAGCTCTCGGCGGTCATTCCTGAAAGAGGAGGGGGCCGAAGACGAACTGCATGATATGGATGATGTGCAGTTTGAACGTTACTACAAGAATTTCCTGGTCGGGATGGGCGATACCGAAAAAGCCTTTCTCGCGGCTGTCAGCCGACTGGGCAGCTACCCGGTGGTTGGTGGTCTGGCGGTGCGCTGGGAAGCCGACGGGGTGTATATCGATTCTTGCCTTAACCTGCATGATCCCGCACGTAAAGCCGCCTTTACCACCGCCGTCAATAACCTCGTTAATATCGCCCGCGCCATCTGCCGGCGCGGGATATTCAAGAGCTGCCTGTTTAATGCGCGCCACACGCTGCATATCGAGCGCCAAGAGGCCGGTGATCCTTTTATTCCTGCCCCGGACCTGCGGATACGTTATGAGGTTTCTGCCGTCCCGGAGCTGGAGGATCGAACGCGCATGCACTCTTATTTTGAGGATGGTCCGGATCCGGAAGAGTTATTGCAGCTCCCCGTGGAAATCATGAGTAATCTGGAGGCGCTGAACAGTATTCATCATACCGGTCTGATTATTTTCGAAAGTCTGCCGACCCATCTGAAGATCCACAGTTATTATCGTTTGCTGGATCCGACCCGCGAAGCACCGTTCAGCCGCTGTCTGGAACTGATTCTGCGGGCGATTCCCCGTATTCGTGGATTGGGGGTGTCGGGTTATATGAAGATGCCTTATAAAGACACACGCTTTTTTACCCATATCGAGCGCCAACCCGAGCGCTACTACCCGAAAAATCCGCGCGCACAAGCCTTAAGCATGGGATGATCGCCCTTACAGAAGGTCTATGCTTACCAGCGGCCTATCCTGAATCACCGCGGGTTACGTCGTTGTACCACGTCGTTGTACTGCGTGGGTGAATACGGGTATACATTAATACGGGTCTACATTGACGACGCAGCTGCGTTTTTTCAGACTTAGGCTGTTCACGGTGTTGCGAATGGAGCCATAAATGGACTGTCCGAACCAGAGAGGTGCCAGTGCGCTGCAGTCACTACTGGTGCTGTGTATGCTGGCGATGCTGGCCACCGTGGGTTATTTATTGTGGCAGCAAAACGTGTCAGCCCCAGTCGATGCGCGCGGTGCGGGTGCTGATGCCGCCGCCGATGGGGCTGCAGCCCAGGGGGATGGAGGGCGACGCCTGTTTGTCGGAACGGTTCAGGGCGATGGGCGTGGCGTGGTCGATCAGGGTTCCGCTGACGTCGATCCAGGAGGGGGCGTGAAAATTCAGCTGTCGCGCGTGGCCGACCCTTCGGTACCGAGACTGAATGACAGTGACAGCCTGTTTCGCGCTGCGCTGCTGGAACAGGACCTGACGGGAACCCTGGTGGACTGGTTGATCGATGACGAGCTGATCCGCCGTTTTGTCATTCTTGTGGATAACATGGCCGTCGGCAGCTTGCCCCGTAAACACAGCCTCATCAAGCCATTACCCAGCGCTTTCGTTGCGGACGAGCGGGAACAGACCTATTGGCTGGGAGCGGTCAATTATCAGCGCTACCAGCCTTATGTGGCGCTGTTTGACCTTCTTGAGACCGAGCAGATCTTAAGGTTATACCAACGTTATTACCCGTTGATGCAGCAAGCCTACGCGGAGTTGGGGTATCCGCGTAACGCATTCCATCATCGCGTCCTGGCGGCGTTAGAACATATCTTGGATGCCCCCGATGTCTTGCCGGCTATCGAACTACAGCGCCCGTCGGTGATGTTCAAATTTGCGGACCCGGCTTTTGAGGCGTCCAGCGATGTACACAAACAGGTGCTGCGCATAGGACCCGCCAACGCCAGACGACTGAAGCAGGTCGTGAGTACGTTGCAAAATGAATTGCTGCGGATGGATTACCGTTAAGGTCGCGTTCAGTTTCACTCCTCTATGCTGTACCCAGTCTTAAATCCCCCCCCGCATAACTGTAGAGGATGCGACAATGAAAAAATCCCTTCTGATGGTAGCTGCCCTGTCTGCGACATCCCTGTCCTGGGGCGCCGAAATGCCCGCTGAAGCTGCGTCTTGTGTCGCCTGCCATGGTGCGAACGGCAAGGCGATTATGCCGATGTACCCCAATCTGGCCGGTCAGAATCAGCCCTATCTGGTTCAGCAGCTGAAAAGCTTCCGTGACGGCAAACGGGCCGGCGACCCGATGCCAGCTATGTCAGCCGGGCTCAGCGACGAAGCGATCGAAAAGATCGCGACCTATTTCAGTGATATGTGATTAGCAGGCCCGGCCCTGGGCCTCGCCGTCATGCGTCAAGCCCGCTGTGAAATAGCGGGCTTCGTCGACCGCAGGGTCCGGCGTGAACGCGGCTAAGTCGCGATCTGTTGCACCCCCCGCTACAGTTATCTCCGCTACAGCTAGATCCGTTACAACTAGATCCGTTACAACTAGATCCGTTACAACCATCGCCGTTATCGCTACCCCCCCCCGTATCCGGTATCCGAGCCCTCGGATAAGCAGAATATTCAAGGCGCCGGAGGCCTTTTATGGTATCCCCGGTTGTCTGCACCTACGAAAATCGTGCATTAATCCAATGTCCAGATCTGGTGTTTGTGCTTGCGAGCCATTACTCTGCGGGTTGTCTCCGTGCGAACTTGATGATGCATGAAAAAAACAACCAAGGAGAAGTCACGATGGATGTCGGTTTGCCTTTTAGCGCCTTCAAAAGTCGGGTTAAGCCCGAATGGATCGATTACAACGGCCACATGAACGTCGGTTTCTACGTTATTGCGTTTGACCAGGCCACGGATTGCTTTTTAGAACATATTGGCATGGGCGCGCGTTACGCCCGGCAGACGGGGTGTTCGGCTTTCGTGGTGGATATGAACGTGACCTATCGGCGTGAACTGCATGTGGGCGATCCTATTCGCTGCGCTACCCAGTTGCTGGAAACCGGCGAAAAAAAGCTGCGAATTTTTCATCAGATGTTTCATGATGATGAAGGTTGGCTGGCAGCAACCAACGAATTGTTGTTGATCCATGTTGATTTGGAGGCGCGCAAGGGGTCGCCGTTTCCTGCGGCTGTTCGGGATCAGCTCGGCGAGTTGGCGCTTCTGCACAGCAGCCTCGAATTGCCCGAAGGTGCAGGACGGGTCCTGAGCCTGTAGTGCTATCCGCGCGTCTGATACTTTTGTTGAATGCGACAAAACACTATCGTATGGCGTTTTTTTATTCGCCTTACGATAAACGATTAACTCCCCGGGTTAATAGCGGTCCGTAGCCATAGAAGATCCGTAGCCATAGTAGGTCTGTAGCCATAGTAGCAAGGGCTGCCTTATCGGTATTAACGTACCGAATGGGCGCTGTTTTAACCACCGGTTTATCGTCTGCTGTAAGGAACCCGCCGGGTATGAATGTAAAGATCAAACGAGATGCCTGGATCGCCGAGGCTTTTTCAGCCTTGGCTGAAGGTGGGGTCGATTCGATAAAAATCGAAGTGCTTGCCAAACGCCTGAGAGTCACGAAAGGGGGCTTTTATTGGCATTTCAAAAATCGCAATGAATTGCTGGAGCAACTGCTGAAGACCTGGCGCGAGCGTCGGATCGATACCATACGCGAACAGACGGCGATTGAGCAGCCCGCTCACAATACCTTGCTCGGCCTGTTGGAGTTGTATATCGATCGGGCGAACCCGCGGGGTACCGCCATTGAACTGGCGGTCCGGGACTGGGCGCGTAGTAGTGCGTTGGCGGCAGAATCTGTAGGTGCCGTCGATCGGGAGCGACTGACCTCTGTCGCCCAGCTGTTTTCACAGCTGGATCTGGATGCCGAGGTGGCTTTTTCCCGTGCCTACCTCTTTTACAGTTATATCTTTGGTCAGAGTCTGCTCAACTACAGTAGCGAGTCTTTTGAGCTGGCACAGATTCGTCGTCTCTGTGCGGCCCAGTTACTGCAGGCCGATGCCTCTCCTTGCCCCTGAGCGCGTCCTGTTGGCCTGCGAGATAAAACCGCGGCTGGGGCTTATGCCTTATAGTGATTAAGCATTTACCTGATCTCGCGCATGTTTTTTCCGCATCAGGCCCCCTACAATCAACAGTCTTAATAATGTTGTTTTGTAATGATATTGCTCTGTAATGATATTGTTTTGTAATAATTTTATTTCGGCGTGCTATCTACGGCGTCGATGGCAATATCACTGTCAGACTGCATAATAAGGATTGACCGCCATGCCTCTTAAAGTCAGCAGCTTTATGACCTCCAAAGTGATCACTGCCCGTCCGGAAGACGGTATTCGGCAGACATTTTTCCGCATGCGGGAAAATGAGGTGCGGCATATGCCGGTGGTCGATAACGAGCGGCAATTAATCGGCATCATCAGTGACCGCGACCTGCGCCGTCCTGAGTGGGTGGACGAGGCCCCGGACCTGAGTCATATCTATAACCTGGACGACAACCTATCGGTACAGGATTTGATGACGCGCAACGTCATGGTGGCACATACCTATGACACGATTGCGAAAGCGACCAAAGTGCTTATCGAACACCGTTTTGGCGCCATGCCGGTATTGAATAAAGAGCAGGAGCTGGTGGGTATGCTCTCTTCGCTGGATATGCTCAAAGCGCTGGATCTGCTGCTGGATGAGCAGAAGAAAGAGAAAAAAGCCAAGTAAAGACGCGCAGGCGCCGTGCACGAAGGCTATTTTACGTTTCGATCGCTACGGCGCACCGGCTTGGGTCTGGGCAGACGTTACGTCGTCCGCCCGTCGCTACCGGTCGCCTTGATTAGCGCTGTTGTAACCAGTCGGCGATCTGCGGCGCATAGTAGGTCAGGATCATATCCGCACCGGCACGCTTAAAGGCGATCATGGTTTCCATGACGATAGCCTGTTCGTCAATCACCCCGGCCGCGGCCGCGGCTTTGATCATGGCGAATTCGCCACTCACATGGTAGACCGCCATCGGCCGTTCCGAGACATCACGGATGCGGGCGATAATATCCAGGTAAGCAATACCTGGTTTTACCATGAGTATATCGGCACCTTCCATTTCGTCCTGCATCGATTCCGCGATCGCCTCACGGCCGTTACCCGGCTGCATCTGATAGGCATTGCGATCCCCTTTGAAATTGCTGTCGACGGCGTCACGGAAGGGGCCGTAGAAGGCAGACGCAAATTTGGTGGAGTAAGACATCACCGGAATATGGCTAAAGCCCGCTTCGTCCAGCGCGTTGCGGATGGCGGCGATCATGCCGTCCATCATGCCGGAAGGCGCAATCATATCCACACCGGCCTGAGCGGCCACCACTACCTGCTTTTGCAGGTTGATCAGCGTCAGGTCGTTGTCGACATCGTCCTCGACGACGACGCCGCAATGACCATGGTCGGTGTATTCACAGAAACAGTTGTCGCTGATAACCAGCATCTCGGGTTGAGCTGCCTTGGCGATGCGGATGCAGCGCGCCATCAATCCTTCCGGATTCCAGGTATCGCTGCCGTCGCAATCCTTGGCATGGGAAACGCCGAAGAGGATGATGGCCTTGATCCCCTTGTTCCAGGTGGCCTGAACAACGTCAGCTAACTGCGCTTCAGGGTAACGCTGGACGCCGGGCATACTTTCGATATTTACCGGCGCATCGATGCTCTCTTCGACAAAGATCGGCAGCACCAGGTCGTCCACGGACAGGTGCGTTTCCTGCACCAGGCGACGCAGCGTGCCGGACTTGCGCAGGCGGCGAAAACGGAAACTGGGTGTAACGGTCATAACGGTTCCTTGAGTTCGGCGTTAACACAAAGAAGCAGACGATAGCAGGTTTCTCCCATAATATCGCCGGTGCAACGTGGGTGATGGGCACCATCTCGTGTGGTTTATCGCGGTTTGTGCAGGGCTTTAGCCGCAAGAATTTCTGGTGAAAAGGGTGATGATTTGTCACTATGTCGCGCTTTCGCCTTACCGGCTGTGTTTGTTGGCATGTGAGGCAGGTATCTATGCGCTGCTTAGATAGAAGGGCAACGGTTTTTAGTGGGAGTAATTCGATGACCATGGCGCTATTCGACAGGTTAGGGATGCCCGAATTTGAAACAGGATCGGTGTGGCTCGCAGGAGCAGGTCCCGGAGATCCGGGCCTTATGACGCTGTTGTGCCTCTATGCGTTGGAGCAGGCCGATGTCGTTGTTTACGATGCGTTGGTGTCGCCGCAAATATTGGCGTTGGCCGGCAAACATACCCGGCTGGTTGCCATGGGCAAGCGGGGAGGGCTACCCTCGCCCAAACAAGAGGAGATTAATGCGCGTCTGATCGAGCTGGCGCGCGACGGTCTGCGCGTTCTGCGACTCAAAGGCGGTGACCCGTTTGTCTTTGGGCGTGGCGGCGAGGAAGCGCGCGGCCTGGCGGCTGCCGGAGTGCGTTTTCGTATTGTACCCGGTGTCACCGCCGGTATCGCCGGCACCGCGTATGCGGGTATCCCGGTGACCAATCGCTGCACGAATCAGGTTGTCAGTTTTGTTACCGGTCACGATCAGAGTGGGCAGGTCCCGCCGGTCGATTGGGAGGCGTTGGCCAAGAGTTCCCCCATGATTGTGTTCTATATGGCACGCAAGCACCTGTCCGTGATACGGCAAAAGCTGATCGCGGCAGGGCGCGGTGCCCAGGAGCCTGCCGCGTTGATTTCCAAGGCGACCACGCCGGAGCAGCGGGTGCTCGACACCACGCTGGGCTGCTGTGTTGAAGACGCCGACGTCGCTGATATACAGGCGCCCTGTCTGTTTGTCCTAGGACCGGCTGTGGCGTTGCGGGCTGAATTAGCCTGGGTGACCGAGCTAAAATAAGACCTGGATAATGTCAGCCATCTGCCATGCAATACCGCGGGTTGTCGGATCGGGCTGTTTTTTTTGATAGGTCGGTATGTCGATAGATGAACGTTTAGATAGATGAACGTTTTGATAGGGACGTGTTTTGATCGGCGGATAGCGAGGGCTGTAATGGGCTTATTTCGCACGGCTCCATCGCTTTTCATGTCGAAAAATACCCTTTTTAGATGAGAATTGTTCAAAAATGATCCAATCCGCGCGCGTATAAGCTTGGCTAGTGGACGGTATTGATTTAAAATGCACGCCTTTATCCTGCCACGTAGGGCAATATTAGCCCGATCTTTGCAAAAGACTGGTGATGTCTGGACAGATGGATGTACGCTGAACGCTAACGAGATGCTTTGCTTCTTGCCTGTAGCAGCGACCTGTTTACCCAACACACCACACTAATCCCACCAAAGGTAGCACTTCACAACGATGTCTCAATTGAAATTATCTTCTATAAAAGCGAATCAACAAAAAGCTGCTGAACTGGAACAAGCCCTAAGCCAGATCGCCGTTCTTAATGGCGAGTTAGCGGCCGAGAAAGACGCGTCCAAAGCGCTGTCACTCAAGCTGACCGAAGCTCAGAGCAATTCCACAGCAGACCGGCTGACAGCAGAGAATGCTGCGCTACGCGAGGAAGTTGAGAAGCTTGAAACCGCTCAGCAAATTCAACGTCTGGAAGGTTTGGTTGGGCAGGATGCCAAAGTTAGCAAGTTGACCGAGCAGTTGAAAGCCAAGACCAGCGAGCTGTCTGAAGCCAAGCGTGACCTGAAAAAATTGCAGGCACTGGATCCTGAACGCCTCAAGCGTCAGTTGGCCGATCAAAAGAAGCGTATTGCCGAGCAGGCCACGGTATCTAAAGAGGTCGTGAAAAAGCTTAAAGATGCCAACAAAGAAATTTCAGAGCTAAAGAAGGCCCTGAAAGAAGCGGAAAGTGCCGCGCCAGCTGAAGGCGAAGAAGGCGCTGCCGCTGAGTGATTCCTGCTGCGGGGGCTTTTTGTTTGCCCTGTTTCGCAACCCGTGGGCGCGAAACAGGTCCGGCGCGTGTACACGTTTTCCGCCACCTGCAGATAAGGCACAAGGAATTCCGATAAGGTTCGCCTGACTGACGAGACAGGTCAGGCGGTCACCGGCCGTCTGGACGATTCTATCGATGCGGCGATTCTATTCATACATGGTCCTCGACCCTTAGTAATTCAGTGCGCCGCGTGCCGATGCGTTAGGCTGCCTTTTCGTCTCTCCTGTTCGCGATACCCTGGTTATCCATGTCCTTGTGAGTGAGGTCATCCCCGCGCCGTTCCATGCGTGCTGCGTATGTTTACTGTGCCATAGCCCGCTTTTGCGCTGGCGTGGCTCAGGCAATTTTTATCCGCACAATGGTCATGACTTCCATCTCTAGACCTGCAATGGACTCGCAGTCTGGATAGTAGGTCAGGTTGACCCGCTGGCCTTTCAGGCTCTTGTAGCGCTCTTTGCGCCGGTATTTAAAAGGGACGTCGTAGCCTTCTATCATCAGGGTGTTGACCAGCCATTCCCCCGCTTCCCGCTGTACATGGGACGTTACCCGCATCATGTCGGAGTGGATCAGGGACCGGTGTTTTTTGATCAGTTTTTCGGCTGTCGTTTTAATGGCGTTCATTTACGCTGTACCAGTCCCTGATCCTCAACCCAGGCGATGCCGCGGACGATCTTGGCGGCTTTGTCGGGTAACGGAATGCTTCTAAGTCGGCTGATATTTTCTTCGGTAAAGAACCTGTGTGCGTCTTCGATCAGTATCTCGGCAGCGGCGATGGATGTTTCCACCTGTTCGGTCCAGTTGTGGGGAATGCTGGTGGTGGCTTTGCCGGCGGCTTTACTGGCCTGAGTGTCGAGTTCTGCCAAGGGTTTAAGGATCTGATCGATTAACAGTTGACGGATATCGTGACGAAAAACCCCCAGTCCTGTCAGCGCCTCCACATCCTGTAGCTGTTGGTCGCTGGCGTTATTCTCGATTAACTGTTCGAAAATGTCACTGTCTTCCTTGTCCTGCGCTAATCGATGTAAGGCCTCGATCAGTTCTGCCGGGCAGGTTTTTTGCAATTGATTCAGGGATTGAAACACCCAGTTTGCGCCTTTGTGCATCAGTTTGAGCTCTTTGACTCGCGCTTTTATCTGGGCGCTCTGCTCGGTATACGTCGCCATGTCGATCTGGCAGACCAGCGCCGGCTTCGGGGTCGTACGTGGCCCTTTGCTTGTTGCTGATGCTTTGGAGGATGTCGAGCTGCGGCGGCGTGTCTCTTTTGGCGGCGTTAGCGCCTCGGGGTTCATATAGCGTTGGGCGCAGGTTTCACAAATATTGCACTCGCCTCCTTCTGCGGTGTGCACCAAGTAGCCTTTTTTATGATTCTGATAGCAGTTGCTGACACTGCAACTGGCTATCTTTCGAGGAAATGAATAAGCCGCAACGACATAGCGAAACAGCGACCTTCTGGGTGGTATCGATGCCTGGTACTGGGGTCGATTAACGATATCTTCCAGTGTGCTGATTGTGATTCTTTCTTGGGTAAAATAACTGGCCATCGTCTTTTTGTCCCATACAGCTGTTTAGCAATCACGCGCAGTACTGCGCATATCATCCGATTATGCAGAGTCACAGGCTACAAGCTACCGATAATTAAGGTCAACCTGCCATTAAGTCGAATGCCTTGCTAAAGACGGGGTTATGGAAGCCACCTAGTCCGTGTCGGCGCGGTTGGTTGGCGCGACCGCTGCGCCATTGCGCCGCAAGACAGGCAGTCGATCGTCCGATGGATAAGCGGTAGAATGGCTGCTATTAACTTGGCATCAAAATACCGATCCATTCGGTCTTTTGATAACGACAAGGCCGACGCATGTCCGTCCTTGTCTCGCGTGGCTTTGCGCCACGGCGGTTCATCCATGAACCGCCTATTAAGGCGGCATTTTTGCACGGTATTAAGTTGCCGCCTTAATACGGATCTCTACGCCGTAACTAATAAGGATCGCTTATGGCCACCGCACTGGCGCGACATATTCTGGTGAAAACCAAACCGGAAGCAGAAAAGCTAAAGCAGCTATTGGCCAAAGGCGCCGATTTTGGTTTGCTCGCCAAAAAACACTCGCTCTGTGGCTCGGCCAAGCGCGGCGGCGACCTGGGTGAAGTCCGCCCGGGGCAGATGGTCAAAGCGGTGGATAACGTGATCTTCAAGCAAGCTCTGCTGAAAGTGCACGGGCCGGTAAAAACCCCGTTTGGCTTTCACTTGATCGAAGTGATTTTCCGGTCTTAATGACTGGCGGCAAGCGGCAGATTTCAAGTGAGAGCTTGTCAGAACGCACTCGCCAATAGGCAGGGCGAGGATCGAAGGCCCGCCATCCGGCGGTCTTGCTCGGTCTTTTGAAGTCAATTGTTGATCCGCAAATAAAGTAACGCTGATTAACTGCAGGTTGACGTCTCGCCTGTTACTTTCACCAGCATTTTCTGCACGTCATCGGCCGGCAGTGGCCGGCTAAAGTAATACCCCTGAATCTGATCACAGCGCAGCGCCCGTAAAAACTGTACCTGCGCTTCGGTTTCTACCCGCTCGGCGATCACTTTTAAACCCAGGTTGTGGGCCATCAGGATGATGGTCGATACCATCTCCGCATCCGCTTTCGAATCTGGAATGC
This sequence comes from Motiliproteus sp., assembly GCA_041586615.1. Lineage (GTDB taxonomy): Bacteria > Pseudomonadota > Gammaproteobacteria > Pseudomonadales > Balneatricaceae > Motiliproteus. Next base: position 33,001 of record JBFGZS010000012.1, on the reverse strand, counting down.
CGGCCATGAAGCTCCCATCGATTTTCAGATGATCCAGCGGCAGGCGGGTTAGATGACTGAGGCTGGAATAACCGGTACCAAAATCATCCATCGAGGTGCTGATATACAGACTACGCAAGACATCCAATTGCGAAATCAGGGAAAGAACGTCATCGACGACACAGCTCTCTGTAATTTCCAGATCCAGGTAGCGGGGCTTGAGGCTCGCTTTCAGCAACGCCTGTTCTACATCTTTGATCAGGTCGCGATGCTTGAACTGCTGCGCCGATACATTGACGGAGACATGGATGGGAGCAAAGCCCGCATCGATCCAGCGCTGACATTGGCAGCAGGCCTGTTCGAGGACCCAGGCGCCTATATCGCCAATCAGCCCCATCTCTTCGGTCAACGGAATAAAGTCAACCGGTGATACTAATCCGAGTTCTTCGTTATGCCAGCGCAGCAACGCTTCCACACCAACCACCCGTTCACTGGCCAGATCAATCTTTGGTTGATACAGCAGGACGAATTCGTCGTTAGCCAGCGCCTTGCGCAACAGCTGACCCATCTGCATACGCGCCATGGCTTTTTTATTCATGGCGGGCGAATAGAGCCTGATCGATTGCGCTCTGTCATGCTTGGCCTGAGTTAAGGCGACATCGGCATATTTCAGCAACTTGGCAGCATCCTGCGCATCCCCGGGGTAGCTGCTTGCACCCATGCAGGCACTTACATGAATATCATGATCATCCAGCAGTAGGGATTGCTGTAATACGTCCTCGATTCGCCGCGCTATATCTTCAACGGTGTGATCATCCTGCAATGTTGTTAGCAACAGTGCGAATTCATCGCCCCCGATTCTCGCGACCGTGTCTCCATCCCGTACACTGGCCAGCAAGCGCCGTGTCACTTCGCAGAGTACCTGATCACCGACGCTGTGACCGAGGGTGTCATTAATCGCCTTGAAGCGATCGAGTTCAATAAAGACCAGGGCTATTCTTTTTTGATCTCGCTTGGCCGTTGCCAAGGCGACCTCCAGTCGATCTTTCAACAGCTGACGATTAGGCAGCTTGGTCAGCGGGTCATAATAGGCCAGCTGCTGGATCATCGCTTCGTCGCGCTTGAGCCGAGAGATATCATTGAATATACCCGCGTAAAAGGTTGTCGGCTCCTTATCACCGATAACGATGGGGGTAATACTCAGCCATTCCGGAAAAATTTCACCATTTTTACGTCTATTCCAGACCTCTCCCTGCCAGTATCCGCTTGTCTCAAGCTCCGTCCACATCTGCTGGTAGAAGGCCGGATCATGACGTCCGGAGCTGAGCAGGTTGATCGGCTGGCCTATGGCCTCCTCCTCGGTATAACCGGTCACCCGCGTAAACGACGGATTCACCATGGTTATGATGTTGTTAGCGTCGCTAATCATGATGCTATCCATGGACGCATTGATGACAGCGTGGGCCATGTCGAGCTTATTGTTGTACTTACGCAGGTCGGCCTGATGGTTCTTCAAGAGGTCTAACATCGCGTTAAATCGTTGTGCTATACCGCCCAGCTCATCTCGCGTATAGACCTCGACCCGGGCGTCCATGTCGGTGTTTCTTTCCACTTGATCGATAACCGCCATAAAGCTGGCCAGCTGACGCGTCACCATCCGGATGATACGGCTGGAAAAAATAACCGTCATAGCGATAAGTAACGCAGACAGCAGGCTTAACGAGAGTAGTAACCTGACGGCATCCCTATGGGATTCATGGGCCGCTGTCTGAAGTTCAGAGCCCAGCTTTTCGTTAAGCTGGTACAACTGCTCAACCCGCCGACTGGCAACCTCGAACCATTCATACATGGTGACGTTTAAGCTGTTGTCTTGGCTTAATACCCCATCCTGCAGGCGGTTAACCGCATGGCTTAGTGGTCCCGTCTGCAGCTGATTTAATAATTCCCTGTTATTTTTAAGGGCATAGATTCCAAATAATTGGGTATAGGCCTGTTGTTGGGCAATAAGGGCGATTAGCTGCCGCCGAGAGTCGGGCGATAACTTTTCTTGCTCGATCGCAACGGCCAACAAGGCACGTTCCTGCCCTGCGTTTTCTCTCACTTGTTGTAAGAAATAGTAAGCCGTCATCCGATTAGCCACGGGCGATCCTTGGCTGCGTTCAACCAGCACTGAGGTCAGCCCCAGCAATGCGTCATTAATCCGGGTATAGCCTTCAAACAACGGTTGAGCAGGGAGTGTAATGCGGTCACCCTGATAGCGAAGCGTTGCTAAGGCCGTTATCTCTTCAGTAACGCTATCCAGCTGCTCATGAAGCGGGCGGCAGAAATTATCTTCTTTTATTTCAAAAAGATAGCCTGTAGAGTCCTTGCAGGTGCTGGCTTTAAGCACAGACAATGTATGGTTGAAAACCGCGAGCTTCTCATCCGTTCGTTGACGCTGAGTAAATACCCGTTTTTCATCGGGCTCGTTGTCTTGCAGGGTCAATAGAATGCTCAAGCCGCGCTCAAGCTGCAGTTCCTGAAGCAGCTGATTGGTTACGATGATCGTTTGAGAATTCGCCAGCGTATCGCGCAGCGACTGACTGACCTGCCACTGCCTCCAGATCAAATCAAATAATAAATAGAGAGCAATCAATAATGGAAGCGTAAGAATAAGAATAAACTTGTTTTTAATGGAGAGATTATTCAACATTTTTTGTCTACTACTTTAGGCGATACGGTATTTGAAGACGGTCCGGTATATTACCTGAAGTAGGATGTTTTTAAAAAAATTACATGAAGTTATATTAAGGCGGCAGCTTAATACCGAGCAAAAATGTCGCCTTAATAGGTGGTTTATGGATGAACCGCCGAGGCGTAAAGCCACATAGTAGCGACCCCGGCTGTACTTGAGCAACGCATGAACGAAGTCGCGACGGTCTTACTACAGCAGGATCTCAACGGCGACAACCAGATCGATGCCAAAGATCTGTCCTCCTTCACCCCTCGTGAACATCGACAGCATACCTATTACGACTACGCGTCGATGTTACCGGATGCCGGTCCATTCAATGTAACGCTGGTCGAGATGATCTATGCCAACCGTCCCGATTCGGAGAAAGCGAACTGGGTAATGGCCGAGTTTGGTGAGACCCCTTGGGTAACGCCGACCAATGCAGCACCCACTGTTAACACAGGTGATGACCAGAATGCGATGTCACCAGCGTGCCCGCGCCTAGCGTTGCAACGATTCCTGATTAAACCGTTAATGATTATGGTGGTGCTTTTCCAACCACGATTGAGGAACTAAACAGCCGTTTTATTTCCCTTTTCTCTTGGCTCTAGCATCATTTGCTTGTAGAATTTGCGCTCCTTTTAGGGGGCCTTTAGCTCAGTTGGTTAGAGCACTCGACTCATAATCGATCGGTCGCCAGTTCAAGTCTGGCAAGGCCCACCACCTCATACCATCGTTTGATCTACCTCTTCCTTCACGTTTCAGTGTACTCATTCCATCCTTGCGATTGTTCGCAAAACCAAAAAAAGAACCTGCGGCAGGTTCCCCGCGGCGAGTCTTTGTCGATTTTTCTCACACACTCTGCTTTAGCGTCCGGTTTGCATGCGGGGGATCAAATTAGAGAGTGCTGGCGGGATCTTTCCGCTGAATCCCGCAGCTCATAACCCATGGCACGATAACCTTTACTTCGGCGATAAAACATCCGCTCTAACATCGGGTGCCCGGTGTCGATGTAGTCGTAGACATGAACTTCCGTTTTGCCTTGGACGGTCCGGTGTATCCGTCCGGCGTGCTGTGCCAGCGTACGTTTCAGCATGCGCTCTGCGCTCAGTGAGTACCAGAATGTGACCCCGATCTTCACTCCCTGGGTAACGGTCTGTAGGCGCTCCTGCCATAAAACAACGGTTTGGATTCTCACTATTAACCTGGCATTAAAATACCGATCCATTCGGTCTTTTGATGAGGACAAGGCCGGCGCCTGTCCGCCCTTGTCTCACGTGGCTTTATGCCACGGCGATTCATCTATGAACCGCCTAGTAAGGCGACATTTTTGCTCGGTATTAAGCTGCCGTCTTAATATCAATCAACATACACCGTACGGCAGGAACTGGCTCGCGGGCGTTGATTTTTTAGTGGTCGTCAAGTCGTCAAGGCGATTTCTACTTTTACCCTTGAGGCATGTATTGCTGTTTACACGTAGAAAAACCAGGGAATATGTGCAAAAATCGACCGCATAAACTCGGCTTGATGTACGGGCTGCCCCGCGTTGATGTTGCGACGCACCAATAAAAGGTTTTTGAGTTGTCTGTGACAACCCGCTAACGGCAGCCGGAATTCATCCAGCAACAGGGAAATAACCGATGAACTGGGAAGTATTTGATTTATCTATCGAAGCCTTGAAAGCCTTAGTGCTGGTGTGTATTACTATATTCCTGGTGTGGGCCGGGCGGCATCGAAACTGGGGACAGCAGGGTTGGAAACGGATTGTCGCCGGCTTTGCGCTTCTGGCATTCGCCGCCGTTCTGGACCTTACCGATGAGTTTTCCGGGCTGGAACGCTTTGTCATTATTGGCGACACGGAGGTGCAGTCGTTTCTGGAAAAGGTGGTGGGTTATTCGGGAGGTTACCTGTTATTACTCTCGGGCCTGCTGAGCTGGATCCCTACCTTGAACAAGCTGACCGAACGCCTAACCCAGCAGGTCGGTGAGCGCACGGTTGAACTGCACCGGGTACAAAAGTTTACCGAAGCGGTGCTTGAACAGGGGCACGACTTGGTGGTGGCCTGCAATGTCGATGGCCGCATTACCTTATCTAATCAAAGTAGTGACAACCAGCTGGGGGCCATTCCCGGGCTATCGCTTGAGCAATGGGCGCATACCTGCCCGCTGGCACCGGTCAACAGCACCACCCCGTTGTCGTTAGAGCACTCGCCACTTCGTCGCGCTCTGCGGGGCGAGACCATTGATAAAGAAGAGTTTATCGTACAAAAACAGGGCGCTGACCCCCGCACCCTGCTGATCAGCGGCCGACCCATTGTTGATGATATGGGCATCCAGCAGGGGGCTATGATCTCGGCCTACGATATTACTCAACGCAAGCAGTTTGAGGAGCAACTCCGTCACCAGGCCAGTCACGATGGTCTGACCGGCCTGCCTAACCGGTTTCTGCTCAATGACCGGCTAAGCCAGATGATCAACCAGGCCCAGCGTAATAACACCCGCGTCGCGGTGATGGCACTGGATCTGGATCAATTCAAAGCGGTCAATGACAACCTGGGTCATGCTGCCGGTGATCAATTGCTGGAGCAGGTTGCGCAACGGCTGACAGAAGCCGTGCGTGACAGTGATACGGTGGCTCGATTGGGCGGAGATGAATTTGCCGTATTGCTGGCACTGGCACCGAATAAAGACGCGTTTGACCCCTTGGTTGCGGCCCGGCGCATGCTTAAGCGGCTGTCTCAGCCCTTCTGGTTGAGTGGTAATGAAAAGGTTGCGATCGGTGCCAGCATCGGTATTGCCTACTACCCCAACGATGGTACAGAGGTAGCGACATTGCTGCGCAATGCCGATGCAGCCATGTACCAGGCCAAGGTCGGTGGGCGTAATAATTTCGTCTGCTATAACACCGAACTCAATAGCAGCACACAGGAACAGTTTGCCTTGGAGAACGCCCTGGTCCATGCGTTCGAAAACAAACAGTTTGCCGTCTACTATCAGCCGCTGCTACAAGCATCCAGCGGGCGGATAATTGGGGTGGAGGCCTTGCTTCGCTGGCATCACCCAGAAAAAGGCGTGATTCCGGCGGCCGAATTTATTTCATTGGCAGAGCGTAGCGGCTTTATTGTCACACTCGGCGAATGGGCCATGCGGACCGCCTGCGCCCAGCTGCGAGACTGGCAGCAGCAAGGGCTGCCATTACAAAGGGTCGCGGTTAACCTGTCCGAGCGCCAGCTCCACCAACCGGATCTGGTTGATCGCATCCGTCGGATTTTACATGAAACGCAGTTGCCTGCCCGTAGCCTGGAGCTGGAACTGACCGAGAACATCCTGATTCAAAGCGACGAGCTCATGCTCAAGCTGCTCGAAGATTTACGCCAACTGGGGGTGCAGCTCGCCATCGATGATTTCGGGAACGGCTACTCATCCCTGGCCTACCTGAGACAGTTTCCGGTCAGTCGCTTAAAGCTTGATCGCGAATTTGTCAGCAGCATTCCCCGTGACACGGTGCTCAGTCAGGCAATTATCACGCTGGCACATAGCCTGCGAATGGGGGTGGTGGCCGAAGGGGTTGAAACCGAAGCACAGCGCCGCTTTCTCAAGGAGCAGGGCTGCGACGAGCTGCAAGGCTATCTGCTTGCTTCGCCACTACCCGCACACGAACTGGAACAACACTTTCAGTTCGCGACCACGACCAGCACCGCGCTCAATGCCAAAAACCATCCATGGGACTCAAAGCCCAAGCCCGCATGAATTATCCACTGAATCGCCCCGGCCAAGGACAGCGGGGATGAAGGATGGGCAGATAGGGTGTTGGCAATGGATGCCGCCAGCCAAACATCAGGACGTGATCGCAAGCAGACAGATGGCTATTAATCCGCCAGGTTAATCGTCTCAATGCAGACGTGACCATTATCTCTTGGAACGCGGGCGCCCCATCGAATACGCCGCCGTCAGTGTGCGGCGCCGTCGCCGTGTGTATGCCCTCTCCGAGTAACAGGGCGACAACGAACGTTCGTGGCATGCGCGGCTAACGCTATTTCTTGTGAGACTCCTGTATCGCTGACTTGCTAAACTGAGGCTTCAGGATCAGGCCCTCAGGCTTTTCTGGCGCATTCAGTCCCAATAGGCAGCCCTGCTGGGCGCGCCATAGCAGTTCTTCGATCTCTTCCGCAGACTTCGGCTCACTGATGAAGTAACCCTGTATGGAGTGGCACTTGAGATCACGGAGAAAACGCAGCTGCGCTGCCGTTTCCACCCCTTCGGCCACGACCCTCAGGTTAAGATTTTCGGACAGTTCGATAATTGTTTTCAAGATGGCATCGTCGCTGGGATTAACGCCAATGTCGTTGACGAAGGAGCGATCGATCTTCAACACATCCAGTGGGAGCAGCTTCAGATAACTGAGCGAGGAATACCCCGTCCCGAAATCATCCAGCGAGACCTGAATGCCCTGACGACTGATCCCCTGCAGTACTTCGATGGCGATGTCCGGGTCTTTCATCACCGCACTCTCGGTAATCTCCAGCTCCAGTTGCGAGGGCTTGAGGCCGGTTTCCGCCAGGATCTCGTTTAATGTGCTCAGTAGCGAGATATTCTCCAGCTGACGAACCGACAGGTTCACCGAGATCGACACCTCCTGCTTGAGCTGCCCCGATACATACCAGCGCTGCACCTGGGCACAGGCCTGGCGCAGTACCCACTCGCCGATCGGCACGATCAAGCCCGTTTCCTCGGCAATCGAGATAAACTCCGCGGGTGGCACAAACGCCTTGCCGTCGGGCTGCCAGCGTAGCAAGGCTTCCAGACCGATAATCTGACCGTTGCTAATGTTCACCTGAGGCTGATAGTGCAGAGAAAATTCATTACGCGCCAGCGCATGCCTTAAGCGGTTCTCCAGATCCAGCGCCTGGGTCACATCAAGCTGCATCTTCGGGGTGAAAAACTGATAATTATTACGCCCTTGCGCTTTGGCTTGGTACATGGCCATATCGGCGCGTTTGAGCAGGGCGGTCGCGTTATCGGCCGAGTCGGGATAGAGGGCCACGCCGATACTGGTGCCGATAAACACCTCATGGCCATTGATCGTAAAGGGCTTGCTCAACGCATTCACCAGCTTTTGCGCCACAATGGCCGCCTCGCGGGACTCGTCGATCTCTTCCAGGATCACCGTAAACTCATCCCCGCCCAGGCGACTGATGGTGTCCCCGTCACGGGTGCGCGAGCGCAGCCGCTGAGCCACCTGCTGCAGCAGCAGATCACCGGCGTCATGGCCGAGGGAATCGTTGACCTGTTTGAAACGATCCAGATCCAGGAACAGCAACGCCAGGCTGTGCTGATGGCGCTCTGAGCGAGAGATCGCCTGATCGAATAGCGTGGTAAAGAGGCTGCGGTTGGCTAAGCCGGTCAGCGGATCATATTGCGCCAGAAAAGCGATCTTTTCCTCGGATTCCTTACGCGCACTGATATCCTGAAACAGCAACACCATGCCCATCGATTCCGACTCTGAATGGTGCAGCGGACTCGCCGTGATGGCGACCGGAAAACGGCTGTCATCGCGCCGATAAAACCATTGCTGATCATCCTGATGGCTGCGTTTGGCCAGCAAGGCATGGTACAGCTCGGTGTGCTCGAAGGACGCGGCTGCCCCCGGGCCCTGAATAGCGGTAAAGTCGAGCCCGAGTAAAGCCCTATCGTGATAGCCCAGCAATTGCTCGGCGGCTGGATTCGCAAAGGTGATACACCCCTTTCGATCCAGGCTGATAATCCCTTCGGTGGTCGATTTTATCAGCAGTTCATTGTGGCTCTTCAGCTGATCGACTTCCTGCAAGCTCTGTTCGAGCAGGGATTTATGCTTGGCCAGCTCGAGAAAGAAGCGCACCTTGCTCAGCAGGATCGTCGGCTGGATCGGCTTGAACAGGTAATCGACGGCACCGACGTCGTAGCCTTTGAATTCATACGCATCGTCTTTGTCGGCGGCGGTGACAAAAATAATCGGGATATGCTGGCTGCTCTGATAACTGCGAATCAGCTCCGCGGTCTCAAAACCATCCATCTCCGGCATCATCACATCGAGCAGGATCAGGGAAAACTTATGGCGCAGCAACAGGGAGAGCGCTTCGATCCCCGATAGCGCACACTGAACTTCCGCATCGATCCCCTCCAATATCCGGGTCATCGAACGGATATTCTCCGGGCGATCGTCAACCACCAGTATTTTTAACCGCGGCCTGTCTTGTCCCATGGTGTAATATACCTACGCTTTGTTTATCTGGACGGGATGAGGGTCAGCCTGGCGAGGCCTGTTGCCCGGTAATTTTATCGTATAGCGGTGCCTTACGTCCAAGGCCGTTAGCCGATCCCGCGCGCAGCCCTGCACCGAAGCCGACATGATCATGACGTCTTGCCCTGTAGCTGCGCCAGCAGCGAGCCTATGGCGTCCAGATCAAGCCCGCGCTCGAGCGACGCCGCCTTCAGGGCGGCCCGGGGCATAAAATCCGCCACCGCGCTGGCCGGGTCCTGAACCAGCGCCAAGCCTCCGGCGGCCTTAAGCCGTTGCAGTCCCACCGCGCCATCCGAGTTGGCACCGGTTAAAATGACCCCCACCAGCTGGCTACCAAAGACATCCACGGCACTCTCGAAGAGCACATCGATCGAGGGACGGGAGTAGCTGACCCGTGGATCTATCGACAGGCTAAAATAGCGGCCCTCTTCCAGCAGCAGATGATAGCCGGCAGGGGCAAGGTAAACCCGTCCGGGCAGCAGCGGCTCCTTATCCTGGACCTCGATCACCGGCAGCACACAATGCTGGCCAAGATAGTGATGTAAAACCCCCAGAGGGCCCTCCAGGCGGTGTAGCACGATCACCACCGGCAGAGAAAAACCGGGCGGTAGCTGTTGCAGCAGGCGCGGTAGGGCCTGTAAGGCGCCCGCCGACCCGCCCACCAAGATCGCTTCATACATCGTTTCATACCTCCGATGCGGCGTCTCTTGCCGGACCTTCGATGACGAGCAGGACACGGCTAAAAGCGCTCTTCCCGCCGCGCTAGGCTCTCTTCCGTGATCGTTCGCTCCTGGGGACTTTTGTCCTGGGTGCTTTTATCCCGGGTAGCGGTATCTTGGTTAAGCATATCCGGGGTACATACCTCTTGGCTAAGCACATCCTGGGTATATACCTCTTGGGTCAGCACATCCTGGGTAGCGGCATCCGGGGTAAGCATATCCCGGGTACATACATCCCAGGTACACAGGTCCCGGGAGCACTTATCGAGTCGACTTTTCAGCAGCTGGGTCATCATCTGATCACCGAGTGGCGGACAGATGTAGAACCCCTGCACCCGGTGACAGCCATGGGCTTGCAGGAATGTGGCCTGCTCCGCCGTTTCGACGCCTTCGGCCACCAGGCCGAAGCCCAGGGTATGGGCCATATCGATGATGGTCTTGACCACCGCGTCATTTTTTGAGTCTTGGCCAATCTTGCTGACAAAGGGCTGAGCGACTTTCAGGCAATCGATGGGCAGGCAGTGAATTTGATTGAAGGAGGAGTAGCCGGTGCCAAAGTTATCCAATGAAACCCGTATTCCCAGCGCTCTCAGTTTGTCCAGGGCCGGGGCAGGGGAGTCCTGTTCCCCCATCAGGGCATTTTCTGTCAGCTCGATATTGAGGCTGGCCGGGGGCAGGTCACACTGCGCTAGAGCGGCCTGAATGGCTGCCGCACCCGCATCCCGGGTCAGCTGCCGGCTGGAGATATTGACCGCCAGCATCACCTTATCGCTGACCAAGCCCTCTTGTCGCCACCGTTGAAATTGCCGGCAGGCCTTATCCAATACCCATTCGCCAAGCCCGAGAATGGTGCCTGTCCGCTCGGCCAGGGGAATAAACTTGTTCGGACTGATCATCCCCATCTCCGGGTGGCGCCAGCGTAACAGCACCTCGATACCGATCATCTGACCACTGACCAGGTCGACCTGGGGCTGATAGTGCAGGCTTAGTTGCTGGCGCTCGACGGCGTAGCGTAGATCCTGCTCCAGGCGCATTCTTTCCATGGCTGAGCGATGCATTTCGGGGGCATAGAACTGGTAATTATTGCGGCCCTGCGCCTTGGCCTGATAAAGGGCGGTATCGGCCGCTTTTATCAGTTCCCCGGCGTCGGCGCTGCAGCCTGGGTAGGAGGCAATGCCGATACTCGGGCTGATAAACACTTTGTAGCGGCCCAACTGATGCGGGGGCGCCAGCGCACTCAGGATCTTGTTTGCCACGATACCGGCGTCCTGGGGCTGGGCGATCTCATCGAGCACGATAGCAAACTCATCGCCCCCCAGGCGGGCCACCAGGTCGCTACGCCGGAGGTTGTTTTTCAGGCGCTGGGCGACACTTTTCAGCAGGTGGGCCTCGCCGTCGCCCAGATCGGATTCTACGGGCTTGCCGCTGACGCTGAACTGAATACGTTGGGCGACACTTTGCAGCAGCTGATCGCCGGTATCGTGCCCCAAGGTATCGTTAATATCTTTAAAGTGGTCGAGATCCAGCAGTAATAGCGCCATATGGCTCTTGCGCCGCTGGGCCCGGGCAATCGACAGGGACAGAAAATCCTGAAACAGGACGCGGTTGGCGAGCCCGGTCAGGGGGTCATACTGCGCCAGGTCCAGCAGTTTCTGCTCGGTCTTTTTGCGCTGGGTGATATCCTGAAAAATAATCACGCCACCGGCAAAGTCACCGTATGCATCGGCGAGCAGCGTGCTGGTATAGTCCACCGGAATAGGCCGCCGGTCGCGGCCCCAAAACAGCCCGTCATGGACCCGGTAGGGTTGCCCATCCTGGTACGCCATATAGACCGGCGACTGCTCCCAGGCCGGCACCTCCTCCTGCTCGCCATACAGCAGTTCATGCAGATGAGCGCCGCGTAGCTGCTGCTCCGACGCGCTCAGAAGCTGCCCCGCCACCTTGTTGCTAAAGTGGATGTGTCCCGAGGGGTCGACGCCCAGGATTCCCTCTCCCGCACAATCGAGCAACAGCTGATGTTGTTGATTCAGCGCTGCCAGCTGTTGCTGGTAACGGTCCAAGGACAGAAATACCTCGATTTTATTCAACAGGATGGCCGTATCCACCGGTTTGACCAGGTAATCGACCGCGCCGGACTCGTACCCCTGCAGCACATAGGGCTGATCCGTGCTCAGGGCGGTCAAGAAAATAATGGGGATTTTGCGCGTCTCTTCATCCTGGCGGATCAGGCCGGCTGTTTCGAAGCCATCCATCCCCGGCATCTGTACATCCAGCAAGATCAGTGCAAAGCGGTGGTGCAGGGTGAGGGACAGCGCCTCATTACCCGATTGCGCCAGAAAGACCTCGACCTCGCAATCTTTCAGCAAGGTGTCCATGACATAAAGGTTGTCCGCTTTATCATCCACCACCAGAATCTTGGAGCGTTGCACGTGAATCATTTATTTATCTCTCTTACTACCGGGGCCACCGGGGTAGGCATGGCCTCGAGGCATGCGGTTAATGGTGTCAGCAGCTGGGTGGTCGCCAGCGGCTTCAGCACACAGGCATCAGCGCACTGTTGCAGGCCCGTGTCGGCGTGATCCGGCTGCTGCGGATCGCGCATCAGGATAACGGCAGCGGACTGCTGACCTTGACGGGCGCGGATCAGGGTCACTAGCTGCTGCGCTGCCGGGGACGGCGGCATAAGGGCCAGGAGCAACAGGTCCACCTGGGGCTCCTGTTCCAGCGTGGCCAGGGCACTGGCATAACTGTCGGCTTTGATCACACGAAAACCGTGACGCCGCAGCCATGCGGCCAGGGTAAAGCTGTTGCGCATATCACTATCCAGCAGCAACAGGTTTCTACCGGGCGCCAGTTCGGCCAGGCGCGGCGCTATGTCAAGCCACTGATCCGGCGTCACCGGCTGGGGCTGGCGTGCTGGGGCCCGGGTTCTGTTCGCCGGTAGTATCAGCGGCAGCTTATCCGGTTGCTCGAGCCCGGCGCCGTCCGCGGGGGGCTGTAAGGGCAGATACAGGGTAAAGCAGCTACCCTGGCCCAGTGCGCTTTGCACGCTAAGGTGGCCGCCCAGTAGACGGGTCAATTCCCGGCAGATGGCCAGCCCCAGTCCCGTGCCCTCGTAGTGGCGATTAATGGCCACGTCAACCTGTTGAAAGTCATCGAATATCTCTACCTGCTTGGCGGCGGCGATGCCGATGCCGGTATCGGATACCGCAAAGGCGATCGCCTCGGTTTCGCCGCGACCCACCCGGCTAATTCTGAGCGACACGCGGCCCTGAGTGGTAAACTTGATGGCGTTGGCCAACAGATTTTTGAGCACCTGCTGTAACCGCAGACGGTCGGTATGCAGGCTGTCCGGAACGCCAGCGCTCAGATCCCAATGGCAGGCGAGGCCTTTCTCGACGGCCAACGGGGTAAACTGACTTTCCAGATGCTGCAGCATCGCGGCGATGGGCGCCTCGTCCCAGTGCATGGCCATTTTTCCAGCCTCCACTTTGGACAGATCCAGGATGTCGTTGATCAGATGCAGCAGGTCCTGTCCCTCGCGCTGAATCACCGTCGCCGCCTTGATCTGATCGGCCTGCAGATTACCTTCGGTATTGGCCGCCAACCGCTTGGCCAGAATCAGCAGGCTGTGGAGTGGGGAGCGCAATTCATGGCTGATGTTGGCCAAAAAAGTGGATTTGTGTTTGTTGGCCAGCTCCAGTACCTCCCGCTCCTTGCGTTCGCTGATATCCTGAAACACCAGCACCACGCCGGTAAATTGATCGGGTCGCTCATTCAGGGGGCTGACCGTGTACTCAATCGGAAACCGGTGCCCCCGGGCATGCCGAAACCAGTGCTGATCATAGGAGCCCCCCCGGTTCTCGCGGCAATGCGGGTAGAGGCTATGGCTGAGCCAGTGGCTATCGGCCGGGCGGTCTTCGGCCAGCAGCAGGAAGTCGGTCAGGTAACGTCCCTCCAGTTGCCCCGGCTCGATGCCCAGTAAGCCGGGCGCCGCCGAATTGGCAAAGGTGATGCGTCCATCCACGTCGAGGCTGAGAATGCCTTCGCTGACCGAGTGTAGCAGTACCGCATGACTATCTTGTAAGCGCTGGATTTCACGCAGATTCTGAACCAGCTGCTGTTGCTGGTTGGCCTGATCCATAAAGACCCGTACCTTGCTGAGCAGGATATGCGGTTGAATAGGCTTGAACAGATAATCAACCGCGCCGAGGTTATAGCCCTTATCCTCGTAGCTCTGATCGCGGTCTGCCGCCGTCACGAAGATAATGGGAATCTGCTGGCTGGCCCGATGATCGCGAATCAGCGCCGCCGTTTCAAACCCGTCCATCTCCGGCATCATCACATCCAGCAGAATCAGCGCGAAATCATGACGCAGGATCTGCGCCAGGGCCTCTTGCCCCGAGGGCACCGCGATGACCTGGGCCTGCACATCGCTGAGGATCCGCTTCAGGGAGTGAAGGTTTTCAGGCCGGTCATCCACCGCCAGAATCTTTGGCAGGACCTCGGCGGGTCGGCACGGCGGGTTTATAGACGCCTTAACCTTCACCCTGGTGACTCCGTTTCTGCCGATAGATCTTTTCTTTCGGCGTTAGCTTTTCAAACCGATCCTGAACCGAGGAGAATCTCAGCGACTCGTTAGTGCCCAGACACAGAAAGCCGCGCGGGCATAAACTGGCGTCAAACAGATTCAACACCCGGTTCTGCAACTGCTGATCGAAATAGATCAGCACATTGCGGCATATAATCATCTGCATCTCACCAAAGACACCGTCGCTGGCCAGATTATGGTTGGCAAAGGTGACATTTTCCTTCAGCGCCTCATGCATTTTTGCCGCGCCGTATTTGGCGTGATAATAATCGGAAAAAGTGCCCTTGCCCCCCGCGCGGATATAATTCTCACTGTATTCCTGCAGCTGCTTGAGGGGGTAGATCCCCTCCTTGGCGACAGCCAGCGAGTGGTTGTTGTAATCGGTGGCGTAGAGTTGCGTGCGTTCGTAGAGGCCCTCTTCCTTGAGCAGAATCGCCAAGGAATACACCTCTTCGCCGGTCGCGCAACCGGCATGCCAGATCTTGATAAAGGGGTAGGTCTTCAAGACCGGAACGATCTGTTCCCGGAGCATCGCAAAAAAGCTGGGGTCCCGGAACATGCTGGTAACGGTGACCGACATATCCTTCAAAAAACTGTCAAAGAACGCCTTCTCATGCAAGATCAACGGAATCAGATCGGCCACCCGGCTGACTCCGGCGCGCTGCATGCTCTGTTTGATACGACGCTTCAGGGAGGCCTGCGCATAATGGCGAAAGTCGTAACCGTAGCGGCGAGAAATCGCCTCCAGAAACAGATCGATCTCCAGTATTTCCAGTTCTTTAACGGTTTGCATCATCTGAACAGCCATACTCTCATCATGGACATAAGCCGGTCGATCTCCACCGGTTTGGTGCAATAGTCATTGGCGCCCGCTTCGATACATTTCGTGCGGTCCTCGAGCATTGCCTTCGCCGTCAGGGCAATAATCGGCAATTTTTTAAAGCGTGCCTGCTGGCGGATCCTGCGCATCGCTTCATAGCCATCCATCACCGGCATCATGATATCCATCAGCACCAGTTCGATATCCTCCTCCGCCAGTTTCTGCAGGGCAAGCTCGCCGTTATCCGCCATGCTGACCTCCAACCCCTGCTCACTCAACGCTCGGGACAGGGCATAGGTGTTGCGCAGGTCATCGTCCACTAGCAGAATCTTGCGTCCCTGCAACTGCTGTTCCGAATTGTACAGCATCTGGATGATCGTACGTTGGTCATGGGGCAGGGAGGACTCCACGCTGTGCAGGAATAGGGTGGTTTCATCCAGCAAGCGCTCCGGCGAGCTGGCCCCTTTGATCACGATACTGCGGGTGTATTCGTTGAGCCGCTTATACTCCTCCGGGGTCAGGTCGCGACCGGTGTAAACCACGATGGGCGGCAAGACGATAGCGCTATCCTGGCTGAGCTGGTCTAACAGATCGAAGCCACTGATATCAGGCAGCGACAGGTCCAGAATTATACAGTCGAAAACGCTGCTTAACAGTTTTTCATGTGCCTCCTGGCCGGTGCGCACCGCACAGATATCAACATCTTGATTACCGATCAGACGTATGACCGCTTGGCGGTTACTGCTGTCATCCTCCACCAGCAGCAGCTGTTTGATCGGTTCCTGCAGTAAGCCCTCTATCTTGGCGAACAGGCTGTTGATTACCTCTCCGGACACCGGTTTGGTCAGAAAGCCCATGGCCCCCATCTGCAACAGATCGCTGTCTTTATCTTCGGCGGAGAGAATATGTACCGGAATATGGCGTGTCTTGATGTTCTGTTTCAGCTGCTTGAGTACCTGCCGCCCGCCGATATCGGGCAGCCCCAGGTCCAGAATAATGGCGCTGGGCTGATACTCCAGCGCCAGCTGTAGCCCCTGGCTACCCTGCAATGCGGCCAGCGCCGGGTAACCCTTTTTCCGCGATAGATCGACCAGAATCCGGGCAAAGGCGCGGTCATCTTCGATGATCAGTACCGACTTGTCGCCAGGATTCAGGCTGTCCCGGTCGTCCGCGAGTGCCGCCGTCATGGCCGCCGGTCGTTGCAGGGTGTTTGGGGTGGGCGCCGGTGTGCTGAGCGTCTGCGGATTGAGCGGGGCGGCCGCTGCGGACCCAACCGCTACCGGCGTGGGGCCAACCTCTGCCGATGACGGGCTGACAGCCAGGCCGGCAGCCGGCTCGGTCCGCGCGTCTTGCGGCGTTGCGGGCGAGCTATTCAACGGCAGATAGAGGGTGAAGGTGCTGCCCCCGCCTTCGCGGCTGTGCAATTGAATCTCGCCGCCGAGCAGTCGGACCAACTCCCGGGAGATGGTCAGGCCCAGTCCGGTGCCGCCATAGACCCGACTGGTCGAGCCATCGGCCTGCTGGAACGCCTCAAATATCCCTTGCTGTTTATCCTCGGGAATACCGATACCGGTATCGCTCACCGCAAAGGCGATCACGGGATGATCATTCAGTTCGGGGTTATGGAAAGGCACGGATTCGGCTAGTCGATAAGCCCGTAACCCCACCGAGCCTTCATGGGTAAACTTCAGCCCATTGGACAGCAGATTACGCAACACTTGTTCGACCCGCTGGGGATCGGTACATAAGGTGGCGGGCAGGTCTCCCAGCGGCTCTATGGACAGGTCAATGCCTTTATCAACGGCAATCGGATTGAACTGGCTAAGCAGGTTGTCGAGCAGGCTGGCAATGGACATATCCTCAACCCGAATATCCAGCTTACCGGCCTCGACCTTGGAGAGATCCAGGATATCGTTGATCAACCCCAGTAACGCCTTGCCGCCCTGGTAAATGACCTTCGCATCTTCCACTTGCTCTTCGCTCAGGTTGCCCGGGTTGTTGTTCGCCAGCGACTGAGAGAGAATTAACAAGCTGTTCAGCGGCGTGCGTAATTCATGGGACATATTGGCCAGGAATTCAGACTTGTACTGGCTGGCTCGGGCAAGATTCTGTGCCTGTATTTCGACCGCCCGCTTGGCCTTTTCGATCTCGTGGTTTTTCTCCTCGGTGGCGGTTTTCTGGCGCTCCAGGTCTTCGGTACGCTCCTCCAGTTCGGTATTCAGCTGCTGCAGTTCGTTACTCTTATGCCGCAGTGTCTCTTCCGATTGCGCCAGCATCTCGGCGTGTTCTTCCAGCTCCTCGTTGGATGCCTTGAGCTCCTCCTGTTGCGTTTTCAGCTCCTCGGCCTGCAGCGTGGACTCCTCCAGCAGCAGGGCAAACTGGCGCTGGGTGCGGGTCACATGGATGCTGATGGCGAGGCTTTGCGAGATCTTCTCCAAGAACTCCAGCTCGAGCGCGGAAAACTTCCGGTTAACGCCCAGAGACAGCACGGCTTGTACGGCGCCCTCGTGGACCAGAGGGAGTACAATCACATCGACCGGCTGGAACTCCCCCATCCCGCCATTGACGACCAGCGGGTTCTGCTCACCGGGCATCAGGCTGTAAAGAATGCTCTGCTGCTCGAGAGCCGCCTGGCCGATCAAACCCTCCCCGATACGGAATTGGTTATCGTTATTGTTGCGCGTGGTATAGGCATAGCTGCTCACCAGCCTCAGCTGCTCATCTTCCGCCAGGTAGAAGACGCCGATCTGTGCCTTGAGGTAGTTGGCCAGGTAGGTGATGATCTTCTGCGTTAGCGGTAACAGGTCATGCTCATTGCGCATAATGGTATGCAGCTCGGCTTGTCCCGTCTTCTGCCAGTCCTGGGCTTCCCGATTCCCCGCCAAGCGCTGCAGACTCTCGGACATCTGGTTGATCGCGATCGCCAACCGGTCCTGTTTATCCCGTACCTGCACCTGCTGGGAAAAGTCGCCGGCGGCGATGGCCTTGGCGATCTCCTCGATATGCCGCAAACGCTCCACCATCCGATCAAAGGAGCGCGAGAGCATCCCGACTTCGTCGTTGGAGTGGATATTTGCGGTCGCATTAAGATCGCCTTCTGCCAGCAGGAGGGTGGCTTTGGACAACCGTTTCAGGTCCCGGGTGATCCCCAGGGTTGCCATCAGAGCAAAACCTAAACCCGTCAGCACAATAACCAGGCTACCGCCGATAAGCATAAAGAGCGTCTGCTCGGATACCTCGGTCATCCGCGCTCGCTGAGCCATTAAGTGCTGTCTTCCCGTCGTCTCCAGGGTGGTCAGCTTCGCCTTTATGGCCTCCAGCGAGGTATTACCGGATAGCCCCGCCTGTTGCAGCTGGGGGACCCCTGGCTGGGTGGCATCGGCTGTTGGCGTGCTGGCTATCGCGAGAGTCACCCACTCATTGACCAGGATACGGATCTCTTCCAGGCGGGCCCGTGGTTCAGGGCGGTCGGCGAATCCCTGCTGTAGTTGGATCAGGGTCTCGTCAAGCGCCTCTTTTTTTTCACGAAAAGCGCCCAGGAACTCCCTGTTACCGGTATCCAGGAAACGCTGAATATTGATTTCCAAGGCACCGCTCAGGCTTTTAACAGTTAGGGTCTGCTCCAGTAGGCTATGGGTACGGTCCAGATCGGCGCTGCTGTCGACAATCGCTTTGGTACTGACGGCCACGCCGAGCATGACCACGATAACGACCAGCAGGCGCGCCGCGTTGGCCAGCACGAGACGAGAAGCTAGCGTCCTGTTTGTAAAAATCATACCGATGTATCCGTCCTTTAGATTGTTGAAAACGCCCGGTGTGGCCTTTCCCGTATTTTTTTCCTAGGGATGTTAAGCTCCGCTGCCGGTAACGGCCGGCCGAACAAATATCCTTGCGTATAAACACAACCCAGTTCGTGCAATTTTTCGCACTGGGCCTCGGACTCCACGCCTTCAGCCACGACCTGCAAATCCAGGCTATGGGCCAGGTCGATGACCGATTTTACCAGCACAGCAGCCTGGTGGTCATGATTGATATCTTGGACAAAACTGCGATCTATCTTCAGTTTTGTCACCGGTAAGTCTCTCAGGTAACTCAGCGTGGCGTACCCCGTGCCAAAGTCATCAATAACCGACGCAACCCCCAGCGCCTGCAGCTGCTGAAGTATGTTGGCGGCCTCTTCTAGGTTGTGCATCGCCAGGCTTTCGGTCAGCTCCAGCTCCAGGCAATGCGCCTTCAGGTTGTTGCTGGCCAGGCTCTGCCTGACGACCTCCACCAGCGCCGGATCGATCAGCTGGCGCGTCGACACATTCACCGCCACCGACAGGGGAGCGGCCCCCGATCTTTGCCAGACACGGAGTTGCTTGCAGACCGCGCGGATCACCCACTCGCCAATCGGGACGATCAGCCCGGTCTCCTCCGCCAAGGGGATAAAATGATCGGGAGGGATCAGGCCTTTCTCAGGATGCTGCCAGCGAACCAGCGCCTCCAGCCCCGAGATGCGCCGCGAAGACAGGGCGACCTGGGGCTGATAATAGACCCGCAATTCGCCCTGCAACAGTGCGCTATTCAGGCGATTATACAGGGCAAAGCGCTGCTTTACATGAGGGTGGCGTGCGGCCTCAAAAACATGGTAATACCCTTCCCCTTGCCGCTTGGCCTGGGTCAAGGCTTGCCTCGCGTACGCGAGCATCTGCTCCGGGCTCTCATGACTGTCCTGTGACGGGTAAACGCCGATGCTGACGCTAAGCCTAAGTTTTTCTCCTTTTATATCGATGACTTGAGAGGCTTTACGGGCAGCCTGTCGGGCCGCCAAGGCCAGGGCCTCATCCTGCCCCCGGGTGGTGATAATCGCCGCGAACTGCTTGCCGCCAAGCCAAAAAAATCGATCGCTAGGCTGCAGACACGCCTCCAGTGCGGCCTGTAGCTGCTGTAGTCCCCCCTCGACGGCTGCCGGCTCAAACAGCGCATGCAGATGCTGGAAGTGATCCAGCTCCAGGAGTAGCAATGACACATGTTGCTGCGTCCCCTGGGCACGCGTGACTTGGCCCTGGAGGGCTTCGTGAAAGAGGGGGGCTTCGAGGGTCAGGGCGCCCCAGGTTGGGGTGGCGCGGCTGCGCTGCACTTTGCTACCGCTCTCGGCAAAGGCGGGGAGTAAGGAGGTGCGCGCCGCCTTTCTCCTAACAACCAGCAGTGATATGCACGCCCCTACCACAGCACCCAGCAGAATAAGTGGAAAGACATTGATAACTTGCATAGGTGGCGTCACCCCGGTTCTTAGCTGCACACTGTTAAGCCCGATTACGGCGGGCGGAAATGGTCAAACCAAGACAATCGCAAGCGGAGGGTGCAAAAGAGATTCAAAAGTGAGCGTGATAAGAGGGGCACACTAACAAGAGGCTATTCAGACCTTCTGCAGCCCTGCTGCCATAGAGAAGTGACTCCGTAGGCCAGTAGCTTTGCGTCACCGTCTTTCGACGGTTTTGCCTTTTTAGTTTTACGGGCCTCATGCCACGTGTTGTACAAAAAGTAGGCGGATTTTAGCGCAGACCACGGAGGCTTGCAAGCGCCGAGCCGCATGAAAAAAGGTCCGCGACCGGTTCTCAAGTCATCGTGATCCGGCTGGACGGCGCGGCTCATGTTGCCGCCGCGGCGAGACAGGCCCCTTGCACAAGGGCTGTTACGGGAGAAGATAATCGGTGCCGGCATGCTCAGCAGCAACCGCTTCCGTTTGGCGCAGCCTCACCAAGGCCGTGGACAGGCATAGGCCGTAACAATCATGATCTCTTCTTTACAGGGGCCGAACTGATGTCGGCAATCAACCGTTGCAGACGGGGGCGGGAGATGCCGAGAATTTCACAGGCCCGCCCCTTATGGCCGCCGGTTTCCTGTAGCACAAGGCGCACATGGGCCTGCTCCATCTCTTTCAGGCTGCACCCGCCCCGGGCTTGACCGAGCGGGGCTTGGGCGGCGCTCGTATCGATGGACAGCCCTTGCAGGGCGGTGGGCAGAAGGTCAGGGGTCAGGCAGTCGGAAGGGCACAACGCGACGGCTTTGGTCAGTACGTTTTCGAGTTCGCGGACATTGCCGGGCCAGCGATGCGCCTGTAACGCCTCTAGGACTTCGCAGGACACCCGGGTGACCTTGGCGTTGAGATCACGGTTAATCCGGCTGATCAGGGCGGGGACCAGTTCGGTGATATCTTCCCGTCGCTCGCGCAGGGGCGGTAGCTGTATCCGGACCACCTCCAGGCGGTAATACAGGTCTTCCCTGAAGCGCTTCTGTTCGACCGCTTCTTTAAGGTCCACATTGGTCGCGGTGATGATCCGGGCGTTACTGGGCAGCGCCTGCTTGCCGCCGAGGGGGAGAAACTCTCTTTCCTGCAGGACCCGCAATAACTTGGCTTGAATCGTCGGCGTGAGCTCGCCCACTTCGTCGAGAAACAGGGTGCCGTTCTCTGCCAGGGCGAATTTCCCTTTTTGCTGGTTGACCGCGCCACTGAAGGCTCCCCGTTCGTGACCGAACATCTCCGACTCCAAGAGGTTCTCTACCAGCGCTGCGCAGTTGATCGCGACAAAGGGGCCATCGCGGTGGTCGCTGGCGTTGTGGATCGCCTTGGCGACCAACTCTTTACCGGTGCCGCTCTCGCCGGTGATCAGCACGGTGGCATTATTGCCGGCCACCCGGCCGATGGTCTTGAACACTTCCCGCATGGCGCTGCTACTTCCCACCATGGCGCTTGAGCTGACGAGGTGGGCAACCAGGTCCAGTTCTGTGTCCGAAGGCTGGCTGTGCTGAAAGGCGTTACGGACCGCCTCGTCCAGCTGCGCCAAGTCGATAGGCTTGTGGATGTAATCGTCGGCGCCACCCTGCATCGCCTGAATGGTGCTCTCCATATCATGGAAGGCGGTGATCATGATCACCCGAGCATGCGGGGCTTCGGCCTTGAATTCCAGTAACCCCTCCAGGCCGCTTTTTCCGCTCATGCGGATATCCAGAATAATCAGTTCGGGGCGGGTCTGACGCGCACGGACCAGCCCCTGATCCACCGAATGAGCGATCTGCACCGCGTGACCCTCGGCTTGGAAGTGCAGCTCCAGCATCCGGCAGATGGCCAGGTCGTCGTCGACGATTAGCAATTGACTCACACTTTCCTCCTCACACTGTCGTCCTTAAGCTGGGGGCCTCAATCAATGAACCTTAATCAATGAACCTCAAACAATGAACCTCAAACAATGAACCTCAATTGCTGGTCTCTGGATTGACCGGCAGTATCAGGGTGGCCTGGGTTCCGCCGCCTTCCATGCCGCAAAGGACGATCGATCCCCGGTGCAGATCGACCCGCTGTTTGACGATCGCCAGCCCGAGCCCGGTCCCCTTGGCCTTGCTGGTAAAATAGGGTTCGAATACCTTGCTGCTCAGGCAGGGGTCGATCCCTGAGCCATTATCGGTCAGGGTCACCCTGATTTTCGGATTGCTGTCGGTCATCAGTAGGGTCACGCTGATGGCTAGCTTCGGATCAGGTTGCGCTTCGACCGCCTGGATGGCGTTGATAATCAGGTTGCTGAACACCTGGCGTAATTGTACCGGATCACCGAGTAGGGTCGGCAGACCTTTCTGATAATATTCTTTGACGTCGACGCCCTGCTCTTGGATCTGCTTCTGTAGGCCGATCACCGTGGTTTCCATCAGTTTCTCCAGGGTAAGCCACTCCGGTTTGGGCTTGGCCGGGCGGGAGTAACTCAGCAAGTCACTGATGATCCCCTCCATATAACGGATCTGCTCCTGAGAGATGCCGATCAGCTCCTTGATCTCGTCGGTGGCCGGTTGCAACGGTGCCCTGCTGAGGATCTGCAGTGCCATCTTGATGGAGCTTAGGGGGTTGCGCAGGTCGTGGGCAACCATATTGGCCATCTGTCCTACCGCCGCCAGCTCCCGGTTCTTGTGGGACTCCTCGTTCTGACGCTGGACCTCCTGTTCCAGCAAAATAAGGTCGGTGATGTCCTCCTTGAGCGACAGGAAGTGGCGGATCTTGGCCTGGTTATCATAGATAGGCGAGATGCTGGTTTTCTCCCAGTAGATATCGCCGTTCTTCTTGCGGTTCTGGAGGGTGCCGGTCCAGGTCTTGCCCTGGCTGATCTGTTGCCACAGCGCCTGGTATTCCTCGGGGTCGGTATGCCCCGATTTCAGTAGGCTGGGACGCTGCCCCAGCACTTCCTCGGGTTCATAGCCGGTGAGCCGGGAAAACTTCGGGTTGACGTATTCGATCTGCCCCCGGGGGTTGGTGATCATCACCGTGTTGGGGCTCTGTTCCACCGCCTGACTGAGCTTGATCAACTGGTTTTCGATCCCTCGTTGCTCGGTGACATCACGGCCCAGCAACGTGACGTTGGCAATTTCGTCGTCGGCATCGAAGGTGTAGGTGTTGTTCCAGGCCAGTAGTAGCGGCTGTCCCTGCTTGGTCGACAGGGTGCTCTCGGTCTGTTCAGCCAGTTGTCGATTGCGCAGCGCTTCCAAAAAATTTGTGTATCTACCCGAGCGGTGCTCGTCATTGGGCAGCAGGTTTACCCAGTCTTTTCCCATCAGTTCCTCGCGCTGATAGTCGGTCAGTTTCAGGAAGTAATCGTTGCAGAAGCTGATCTCTCCCCGGGGGTTGATAATGACCGCCGCCAGCTGGATGTTTTCCAGCACCCGTCGGAAGCTGCGTTCGTAGAGGCTTTCAAGTTGCGCCGCGTCGTTGCGCTGGCGGGCTCGGGTGATGATGCAGCTGCCTAAAAAGGCCAGGAACAGGGAAAACAGGTAGATCAACCCGGTGTTACTGAGGAACTGCTGCCGGGGGGCATTGAGCAGCGGGTTCGGCGCGAAGGAGACCACCTTCCAGTAGAGGGTTTCCGCCTCGGTAGTCAGCTGAACGTCGGGGTGTCTGGCAGGTGCGTGATAGGGGTGGACGGTGATATAACTAAAGAGGCCGTTGAGGCTCTCGAACTGGCCGGTGGAACTAACCTGGATCTTGGCCCATTCCTCGGGGTAACTGTCGGAGAATCGCTTGCTGTGATCCAGCATAAACCCCCAGTTCTGGCCTTCGTCGGGGCTGATCAGCCAGTAGCCCTGGCTGTTGATCAGCATCATATGGTTCGCAATTTGGCTGGCTGCCCGTTCGAAATCGCCGATCAGCTGTTCGCCAAGGTAATTGGCCAGCAAGAAGCCCACCTTGTCGCCCTGGGCGTTGAGGACGCGGACGCCTACCCGTATGGTGGGCTTGACCGGCAGCTCGATCTGATCGCCCTCGATGTTCAGATCCAGGGGAGAGATATACACCTGTCCCGGTGGCAGGGAGGCGAGCTTGGTAAAGTAATACCGGTCCGACTTGTTCTGCAGTGCTGTCTCGGCGACGGCTTGCGGATTCCCCTTATTTTGGTTGATACGGATAATCTCGTTGCCGTCCAGGTCGAGGTAGCGGACCTGATCAAACCAGGTACGGTGGCGGCTAAAATTACCGAGGAATAGGGTGATTTCCTGTTTTTCCAACGGCGACAGGTGACCTGCGTGGGTGCGTTGCTGGATATGCTCGGCCAGAAACCGGATCTCTGAGACCATGTAGTTTAGGTTGTTGGCCACCACCTTGCGTGACAGTTCCGCCCCCAGTTGCTGGCTCTCAGCCAGCTTGCTGCGCTCGGCATCGACATAGAGCCAGTAGTGGATCTGCATCATCCCGTAGATGGCCAACGCCAGAGGAAGGAAGAGCAGCAGCAACCGGCGGATAGACAGCGCCAAGTGGTGCGACGGGATGGGGTCAGCCATAGCGGTCACGGCGTCGCCGCCACCTTTAGGCGGCCGCGGGCCCATGGATCTCCTGTAGCATCTGGATTGCCAGGCGGCGGATACTGCTGTCGTCGGTGACATCCAGCGCCTGGATCAGCTTCTCGGTCGCTGCGTCCGGGGCCAGGGCGCTGAGCGCCTGGGCCGCTGCCAGCGTGAGGGCGCCGCCCTCTTCCAGCCCCAGTTTCAGCAACAGTTCAAGGTCGAGGCCGCGCAGCCCCACCAGGGCGTCGATCACCGCCTTGCGTACACCGATCTCCGGGTCTCCCTGGCAGTCGAGAATGGCGCGGGTGATGCGGTCGGGGGTGACCTCGCTCAGCACCACGTGATCGTTTGCGCTCAGGGGCTTGCCCTTGCCTGCTGAGATCGCGGTCAGGGAGCGTATGGCCTGGATGCGTACCAGGGTGTCGGGGTCGTCCAGGGCGGCGAGTAAGGCAGGAACGGCTGCACGGTGTTTGAGGGCGCCCAGGGTGCGGGCGCAGGCTACTCGGATCTCTTCGTTACCCGCCCGCAGCTGCGTCGCGATAGGTCCTAGCATATTACCGATTCCAGGCAGGTCAGGGTGGTTGGCCGCCAGCCGACCCAGGCTGTCGGCGGCTTCGCGCCGCAGCTCGGCATCGTCGTCCATCAGGCAGGCCAGCAGCGGCTGCAGCACCTGGACCTGACCGCAATCCCCCAGCACCCTGGCGCTTAGAATACGGCGATCGGCTTCGATCTCCTCCGGCTTGCGGCGTTTATCCTTGATCATGCGTTCGCCGGTACGGGCGTTGGTGTGAACCACTTCGGCAAACGCGCGGTACTCCTCGGGCAGCTCGTCGACAAGGCCGAGGATGCGCTCGGAATCGCTGCTCAGTGCGCGCACCGGGCCGACGGTCGCTTCGATATTGCTGCGAGTGATCGACGCCAGCGTCGAGCCGATGGGGGCCTCCTCCGACGCCTCTTCAAGCGCGGCGGGGTAGGCATCGGAGAGCGACGCCAGGATCTGTTCAATACCGGGAGGGGCTGAGGCCGGTTGTGGGTCGCTGCTGGCGTCCTGTTCGTCGATCGCCAGCAAGGGAATCCGTTGGCTGTCCTGTTGTGATTGCTGTTGTGGTTGGTCCTGTTGTGATTGCGCGTCCTGTTCCTGTTCCTGTTCCTGTTTTTGTTGCGGCTTATCCTCGGTCGGCGGTGTCGGCTGCCACTCGACCGGCGTGCCGGCCAGGGCCTTGAGCAGCAGGGTGAGTGGCTGGGGGGCTTCGGGGTCAGCCTCGGGGGCCGCGTTCAGGGTTAGCAAGGCCTGCAGCGATACGTGCCGCAGCGCGGTGTTAGCGGTCTGGCTGCAGGCCCAGAGTGTCTCGAGAGTGGCGCCGTCACGTAGGCCAAGTTCGCCGATGGTTTGAACCGCCCTGCGACGCACAATCACGGCGCTATCCTCGTCTTCGGCCAGTGCGCGTAAGGCGCCGACGGCGTCGGTCTGGGCGGTTGCGGCCAGCAGTTCGCAGCACAGCAGTTGTTCTTCCTGCTGGTGGCTGTTAAGCCCCGCCAGCAGCCGGTCGTTAAACCCCTGAGAGGCTGATCCGGCAGGCGTGGTCCGTTGTGACAGGATCTTGAGCGCCGCACAGCGAACCCGGCTGTCGTCGGCATTCAGCATGTCGACGAGTTGGTTGTCGTCGAGGCCGTGGCTGTCCCGCGGTTGAAGTTTTTCCAGTCCTTTCAGGGCGCTAGCCTGGACTTCGGGCGCCGGGTCGTTGAGCAGCGTGACCAGGGTGCGCAGGCGATCGTTGGCCGTGCCAGCAATCAGCGACAGGGTGGCGGCCTGGCGTACGTCGCTATCGGGATGCGCCAGCAGCTCGGACAGCAGGGCCTCGGCTTCGGTGGATGAGCCGTAGGTCAAGGCGGTGGCGATGCGTCGCAGGCGCCGTGTCGGGGCACTATCCAGGCGTGCCTTCAGTTCGGCCAGGCCCCGCTGACCGATCAGCACCAGTGCCTTGAGTACCTCACTCTCGATATCCTGGCCGTCGTCGCTATCGAGCAGGTTGGCGAGGGCCGGCGCTGCGTCGGCGATCCCGTGATCGCCCAACGCTTTGACCACCTGTCGCTGCAGGTCCCACCAGTCGTCCCAGCCTTCCGTTTCTCGCCACTGGATATCGTCGGGACGCTCCAGCAGGTGCGTCAGGGCGGCCACTCCCCGCGCGCTGGTACAGCCCGATAGGCCCTCGACAGCCGCTTGTTTCACGTCGGGTTCGCCATGGTAGTGGAGGGCCTCGATCAGCCCGTTGATGGCGTCTTCGTTACCGATCTGGCCCAGTGCCGTGGCGGCGTCGATGCACACATCGAGGTCTTCGTCCTGCAGGTGGCGGTAGAGCGGCTCGAGGGCCTGCGCGTCCCGCATGCGCCCGAGGGCCTGGGCCGCATAACAACGGTCCACTTCGTCCCCGTTATCCAATTGGTTAATCAGTGCCTTAACTGCGTGGCTTTTACTCATTATCGAATTCTCCATGACGGACTGCGGCTCACTGACCACGGTGTGAACCGGCGTGTGGAACATAATGCAGCAGTATTCATGCCAGCTTTTTTAAAGGGTGGGCTTGATGGCGATCTGTCGTGAAGATGTTATTTAAGTCCTTGTAAGTATTTGTATTTAATTTCTTGTCCCGGCGATAAGGGGGCGCTACCGAATGCCGAGAGGAGGCGCCGATCGAACGAATCGTTAAATTGTAACGAACCGTTGCATTCGCCGGTTAAACAGACTGTGCAAATTCCCTCGGCGAGTCCAGCAGCACCTGAGTCGGGATTGTTCTAAGTTTCTGAAAAATAATGGTAAAAATTTTTCAAGGTAAGTTGGCCCGATTACTGCTTTATCTAAATCGTTATTTTTTCAGAGGCCGCTGACTGTTGTTCGGGGGCTCAATCATTACGCAAAGCGTAACACGAAGAAAGTGTCTATGGGAGGACATCTCAATGGGTAAAACCACTGCTCCTCGGAAGATTGTGACCTCGGTGGCGGCCGGACTGGCCATGCTGGCCGGGCAGGCCGTCGCCGACAATAATCCGGGACCCTTACCGCAATTGAAGGTGGACGAGGCCAAGGCCGCGCTGGGGAAGCGACTGTTTTTTGATCAGCGTCTGTCCGGTGATGCCGCGATCTCCTGCGCCAGTTGCCACCAGCCCGACAACGGCTTTTCATCCAAGCAAGCGCTATCCCCCGGTTACCCCGGCAACGGTCACTTCCGCAATGCGCCGACATTGATCAATGTGGCCCACAAAAAACGCTGGATGCATGACGGTCGCCTAGGGACCAACCTCAACGACGTGACCCGGGAGATGATTACCGAGGACTACCTGATGAACATGGATATGCGCCTGATGCAGGAGCGTATCAAGCAGGACCCGGTCTACGTGCAGATGTTCAAGGATGCCGGCTACGGCGAGCCCTCCAACGGCGGGGTACGCAAGGCGATCCCTGAGTATCTCAACACCCTGACCTCTAGAAATTCGCTGTTTGACCGCAACCAGCTGGGCCCTTCGGCCACCCGCGGCAAGGCGCTGTTCCAGGGCGATGCCGGCTGTGTCCAGTGTCATAACGGCCCGCTGTTCAGCGATGGCCAGCTGCACAATACCGGGGTGCCGGAGAACTGGGATATCTTCCTGGATCCTAACAACCACCAGGCGTTCCTCGCCTACAACATGTTTATGGGCATCGAAAACTACATGAACCTAAAGCGTGACTTAGGCGGGCATGTGATCCAGAAGAAGTCCGACAAGTCCGACGCGGGTACCTTTATGACCCCGACGCTACGGGAGCTTAAATACACCGCACCCTATATGCATAACGGCACCCTCAAGACCCTCGATGACGTGGTGGCGTTCTACAACCAGGGCGGGGGTGAGGATAGCAACAAGGATGCGCGACTCAAGCCCTTGGCGCTGACCACGTCGCAGCAAAAGGACCTGGTCAACTTCCTCAAAGCCCTGTCCGGTGACCCGCTGACCTCTGGTCAGCACGTCTACCAGGACACCCAGTCCTACGGCTACGAAGTGATCCGGGACTGGAAACAGGCACGTAACTAGGGGAATGATTCAATGAGAAGCATGATAAAAACGGGCACCCCCCTGCTGGCGACCACGATGGTCGGTGCCAGCCTGCTGGTTGCCTGTACCAGTAATGCACAGGTAAAAGAGCGTGCCGTTGCGGCACCCATAGTCAAGCAGGAGACGAACGTCGCGATGGCATCGGTGATGCCCAGCTATCCGCCTCTGGCGCCGCTGGGCCCGGTGCCGGTGCCAGCGGATAACAAGCAGACCGACGCCAAGATCGAACTGGGCAAGCTGTTGTTTTTCGATGGACGCCTGGGCGGCGATGGCTCCACCTCTTGTGCCTCCTGTCACCAGCCTTCCGAAGGCTGGGATTTCCCCACTGAACTCTCCCTGGGGTATCCGGGGACGGTGCATTGGCGTAACAGTCAGACCATCATCAACTCCGGCTACTACGGCAAGCTGTTCTGGGCCGGTTCCTCCAAGTCTCTGGAAGCGCAGGCCAAGGGGGCCGCGACCGGTGCCGTGGCCGGCAACGGTGAGTCGGATATTATGGAGGCCCGTCTGGCGCTGATTCCCGAGTACCAAAAGCGCTTCGAGGATGTGTTCGGCGACCAGTGGCCCAAGATCGGTAACGCCTGGAAGGCGATCGCCGCCTTCGAGCGCACCCTGGTGCAGACCGATACACCGCTGGACCGCTTTCTAGAGGGCGACGCGTCCGCCCTCACCGACAAACAGCAACGGGGCAAGCGGCTGTTCGAGAACAAGGCCGGCTGTGTTCAATGCCACAACGGCCCCTTGGCCAGTAACGAGGCCTACTACAATATCGGCGTCCCCACCAATCTGACCTGGGAGAACGACGCCCTCAGTCAGGTCACCTTCCGCTACGAGCTTTACGCCAAGGGCTCCAACGAAGCGATGTATCGCAGCACCAAGGCCGACCCCGGTCTCTACTTCCGCGGCAAGATGAAGCAAGACAAGGGCAAGTTCCGGGTCCCTTCGCTACGGTACACCCAGTACACCGCGCCCTATATGCATAACGGTACCCTGGCCACGCTGAAAGATGTGGTGGAGTTCTACAACCGCGGTGGTGTCGCTGCCGACGGTCGAACCACGGGCTACCCGGACAGCAAGAGCGCGTTGATCACGCCGCTGGGTCTGACCGACGCGGAGGTCTCCGAACTGCTGGCCTTCCTGGAGGCGTTCTCCGGCGAAAAGATCGTGATGGACTGGCCCACGCTGCCCCCCTATGCGGCCCTGTTTACCCAAGAAGAATTGATGGAGGCCAAGAAATGAGCCTTTTCAAACGCAACAAGCCAACCGATAACGCAAAAGAGCGTGCAGAAGAGAGTGCCGCCGAACATGGCAAGTGCATGCTGTCACGGCGTAACTTCCTGATGTACAGCGGCACGGCGACCGCCTCGGCCAGCGTCATCAGCATCAACCTGTTCCCGGGCACGGCCCAGGCGCAAACGCTGCCGGCACGGGTCACCACTTACCCACGCAAGCTAGTGGCCAAACTGAGCGAGCTGCAGGAAAACGTACCGGTAGATTTCAGCTATCCGGATGACGGCAAGAACACCGCCTGCATGGTGGTGAAAATGGGTGTCCAGGGGGGGGGCGGCCTCGGTCCCCAGCGGGATATCGTCGGTTACAGCTACATGTGCACCCATCAGGGTGGGCCGCTGAACGGTTCCTACCAGGTCACCGGTGAGCATCGGACCCTGGGCCAGTGCCCTTTTCACCTGTCGCTGTTCGACCTGCGCCGCCACGGCATTATTGTCTCGGGTCAGGCCTACGAGAGCCTGCCCCAGGTACTGCTGGAGATCGACGGTGATGCTATTTACGCCGTCGGCATCCTCGGGCTGCTGTTCGGACGCAATGACAATCTGGCGCACGGCTAGGAGAAAGACACAATGGCTACTAATTACTACTTACCCGAAGATCATGCACCGCTGCCGCCGACGCATGCGGAGATTATCACCACGGCGTGCGATTACTGTATCGTCGCCTGTGGCTATAAGGTGTATCGCTGGCCGGTAGGGTCTGGCAGCGGCGGCATGAAGGCGTCGGAAAATGCCTTCGGCATCGACTTCCCCAGCTTCCCGTTGCAGGCCTGGGTGGCGCCCACTCAGCATAATGTGGTGATCCACAACGAGGTGCCGCATCACGTCGTGATCGTGCCGGACAAGGACACCCAATACGTCAATACCAACGGCGATTCCAGTATGCGTGGTGGCCTCTTGGCCTCCAAGGTCTACAACCCCCAGACGCCGACCCGGGACCGCCTGGTGAGCCCAATGATTCGGATCGGCGGTACGCTGCAGCCGGTACCCTGGGATTTCGCCCTGGATATCGCCGCCGAAGTGGGCAATTACGTACGCGAGAAGCACGGCGATGCGGCGTACGGGGTCAAGACGTTCTCCTATCAATATATCGAGAACACCTACGCCATCACCAAGTATGCGATGCGTCACGTCAACACCCCCAATTTCACCTTCCACGATACCCCCTCGGATGTGACCTCCACGCCGGGCTTTAGGGATGCGGGTTTCGATAATTTCGGTCCCAGCTACGAGGACTGGGGGGCTGCCGATACCCTGATGGTGTGCGGTACCGACCCCTATGAAACCAAGACGGTACTGTTTACGCAGCACATGATGCCGGCGATTCGCCGGGGCATGAAAACGGTGATACTCAATCCGCGGGAGACCGCCGGCATCGCCTTTATGAAGAAGCACGGCGGGCTGCATCTGGATATCCTGCCGGGTACCGATAACCTGGTGCTGGGGGCGATCATCCGGGTGATCCTGGAGAACGACTGGCAGGACAAGGCCTGGATCGAGGAGTGGGTCAATAACGGCTGGGAGAGCTCATCGGGCTTCGGCCAGGGTACCCGGAATACCCCCTGGCAGTGGCGTACCACCTGGGGCAAGTTCCAGGTCAAGAACTTCGATGATTACAAAAAGTGGAACCTGGCCCAACAGGAGTTCGAGCCCGACGTCGCCGCCAAGATGGCCCAGATCGACGTGGACAAGATCTACCAGGCGGCCGAAATGCTGGCCAAGCCGAAGGCCGATGGCAGCCGGGTGAAGGCCTCCTTCGCCATCGAAAAGGGCTTTTACTGGTCCAACAACACCGCCAACACCAATGCCATCAGCGCCATCGCCACCATCTGCGGCGCCGGCGGGCGTGCCGGCCAAGTGGTAGGCCGTCTGGGTGGTCACCAACGCGGAGGCCAGAAAGGCGGGAGTTACCCGCGTAACAAGTCGCCGGAGAAAGTGCCGGGCCGTCGCCGGCGTGCCCTGGACACCGACCGCTGGACCTATTCGGGACACACCCGCTTCGCCCACGTGATCGGCACCACCTGGATTCAGGCAATGTGTGGCTCCCAAGGGCTGCAGAAGAAGTTCTGGGAGCTGGTCACGAGCAATCCTCACCAGGTGCGTAGCTACGACAAACAGGAGATCATCGACACCCTGAAGAAGCGAGCCGACTCCGGCGGTATGGTGGTGATCAATCAGGATATCTATCTGCGCCAACCCATTGGTGGACAGTTTGCCGATATCGTGTTCCCGGCAGCCACCTGGGGTGAGGAGGACTTTATGCGGGCCAACGGCGAGCGTCGCCTGCGCCTGTACCAGAAGTTTTACGACGCCCCCGGCAACGCCAAGCCTGACTGGTGGATCATCGCCCAGCTGGCCAAGCGGATGGGCTTCGACGGCTTCGATTGGAAGAACGCTAACGAGGTGGCCGAGGAAGCCTCCCGCTTCAGCCGCGGCAGCCGCAAGGACTTCCATATGATCAAGGTGGCGGCCCATAAAGAGGGCAAGACCCTGCATCAGAAGCTGCGGGAGTACGGCACCGACGGTATCCAGGGGCCGGTGTTCTACAACTACGACACCGGCGAGCTGGTGGGCACCAAGCGCTTGCACGACACCGCCCTGAGCAAAGCCGAGCTGAAGAAAAAGGGGTTGGAGAACGGACCTGTGGGGGCCAACACCCTCAAGAAACAGTTGACCCACTTCAACAGCCAGACCGGCAAGGTCAATATTCAGAAGCACCCCTGG